>NZ_KB850129.1:898208-1498208 GCF_000369665.1 Acinetobacter sp. CIP 51.11
TGTAGCCTTATGGTTTCTGGGATACGTTCTTGTAGAGTGGCAACTTCCGCAACACTTTTACCTTCGGAAAGCCAGAGAATAGTTTGGGCACGTTGCCTTTCACGCCAATGTTTTGCATGCTTGACCAGAAAAATGAGTCGTTCTCGCTGTTCTAAACTAAGTGGTACAGAAACAATTCTAGGCATGTGTGAACATCTGTTAACTAAAAAAACCTTTTCGCATCATTAGTTATTTTTGTCAACTTATTGTATATGCCTAATTTATAAATTTATTTAAATTATTATATTTAAAAATATCTCAAAATCACATCTCCCCATATATTTTAAAAAATACAATACAAATTAATAATAAATACTATTTCTTAAAAATTGATTACAAGATACATATTCAAAAATAACGATTAAATAATAAATCTTATTATTTAAAATCCCGAAAAATACTCAATCCAGGAAAAACTTAAAATATAAAATCTGCATAATTTATTTTTAAAATTTATTAACAATACTGGATTTCTACCAAAATATTTCTAAATCTTACAAAGTAACCGTACTTGTTAAAAGTGTTTCGTTTCTGCACTTAAAGCCAGTCTGTTAAATGAAATATGTTATAAATTTAATCAGATCAATGAACATTCAGGTAGCTTTAACTTTTAAATCAATTTAATTTCAGAGGCTTAGGTAGTATTTATGTCGATTCTCAAAGAAGATCAAGACCTAGAAGATTCACTTGCTACATCTTCTTATATATTACCTCAAGTGATTTTAAATCAGCTCAAACCTATTATTTATTCTCACAAACTTGTTTTATTTCTTGATATTGATGGAACCATTTCTGAATTCCACCCAGATCCAGCAAAAAGTATAATTAAGAGCGGAACCTTAAATACCTTAAAAGAGTTACAACAATATATTCAGCTAATATTAGTGACCGGTCGCTCAATTGCACAAGCCCAAAAACTTATTTATCCATTTGACTGGAATATTGCCGGTTCTCACGGTCTGGAATTAAGCTATCAATCGCGTTTAAGCAAGTTAATTGACTTAAATCCTGAACAGTTTGAATTATTAAAAAATTATATTACAGAACATAGTAATAATATTGCTCAGACTCGAATAGAAATTAAAGACTATTCAGTCGCCCTGCATTTTCGTGAACATCCCCATTTAGAGCATCAAGTGCATGCATTTGCCTTGGATTGTCTCGCCCATTTTCAGAATTTTGAACTTAAGGCTGGAAAGTTTGTATTTGAACTGGTGCCCAAAGGGGCAAATAAAGGTTCAGCCATCCAACAAATCATTCAGCAATATCACTTAAGTGATCATTACCCCATTTTTATCGGAGATGACCTGACCGACGAAGCCGGTTTTCAAGTCATCAACACATTCAAAGGCTGCTCTATCAAAGTCGGTACAGGCAACACCGTGGCACAACATCGCCTCGAAAACGTGACTCAAGTACAGGCTTTTCTAGCGGAATTCTTAGAAATATTGAAAGCACAACAACAATTATTATTGGAGAAATTACATGTCGAAACTCATAGTGTTATCAAATCGTGTAAATCTACCTAAGTCAGACAATACACAGGCAGGTGGATTAGCGGTGGCATTGCAGGATGCTTTGCAGGATATAGGCGGTATCTGGGTTGGCTGGAATGGATCCCGAGTTGACCAGACGAAAGAGCAGAAGTTTCAAATCCTGAAGCATCAAAATGTTGAATATCACACGAGTCCATTGACTGAATCCCAATATCAAGGCTTTTATTGTGGTTTTGCCAACAATGCATTATGGCCACTGATGCACGATCAGCATCAACTTGTAGATTATCAGCCGCAGGATTTTAAGATCTATCAGGATGTCAATTTACGCTTTGCCAAGCACCTGAAACAGGTAGCATCTCCACATGATATTATCTGGATCCATGATTATCATTTTTTAAGCGTGGCGCATTATTGCCGTAAACTGGGCATGCGTAACCGTATTGGCTTTTTCCTGCATATTCCCTTTCCTGAACTAAGGCTCTGGCAGACTTTACCCGCCCATCGCGATCTGGCACATCATTTGGCCAACTACGATGTACTGGGTTTGCAGACCTCTCGCGATCAGGAAAACTGTTTAAATTTCCTTGAACAGACCTTAAAAGTGCAGCATCGTCACAATGAAATCCTGAATTATCAATCTCGAAAGATTCATGTGAAATGCTATCCGATTGGTGTGCATCCTGTGCAACTACAGAATCAGGCCTCAGATACCCATCTGGAAAAGCTTCCCTTTGATCTGGATACAGTGCAGCCTTATAAAACCATCATTTCAGTTGACCGGATTGATTATAGTAAAGGCTTATTGGAAAAAATCGGATCGTTGCAGAGCTTGCTAGAAGATCAACCGGAGTTTAAAAATCAATTCCAGCAATTACAAATTGCCTGTCCATGCCGACTGGATGTAAAGACCTATAAGAACCTGTATACGCAATTTAAAGCTGCTGTGCATGAACTCAATAGCCAGCATGGCACAGCGGACTGGTTACCCTTCGATTGCAGCTATGATACTTTGGGCCATGAGGCCTTGATGCAACTGTATCGTAAGGCAGATATTTGCTGGGTAAATTCGATCCGGGATGGTATGAATCTGGTCGCCAAGGAATATATTGCTGCACAGGATCCTTTAGATCCGGGTGTCTTGATTCTATCTAAATATGCCGGTGCTGCTGAACAAATGAAAGAAGCCTTACTGGTCGATCCTTATGAGCATGACAGTATGGCTAAAGCTTTGAAGAAGGCGCTGCGCATGTCTAAATCAGAACGTTTAGAGCGCTATCGTTATTTAAGCCAAGGCTTGAAAAATTTCGATATTATTCGCTGGCGTGATCAGTTTATCACTGACCTGAAAAACTCACAAAGCCTGCGGATCTATCGTCCGGTGGCTGCAGGAGCTTCAAACCAGTTCAGTGTACATGCCTAAATTTTTAAGTAAAAAAACACCAGCATTAAGCTGGTGTTTCATTTTGAAGAGGAGCCACAATCTCTTCGCTTTGTTGTACTTCGCTTGGGTCTGCAGTGAGATGATTTAAAATCACAATACTCAATAGACCAATCGCAATGACGCTAAATACTAAGCTCAATCCGATGATTTCACTACCAAAGCCGACCAATGCTGGCCCAATCAACGAACCTGTATAAGCAAATACCGATACATAAGACAATGCCACATGTGAAGACAAAGTTTTTTGGCGTCCTGCACGAGAAAACATCAGCGGTACAATGTTGGCACTACCTAAACCTAAAATCGCATAGCCGACCAACACCACTTGCCAGACTGGGGCAAAAACCACGGTTAATAAACCGGTTGCAGCCAAGAGTGCACTTAACAGAATCGTATTTTTTTCACCAAACTGCTGAATAATCAGGTGACCGCTAAAACGTCCTAGTACCATCAAACCCGCAAAGAAACTATAAGCTAAACCGGTTTGCGCCGCAGGCAGGCTGAACTCAGTAGCAAGATAAATACCACTCCAGTCCATAGCTGCACCTTCTGACAGAAAAGCCACAAAACAGATCAGACCAATGCCTAAAATCGCCCAGGTCGGTGCTGCTTTTTTCACCGACTGTTCTGATGATGTTTCTTCTACCGCCGTTTTTGGCTCAGCACCCAAGCTCAAAGGAACAGCAAATAAGGCAATAAGCAGCAAAATCACACTGACAATCACCGCACCAGTTAAAGGCGCCAAGCCGAATCCCATTAACATGGTCATGCCCAGTACGCCTGCTAGACCGCCTAAACTACACACTCCATGAAAACCTGACATTAAACTTTTACCGAGTTTTTTCTCAATCTGTGCAGCCTGAATATTGACAGTCACGCCCAAAGCCCCGGCACTGGCACCAAAGAAAAACAGGCTGATGGCCATCATTAAATGATTCGGACTATAAGCCAGAGCAGGCAGAATGAACAAAAATGCACTGAGAATTACGGCTAAAACAGTACGGCAACCTAAGGCATTGGCCAGTCGGCCGGCCAGTGGCATCGCCAGCATTGAACCAATCCCGGCACACAGCAATAACAGGCCAAAATCAGCATGATTTAATAACAGGCGCTGCTGTGCATATGGAATTAAGGGTGCCCAAGCCGCAGTACTAAAGCCCAAGCTAAAGAAGCACAACGCAGTCGCTATTTTCTGCCATAGATATGGTGATGGAGACTGAATTCGAGAAAGCAGTGTTTGATTGAACATTGTATTACCAAAAAAGAAGGCTCAGGCATCCATTACCGATCATCCATAGAAAAACCCCACAGACTTATAGCTAGAATGTATAAGTTTGCGGGGCTGAATTTGCGTGAATTATAAACAGAATAAATTTAAATGGAATAGTTTTTAGACACGAATTTTAAGATTTTTTACAAGTATCTGATTGTATAAAATTTATAGTTTTATGCTTTTATTTACATAGGCTGATCGGTTTTTTCGCGGCCTGCTTAAGCTCAAGTTTTTGTAGAAAATGTGCAAAACCTGCAGCAATTTTTGAGCTAAGACGACTGCTGGTAGTGACTCTCAGCTGATTCGACCAGACAATCTGCGCGTCAGCTTTTTCTAAACGACGGATGAAATCGACATCTTCATGACAGTCCAGTTGCTGAAACCCATTGACCTGTATATAAGCCGAAGCTTTAAAACACAGGTTTGCGCCATGAACATGCCGATGTCCCATGCTGTCCTGATAATGTCGGAGATAAGCCTGACGGGTTTTCCGGCTTAAATGATCCCATTGATCCAGCTCGACCACACCACAAATCGCATCGGTGGGTTGATGCTGTAACATCATCTGAAACCAGTCACACTGTACGAATGAATCGGCATCGGTACAGCAAATCCAGTCACAGCCCTGCTCGATCATTTGCTGAATCCCCAAATGGCGTGCCTTTCCGACATTTCGGAAGTCGCAGCTCATAGCCGGAATGCCCATTTGCTGAACTTTAACGGCGGTGCTATCAGTACAATGGTCCAAGACCACGAGAATCTGGATTTCAGGAAGATTTTCTATTGTTTTAAAATATTGAAAAAAATAAGTTTGTGCTGATTTTAAGGCTAACAGACAGCGTTCAATATAGGCTTCTTCATTACAGGCCGGAATCACCACACCGATTTTTTTCATCTTAAGCCCTCCTGCTCTGCTACGGATTGCGCTGAATTCAGCCAGAGATCTATCAAAAAATCGGAATCCTGCAAACTTAAACGATGGGAATAGTTTAAATGCACTTTAAGATACTGATGGACATCTTCACCATTTAGGCTAAATCCCGAGATTGGCGCGCGCCAATGACAACTCAAGATACATCCACCCGGTTCCAGTGCAGTATGCAGCCATGTCAGCACCTGTTGCAGAGCAATCGGGTTCAGATAATATAAAATCTCACTGACAACAATGAGCTCAAATTTCTGTCTCGGCAATTCATCTGGTACGACACACTGTAGCACCTGCACATGCGGATAAGCTTGTAAACGCTGCTGCGCCAACTGGATCGCAGTATCATTCGCATCCAGACACATTAAGCTATTTGTCCGCTGCGCCAGTTCCTGACTGAAGATGCCGTTACTGCAACCAATTTCAATCGCGGAGTCAAACAGCAAGCTCGGCAAGACCGCCAGACAAATCTGCCGTTTGCGCTGTTCATACCAACGCTGTTCATATTGCCAGGGATCTCCCTGATTCAGTGCATATAAGGCATCGAAATATTCCTGATCATAGGCTGCTTTACTGTTCATACAGATACACCTCCCAGGGCTGTAGAATACGTTGCAATGCCTGCTCTGGCAAAATAGGTGATTGATCTATCGTCGGATCAAGCTCGATCTGGCTCTTAAAACACCGCGCAGCTCGAGACTTATACTGTAATTCTTCCTCAGTTAATTTGAGTTGATGAGCAATGGCCCAGGGAATTCTGGTATCTCCAGGGGCTGCCCAATGCCATGCCCAAATCAAGACCTGAATACAGGGCAAATGAAGTTCAGTGGCCAGCTGCTGTGTGACTTGCCCCGTAATTTCATGATCTGGATGTCCATCATGAACAAATGTGCTAATTAACACATCATTCGGCTGCAGATAAGATTGTAGATGCTGTTGCAACACATTCCGCTGTTCTGCGACTTTACCATCCTCAATGTTTAAAGCGATCCGCAGAATATTCTGTTTTAAAGGTAATGCTTCTAAAGCTGCTCGCGTTTCAGCAGGACGAATCTGGTTCAACTCTTCGGGAGTATACAGACTAGAGCCGGGATGACTGGCTGTCCCATTGGTAACGGCAAAAAGTACGATCTGATAGCCCAATTTGTCCAGATGCTGAATCAGGCCTCCACAGCCCAAAATTTCATCATCAGGATGAGGGGCAATGATGCAGACTCTGGCATCTAGAGGAATAACCTTAGGAATATCAAATTCCGGCATCTGTTGCAGGATCTGACAGGAACGCCATTCTTCAAGTCTTGTGCCTTCACCATGGATGACACGATCCCCTACAATCTCATGTCTTATAACGTCCATAATTGTTCCTCCTGTGCAGTCAGCTCGCCAATCCGCTCCAAGTCAAATGCAGCATGACTTTGACGAATAAATACCGGAAGATCTGCTGCAAGCCGAGCGAAATGCGGATGCTCACAATACGGCCCAGCACCAAGTGCCTTACCTACATGAGTTAGTACATTTAAGGCAGTCGCTTCCACCTGAGCACGTAGGCTACGAATCTTTAACTCATGTGCGTGTTGCGGTTGCTGATCAATCAATGCAGCAACTTGATAAAATAAGGACTGTGTCGCTAAAAGCTCCCGACTAATTTCACCGAGATACATGGCCTTATAGGCATGCGGTTTTAACAATACTGCCTGTCTTAAATATTCAGCCAAACGCACGGTTGCGCCATACCAGCACGCGGCCACACCTGCGGCGCCATGCCAGAATCCGGGCCGATCCAGATAGGCATTTGGAGCTGCGACTTTTTCCACCTCAACATGATCCAGTTCCAGCCGGGCAGTCAAGGTATGCTGCATGCCCACTGCCTGCCAAGCATCCTGATGATGCTGAATGCCTTCTTGCGACAAATCTAGAATCAGTAATTGTGAATATTGCTGCTCATCACGGTGAGTCAGCAGACCGTGTTGCACCCAGACCGATGCAGAACACCAAGGCTTAATTCCGCTTAGCTTTCCTGCTTGCAATGTTAAAGGTTTGGGGCCACCTTCTGCTGCCCATACTGCCCATAAGCCTTTTTGTTCTACCGGAATATTCAGTTCATGCAGAATAGCTAAAGCATCTAAATGCGATTCATAGAGTTTACCCAGACTCAGATTGCTGGCTGAAACCTGGCTGAGTATCTGCCAGCGTTTTAAGGTCGCTCCGGAAGCGGGATAAGGCACCTGTTCGGAAATCGCCACCAGTTCCATTAAAGTGTGCTGAATTTTTTCTTGTAGCTCCAGAGGAGAATTTTCAAATCTTTGTAATATTGAACCGAGGTTCATGCATGCGGTTCCTCATAAAATACGGATAATGTTGTTGTGTTTTTAAAGTCAGTTAATGAGAAAGCTTGCGCATTTGTTTTAAACGTGTGGTCAGCCCTAGTACCTTACGCCGTGCATTAATCTCTTCTTCATTGAAACAGAGTTGCTGCATTAGTTCAGCTAAAGGCAAATGATTATGTTCAATGAGATAAATGTCCTGTTCTCTGCTCCATTTGGCTTGTTGTGCTTGTGCTAACAACTTTTTGACATCCAGTCTTACCATCTCTTCATCCATTTTAAAACCATGAGGATAGAAGCCTTAGCCTCTATCCTCTAACATAAATTGAATCGTTTAGGCAGGAATCGCTTCCGCAATCGCTTCACGCGTCCAGACACGATGGTTTAGGATTAAAGTCTTGAAGCTATCTTGTACTGCTTCAAACTGTCCGTTTGCCAGAGTTCCTTCATCGCTAACCAAACGCAGATCTTCAATCAGCTTACCTTTATCACCCAGGAACACGATTGGTTTTAAATGCTTGTAGGCTTCCAGCAGATAATGAGTCGCCACACCGTCTTTCATTACCACATCGTAATTATCACCGTCAGCAATCACCACGGCATCATAGGCAATGGATGGTTCTGCTTTTTGCATACCATCGGAAGGAATCACCTCGCCTTGCTGACCCAGTACCGGACCCGGTTTTGGGGTCAGTACATCGACCACAGCACCTTCTGATTCTGCCCAGGCTTGAACAGCTTTGATACTGGCCTCATTGGCCTTGTCGTGCACCAGTAGCGCAATTTTGCGTGCCTTAATATCTTCAGGTTTAAATGCCTCGAAAGATAAGCGTGGTGAAATCTGCACATCTGGCAATGTTGCTGCCTTTTTCTCTGCCGGAATTTCAATGCCCAATTGATCAGCAACCTGCTGTGCCAAGTCCAAATCGATATTGCAGAGCACTTCCAGAACTTCACGCTCACGAATATATTTACGTTCCACCTTGCTCAGCTCGAAGACATAGGCATCGACAATATGCTTTTGCTCATGAGGTGCCTGACTGCGATAGAAAAGGCGGGGCTGACTAAAGTGATCACTGAAAGATTCACTGCGCTGACGAATCTTGTGTCCATCAATACGCTCCTGATAGCTTTCAAAACCACCACCTTGTGCTGCGGACGGAGTTTCAGCCGGCCAGTTATTGTCAATCGAATTCGGCTCATAACTGGCTTGACCGATATGCACAATACGCTGATGTAGACCGTCACGCTGGTTATTGTGGAATGGACAAACTGGCTTGTTGATTGGAATCTGGTGGAAGTTCGGGCCACCTAAACGGCTGAGCTGAGTATCGGTATAGGAGAACAGACGTGCCTGCAATAACGGATCATTGGTAAAATCCAGTCCCGGTACGATATGTCCCGGACAGAATGCCACCTGCTCGGTTTCACCGAAGAAATAATCGACATTACGGTTCAGTACCATTCTGCCAATCGGTGTCACTGGCACCAGTTCTTCCGGAATAATTTTGGTTGGATCCAGCAAGTCGAAGTCGTACTTCATCTCATCTTCTTCTGGAACGACCTGTACACCCAGTTCCCATTCCGGATAGTTACCGGATGCAATCGCTTCATATAAGTCACGACGATGGAAATCCGGATCCTTACCTGCCAGTTTTTGTGCTTCATCCCAGACCAGTTGGGCTAGACCCTGTTTTGGCGTCCAGTGGAATTTCACAAAAACAGCTTTATTCTCGGCATTGATAAAACGGAAAGTATGCACACCAAAGCCCTGAATGGCTCTTAAATTACGCGGAATACCCCGATCCGACATGGCCCACATCACCGCATGTGCAGATTCAGGCACTAAGGAAACAAAATCCCAAAAAGTATCATGTGCAGATGCACCGGTAGGAATCTCGGTCTGTGGTTCAGGCTTGACTGCATGTACAAAATCCGGGAACTTGATCCCATCCTGAATAAAGAATACCGGCGCATCATTCGCCACTAAATCAAAGTTACCTTCTTCAGTATAAAACTTGGTCGCAAAACCACGAATATCACGTACCGTATCTGCTGAACCACGCGGGCCCTGTACGGTAGAAAAACGCACAAATACTGGCGTTTGTACACTGGTATTGGTCAGGAAGCCTGCCTTGGTCAGTTTTTCATTCCCCGGATAAGCCTCAAAATAGCCATGTGCGCCGACACCGCGGGCATGCACAATACGTTCTGGAATTCGCTCATGGTCAAAATGGGTAATTTTTTCCCGAAGAATAAAATCTTCGATCAAGGTCGCACCGCGAACGCCTGCCTTGAGACTGTTCTGGTTATCGGAAATT
The DNA here is from genome assembly GCF_000369665.1 of Acinetobacter sp. CIP 51.11. Taxonomy (GTDB): domain Bacteria; phylum Pseudomonadota; class Gammaproteobacteria; order Pseudomonadales; family Moraxellaceae; genus Acinetobacter; species Acinetobacter lwoffii_S. The sequence continues at coordinate 908,031 of NZ_KB850129.1, forward strand.
TTAACCCCTTGATTGGTGGTGAGTGCCTGCTCGGTCGCATCACTGCGATATGCGTCGAGCTGCTCACTTTTTTTATTGGTATTTTGTTTGTCTAAACCGTCTTTACCAGTCGCGGGGCTATTGGCCTTAATTTTCATGATGTATTCCTTGCTGAGCTTGAGTTTAGTGCAGATATTTTTGGTCTATCTCAAAGTCGCTTGAGCTGATATTTTGCATGGCTTGACCAATCAAACTCATCCCGCAAGTCAATCTGCTACAGCCGATCCTGTATCAGCCTCATATTTCTTCTTAATATGCTGACTCGAAGCATTTTTGCTCTTCTGGGAATATTGTTATTGGTTTCGCCTGTGTCCTAACATAACTGCATTTGAGAAAGAGATTTATTATTGTTTGTAGTGCCTTGTTTAATTAAGGCAGCATTGTGTTATTTTTTATAAATTTCGGGTTTATTTATGATTTAAATTTTTATCTAAGTTATTTATTTAAAATAAAATATTAAAATTTCACAGAGATATTTCGAAATAAAGATTCAGTATGGTGATATGTGATCTTGCTCACAAATAAGCGTCATAACCCAAAACGATGTTTCAATCCTGAAATGATTAGGACTTTTTAGAAGTTCAATTTGCTATGAGAAATTAACGTGCTACCGCTGAAGTATAGTCAAAATTTGACAGATTTAAATAGTTACAATCCCGCGTCCTGCTTATACATAATGACTAAACTTCCTGCCTTTATATTGATTTAATATCTATAACTTATAACCACTTAAATCTCTTAGCCTGTTAGATCAAATACAAAGTCATAGAGATCATTTCATCTCTTGGCTCGGGCTTCAGATACATCCGACTTTATTTTAATACACCGTATCGCGTTAAGTTTGAAGGAGTAAGAGCATGGCCTCTTCTAAAAAAGAATCTAAAGCAATGAAAATTGATATCGGGATTTCGCATGATGATCGCGCCAAAATTGTCGATGGTTTATCCAGACTTTTAGCAGACAGTTATACCCTGTATTTAATGACCCATAATTTCCACTGGAATGTCACTGGCCCCCAGTTCAATAGCCTGCACACCATGTTTATGACTCAATACACCGAGCAGTGGAATGCGCTGGACGTCATTGCTGAACGTATTCGGGCTTTGGGTTTTGCAGCACCCGGCACTTATAAACAGTTTGTGAAACTCACTTCTATTAAAGAAGTCGAAGGTGTGCCTAAAGCTGAAGAAATGATACGTTTACTGGTAGATGCACATGAAACTGTGGCACGTACTGCCAGAAGTATTTTCTCGATCATTGAAGAAGCCAATGATCAGCCGACTGCTGACATTCTCACGCAAAGACTGGAAGTACACGAAAAAACCGCCTGGATGCTGAGAAGTAATCTGGAACAATAAAGTCGGATTGAATCTTTGAGATCGGGCTTATGCAAGGATGAAGCGCAAACTTGTGGTAGTACCATTAAGTTCAGTTTTATCCTGACGCTTTCAATAGGTATGATTTACCGGCGCTCATTGATTAGATCAACCTGAAAAACACAATCATTAGAATTCAACTGTAAAATTTTAAGGATGTAGGCAATCGCGTACATCCTTTTTTAACAAACAGGTTGTTTCCAGATTATTTCAATCTCAGATATGGCTATCATTTTTTGAAAGCTATAAATCTGAAATATCTTTTCTATCGCTTCAAAAAATTAGCCCTCCTGGCTCCTTGCAGTACAGCTTAATCTTCAGGAGAATTGCTCGAATCGCTTTCAATCCGGCCATCGACCAGATTAATGGTGCGATCACAAGTAGCGGACAGGCGCGGATCATGCGTGACCAAAAGTACGGCGCAGTCGCGTTCACGATGCACTTTACGAAACAGTTCAAACATATCAGCCGCGGTCTGGGTATCCAGATTACCTGTCGGTTCATCGGCCAATAATAATGCTGGCTCAGTAACCAAGGCCCGGGCAATGGCCACCCGCTGCTGCTGCCCTCCAGACAGTTCATTCGGTTTACGTTCAGCAAATTTTTCCAGCCCCACTGCAGCGAGTAAATCACGTGCGCGTTGCATTGCCTGCTGATTGGGTTTGCCATGCGCCATCATTAAAGGCATGAGAATATTATCCAGTGCACTAAAGGCCTGAATAAGATGGTGAAACTGAAATACAAACCCAATACTGTTGCCGCGCAGCGCCGTACGACCGGTGTCATCCATCGCACTGGTAGGTTGTCCCAACAAGTACAGCTCGCCGCTCGTTGGTTTATCTAGCAGTCCCAGAATATTCAATAAGGTACTTTTCCCAGAACCGGAAGGACCAATGAGGGCGGCAAAGTCGTTGCGATCAATGCGCAGGTCAATACCATGCAAGACCTCAACCTCATTGGGCTGGCCAATATTATAAGACTTGCGTAGCGCTTCCAGACGCAAGACTTCCTGAGATTGCCCAGACATGACGAATCGCCTCCACCGGATCGAGTGCCGCGGCCCGGCGTGATGGCACCGCTGCAGCCAGTACGCCTGTTAATGTCGCCAATAATAGCGCCAAAATCACCAGCTCAATCGAAATTGGAATATAGAATAATCCTGGCCCAAAATTATTAAATACCCACACCAGACCATAACTGACTATGCTGCCCAGCACCGAACCGAGCAAGCCAAAGATTGCGCCCTGAAACAGAAAAACTCTCAAGATTTGCGATTGGGTTGCACCTGTCGCCCGCAAAATACCAATTTCCCGGGTGCGCTGCACCACACTGACGGACATGACGCTGGCAATCCCGAAAGCCACTGAAATTGCGACAAATACAATAATCATATTGGTGGACAGGCTTTGTGCGGTAATGGCATTCATCAGTTGGGCATTGGTTTCAATCCAGCTTTCGGCTTTTAATGAGGTCAGGCGTCCGACTTGTGCGGCAACCTGGTCTGCCTCAAAAATATTGGCAATGGTCAGGTCAATCACTGTTACGCCACCCGGCAGACCGAGTAAGGACTGCGCCTGCTTGAGATCCAGATAGACATAACGCGCATCCAGTTCGCGCACGCCCAGCTCAAAAATACCGGCAATATTCACCAAGGCACTGTTCTGTTGACCAGTATCGAGTCGCAACTTGCTGCCGACCTGAACACCGAGGTCTTTGGCCAACTGACTACCAATCAGCACATCATCCGCGCCGACCCGCAACTGGCCACTGGTTAAATATTCTTTTAATGGAATGATTTGCTGATAACGCTCTAAATTCATCCCGACCAAGGCCACTGATTCGATCGCATCACCCCGTTGTACAAAGGCAGGACCAGACACTACCGGCGAGACGGCGGTCAATACAGGTAACTGGTCTAGCGTTTCAGTAATCTGCTGCCAATTGTTGATCGAACGCAGCCGCTGCGCCCGTTTGTCTTCCTGCAATAATTGCACTGTTCCGGCGGGAGGTGACACAATCCGGTTGACTTCATCCGGTGACAACAGACGAATATGCGCCTGTGTACCTAAGGTTCGTTCAACAATATTGGCTTGCAGCCCCTGAATCAAAGCGGTAATAAAAACGATGACCGCTACGCCCACGGCGACCCCGATGGTGATCATGATGGACTGCGCGCGACCCTCGCGCAAAAAACTGACCGCGATTTTCCATTCGATCCAGAGCCGCCCGAATAAGTTTTTCAATCGAAGTTCACCGGTAATTCATTTTTGCTATTGGCCATATCCGCAGAATTCTGTAATGAACTCTGTTGTGGTTTTAAGCGAACTCTGGTGCCATTCTCCAATGAAGATTCGGCATCTGCCAGCACCTGATCACCTTCGCTCAGCCCGGATTTCACTTCTGACATGGCCAGACCACGCAAGCCTAAAGTAATCTGCTGACGCTGTACTTTTCCATCACGTACCATTAAGACCACTGCCTTATCTCCTTTGATACTACTTAAAGCATCATTCGGAATAGCCAGTGCCCGTGCTCGTTTGGCCGTTTCGACATTCACCGATACCGTCATGTCCTGATGCAGAAAATCAGGCACTGGATTGACAGTAAGTCTGACTTCTACCGTACCTCGCTGTGGGTCGATACTGGGCGCAATAAAGTTAATCCGGGCCGGGAAAGACTGATCTGGATAGGCATCGCTAATCACGGTCGCATTTTGCTGCAAGGCCAGTTGCGGTAGATTACGCTCATCTAGCGGTACCCGGATTTCTGTATTCCCTGTTAACGCAATGGTAAATAAAGTCTGTCCCGGCTGAACCAGATCACCCGGCTCGACATCGCGTGTCAATACTGTACCGGCGACTGCAGCCCGAATCTTGGTTTTGGCCAATTGCGCCTGTGCCACTGCAAGCTGTTCCCGAAGCGACGCTTCTTCGACTTGACCCGCGGCCAATGCGGATGCTTTTACCCGAGCTGTCTCATAATTATTGCGCGCGACTCTTTCTGCTTCCACAGCCTGTTCGACCTCTTCCTTCGACAGGATGCCGGCTTCTGCATTACGTCGACGTGTAGCTTCTCGGCTGGCTTGCTCCAGCTGGGCTTTGGCACTGGCCAGTTCTGCTGTAGCCTGGGGCCGTCGGCTGCTTGCCAATTCGGTCAATGCCAGCTCGGCCTGTCTGACTTGGGCCAGCAATTCATCCGATTTCAATACCACTAGCAGATCACCCGGTTTGACCTGATCGCCTTCCTGCACCAGACGTTGCAGAACCACAGCACTAATTTCACTGCCTACCTGGGCACGTGAAACTGTCGCAACACGTCCGGTCGCAACAACATTTTGTACCAGCGGCATGGCACTCAGCGTATAACTAGGCACCACTGGCCCCTGCCACCAACGAAATAGAGCAAACCCTACTGCCAGTAGCAATACGATAATGAGCAAAATTTTATAGCGGGCAGCGCGCAATGAGAATCTCCGGTTGATTCGTCTAATTTAAAATAAGAAAGTCAAAACTGTATTTGTTTTTTCCCTAAGGTTTAATTTACAACAAGTTTCTAATTGGAATTATAGGTATTTTGTTGAATTTGAAAAGAATGTTGAGTTCCTGTCCACTTTTATGAGCTAGCTTAAGTCGGTGTCAGTGAATTTAATCAATAACAGATCCAGACACGGGATCAGGTAACAGAAAATTGTATTAAATTTCTCTTGAGTTCAAGGAATGGGAGCTTTCATTAAAAAACAGGCTAGATCATGATAGAGCTCGCCTGTTCAATCGCTTGGGTGTTAATTGGATATTAGTTAAATGTTAGACCGTACGACGCAATGGCTGATCACGTTGCGCCAGACTTTCGCCCATCGGCACAAGCCGTCTATCAGGATCAATCTTTTGCCAAGGCAGGTCATTCGGGTCTGCTTTCATGGCTCCAGGCGCTTTCGCGACTAAAATGGCAGCAGCCATGTCCTGAAAATCTGCACGAAAATGTACCGAGCTTTTCACCACGATGATCGATTTATCTTGAGGCACAACACCAAAAATTCTAAACATATTACGATCGAGCAACTGGGCTTTGTAGGAACTGACTGCAATTTCAATACCATCTATTTCCAGTAATACACTCGGGCCGATATCCGCCTCAACGCCATGCATCATGGGCCCGCCATAGCTGAATTTCCCATCGCTATAGGCTTTGATTTTAAATTCAGCGCTAAATAGAGCATCCCCCGCAATACCTGATGTTCCGCCCAATTTCGCATAAAAATGCTGACCAAGCTCAAGCTGATAGGCTTGTTGCACCACCGCAGGATCAACAATAAGCCCAATCAGTGCATTTTTAACCTGATGCCGATGTAGCGCCGATAGCATCCCGGTCGTATTCGAATCACCACCGGCTCCCGGATTATCCTGAGTATCTGCAATCACCACGGGTCTGGTCGAATGATGCTGTTGATAAAGTTGAAGTGCCTGCAGCACGGCATGATCGGGTGATAAAAAACCCATATTCCAATGCGTTTCTTGTTGCAGCACATGGGCGATATAGCGTTGCATGGCCTGATCTAACTGCACAGCATTTTCACTATAGCCCCAGATACAACCACCACATTCGGCAAAATCTGCCGCCGGAAAACCCGGCGTGAAATTCATCTGGACAGGATTATTTTGTTCTAGCTGTTCGAGTAAATTCATACAAGACTGGGTAGGTTCCAGCTCGGTACATTGTGCATTCAGCGCAATCAAAAACGGCAGCTTATACATTTGCTTATGCAGCTTTTTACCCCGGAATATTTGATCCAACACTTGAGCGCAACGTTGTCCGGTTTGGGCCATATCTACATGCGGATAGGTCCGATAGCAAATCAGCACATCACTATGGGCAAACATCGCTTGCGTGACATTGGCATGGAAATCCAGACTGGCAATTACCGGAATATCCGGCCCAACTGCTTCACGAACCCGTCTTAACAATTCGCCTTCACCATCATCCACCTGTTCACTGACCATAGCACCATGCAGATCCAGATACACCGCATCTGCCGGATGCTGCTGGATGCTTGCAATAATTTCATCACAGATCTGCTGGTAAGTGTCCTGCTCTACATGCGCTGAAGGTGAAGTGCCCGCCCAGATCACCGGTAAAAGTTGATACCCGAATTGTTCCGCTTGTTGAATAAAACCGCCAATCGGAATGTTCTGTTCCCGAAATTTCAGGATATCTGCGCCGCGGCTAAGCGGCGGAAATCCCCCACCCTGGACAAAATCCGCGTAGCTTGCTTTGGTCGGGGCAAAGGTATTGGTTTCATGTTGAAAGCCCGCAATGATGATTTTCTTCATATCCTGAATCCTTCCTATGCTGCATGATTGATTATTTATCGATGATTAAGGCGGTGCGTGTTGTTTGCTGAGGAGCAGCTTGCTTTTTCAGTCTGAAGGCATAAATCAGGAAAGCGCCACCGAGCATCATGATCACAGCAATCGTGAACCAGCCTGCCAGCATGGAACCGGTCATTGACTGCGCCATGCCCATAATATTTGGACTGACAAAACCACCGAGTAATCCGATACTGTTAATCAGGGCAATTCCTCCTGCTGCCGCACTACCGCTTAAGTATTTCGATGGAATTGACCAGAAAATGGTATAGGCACTAAACATAAAGGCCGTTGCGGTACAGATCGCAATAAAGGACAGCAGGAAATTCGCACTCATCACCGACAACATCAAGCTGACTCCGGCCAATACCGTCGGCACTACACAATGCCATTTCCGTTCCTGCCATTTGTCCGAGCTGCGGGCAAAAATGATCATGAAAATTGCACCGCATAAATATGGAATCGCCACCAGCCAACCAATCATCTGCAAATTTTGGATACCGCCCGACTTCAGTAAAGATGGTAGCCAGAAGCCAATCGCATAGATCCCACAGATAATGGTGAAGTAGGCCAAGGCCATGAAATAAATCCAGGGATCCTTTAATACCGCTTTAAAATTACTATGACCAGTGGCAGACTGATGTTGGGAAATTTCTTTCACCAATAAGGCTTTGTCCTCTTGAGACAGCCATTTTGCTTGTGAAGGATGATCGGTTAAATAAAAGTACGCTACGCAACCCAATAGCACGGTTGGCACAGCTTCTAATAAAAATAACCATTGCCAGCCAGAAAGATTATAAATCTGATGGAAAGTACTCATAATTTGCGTCGATAACGGCGCACCTAACATGCCAGCGAGCGGCCCAGCCAGCATAACAATCGCCATCACACGTGCCATGCGTGCACCGGAATACCAATAGGTCAGATAGAAAATCATGCCCGGGGCAAAACCGGCTTCGAATACACCCAACAAAAAGCGCAAGATATAAAACATTTGTGGGGTGGTGACAAACAGCATCGACATGGAGGTCAGGCCCCACAAAATCATGATACGGGTAATGGTTTTTCTGGCGCCGACTTTTTCAAAATACAGGTTGGTCGGCACTTCAAACAGCACATAACCTAAAAAGAATATGCCGGCTGCCATGCCATAAATTGCATCGTTAAAGCCCAGCTCCTGTTGCATTTGCAACTTGGCAAATCCGATATTGATCCGGTCCAGATAAGTAAAGAAATAACACAGCAATAAAAATGGCAGTAGTCGCCAGCTTACTTTCTTGTAAATCTGGTCTAACCGTTGCTGATGGGAGGTCATTAAATCCATCTAAAACTCCTTTTTATCTAGATCTTCTTATTGTTCAAAACAATGTAAGCATGCTCCTGACTTGATAACAATGTAATTTATTCGGCATACTGATGCTTTAAAAGCATCAGAGTTTTTATGGACAGAAACTTGCAATTCCTTGCGCCACTGAACGGAATCAATGAAAAGCGTTTGCGTTATTTCTATACGGTGATGATGTTTGGCTCGATGCGTAAAGCAGCAGACATCCTGAATATCGAACAGTCTGCCATGAGCCGACAGATTCAACTCTTTGAATCTGAAATAAAAATAAACTTATTTAAACGTAAGGGACGGCATATTATTCCGACTGAAGCTGCCTATACGGTACTTGAGTATTTCAAGGAAAATAAAAATCGTGAAAATGAATTATTTGACAGTTTATTTCAGCTGCAATCTTCTCAACTTGGCAAAGTGAATATTGTTTCAAGCGAAAGTTATATGCAACATATGATTTATGATGTACTTCGACATGTGCATTATAAATATCCAAATCTTGAAATCCAGTTAGAATTAATGAGTGCCCAGCATGTGGTACGACATATTGTGGACAGCCTGGCGCATATTGGACTAGCGTATAATCCTCCATTTCATACAGACATCAGCACCATTGCCCATAAAACAGAACCTTTTATTCTGGCTGTTCCTGCCGGTCATCCTCTTGCCAAGCTCAAGCATCGCATTTGTCTTTCCGAAATTTCAGACTATAAATTTGCCTTAATGCCCGTAGGGCATGGTTTCCGTCAGCTACTCGACAGTGAAATGGTGCGCTTACAAGTGAACCTGAATATTGGTCTGACCACCAATTCTATTTATGCCTTAAAAAATTATGTGGTGGCTGGACATGGGATTTCCGCCATGCGCTATGCAGATATCGCAGATGCGGTTAAAGAAGGTCAGGCCGTTGCCTTAACTATTGATTCCGAGCTGTGCAACACGGCTCAGACCCAATTGATGGTCCGCAAAAATACCCATTTGTCAGAGTCGAAACATTTATTAATTGAGCGTATTCGTTCTAGTTTTGATTTGCTCTTTTAAATTGCTTATAAAATTTAGGCAATAAAAAAGCCACTTAAATAAGCGGCTGATTTATAACAAGAATTTTGGTGGAGGTGGCGTCAATTGAACTCAAAACCCAACCTATTAATTTAAAAGCTCTTTTATTGAATAAAAAAACTCATTGACCCAATTTTGACCCAACTTAGATTTAGTGCATTGAATAACTTTAAAATCTTATTCAAATTCAGGATTTGAAATGGCGTACGACATTATAGCAGAACATTATAAGAAATATAAATGCAACGTTATAACATTTCATTTCACTCCTTGTGATATTAATAATCCCTTCAACCTTATTATGACTAAATTTTTAATTTGTATTTTTGCTTAGGACTCTTAGGCTTATCAGGAAGGGTGCGTTCAACCACACCGGCTTCTAATGCTAGAGTCAAATAATTTTTTTATAATGTTGCTCGGTGGGACAAGTCTAATAGAGCCATCAACTCAGTTAGGCTATATTCCTTCTGCTCCATATTCTGGATGAGACGTTTAACTTGATCGCTAACTTGTACGCTAGCTTGAGCGGTATCTTGATCGCTGGCATCAGAACTGAGTATTGCATCTAGAATCATCTGCAAAATAAACTCAATAAAAGGTGCAGAATCTGAGTGATCTGTGCTCGCTTGCAATGCATCGTAATAAGCTTTTTAATTTTGATAAATCAAGCTTTCAACAGGGATATTGAGAAAAATTGGATTCCACTGGCTTAAGATTAAAGTTTGCCATAAACGTCCCATACGCCCATTGCCATCAGCAAATGGGTATATAAACTCAAACTCATAATGAAATACTGAACTCTGAATTAGTGGATGCTCATTGCCTTCAGCCAACCACTGCAATAGCTCTCCCATTAAACGGTGGACTTGATTTGCAGGCGGAGCCATATGCCCGACTCGATCCCCTGACATCACACCAACACCACCATGACGATACTGCCCAACCTCATCAATCAGTCCTGTCATCAATATTTGATGTGCTTTCAGCAAATGAGATTCTTGATCAGGATTCCAATCTTGAATTTCCTCATATGCTTTTAGTGCATTACGCACCTCTTGAACTTCTTTAGATGTAGCGATAATGGGCTTGCCATTCAGGATCGCTGTGATTTGCTCTGTACTCAAGGTATTATTCCCTTCAATTGCTAAAGCCCCTTGAATCGTTCGAATACGATTGGCTTTTCGCAATTTAAGGCTATCTTGGGTTGGGGTTAATGCAGTCAAACTGCCCTATTGATTCACTAATTTGTGCAATCAAGTGAATAATTTTAGAGGTGATCGTATAAGGCGGTTGATATTTCATGCCATTCCTAATTGATGTAAAAACAAAGCACAGTTGATTAAACTCTAAAATATTAATATTTCATAGCTTAGTGAGTGATATCTGCTATCAACATGTTTATCTTTTCTGAATCTGAAACAGTGAGCTAACTAATCGCTATTTCTTTTAAAATAAACCTATGTATTCTCGTTAAAATACGTAGGTTTCTTCATTACAGGACAGCATTATGTTTATTCATGCCGACTTCTCACAACCCGTCATCATCAAGCCAGAAGATTACCATTGGGTGAAATCTCCAGGAGGTGAAGTCGATAGAATGATGCTTGATCGTATTGGCGATGAGAAAGCACGTGCAACTAGTCTTGTGAAATACGCACCAGAATCTACCTTTCCTGAACATCAACATCCTTTGGGTGAAGAAGTCCTCATCTTGTCAGGCATTTTTACCGAGAATGCTGAAGATGATTATCCAGCAGGCTGGTATTTACGTAACCCCCATCATTCAACTCATCGGGTTTCCAGTAAAGCAGGTTGTTTAATCTTTGTGAAACTGATGCAAATGACTGAACATGAGACAGAACCCACCCGAATTAATACCAATGATCCAACAAATTGGAAGCTTACCGAACATCGGATGATATGCCCGTTATTTCAATCGGAACATGAGCAGACCTATTTAGAAAAGCTAAAACCTGATCAAATTTTCGTAGAGAAATCAGAACAAGGGATTGAGTTACTAATTATCAAAGGTCAATTATTTTGTGGCGCTGAAATATATCTAGCAGGTTCATGGGTCCGTCTTCCCATCAATAGTGCTGCTAAATTTCAGGCTGGTCCATCAGGCGCAATGCTTTATGTCAAAACTGGTCATCTACAACATGCCATAGATGTATGGGTGAAATGAACAATAATGTATCTTCAAAATAAGGCTGTCTTGTGTCTAGAATACTGGAAGCCGTCCAGTTACCACTTTTATAATCAGTACAAAATGTAATGATATATCACTACATTTCTGATATTCCTTTTTTCATGTATTATCGACTAAGACAAATTGAAGGATAAGGTTATGTTTGAAACTATTGATAATTTAAAGAAAAAATTAGATCAACATCGCCCTCTCTCTCCGTCAATTGTCAAAAACTTACAAGAAGATCTTATTGTCCGTTGGACCTATCATTCGAATGCAATTGAAGGTAATACACTTACCCTACTAGAAACAAAAGTAGTACTGGAAGGTATTACTGTTGGTGGAAAGGCATTAAGAGAACACTTCGAAGCGATCAACCATAGAAATGCAATTTACTATGTTGAAGATATCATTCGGAAAGAGGAGCCTTTTTCTGAATGGCAAATTCGTAATATCCATCAGCTTATCTTAAAGAATATTGATGATGATAATGCTGGACGTTATCGTCAGCAAAATGTCCTGATATCCGGTGCTACGTCTACCCCGCCTGATTACACATTATTAAATGACAAGATGGCTCAACTGATCGATTGGTATAACAGCGACGCACATAAACTCCATCCAATTGAACGTGCAGCCAAAGTACATGCTGATTTTGTTGGCATTCATCCATTCATTGATGGCAATGGTCGCACATCACGTCTTTTAATGAACCTAGAATTACTTAAAGCTGGTTATCCACCTTGTGTGATTACTGTAGAAAATCGCTTAGCTTACTATGAAGCGCTTGATCAGTGGATGGCTTATGGGAAAACTGAAGCTTTTATTCAATTAGTTTCCGAGGCTGTATTAGAGGGTTTTAAACCGTATCAGGTGGTTTTAGGGATTTAAAATAAAAGATCAGCTTGTACGATATTATCAATTAGAACAATAAACTGTGGGTAATCCTATAGCTTGGACTGTTCCCAGTATCCTAGACATGAAGTAGCTTCATTTTGAAGCTATCTCAAATGCTTCTGGACTCATTCCATCGAGATGCGAATGACGCCTACCGATGGTAAAATATCTCGATATAATCAAACACATCCGCACGGGCCATTTCTCATGTTTTATAAATCCTCTTTTTAATTCTTTCCTTCTTTAAACTACTATAAAAGGATTCAGCAACAGCATTATCCCAACAGTTGCCTCTGCGACTCATACTCAGAACCAAATTATGCTTCTGACAGAATCTTTGCCAGTCTCCACTGCTGTATTGTGGGCCTTGAAGGTAGGCTCGATGATATAATAATTAAACTCTAGCCAATTTGGCTGACACAGAATTTTTGAACGCCCTCTCACATTTAACAATTCACTTATTCTCTACTTCCTCACTTGTATCGCAAATTGAATAACATGGCATTTACCACAATGTAATTTTCCCTCATGCCTTTCTTGTTCGCCCACATAAAAATGATGGAGATGGTCCTGCCCAAATACGTCCAGAATGGATCGAGGATCGTATAAATATTCGATATTTTTAGGCCCCCCGGTTTGGTAGTTGATCTGCTCCTTGGAATACAGCTCACCGATAAACCATCCACCGTTTAGCAAAGATTCTCTTATGCCTGCTAAAATCTGTTTTTGCGTTTGTGTATCGAAATGACCAAATACACAAATCACGTTTTGATAACGCTCGGACGGCCATTTCGCTGCTGTTAAATCCACATTTTTGAGTTCGAGCTTTATCCCTGTGGCTTCGGCCTTGCTAGACAGATGCTTCAAGGCAACATCGGAATAATCCCAGACTTCTGCCGAAAAAGAATAATTATGCTGTCTTGCCTGCTCAGCCAGGTACAGGATATTCCTTCCTTCTCCTTCAGCAATTGCCAGTGTTTTACCTTCTATCCGGATTTTTTCCGTAACCTCCTGGATAAACAGGTTTGCTGCTGTGCCGTACAGGTCCTGCGTCTGGGCATACAATTCATTCCAGTGCTGACTCATTTCATCCCTCCATTTACTTGACTATCCAATCAGCCGGAAAATTCTTTAAAGGCATCCAGTGCATTTGCGGCATACATCAATGAAGGTCCACCGCCCATATATACCGCAACGCCCAGAACTTCCTCCAGCTCCTGCAGGGTCATGCCCATTTTGACCAGGGTTCTGACATGAAAGCCGATACAACCATCACAACGTGATGCGACACCAATCGCCAAGGCAATCAGCTCCTTGGTTTTAGGATCAATCACACCATCACGCATTGCGGTCTGGGACAACTGATTGAAACTTTTCATTAAATCAGGTGAATCTTGAGTTAAGGTTCTTAAACTGCCTGAAATGTTCTGGGTTAATTCTTTGTATTTCATCACTGCTTCTCACATTCAACAATACGGTTGTTCACCTATTCAACGGCTTATTTTTCTACCGGATAGCCCTGCTCTAGCCAGGCCTGATAACCACCCTGAACTGACTTGACCTGGGTAAAACCCATGTTTTGTAAGGTATCGGTTGCCAATGCGGAACGTCCACCCGTACCACAGATCAAATAGATCGGCTGATCTTTAAGGTGTTCCAGTGCCTGCTGGGTATCGCAATGATGACTGGCTAAAGGATGCTGGTGAATTCTCATTTCCAAAACACCACGCGGATAATTCACCGCCCGGTCTATGGCTGCCGCCTGAAACTCATCCGGTTCCCGAACATCAATCAGAATGGTTTTATGGTTTTGCATCGCTTCAAACAGTTCAGCTACACTTACTTCCTGAATCTGGCTTTTCGCATTCAGAATCAATTGCTCTGCAGTTTTCATCATTTTCATTCTTCCTCGGCTATTAAAATTATATTTTGTATAAACGATGCTCAGGTCGATTAAAAGCGCTTGAGTTAAAGTTCCCAACCGGCTGTTTTAGCCCATGAGCGCTGAATAGATTAAATACATCGCCACCCCAACCACGGTAGTGGCAAATATTTTCTGTACCTTGTTACTGTCAATCCGCTGCATCAGACTGCGTCCAATTAACATCCCGACAATACAGGCCAGGACAAAGGTCAGCGTAACCGAAACAGGATATTGAAAGCCATCCAGCACGTGTGCAGAAATACTGACCCCACCAATCAGGAAAATAATCATCAGGGAAGTCGCAACGATACTGCGCATATCAAGGTCGGTGAATTTACGCAGGGCTGGAACAATGACAAAACCCCCACCCACGCCAAGCAGACCGGTTAATAAACCTGCCACAACACCAATACCTGCCAGGAAAGAGGCCGTTTTGACATTCCAGATCAGACGACCGGTCGATTGATTGACCTTGCACGGTGCATTGCCATGATCGGTCACTTTATTAAAGAAGATTCGATAAGCCACGATCAGCATGACCAGACTGAAAGCCAGCGTCAGCCAGACCGGAGAAACGATATCGGCCAGATGCACGCCATAACGCGCTGTAGGAATACTGATCAGTGCGATCCAGAGCGCAGCGCGATAACGCACAATACGCTTGAATAAACCCTCGAACGTTCCGACCAAGGCCGACAGCGTGACTGCCAACAAACCTACCGGTGCAGCCTGTGCCACAGTCCAACCCTGACTCGCCATCAGTGCCGGTACAGCCAGAATTCCGCCACCAGCACCGGTTAGACCCAGCAAGCCACCAATCGCCAATCCTTCCAGTATTAATGCCCACATCGCTCTCTCCCTTATCCACAAAAATGATTCAATAAAAGTTGAACTTTTTGTTGAATCACGACACAAGCTTATTTGAAGTAGTTAAGAGGAAGCTTGAGGTAAGAAACACCATTGGCTTCAGGCTCAGGAAACTGCCCTGCTTTCATATTGATCTGAATTGCCGGTAGAATCAGCTTAGGCATATTGAGTCCTGAATCCCGCTGGTTGCGCATCTGAGCAAATTCAGCTTTACTGATTCCCTGATGAATATGAATATTCTGTGTCTTTTGTGTCTGTATATCAGATTCACACACATAGGATTCACGTGTTTCAGGCAAATAGTCATGACATAAAAAGACCCGCGTATCTTCTGGCAACTGAAACAGGCTTTGTACCGAATCATAAAGCTGTTCTGCGCTGCCTCGCGGGAAGTCACAACGTGCTGTACCATAATCTGGCATAAACAGGGTATCACCCACAAAAACCGCATCACCAATCACATAACTCAGACAAGCAGGCGTATGTCCCGGTGTTGGAATGTTATAAGCCTTCAAGGTTCCGATTTGGAACGACTCATGATCTTTAAATAAATAATCAAAGAGCTGCTGAGCATTCCATTGTTTAATATCCAGATGATAAATCGCGCCAAAAGTTTCCTGAACAATACCAATTTTCTGGCTCATGGCGATCTTGCCACCTAACTCAGCTTTGAGATATTGTGCTGCAGTTAAATGGTCAGCATGGACATGGGTTTCGAGAATCCACTCGACCGTTAAACCCTGCTCTTTAATATAGGCAATAATTTTATCGGCATGAATAGTGGATGTACTTGCTGATGCCGGATCATAATCCAAAACGCTATCAATAATGGCGCAGGCTTTGGTCGCAGGATCACGTACAACATAACTGAAGGTATTGGTATCTTCGTGAAAAAAATCTTTTACTATAGGTAAGTTTGACATCGTTAAGCTCCTGACCATTTACGGTGAATCCATACACCCACCAGCATTGCTACAATAAAATAGAGCACTTGATAGTGGCCCAAACCGATCAAAGTGAAACTTGGCGCCGGACAGATACCAGCAATACCCCAACCTGCACCAAACAAAACCGCACCCGTAATCAGTTTCTTATCTATCTGATTATTTCTAGGTAAATCAATAGGTTCATTAAATACTGTTTTTGGTTGCGCCGTACGTAATGCTTTCTGGAAGGGAATAAAGGCCACCGCAATCGCGCCCATCATGACAAAGGCCAGACTGGCATCCCAGTCGCCAAACAGATCCAGGAAATCGAGTACTTTTTCCGGATTGGACATGCCCGATACCATCAATCCCACAGAGAACAGCGCACCAAATAAAAAGGCAAACACATTTTTCATTTTAGAATGCTCCTGTGATATGACGGATAATATAAACAGCGACAAAACCTGCAAACATGAAAGTCATGGTCGCGATGATAGAACGCTTAGACAGGCGACTGATGCCACAAATTCCGTGACCACTGGTACAGCCCGAACCCAGACGTGTCCCAAAGCCCACCAGCAGACCTGCCACAATCATCATCAGTGGGCTAGCATTCAATTCGATTTCAGGTTGTACAAACAGACCATAAATAAACGGTGTGAGGACCAAGCCTAATAAAAACCAGATTGCAGGCGTTTTAAACATGGTTTTTGAGTTTAAGACCTGCCCAATCAAACCACTGATCCCTGCAATACGGCCATTGACGTAAAGATAACCAACTACAGAAAGCCCGAGCATTAAGCCGCCAATAAATGCGATGAGGAAGTCATGCATGATGAATTAATCCCTATACAATATACTTTTTTATATTATATAATAAAAAATATTAATCAAGCAGTTTTATGGTAAATTATGTAAACTGCACGGGCTACATCAAAAGTTGTGAGGACATTTATGGATATGATTGCTGAAAATGCCAAAATTGATTTTTCTCAAGTCGATTTCGTCAGCCAATGCCTAAAAGTTTTGGCCAATCCTGATCGTCTGAAAATCTTATGTGTCCTGGTCGATGGGGAAATGAATGTTCAGGAAATTGAAGAATCTACTGACATTCATCAACCTACACTTTCACAACAGCTGACTGTATTGCGTAAGGCCAACATGGTTGGCACCCGACGTGAGGGCAAGCAGATTTTCTATCGTCTGAGTGATCCCAAGGTCTTGAGCCTGATGCAAAAACTGTACGAGCTGTATTGCGCCTAGCCCTCCTCTTAATGCAACCAAAAAGAATAACCTTCAATAAATTCCGGCGATCGCAGTGATGCCATCCCCCGTCGATATTGCAGGATTGAGGCGAAATTCACCCACATACCAAATACAATCACCGCAATTCCCAGCCATTGTGAATAAACTATTTTCTGTGCATAAGTGTCTGGGTCCACCAGTTGCACTAGCAGGTTGGATTTTTCAATCACAAAACCAAAAGCAATTAATGCCAAACCACTCCGGTTCCACGCCAGAGCGGTTCGTTCCAAAGCAAGCAGTACCCGTGGATCATCCAAATTTGACATATCTTATCTGCTCTTCATACTTAGCCTTTCCATCAATGTAAATCTGGACTCTCAATCATGTATAGACGTTTTAAGTAAAAAATAACTTTTTCTATCATATAGTTAAAATCTTATTGTTCAAAAATATCTTTGACATCCCTCGCCAGGCCTTGAGTCGATTTAAATTCACCCTGATTGTTTTTCCAGGCCATCGACGGTGTGGAGAAAAAGCCGTATTTCCCCATCAATGCCTGATTGGCGTCAATTTTGGCAGCAATTTCAGCAGGAATCTTCCGCATTTCTTTCAGTTTATTTTTGCCTATATTCTTGTTCAAATCGTTAAAAACTGCCGTTGGATCTTTCGACATTAACAATGTGGCCACCTGGCCACGGCTTTCTTCACGGATCACACCGACCTGAATATGACGCAGTTGTACCTTGCCTGATTCGACCCAAGGCCGAGCTGCTTGCCAGAATTTATAGCAATATGGGCAATTCGGATCGGAAAACACATAGACCACCCGTGGTGCATCTGGCTTTCCATCCTGGATCCAGGTCGATTTTTCCAGGGTTTTCCAGACATCGTCCAATACCGCTTTTTTCATATGCTTTTCAATCTGCTCATTGGACAGGCTTTTCCCTTGCGCATCAAACAGTTCGCCCTTGATATAATATTTGTCATCGTTGGAGATAAATACCGTATTGGAATACTGGTCTTCATGCCCTACCCAGCCGGTCATTCCTTGCGGTGCCGGAATCTGTTTTACAAACACAAAGCCCTGTTTTTCAATGTTCTGTTTTATATTTGCCTGCGTGTGCATGCTCATGATCAGGAACATGCCTGCACCAAGCACCTGGTAAATTTTGTTCATACTGAGTCCTTCCGTTTTTTAAGGTTGATCTGAAATTCTATTTAAATATTGCTGCAACATGGCCGGACTGAGTTCCCCCATATGCCGCTCGACCAGCTGGCCTTGAGCATTAAAAAACAGCGTCGTTGGCAGGCCAAAACTATTCAGCTGCTGGGGTAGTTCACCATATGGGTCCAGCAGGACATGTTTAAATTGAAACTGATGTTTTCTTAAATAGGCATTTACGGTCGCTACCTCCTCACCCTGATTGAGCATGACAAAATTCACTTGAGGATGCTGCTTGGCAGCCTTTGCCAACACCGGCATTTCGCGGTGACACGGCGGACACCAGCTCGCCCACATATTAATTACCGTGGGCTGGCCAATGAATTGGCTGAGTGAAATCTTGTCTGTACCCAGACGCTCCTGTTCTAATCCAGCAAAGACTAGATCAGGAAACGCCACTTCAGTTTTTAGACTGGATTTAAACGCGAGCCCAAGCCCGACCCAAAGTACAAAGATGATCAACAAGATGGCTTTGAATCGGATCTGCAACTGTCTGTTGCGAATGACATACCACAAAGCACCAATCAGCACCCCTCCCCATAAATGAAAACCCTTATCCTGGATTTTCAGTATGTCGATGGGTGCTGCAAAATACAGCTCGGCATTGAGCAGGACGAAAACAAGACGTGCACCCAGCATCCCCAGCAAAAAACTGCTCCAGAGTACATCCTGACTTTGTCCAAGCTGCTGTTTAGACCATGAATACTTTCTGGCTAATCCAAACAGGACGGCAGATAACAGCATCAAGCCAGTAGCAACAATTATGAGTGTCCAGGGCAACATCAAAGGTCCCAGATGCAATGCATCACTGGAAATCATCATGGTTGTTCCCCTTGCAGTTGCTGCAATGTACCGAGCAAATGTGCCGCACTAAAGCTTCCGGTCAAACGCAAATCCCGCTGCTCCTGATGCGCTGCATTTAAAAATATAAAGGTGGGTGGACCGAGGATTTGCCATGCTTTTAGCAGCTCATCCTGACTTGGATGATAGTGGGTCAGGTCTAATTTGATACGAACCACATTTTGTAAAGCTGTCTGGACATCACTACGTGGAATCACTTCCTTTTCAATCGGTTGACAGGCCACACACCAGTCCGCATACACATCAATCACAACCGGCTGTGCAGGATGTTTGGCTAAAACCTGTTGCAATTCTGCGGCTGTACTGACTCTCTGCCATTCAAGCCCTGATTCTACATGGGCCACCTGTACCTGACTCCAAACATGATAGAGCTGCATGCCTCCTGCATAGACCAGTAAACCACTGAGCAGCATCAGGCCTATTTTCGCTACAGACCGATGCACATGAGGCAGCATCTTGAACAAGAAGTAGCCTGAACAGGTGATCAGTACCACACCCAAAAGGCTCAGGTATAAAATGCCGGGCAATAGTGGACGGGCGAAATACAAGGCCAGCGCCAGCATGACAAAGCCAAAACTAAACTTCAGGCGATCCATCCATATGCCAGGTTTGGGTAAAAGATGGGACCCAAATACGGCAGCAATAAATAGCGGCAAGCCCAGCCCAAGGCCTAAGACAAACAGATAACTGGCGCCCAGCATCGGTTGATTAAGCTGAGACACATAGATTAAGGCACCGGCCAACGGTGCACTCATACATGGCCCGACAATCAGTGCGGCGATCACGCCCATGAGACCAGCACCAATCAGCGTGCCACCCTTCTGCTTTTGCTGCCATTGATCCAGACGCTGTAACATGCCTTGGGGTAAGGACAGCTGAAATGCTCCAAACAGATTAAGTGCGAACAAAATAAACAGAATGCTGAAAATACTGATGAATACCGGACTTTGAAACCAGCGCTGAAAACTGTAACCGAGCTGTGCCACAGCAAGTCCCATGACCGCATAGACCAGTGCCATACCCAAAACAAAAACCAGCGCAATCAGCGCAGCACGGTAGCCCCGGTGCTGCTGGACCAGAATTCCCGTTAAAATTGGAATCAAAGGTAAAGAACACGGTAAAAATGCCAGCAGAATGCCAAGCCCGAGAAAAATCAGGGCATTAATCAACAGACCTTGTTCCGACAGCAAACTTAAAAAATACTGGTCATTGTTCCACTGGCTATTCATGCCTGCTGACGAAGTTTGATTTTTAGGCTCTGCAATGAGTGAGTCGTTTTTCTCTGTTAATTCCATCTCAGGCTGAACGACAGGTTCGGAAACTGCAGTAACTTGCATTTCCTCTACCTTTTCTTCGGTCAGTGCTTGATCTGTACTTGGAGTTTGCTCTATAGCTTGGAGCTCATCTTTCTGAGCGGTCAGAATCTGTTCGTTTACTTCTGGCTGTGTAGTGCTGGCCAGCAGCTTTTGAGGCTTGCTCAAGTTTTGCGCTGAAAATAAACCATCTGCATCAGTTGTTACTGTGGTGCGTTGCACCGGATAACATAAACCGCTTTCTGCACAGCCCTGCCACTGCACCACAAACTGCTGGTTGGGCTGGACATTCAGATTGGTTTTGACTTGCCCATAATGCACCTGGGTCAAACCGAAATTGGGGTCATCTTTGTCTTCGGGTTTGGGCAATGCCAACTTGACTGGGGTCTGCTGATGAGACACTTTAAGCTGGTCATGATACAGATAATAACCCTCTGCGATTTTCCAGCTAAGCTCTGCCTGAGTCTGGCTTGTAGAAACCACCTGAAACTGAAAAGCCTGATCCGGTGGTAAAAAATCTGCATGTGCAGCTCCCGTCATGATTCCACCGCCGATCACGGCACCCAATATCCACTTCAACATCCAGCTGATCTCCTCCTGTTAGGACTGCATTATTGAAAAACTAAAATTAAGGCAACATTAACAGCCCAAATCATTTATAAAATAATGGTAGTTTGATCAGGATGTTCTATGTTTATTGTATTGGTTGAGGATGATCCCTATATCGCACAGAGCATTTGTGCTGCTCTGAACTATCTGAATATTTCAGTGGAGCATGTCAGTCACGCACGTGCTGCGGATTATTTTATCCGGCATAGTGCAGTCGATTTATGTTTACTGGATTTAGGCCTGCCGGATCAGGATGGCCTGGATTTGCTGCACAGCTGGCGACGCGACCAGATTGATCTCCCGGTACTGGTATTGACGGCACGGCTGCGGACCGATCAGTGTGTTCAGGCCCTGAATGCCGGTGCCGACGACTACCTGACCAAACCTTTTGAATTGGAGGAACTGATTGCTCGGATTCATGCTCTCACCCGTCGCCACCGTGGCTTTGCCTCGAATACACTGCAATTTGATGAACTGGTTCTGAACCGGGATACCCAGACTGTGACCTATCAAGACCAGGCTGTGAATTTATCTCGCCGTGAATTCAGCCTGCTGGAAACCCTGATGAGCCACCCCAACCAGATCCTGAAAAATGAACAGCTTATTGACAAGCTCTATGGCTTCCAGGACTCTATCGAGAGCAATGCCCTGAATGTACACATTTATCACCTAAGACAAAAACTGCATCCAGACTTGATTCAGACCATTCGTGGTGTGGGATATATTTTCAAACCGTTTGAGCAACGTCATGTTTAGTCACAGCTTGAAATGGCGTTTGGTCATGAGTCTTTTGGCCGTGTTTATTGTGTTGTGGAGTGCGGTATTTTCATGGCTGTATATTGACCTGAAACAACGCTTACAAGACACGCTGGATCAACGCTTATCGGCATCTGCGCAAATGGTTGCCCGGCTGATTCAGCAGTTACCGCTGGATAGTCTGGGGGATGCAACCTTATCAAAATTAGCCAAGAATGATGAGGTAAACCAGTTAATTGCCTGTGAAGTCTCTCTTTTTAGCTCTGACGTCTCGGTAGGCAATCAGATCATTGCCAAAACACGCGGTGCCCCAAAAAATTTAAGCCAACGACCAGAAGGATTCAGCACCTGGCAGCAGGGTGATACGGAATGGCGCAGTTATGTCCTGCGTCGTGGCGATATTCAGGTGGTGGCGGCAGAACGCATGTTCTTGAGGGATACCCTACTACAGCAGATTCTGCAGGCCGTACTGGTTCCCTTAGTCTTCTCACTGCTGATCTGTATTGCCTTGATCATCTTTATTATCCGCAGACAGTTCCGGTCTTTGGATCAGCTCAGTCAATACCTGAACCAGAAAAACCTTAACTATTCAGAGGCGGCAGATTTTTTAATGCAGCTCAAGCCTGCAAGCATTCCCCAGGAAGTACAGCCTTTTGTCAACAATTCCACGCAGTTGATTCAGAAAATTAATGACAGTCTGCAACAGGAGAAAGCCTTTAGTGCCTATGCTGCACATGAATTACGCAGTCCCCTGACCGCAATTAAAACTCATGTACAACTGGCCCAGCTGATTAGTCAACAGCAGAATCTGCCTGAATCCATTCAGCACAATTTGCAGCAGGCCAATGAGAGTATCCGGCGTTATACGCTGTTACTCGAGCAGCTTTTATTACTGACCCAATCGGAAAACAGTATCCAGGAAATGACTGAGACTATCTGGCTTCGCCCCACACTTGAGAAGGTCCTTGCAGACTTAAGTACACGCTATCCAGAAATGAATGAAAAAATACAGGTGAACTGGAGCCTGGGTGAAATTCAGCTACCTGAATTTGTGCTGTATACCGTACTGAAAAATCTGCTTGAAAATGCACTGCTGCATGCACAGGCTGCCCATATCTGGATTTCCATGCAGTCTGGTTGCCTGGTGATTGAAGATGATGGACAACAACTTACAGCACAGGATATCCAACATTTAGGACAGCGCTTCTGGCGAAAATCGGCTCAGCAGCATGGCCATGGTTTAGGACTGGCATTAGTTAAAAGCTTGCTAGGCAATTATCAATACCATCTTGGATTTCAGCAGCGTGATCCTGTAGGACTGATCGTTAGCATTCAGGAAGATACTTCAAAAGCGTCACGAGAATTTAAAAAATAACCCTTTGTTTTTAAAAACCTTTTTAATATTGAAAAATCTTGTACTCATTTTTTCTCCAAATTAGATTTAGTGGATTAAATCTCAAAAAATATTTTGTTAAAATTACAGGGGGTTATAATTTATCGATTTGCAAGTTTGTTCTTATATCATGCTAGAATTTCGTTATCTTAAAGAAGACACCCCCCCTCTATTTAGAGCTGAATAGCCACCACTCTCCTAGACAAATATCGTAGATTCTTTTTGCATAGGAGAGAACATTATGAGTGGACAACGCTATACCCCAGAATCTAAAAATGAAGCGGTTTAATTAATTTTCTTGAAAAGATGGAGATGGTGGCATCTTAACTCAACTTCCGTTTCCTTTAAAAACTTATAATTAAGATAAAATTAAGTTAGATTTTTACCAAATTTTACCCAGTATAAAAGTTATAAATAGCAGGTTTTAACAAACTAAAGATTACTACTGTAATCTTTAGTTCCTATATTTTAGACTTAAACTAGCTTAAGATTTTCTTTAAAGTAAGCATCTGCTAGCGAATCCATTTAAATACAAGCTAGTACAGTTAAACAATTAACAAATCTTTCTCGATATCACTTTCAATAGTAATTTCAGATTCTTCATCTACCCACACTTTTTGTTCTACATCTTGAATTAAGCTAATCATTCCATGTGTAGGTTTTATGCTCATTGCATCAAGTTTGTCCTTTAATGACATAACCATATTTTCACGCTCAATTGACCAACTCGATGCAAAGCATCTCCAGAATGTCCATCCTGCGCGTTCTAAAGCACGTTGACGAGTCATGTCATCATGCCATTGTTCTGGCCCATGATAGCTATCACCATCACATTCAACAGCTAAACGCTGATCACCATCAGACTCAACGACTAAATCAATTCGATAGCTTCCAACCTTAACCTGTGGAGTAACTGTGTATCCCATTTCATGTAATACCGTGAATACAGATTTTTCAAACTCTGATTCACATAACTCTAATTTTGCTTCAAATGACGCTTTCTGATCTTCTTGCAAATCATAAAAATGATTGAGTAAATTCAGCCTTAGATCTTTTGGAGATATATGATCACGACTCACGGAGTGGACAAGATACATCCGTTCACGAGCACGGCTTGCAGCCACGTTAAATCTCTGTTCATGATCGGATCGACTCAAAGCATGACAATTCTCAGGATCTGCTACCATAGATAAGAAAATAATATCTCTTTCTGCGCCCTGAAATGCTGAAGCATCCCCACAAGCAAATTGAACCTGAGTAAGAGTCCCTGCACCAAATTCATTCAAAGCTTCTGATTGAATGAACTCAGCCTGTGCCGGACCTAACAAAGAGATCACGCCAATTGATCTATTCGCATATCGTTCATCTTTAAGAAGTAACTTCATTTCCTCAATAATTGCTTTCGCTTCTATTCGGTTAATATGTTTGCTGTTTTTAGATTCTCTATATCCCTGCGGTGTATAAATTGCGACTAAAGCTGGGCTTAACTGCTCAGACTTCTTGGATAGTCGCATTGGCTTAATACGGTTACCATAAAAGTTTTTATTACTATAACTAATGATTGCAGGATGACAGCGGAAATGCTCTAGAAGCATCACGCTTGACTCATAGATAGAAGAAGCCATGTCGTATAAAGACATATCTGGTGTTAAATATGCAGCATGTGGCTGACCATGTAGATAACGATTCCTTAATACATCAATTTGAGCACTTGCTAGGCCAACATTACTTGGAGAAACCTGCTTATTATCCCCTACAACTAATAACTTTTTAGCACGCATTAAAACAGGTAATACGTCAATTGATGATTGTGATGCCTCATCCACAATCACTAAATCAAAGAGACCTAATTCAGCAGGCATAGATTCAGATACCTGAAGATGTGACATGACCCAGCAAGGAATAGCTGCTGTTGCCTCTTTAAGGGCTACTTGAGCATCTTTTCTATAACGTGGAGCATTCTTGCCTGTCCCTTTTCCATAGTGTTGTACAGCAATTTTATAACGCTGTAATGCAACTAAAATTTTATCTGAGGCATTTTCCTTTAATGCTAACCACGTCTTGTTTGCTGCCAATTGAGCATAATTTTGAGACAGATTGTTCTCGTGAATACGACGACGTTCATACAAATTTTCAATTCGACTTGTATTACTAATGGTCATTACAAAAGTCTCAAGACGTTTCCATTCCCAAGCCTCGAGCAATGTATTACGTAATATAGGATCCTCAATTTCTTGGGCGTACGGAATCTCAAGAATATCTTTACTAAGAAGCAAAGCATTTGTTTGGCTCAATTTAATACTGGCTGACTTAACTCTTTCAAAATCTTCAGTTAAACCTTTCAAATGTGCCAATTGCTTTAATAGATCAGCATATTCTCTAAATTCATTTTCATATAGCGAATCTGAATCAACCTGAGACACAATTTTTTTCAACTGATTTGATATTTTATTACCAAACTCTGATAAATAAAGAATTTGATCAGCCAGTTGTTGTTGATAGACTTCTAAATTAAATATTTTTAACTTCTGCCCTAACAATTGAATCAAGTCATCAATGTTTTTAGGTAATCCGTAGAAATCAAAAAATTTAGCTCTCTTAAAAACTTTTAGATAATTCGTATTAAATAGATCCAAATATTTATTTTTTAAATCGAGGCATTTTTGGGTTCTAATTATGAGCTGCGTGAACTCTTTTAATATTTCATCGATACTACGATTATTTAACTCAATTAAAGGAATATCTAATTGTGCTGCAATACTATTCCATTTGCTCATAAAAACATTAAGAGTCTGCCTTCTATCAAGATATTCTTTAAGTCTTTTCCATTCATCTGATGTATCAGGATATTTTCCAGAAACTTTAATTGACTTGAATAGGTCTTGTAATTCAGCAGTACCAAAATGATACCAATTAAATGGCTTACCTGTATCAACAGCACGTTGAACAGCTTGATATTCTTTTGAGTTTGGTTGTATCTCAAAATTCAGCTCTATGGGATCAATTAGTAGCGTTTTTCTGTATTCCAATAAAGGCTGAACTTCTTGAATAAGGTTGCTATAGATATCCAGCTCCATAGCCTTATCTTCTGAATTTATCTTTTTGAAATAGCTCAATAACCATGGTTCTGCATGATCAAGAACAAGGTTAAGATCTTCTAGATAAATCTTTAACCAATCTCTTAGCTCATTAATTTCTGATTCAGAAATAGTTTCCTTGAAATTATGTAGGTCATTTTGCTTTAAGAATTCCTCAATCTCATCTTTTTCTTTTAAGAACTCACTTAATTTCTTCAGACTCGCCGAATCTAACAGCTTTTCAGGAGCTGGCAGAGGACCATAATTTATGTATGGTAAATCTGTACCGATTTTCTTTCTTGAGTCTCTCAATTGAATCAACTCAATCTGGGAAAAAGGAAACTGGTCTTTTTCCTCCAAAGTTAATTGGTCGGTAAACCATTCGTAAGATACCCTACTTTCTAATACCGTTTTCACGATATCCATAGGTAATTTTTTATTACCATCTACCTCAATATTCTGATAATGCTTTTCTGCAAAGTTATATATTTCTCGATCAATCAAAGCCATTTCATGATGGTTATGATCTATTTGATGTTTTAGAACTTCGATCGTTTTTCGAACTTCTGCAACATTCATCTGGGTAATTTTTTGTACAATCAAATCGATTGAAGATTCAAGCTGATTTTTACTTTCTTTGCTTGAACCAATGCGACTGACTACTAAAGGCTTTAATTCATCAGGAATCTTTTCATGTACTGTTTTAAGAACATGCGACTGCTGTGCAGTTACTAGTACTTTTTTACCATTCGCCAAATAGTGACAGATAATATTGGCAATACTATGTGTTTTACCTGTACCTGGTGGACCTTGCACAACTACACCACTGCTGGTTAGCAGATTCTGAACAATCGTAATTTGTTCTTTATTATAAGGCAGCGGGAAATAAAGCTCTTCAACTTTTGATCCGAATCCTTCGGTACCAGAACGGCCCCTAAAACTGTAAGTTTCTTTTTGATTAATATCGCTTTTTAATTCTGTCACTAACGATAAAGGTTGTTCAGGTATAGCCACTGAAGGATCATTAAGTTTAGTTTTCAATAACTCAATGTCATCACTTAAAATAGAATTTCTTTTAGGACGACTAAACAATACAGAGGTTAATGTCACCGCTAGATTTTTAGATGGTATAGCCCTATTTTCTGCCTCAACAATTACTCCTCTTGAAAAAATATTCGCAACGAAAGCGTCAACTAGATCAGAGTAAGTCTCCCCTTCAAATAGTTGTAATGAACGACCATTATTTAAGTTTTCTTTTAAAGCTAATTTTACTTGTCCTGAAGTAGGCAGATCATCCTCTAATAAGATGGCATCCATTTCTATATTGGCACGTGTATCTTTGGCACCTACACGTATTAATCCATTTTTTTCTATCTCCATTTCTAACGGGATAGTAATAAGAGGATATGAGTAAGATTTTTGAGTCGTTGGAAGTACCCAGTCAACTAAGCCAAAGCCTGCAACAATTTCTTCACCATCGCCTGTTCCACCTAAATTAATCGCTGTATTCCATGAGAATAATTTGTCATAAACAACAATAGATTTTTTAATCTCATCGTTATTTTGTTTCCAATCTTCCCAAATATTTTGATAGCTTTCGAATTCATTGAACAGCTTCTGAAGTATGTCAATTTTAGGAATCAAATCACATGCCACACTACTGTAGTGCAAGCGGAATTGATGAACTTTTTTGAAAGATACAATCTTATTTAAACTAGAAAAATTAACAGTGGGTTCTTTTTCGGCATCAACATGAATGTAGGAAGATAGTATTTCAGATGGTTTCGGCATCGATTGAAGCTGTAATCGTTCAATTTGGAACCACCAATCGTCATCATTCAGAATTTTTAAGCCACGAAGTTTTTCTAGATCATGAGAATAAAATCTATTCCCACTCATTTCATATTGAATTTTTTGAGTATCCTCAGCTTGATGAGATACATAATCCAACAATTGAATCAGTTTGTTTTTAACAATATCATTTAATTCAAGTTCAGAGTTTATCATTGGTCTTTCTAATTTTTTAACTGACGGGATTATAGCTAAAGACCAGCAAAATGCTTCATCTTGTGAAAATATATCTTGATTTTGATATAAGAAAGCATTCACTACTTTCTTTTCAATACCAAGAGTTTTGGCAATTTCTCTAGCAGTGAGTTTGGGCTGTTTAACCAAAATAGCTGTTATTAAATCCTTCATGCGATTCATATTTCCTAATCATGTCAAAAGCTTTTCTCTTTAATTGATTTATACAGAATAAATTCAATCCACACCCAAAGCTTTAAATACCGCATCCACCGGATCCGCATAGAAACTGGTCTGGAACTTGGTAAACAGTTCCACAGGAATCGTTGGGATATCTGCGGCACTACTCATTGGCAAAGCAACCTTCTTGGCACCCGCATCAAAAGCAACTTGCAAACATTCGGCAATACTCTCCACCGCTGTCACAGAACCACCCAAGCTCATATCACCCAGTACCACCATCTGACTTTGTACCGATCGTCCTAACAGGCCTGAAGCGAAAGCCACTAAACTTGGCAAGGCAAGATGGCTGAGCGGCCCGGTATTCTGTAATTCCACCACATGTAAGTGGAAGTCATGTTCCAGCACCTTGCTGCCCCCCGAGATCCGGGATGCATTGGCCTTGAAGTAGTCAAAAGCAATCTTGACCTGTTCTTTGGCACTACTTGAATTCCATAAGCCAGATGTCGCCAACTTTCCTGAACCTTTAGTGACTTGAAGTTCTAAACGGTATAAGCCTGGCATGCCCTTATTACTAAGGCCAATGGTATACAGGAAGCCTGGTTTAGCAGGACCTTCGGGAATAAGTCCACCTCCACCCTGCTCTTTTACCGAAACAAAATGCTCTTCTAGGGTGTCATTGTCGATATAGCTAAAATGCACATCATAGAATTCCATCCCCCCAATTTTCTTCAGCTGTTCTTTGACCCGACGGCGCACCTGCAGTGCATATTCCAGGCATTGCCGTACATCTTCTTTATTAAACTGACCGTGTGGGTAAAGCAGCTTCATCAATCCAGAAACCGTCTTGCGAACGGCAATCACATCGCGCTGATTCAGGTTATTACCGAGTTTGAAGTACTTCTCAATGGCATCCGCGAAGCTACGCTTGCGCATTTCCCGGAAGAATTCAGCCAGATAATCAACAATCAGGCCATAACGGTTGGTGAAGAACTCCGGACGCATTTTTGGAATTTCCCAACCAGGGATATACGCATGAAAACGATCAAAGAATGCTGAATCGATCATGGCATCAGGGAACGGCGCCAAGAGATGGCTGGTTTTGACTAGAGATTCAACGCTTTGGTTGATATTCCCCACAAAAACCATTGAAGCAGAGGCTTCCATCTGTTCGCGGCCACGGGCAAAAGATCCTGAGGCCATGTAGTCTTTCATGATCTGTACGCCATCTTTATCCTTAAAGGAAATACCGGCGACTTCATCAAAGGCTACCACATCCCATAAGCCAACCAGACCAATACGGCGGCTACTCATGTTATAGAACAGGTTGGCGACAGTCGTTTGCCCACCGGAGACTAAAATACTATTCGGTGAACACTCTTTGTAAATATGGCTTTTCCCGGTACCGCGTGGTCCCAATTCACAAACGTTATAGTTATTTTCAACGAACGGAACCATACGCGCTAATAGGTGCCATTGCACGTCCTCTTTTAACGAAGCCGGTTCCATGCCGATGGAACGGATTAAACTCTCGCGCCACTGATCAGTGCTTAATGCTGCTCTGCCACTGAAGAGTTCATCCATATTCATATTCGGCATTTGAATCGGCTTGAGTAAGCTCACCCCAAATGGAGAATTGGTTTGTCCTTCTTCAAAATAATAACTGAGCGTAGCAATGACCCAGATACCACCAACAAGTAATTTTTCATACTCTTTGACGATGCCTGCCGAGATTTCGGCATCTTTGATGCCCAGATTACTAAATGATGCTTCGTATTTGTCCTTACGCTCATTCAGCTTTACGGTCACCCGATCAATGACCTTATAACTGCCACGTTCACGAACCAGGGATTTCACCTTCTCAGCTTCATCAGGTCGTACATAGTTCTCTGCCAGAACCGTCTTTACGTTACGTAGTCCCTGTTCAATGATCTCTGGATCATCCGAGGCACAGTACATCCCTAGCAGGTATTCAAGAACATAAACAGGGACATTGGCCCCTTCTTTGATCAGTTTAGTCAGATCCTTACGTACCACCCGCCCAGCAAAGTGTTCATTCAGCAGCTGATCCAGTTCTTTATCGTTAGCAGATTCCATGTAGGCTACGCTCTATCGTTAATTCGTTATCAGAAGAAGTCATCGGTAAATGCCAAATCAATGGTGACCTTATAGCGTTGCATCTCGATATTCAGGTCTTTGTCCTTCAGTACCAAGAAGTAATCTTTCTTACGGTCAAAATCAGTACCAGACAATGACAGTCTGACCTGTTTTACCCGTTCCGCAACAGAGTCGGTACTGCTATCAAAGGTCAAGGTTTCTTCACTAGATACTTTGAGATCCCCATCATAAATGGCGATGGATAAAGTCACTGGGATGACCAGCTCACTGACAGCTTCAGTTTGCATCAAATCAAATTTCTGGATGTTATTGACCATCTTCAGCGTGGATTTGGTAGAAATGACCTCAACTTTACGCTTGGTCCGCTGTCCAGCCTTTTCACCACGCAGCTGTTTTACCGTCAGTACAGGCACTACGATTTCCTGAGGCATGATGCCGCCATGCACGAAACGTGAGCCTCCTACAAAATGGAAACGGTTCGCCCCTTTTGGAATCCAGAAATCAGTCGCAGATAATGTGCCTGCCGTAGCTTGGGTTGAGCCTTTCCAGGCTTCCTTACTCTCTGGTAAATCATGCCCAATCACATAGCGTTTTTTGCTCTTCAATGTATTGGTAGGTTTTTCAGTCAAGGTTGAACGATCCGCAGATTCCAGTTTACTTTGCTGGAACAGGAAGCCATGGTCGGCGGTAATCAATAAGGTAGAAATATTGAAGTGCATCAAGATTTTGCGGCTGAGTTCGGTCAGCTCTTCAATGGCATGTTCCACCGCCATAAAGGTTTCTGATTCTGTAGAGGCGCTGTCACCGCGTGCATCAATCACGTTGTGATAAACGTAAATCAGCTCATGGTCTTTCAGTGCTTCACGGCCTTCATCACGCGACCAGCCTTTTACCATTTCAGCGGTTACTGCCAATCCATTATAGGCAGCCAGAATTTTGGATCGTGCTGCAGTCCCTTTGCTGGACTGCCCATCGACAAATACATCATCACCTGCAGCCTCTTTGTACTCCAAAGTCTGGTGCGGCAATAACGAGGCCATGCCGAGTGTGGTGTAACTTGGCACAACGCCCAGCTGTGAAGACAAGGTCGCTTCAGAATAACGCTTTTCATTGATACGATCACGCAGCTCTACTGCAGCTTCATAGCGGAAAGCATCACTGATGATCACTACAATACGGCGTTTAGTTGCAGAACCCAGTAAGGGTCTGACATGGATATCATAGAAGTTCTGCTGATTTGGGATATCTGCCATTTTCCAGACATTCAAGCGTTGCTCAGCTTCAATCCGCTCTCCCCAGTTTCGTGCCAAGTGGTCAATAAACCAGTAGGAATAGCAATTTTCGACTTCTTCATCGAGTTTTTTCAGGATATCGACATGAGCGCGTTGAGAAGCAGCACTGTAGTGGCGATAGGCCATATCAAAGCGATACAACTCCTGCTCGTAGGCTTTATACAAGGCTTCGCTAGAGTCGAAATAGAAACCGGCATCAAACAGCAGTCGCAGGCTGAACAGCTCAATCGCTGCCTGCAACGCTGTATAGACGGTACGGTATTTACGGCGGGTTGCATCGTCCTTATGTTTGGAAGCCCAATAGCCATCCAGACGGGTAGAAATAATCGTTCTGAAATGTTCCAGTTCAGCTTTGGCTGCTGCGGGGATATGACTGGCCAAATCAACAATGATCTTTTGTTCAATCACTTCAAAGGTCATGACATCGAGCAGCTGCTCCAGATCAAAAGCCCCGACCTTTTCTTGGATCCGCAGTGCATTTGCCACGGTCTGGGAGAGTGTATCGAAGGTTGGGTAGTATTTAGAACTGTCTCTCCAGCGCGACAAAAAGGCTCTAGCCGTCGCACGGGAGCTGACGGATGACATCACCAGTTCCTGAGCCCATACGGGGATATCGCCCAAGCTTTCACAGAAACCTGTAGTCATCAAACGGATAAAGAACGTACCGAGCTTGAATGGTGCTTCCCCATTCAATTCTTCAACCGATGCTGGATAACCAATTTCCGCCTGTAATGCTGTGACTAAAGCTGGCACTAGTTGGAACTTTTCCAGTTCAGCAAAGGAGTCGGGATTCACTTCCAGAGCCAGATTCTGCTGCACCATTTCATCTGCTAGCGCCAGGACAATATGCATCAGCTCGGCACTGTCGGCCTTGACCACAGCTGCAATCATGGCCATGTCCAGATCCTGTGCATCTGCATCAGGCTGGATATAACGTTTTAATGCGCTCAGACGAGCTTTGGCTTTAAGGAATTCTTCACGTTTAGCCAGATGCTCTCTTAAACTTTGCTGCTGTAAACCCAGCTCATTGAAAATAATCGAGAAACGATCGGCATAGAAGCTGCGTGAATACAGCTTGATGTCCAGTAACCAATCTTTTTCGGTTTCAGGCTCAGCACTTGGGAAATACAGCAAGTATTTACCTTGCTGATCCTCAAGTTCCAGTTTAAGCTTGATCGCCAAACTCGACTCTTCTGCCATATTCAGAATCTGGACATCATTTAGCTCTAGGGCTTTGATTTCTTCAGTAAATGACTGTTCCGCATCGTACCAAAACACAATACGGTGATTTTCAGTGAAGAATGCCTGTTCTAGACCTTGCTGCAGTTGACTTAAATTCATTGCAGCACCTGTATAGTCATCGTCTGAGAGATCGGATAGAGATCAAGCCC
Organism: Acinetobacter sp. CIP 51.11; assembly: GCF_000369665.1. GTDB lineage: Bacteria > Pseudomonadota > Gammaproteobacteria > Pseudomonadales > Moraxellaceae > Acinetobacter > Acinetobacter lwoffii_S. The sequence goes on from NZ_KB850129.1 coordinate 941,491, forward strand.
AATATTTTGATCATGCATGATTAGTCCCCACTTCCCCCAGTAATCGCCTTCACTTCAGCCAACAAGTCCCCAAACTTGCCGTAGTTCACTTTCACCCCATCATCGAGATCCAGCGAAATACGCTGATCAGCGTAGTGACGCAGTTTTTCCTCAAAGCTACTGAGTTCAGCTTGTTGTTTATGAAGATCTAGTAGTTTTTTCTCGATACGTTTAATTTCAGCTGCTGAATCACTGTTTTCTATTTCACTTTGCAAAGAATTAACCATCGCTGCCATTTTAGAAATCAGTGGCATCACGTACTCGGTACGCATACGTGCCAAAGTGCTTTCGTTATAGCGGTGCAAGTATACCAACGCCTGGAAAGCGCCTTGTTTACCACTGCTGAATAACCAGTAGATCGGACGCTTTTTATAGGTCTGTATATGGTCTTTGTAGAACTTACTACCAAGATAACGGCGAATGGTGTCTTCAGCTGTTTCATTGGTTTTTTTATCCAAGCTCTCTGCCAACCACTGCATATTGGCATCCAACGTGTCTTTACTCCAAACCGCAGTTAAGAACTCTTGAATACGGTGGAATGTATCACCTTCTGGACGATGCATTTCAGTTAATGGAATAATACCATCAGCATCGGCTGGGAATTTTTGATAACGACTGGCATCGAAGTCTTGATTGCCTGCATGAGCATAGATCAGACCGGGTTCATCCAGACTGTAACGCCCCATCATGCAACCAATAGCATAAGACACTAAACGCTGGCTGTCTTTTTCACGGTTGGCACGGGTAAGCGTGATTTGCTCATCAGGCACATCTGGGGTCAGTTCATCCTGTAAACCATAAGCGTCGATAAACAGCTTGTTGTTTTCTTCTTCCAGACGTTTCATTTCAGCAACGGCGGCAGTATTTTCCTGTTGCCATGTATGAAATGCTTGTTCTAGAGTTGGCTGTTGAGTACGAATAACTGGATTTTGAGTAAAATCCCATGAGGTTTCGTAGGAATCCCAATCAGATTTAGCAATCTCAATACAATTGTTGGATATATTTTGAAGCCTGTCATCATTCCAATCTATCTCTAAAATAGGTATTGTGGAAATGTGACCACTTTGGAAGTCTAAGGTTGGTGCTAGAAACTTTAAAATCTCAAGAGTTACTTTACTATTCAAAAAACATAAAACACCAAATAATGAGATTTCTTTAGGGAATAAACATGGACCGGTAGATTCAAAAATCTGTCCCTCTTGGAAAAAACGGAATGCTGTGGTTGAGCTTGATACCCTAGTCCATGTCAATCCAGATTTAAAGTAATTGTGAGCATTCCTTAAATTTGAATTTAATGATTTTTTGAGTTCATATCCTTCATTTTCCCAATTAATAACGAACTCATTATTTCCATACCATTTTCTAAAAGGTCCTCCTTTCTGACAAGGAATCCATTTGTCTTTTGTGAGATTAATTTCAAACCATAATCTTAAAAATTTATTATTATCCCCAGTATCCAGGCCTTTTCCTATATCCGAAAAATCAGACAAGCACTTAGAGTTATCAAAAATTTTTCTTACCTTATTACTCACCCAATAAGCAATAAGACTACCGGGAATTTTCTTAAACTCATCCTGAATAGTTGAATCAAAGCGATTTAATCCAGCTTTTAGTTCATTTTCTTTTTGAGCTTGTTCTGTATCCACCAACCGGAAAAACACTGGCTTAAATCCATTTAGGTGTTTACCTTGCATAATAAAAGCAGTCGTTTGTACAACTTCACCTGAAATTTCAGGGAATGCTCTTGGACCTAAATGTGCCATAGTTTGAATCGTACGATCTTGTAATAGCTTTTCACGCATTGCTTCATAAGACGATAAAAACATCCAACTTTGCATGGTCACCATGCTGTTAAATCCACTATCCTTACACCATGCAAAACCACGCTCAATAAACATGGCGAATAAATCGGACTTACTATCTGGGAACTTTTTCTTAGCAAAATCTTTTAAAATTGCATTCATTTTTCCTCCACCCATATAAGGTGGATTCGCAATCACTGCATCATATTGTTTAGCAAGTAATTTAGCTTGCTGTACCAGTGGCAATAACTCTTGGGCGGATTGCTGACTAAAAATATCCCCTGATGCTAAGGCTACATTTAGCTTATCTTCTAATTCAGGTAACTTTTTAGCGAATGTTGCTGGTACTTGAATCAACGAACCAAACGTTGAAGCATGTTCAAATAGATCCAGTAATTCTTTTAAATCAGCCTGCGCAATATCAGTATTTGCCAAGTCCTGGCTAAATGCTTCCAAACGTTCCGGCTGACTGTCCTGTAATGCAATAATATTCAGCTTTGGTGGATTGCTAAATAAGCGGCGGTCATCCTCACGCGCTTTCATCAATAACGCAAAACTAGCCAACTGCGCTGCACGGGTATCAATATCAATCCCGTACAGGTTATTTTCCAAAATTAAACGGGGGATATCACGGCTACGGTAACCACGTTCTAAATAAATCGCTTTGAGGCAATCATAAGCTTCCACCAGAATATGCCCCGAACCACAGGCCGGATCCAGTACAGTAATACTTTCAGGGTTTAAAGTATCGCCATCTTCACTGATGCGCACATCAATCAGCTGTTTTAACTGTGCATTCACTTCATCCGTCTGTTCCGCTGGCTGAATATAGTATTCCCACTCACTTGCTAGGGTGCTTTCCGGCTGTGCCATCATCCATAAACGCCCGACACTGTTCTGTACCAAATATTTTACAATCCAGTTCGGGGTAAATAATTGCGTTGCTGCAGGAATGTCCTCACTTTTGACGACTTTACCAATCACCTGATCTTTCTTTTCAGAAATATAAAACTGATACAGCCAGCCAATAATCTGTACATCCGACCAGTCTTCTTCTGGAATGCTGCTGACCAGATCACGAATCAAAGAATCGGTTTTGGTCAAATTGTCAGGTAATAACAGTTCTGACTCATCAGAAACCTGTTCGAACAGGAGTGGCATGACCTGATTCAACGCATGGCATTGAGCCAGTAACAGCTCACGATAGAGTTCTTCGTCTTTATTGCCATCCAGCTTGAGTTCAGCCACACGGTTGGCATCTAAACCGGGTAAATCAATATCCAGACATTCTTCCAAAATCTGCGGCAAGCCTGCACTGCCATCGGCACTGCTCAGTACACGGCGGCCATGATCCAGTAAGCCTTTGCATTCCATGTAACGAATCGCACAGAGACGGTTAAACCAACTGTAAGCGATATAATCAATCGTCTGTTCAAAACTGCTGGTTTGAATGCGTTTGATCAGCTTCTCACGAGGTTTCATGACGGATAGCGGAAAAACCTGATCGCCAATCAGCAGCAAGTCCCCTTTCTGTTCTGCCGGTAAAATGCAGTCTGCGGTGATGCCGTATTTGGCGGCCTGCTTGCGCATCGCTGCGATAAAATCATTACGTGCTTGCGGTGCGTATTTTTTAATATTACTGGTATTCATCTTTAAACCTTTAATTAATGACTGATGCCGATATCCCTAACCCGAGTTAGCGGATACGCACACGCTTTTTATCACTCACAATTTTTTTCAATTCAGCTTTGAGTGCGTCTACAAACTGATCTACTGACTCTTCTGTTTCCAGATAGACACTGCTGGAGGTTTTGCTGTAAATGCTGGCGACATCGACTTCGACAACAGGTTTCGGTGGCACTACGGCTGTCACAGGCTGCACCGGGCTCGCAGCAGGTGTTGATGTAGCTGGGCTGGAGGTGGTTGCAGTGTTGGTTACACTCTCTGCTTTGCTCTGAGCCAGTTGTGCCGCTTTGGCCTGACGCTGGATTTCCGCCTGAACTTCGCTTTCCAACTCATACAAGGCTTCATCAAAACGCTCCACGGCGGTTTGGGTTTGGAGCATATAGATGGTGGACAGGCTAGTTTCCACTTCAATATCCGTTTTCAGCAGTTGTAGTGGGCGTAATAGCTTGTTACTCAGCTCAGCGGTGGCAATACCACTGTTTTTAATCTCGGCTTCCAACTGCTTGATCTTGTCATCAATGTGTTCTATCGCCCGATTGCGCTTCTGAGTCAGCAATTGCTCATTGACGCTTTCCACTGTGCGAACCAAATCAGCGACTTTATTTAACAGGCCATAGGGCGATTCAAGGGTGGCAATACGGTGTAATTCGGAGAGGGCTTTTTTTGCCACCTCACCACTGCCCAGCGCCTGTTTGTTTTTCTCAAAATGACGTAAGGCCTGTTGCAGTTGCTGCCAGCTTGGCATCTGGTTAGTGAAGAACTCGTGAATGTCACGATAATCTTCTTCCAGATCCAGATAGTCGTCCTTGTTATCAATCACGGCTTTAAAGAAATCGAAGCTGTCGCTATTGGCCAGCAGACGTTCCAAAGTCAGAATCGACTTTTCAATCACTTTCTTGCCCGGGAACTGTCCGACATCAGTTTTACTCTTATACGACTTAAAGTTGGCTAACCAAGTCTTAAAATGCTGCAAATAGAATTCAAACAGCTCTTTTTCTGTCGCTGGTCCCATGGCAGAGAATAGGTCTTGGGTGAGTTGGCGTGCCTGTTTCAACACCTGATCATCAGTCTGGCGCTTTTTAATGATCGATACATCACGGCGACGGCGGCTGTTTTGTAAAGGCTCAAAGGCATCTTTTAACTGTAAGCTGCCACCATTTAACTGCAGTGAAATCCGCCCCATTGCCGCCAACTGCCCCACCAACAGTAAAATCTCGGCATCTGGCCAGCCATAAGGACGTTTGGCAAAACGATCGACCACATCTGAGACTAGAATACGCTCTGTACCAGTGGCGCGTAGTGCAATGTACTGCTCCACTTCCTGTAGGGCTTTGGGATTGCTCTGCCCGCCATCCAGAGACAATCCGAGCTGCGCCATATCATCCACAGTCAAGACGGCGTTCAGTTCACGCCAGGCATCCTGCTGATAGACTTGCAGATAGCTCAGTTTGGTATAGGTATTTTCCAGCAAATAACGACAAGCCTCATCCAGCTTGGTGGTTGGACTTGAAGATGAAAGTTGTAGGTGTTGACCCAAGGCATAACTTTCCGCGTCCAGCAGCATTTCTTCGACCCGGGCACGCAGGCGTTTTTTACGCTCCTGGTTCTCACGGCCGCGGTCTGCCAGAATACGGCTGATATCGGACTGAGTGCCATCATCATTTAAGCGAATGAATTTATTGGTTTTCAGCCAGGTGCGCAGTTCATTAAAGAACTGTTTATCGTCTGCCAGTTTAAACAGGACTTGTCCTTCGGCCTGAGTACTTTTACCAATACAGTAAGCTTCAGTGTAGAGGTTATATTCTGTATCCAGTGGAGAAATGATTTCAACTTTCAAATCGCTCTCATACTTCCCATCCAGGCTATGGCTATCCAAGAAACGACCAATCTGATAGTCCATCTTATTGGCTTGATGGCGGTATTTGTTCTGATCGCGCAGTAAATCTTTAAAGATCAGATTGGCTAACTCTTTGTTTTCTTCTGAAGCTGCTAAGTCAGTGGCTTTAATTTTGCGGGTAATGTCCCGCTCTTCATTGGTCAGGAACAGGAACTCATCGCCATTCCTCGTAATCAGGCTCTCTTTTTCCAGACGCTGCAGACTTTCTTCAATACGCTTGCGTAATGCCAGCTTATCTTCATCAATTTTCTCAATCGACAAAGTCACCAGGTTATCCAATGTGCCTTTGATGATATCGACATAGCGGATCATGAACAGGGTACGCAGCATCTGCACATCAAAACCATCCAGGGTCTTATTCTGCCCCGCCTGATCAATGGTTCGTTTGACTGCGGTATCCAGGAATCCTTCCACTGAGGCATAGAAACGGTGGAAAGGTACCAATGTACCGACTTCATCTGTAGCAATCGCATTGGCCGCCATCTGGAATGCATCTAGCATGGATCGTTCACCATAAGCCAAATGCGCACCCGTCGCCCCAACTTTACGGATTTCTTCAAAGACTTTTTGCACCAGCTGAAAATGGTACGGAGCAAACGGATAATTATGAATAAAGCTGTCTGGACCCTCATAATTCTTGAGAGTCGGGCCTGAACGGTCAAAAGTAATCTGGTTTTTGAGGATATCGCCCTTTTGCTCAAAGACGCTTCTTAACAACGCTTCAGCTTCTGGAGTCTTGCGTAATAAACGTTTTTGAATCACCTCATCGGTATTCGAACTCGAAAGGGATAAACGGGTTTTAAAACGTCCGGCAATCTTGGAGAAGTCATTGGCTTTGGAAGAAGACATCTCACCTAAAACAGCATCGATGTCTGCCTGTGAGGTCACGATAATCCAAGCGCGGCCTTTACAGATCGTACCCAGGTTTTCAGTAATGGTTTGCAGTGTCAGCATCAAGCGGGTATCGCTGCCAATAAACTGCCCCACTTCATCCACCAGGAACAATATCCGTTGCTGTGGTCCTTTGCTGTCCAGGTACTCTTTCACCCACTGACAGAAGTTTTCCACAGAGACACTAAAAGTCTGCTCTGAATCTTCAAACCATTTATGCGCAGCTTCTGCTGAAAGGTTCAGTGCCTGAGAAATTGCGGTTTCAACATCATCCTGATAGAACTGATAGCCATCGCGTTCTTCCAACCAGGACTGACCACTGGAAGCTTCAAAAGCCTGTTTAAAAGTCTCATAAACGCCCTTCTGGCTTAGGTGACGCTCCATATGTGCAATATGCGGATGGTCGGCACTAAAGCCCTGATACTCGTTAAAAACCCGTAAAAAGACATTCAGAATCGGATTGCCGTCATCATTTGAACTGGCTTTACTGTCGATGTTAAACAGGATGACATCGGCATGATGGCTGACGGCCTTGCCAATATCCGCACGGATAAACGCATCACGAATTTTGCTTTCATCAAAGAATTCGGCCGCACTGCGCTCATTGCCTTCGGCATCACGAGCCACTTTATTGGCCAGAATGTAGGACAAGGTTTTAAGAAAGTGCGATTTACCCGAACCAAAGAAACCTGAAATCCATACGCCAACACGGTTAGCAATCGAAGGATCGCTCAGGTCTGTACCATAAGACTGGAAAAAGTCCCGAAAATGCTTTTCCAGTTCATTGGTGACCACATACTCATCGAGTTCCTGATAAACCGTGGTATTGTCATTCTGGTCTGCTTTTACGACCCCGTTAATCGCACGATCTAATGGCTTGTAAAAAAGTTCTTTGATGTTCATCTCAATCAATTCCCCCGAATTCTTATTTCTATTTGCCGTGTTTAAGGCACTAATCTGAATGCTCTGTAGTAATTATTGCTTGGAATTTTTCCAAATAAACTCATCGCTTGACCATCGTAATAACCTGGGTAAAACAGCACCACTGGCTTATGCCCCAGTAACGAATGCAAACTGTTCAATAAGTGATGGGCACGTAACAGAGGCCAAACCGACCCTACCCCAGTCATCAACACAATATCTTGCGCATTGGTGGCATATTTACTCACCAGATACGGCGCGAACTTATCCATATGCAGTGGGCCTTTCAGTGCTTTGAGCAGCGCCTCATCGCCTTTGGCTTTTTGCATTTGAATAGCTTTATCGATGAAGTTACGCTCAGTCAGATAATCCACCACGGCTTGCAGCAGGTTGATATTCACCACCTTCAGCTGACTGTGTTTTTTCTCCAGCATCCCATCTAGAAAATGCAGATATTCGCGCACTTTCAACTCATCTTCAGGTGCATAATCAAAAATCCAGAAGCCAATTTCATTGCCCAGTCCTTGCCCGGTGAGAAACTCAGTGGAAAGAATTCGCTCTGGAATCTGGTTCAGACGCTCATGTATTGTTTGACTCATTGCTACCCCTCTACAACTAGCGCGTCCATACCGACACTTCCATAGATCTTTTAATGCGTTGTTTATAATGTTCTTCCAACAGGCTACGCAGCTCTGCTCTGACGATCACGCGCTGCAACTCCACCTTACGGGTATTTTTTAAGTAACCGGCTTCTGCCAGCATGCGAAACACCACCTGCCCCATTTTTTTCTTGCTGGACTCTTTCCATTCGCAGATATCCGAATCGCGTTGTGAACGCTCATCCAGAAAGTCTGACCAGATATAGCTATCCAGGTATTGAGCCTGGGAGATATAGGCCTCTCTCATCACCGTTTCCATAAACTCAAGCAGCAACAGGTTGCGTTCCAATGCGCCACAAAAAGCCACCTGGGTCGCCAGCTCATCATCCCCATCTCGCAAAGCTTTCCAGAAATCAGGCTCTAAGCGCTCCAGACGCTTACGAATAGCGGTGGCATTGCGTTGAGCTGAAGCAGGCGTTCTTTTTTGCAGAATATTGTCAATCTGAATTGCCTGATGCCATATTTCTGGAGTCGCTTCTCGTAATAACAGATCCGCGATCAGCCGGCTTTCACGCACCATCAGGGAACCACCAATCAGGTCACTGTCATAATGAAATTGTTCTAACATAGCCAATCTCCTATGAGGCCTGATCAAACAGGTAAGACGACAGCTTTTCGATATCTGAGCGTTGTAGTACCAAGGGATATTTCAAGGCATCTTCCGCCTCAGCCAGCGTGATCGCGGCCTGATAGCGCTGCAAAGTATAGTGAGCCAGGGCTTTTTTCACCAGAATCTGTAATCTGCCATCAGGCATGCCGAAGTCTTTTTCGACCAATGCTTTTTGAGCTTCATTCAATTTTGGATTAGGGATCAGCGTCAGTACAATTTCTTCATGCCATTGCTGATCCTGAGCAGGGTCTACTGACTCAATCGCCACCACCACAGGTGTGCGATCAATTCTGGAGAGTAAAAAGTCCTTAAACTGCTTGCTCTGATGGCAATAGGCACGGACATGCCAGCGAAAACCGGTATACACCAGGGTATGTGGGGAAATCATGCGTTCATGCCACTGCGGATTCTGCATGGAAGCATAAATAATTTTGAGACAGCTTTGTGTTCGACAGGCACGCAACACTTCCCTGATGACTTCAGGACGCACACTGCGATCGGGTAACTGGACCGCTGAGAGATTCGGTTCTGGCATCGCAATCAGGGCATGCGATTCACTGACCAAGCCCGAGAGCATATTGAGATATTCATTGATATGCGCTGTAGTCAGTACAGGCTGGAAGCTGGCTTTAGGCACATAACCCTTGACTGAGGGGTCATGAATCAAGGCATCGGGGTTATACAGCGTATTATAGCGCTTGATATCCGCAGAAGCCTGCTGTCGACTAAGTCCAAACCAGCTCATCAAACGATTGGTAACCAAACGACCTTCCCAGTATGCAAGGAGTTCAATGGCTCTCATTCTGAGAAGGACTTCATGCTTATCTGTCGTCATATACCAATCAGTCAATAAATAGTAGTTTTAAGATTACCCCATAGCAAATATACAGTAAACATTTTTTACGGTATTTTTAAAGCAATTGGATTTTTAGTCTAATCTCAGGGAAGCCATGATTTATTTGCTATTTGCACCCATCCACATTAAATAATCATTTTCTTTCCCTTGAGCATATGCCCACTCAGCCACCTTACGTGAGCGTTCTTTATCGGTCAGAAATCCCAACACAGATATCCGATCCACAATAATCAAATCCTGTTCTTCATTACGCTCTAGCCACTTATGCAAAAACTCATCAGATGCGAGTAGATTACTTTTCTTAGAATTACAGCTTGAATCTGCCAATACGAAGTTATGCCCTGTATCTGATGGATACATAGACCATGGAATGAAATGATCAACGGCGTAATTGCCATTACATATCGGTTTATTGCAGTAGAAGCATTTACAGTCCTGTAGGTCGACCAATACATTTGCTACCGCATTCAACTGATTTCTACTCGGCTCAAACATAAATTGTTCAAGATTAGGTAATTGATTCAAGATGGACGCATTGCTGCTATTCTTGCGGATATAATCGATCCACCGTTTCTGACACAGCTCTTCAATAATTTCACTGAATTGCCTTAAGCAAAACATAACTTGCGGTAAAAGAATAAGTTGCTTTCCACACCGATCAAGCTGATATAAAAACTCAAAATTTTGGCCATTGATGTTTTGCAGATAACGTACTGGCATTTCTTTAACCGTACGTGCAACATCTTTAACTAACTTCGACCAAACAGCTGAATCTCGTCTTAATAATCCAAGAGATGAATAAATCTGCCTTAGCTCAATGATTCGATTTACAATCGCTGCTTGCTTACCGTTGTTCTGATTTAAAATAAGCTGCCCTTCGTCATTGAAAGTATATGGCACAGCCTGTTTCCAATACAGTTCGATAAACTTCTCAGCAATGTCACTGTACTCAAGCACCAATTGCTCGCCACTATCCTCACCCTTTTCAATCGCCAATCGACTCAGGCTAATTAGCAAAGCAAATTTATAGGTACTACTAAAACTACCTGACTGTAGAACGAGCTGAATATTTTTTAGAAATTTAAGTTGCTCTTGGGCTGTAGGAACCACGCTAAACATATTTTTTCCAAAGCAAATTGAGCCATTGCTCTGTGCGTTCAGCTCGCTTATCTACTGTGATCCATTGCCGTATCTGTTGAACATTTTCAAGCTGCCCAAGTAAAATCTCCGCTTGAGCTTCATTTAAGTCAGTAAATTGACGCCCCTCTTTTTCTCGATCACTGTTGCCATACTTAAATGACATATAAAGCACACCGTTTGGCTTTAGCGCACTCAGCAGTTTTCCTATCACTTCTTTTAAACGAGTACGCTCACAATGCAATAACGATGCACACGCCCAAATTCCATAATAAGCTTCCTCAGCATCAATCTCATAAAAGCTCTGTAACTTAACAGGAATACCTGTAAGCCGAGTTGCTTTTTTAACGAGTTCTTCTGAATAGTCTATTGCATCGACCTGATAAGCTTTATTTTTAAAAGCCAGGGTATCTCGTCCCGAGCCACAACCAACGTCAAGAATCCTAGTACCTCTAGGCAACTCAGCTAAAAATGGCTGGTATAAGCTTTCCATATCAACTTCAAACGTTGAAGCTGTAAATTCTTCTGCATGCTTATTGTAGTAGTCTATTGTTTTCATTACGGACACTTAGGCTAAAAGACACTTTCAGTCTACAAGAAAACAAAAAAATAAGGGAGCTAAGAGCATCCCTTATTCTCGACTCGCCAACTTACTTTCAATCCATTGATGAATCTCATAAGCTGACCAGCCGATACGATTTTGAGTGATTTTAACTTTCTTTGGGAATGAAGGATCGTAATAAGGTGAGTTTTCATCCATCATCTCATAGATGGTAGAACGCCCCACACCGACAAATTCTACGACCTGCTTAATACTGATGAGTTGATTCATTTGAAATGTTTGACCGATAAACGCATTCATGAGGCTAGCTCCTAATCATTGATGCGAGCGGCTATTCGCTCAAATAATAGAGCTGGTCTGTAAAATTTAACGTTAGATATCTTCTCTCCTCTAGCTTAATTCACAGCTCTTACACTCTGCTGCAGCCCCTGCTGAATATCTTGTACAAATCCGTCAGGTGAAATCTGTTGCTCCACCGCCCGATTCTGTTCTTGTTCAGGGTAGTACTCCTCCAGCACCTCCGACCCTTCCTCCATATCTGTTTCAAACCTTGCATTGGCAAAACCTCGTCTGGCGATATGATCTACAGCCTCTTGATAGAATCCGGCCTGCTTGCTCTGTTCATCAATTTGCTTGGCTTGAGTAATCGCATCATTCAGGCTAATGCCCTCCCGTAAAGTCAGATCCACGTAGTACACCGGTTGCCGATAGCTTTGTGTGGTGCTTTTCCCTCTTAAAGTGAGTTGCAAAGGCAAGCAAGATAATAAGCCTCCTGAAGCTGCATGGTAATAACTGAGCCGTGCAGCCAAAGTCCGAATACTGTTAAAGCCGGTGGTTCTAAAGATGAAGGTGCCAAATTCATCAGAATCATCTAAATTCACATGCAAACGCCCATACGGCTTACAGTTACCTCCTTGAGCCAACGGACATAAATCTGGAGATGGACATGGATACTGCTCCACCCCTTGATTGGTTAACCGCTGGCAGGTTTCACCATTGCCGACACACACTGGCCGCCCAGTCTGTCGGTCAAATAGGCTGTATTCTGCACGTAGATTTAAGTCAGGATCATTGAAGATCATTCTGACAGGGATTGAACGTAGCTTTTGATTAGGCGTATTGGCCCGAAGCTGTTCATCTAGTGGATGTTTCACCCATCCCTCTTTGTTTTGAATCTGGGAAGTAATGGTGAACTGATCATCCTTTTCAGGTAGGCGTTTGCCATTCTTTTCTACGACACGGCCAATACTGATACGCCCCAACGTAGGCGGTGTAATTGCTAGACCTTTAATCATTTTATTTTCCTCAATTTGATTTTGTACAGATCATCCAGCTTTATGTAGATCACCTGATTCAATAAATAAATATGTATATAGCTAGCTACAAAAGCCGCGACCGTATTGCCCTCTATTCCTAGCAAATGGAGGGCGGGGAGCGGTTTTTGTGTATCGCTATTTAAATGGGCTGAAACAGACTTAGTCGGTATAGATGTTGAATCGACGACCACCCTGTTTTTGAAGTGGATAAAGCTCGATAAGTTCAGGCTGATGCTGAAGCAATGCTTTGGTATTTAGGCTGATGGAGTCCTTGGCTTTCTTCCAGACCACCGAGCCATGAGCAAAAGTGGCACGTTCTGCATCTTTCATCAGCATTTGGATGTGATGTTTCAGCTGGTCAAAGCGTTCCTGCTTGTGCTGAATCTCTTCCTTCATTTTGATGAGCTGATCGAACATCAAGTTGGCATTTTCATTTTGCGAGAGATCTTCAACGCTTAGTGGGATATGCGCTGGATAGAGTTGCTGAATCGCTTTGGCTGCGGATTCACTGGCATCTACAGATGGCGGAGTATCGTTTTCCACACACTCCCAGAAGTAACGCTCTGCTTTAACGATGTGTTCAATCACCGCTTCTGAACGAGTGACTTTAAAGATTCTGGTTTCATGCCCACAGATGAGGACGCAGATATGCGCTGCCTGTTTACCTGTAACCGCCAGTTGATGCTGCACCTGACAGAGTACATATAGAGGTACGCCATCCCGCCACAGCTTGGCTCCATGCTCTCCTGCAGTTTTACATTCCAAAATCTGGACTTCATCACTCCCCACCACTGAGTAATCCAGATTTGCCAGCATAAAAGACTTATCCGGATCGGGATGCTGAAGAACGGCATTGACCCGACGGACTTTATTGTTGGTGTGCAAGCTGTAGTACTCAGCCACCAGCGGCTCTAACTGTTTGCCCCAATACAAAGGTGCAACGCCTGAGCTGTCATCATCTATATTTTGCTGAGTTCGACCGGTCTTGATCATCCACAGCTCCAGCATAGACATATAGGGATTTAGGCCACAGGCAGTTGCAGCATCACTGCTGCCAATCCCTTGCTTACGCACTTCTAGCCATTCCTGGTAATCCATATTTTTGGTATTGGCTAAACGCTTGGCAGTCACTGTTCTTTTAGCGGCTGTATTTGATTCATTGCTCTCATTCGGAATTGGGAAATGAGGACGTTGAAGGGGATTTATTGGTGCAATCTGATTCATGCTCTGATCCTTATAAATAGTGAGGTCTGTAAAATTTTCGGCATAAAAAAAGCCACATCTGGAGATGTGGCAAAAGGGGGTTTTCACTGGAGAAGGATCATCTACATGACCCTTGACCATTATTGTAATAGCACTGGCTTAAATGAAACTTAAACCACTAAGCGAAGGGCCTGTTCTAGCCCACGCTGCTTTAACGCAGCACCTGCACCAAACCAAGCAGAGTCCAGACGATGATCAGTGCTCATGGCACGACGTTCATGATCTGCAAACTCTGTAATACTGCACAGTAGACCATAAGCAGTATCTTTGGCTGAGCTTAGTTCTGCACCACGGCCTTGTCCATTGAACATGTCCATGACTTTAGCCATGGCACGTCCATTCGGTTCAGGCTTTTCTTTGGCTGGAGTTGGATTAGCGATATTGCGATAGAACTGAATAATGTTCTCCTCCTGATCAACAGCACTCATGCTGGTATTGTTAAACACGGCATCAAAATAGGCAGCTGCTTCTCCTTGAGTGACCTTACGCTGGGTCAGCTGTTTCATTTCATACATATGCTCATCCCAGGCACGGACTGAAATGCCCAATTGCTGTTTGACTTTGTCAGCATCAAACTTGGTACTGTGTGGCACTTTCACCACACCTGCACTGCTGCTTTGTCCGCGTAGGGCTATTGCCAAAGTGTTGTTACACACCACCCGGATATTAGTAAACTGTGCTGTAGTCGCCAACGTACCATCACAGGCAGTCGCCAGCAGAATGTAGCCGTTACTGACGTCTTTACCCTTGAGCGCTGTAGATTGTCCTGTACGTGCCAATGCCCAGAACTTCTTACCACCTTTCAGAACACCTGCGGTTTCCAATTCAAAACCAGATTGCTCAGTCAGATCCCGGTAGAACTCCAGAATCTCCATCGGCTGTACTTCCTGATAACGCTGACTCACTACAGACAAGGGGGCATGAGTATCGGAACGATACAGAACTCGCTGTTCTTCATAGGGCATGATGATGCTCTGCCCGCGTTCATTCTTTGCCATGTAGCTGACATCGGAAGATTCAATCCTCCAATCCATCCCTGCTTGCTGTGCCCAGACTTCAATCGGCTGATTCTGAGTGAGTTGATTCCCTAGACCATGCCAAGGGGTTTCTCCGACATACGCCATTTGTTCGACTTGATGCGTCATAATTTTATTCCTTTTTAAAATAATGTTAAAAATTGGATCTGTTCTTAATTCAGATATTGAATGGGGAACTTTTGGTAGCAGTTATGACAGAAGCACAAACTTTGCTTTGGAGGTGTGTTTTGCTCTGTAAATGAATTAAACAAACCACCGAGTACAGTTCCTGCAATTCCTCCAACGATGGGAGGCAAGTTCAAAGACTTCGCAACGGTTGTGCCTAAAGCACCTAATGCTGCGGGTGATGCAAGATTTGATAATGTTGAATTTGCTTGTTGTATGTTTGCTTCAACAATCATGATGTCAGTTGAATGACAAAAGGGGCAATTCAAGCTCATGACTCGACTCCTAAATTTAGGGCATAAAAAAGCCTGCACGATGGCAGGCTTGATATTCATTTTTCATGTGTACTCAAAAGAGCTTCATGATTCTCATTAGGATGTTATGTGCTTGAAATAATTTAGAATGTGATTCAATTTAATAGTTGATTTATTATATAAAATCAGTAGGATAAATTCAAACATTTCTTATGAACTTTAAAATTATGGCTCAGATTCAAATAGCAGATTTTTGTGGTAAATACGGTTTCACAGCACATCAAATTAGACATGCAATTCGTTCAGGAAAATTAGTAAGAATTTCTGATGGAATCATTGATGAAGAAAAAGCACTACAGATTTTAGATGGCATAAAACCTAAAAATTCAGGTCTGATTACACTTCAAAATGAGATTGCTGAACTAAAAGTAGAATTACAGAACACGCTTGACCTTAAAAATTATTATGAGGCAGAACTTAATAAACTAGGGGTGTTTCCACCACAAATTGCTAAAATCCCTCTTTCCTCTAAATCCTCAATACAAAATCACAGTGATCATCCTTATTTGTCACCACAATGGTTTAAAGATCAAATTCACCCAATACCTGAATCTGAAAGAATGTTCAAAGCCCGTAAAGTACAGATTCCTCCAGAGGCTTTTTCTTCTAGCCTGCCAGACAAAAAATAATAGATCTAGATCTGTATTCACTCAATCAGAATACCTAACAGGACGATGCCAACAAAGAGAGCATTTTATTAATTTAGTGCTCTCTTTTGTAATAGATATTAATCCAATCCTCTACGATTTTTAGAGTCGATCACACCTTTACCAAAGCTATGCATATAGGCTGAATCTTTCACTCGGGGATGCTGCTGTTCTTTTTCATCACTCACCAGATAAGGAACAACGTAATTCAGAAAATTGTGAACTTGCTGATCATCAGTACGATGGATCATACCGATTCCTAAAGTCCCCTTCGCTTCAAATTTCGCCATATAGTTGGAACGGTTACAGTTACAAATATAACCATATCCATGAGTAATCTGTTCCCAGCACTCACCTACCCACTCTCCTAGCTCATAGCCATCTCGATGTTTATTTGCATCGTACATAAGCAAAAGGTGGCAATGATAACCCTTACTAACCCCGTGCTCTAATGCCCATGCATAACCATGCAAACTACTAAAGCAAGTATCTTGATCGGCTATACGCCGTAGCAATGTTTCTAGAGCTTCATTGAATACTTGGATATTGTATAAGGCTTGATATTTTTGCAGGATAGATAAATCTACTCGAACGACCAACGTTCTCGCATAATGGTGAATCAATGTCGATGCATAATCCAAAAGACTCTGTTGATTCTTTAACTCACGCTGTTGGAAATCCTTTAATTGCTTTTGGACATATCCTGACAATGACTGGATATAATTCAAGATATGCCAAACAGTCATCTCATCAAAATAGACAATAGAATCATAATTTGCCTGTGGCATCAGACTTAAGGTGTAATCAACGATGTTTACCACATCAATGAATATCTGTACGGTATAGCAGTAGTAGAAATTGACGTTATAAATTGGCCTAAATGACTGAACTAATTTTTGCAAGTCTACCATTAGGTTTTGATGATATAGATCATAACTACCCAAGCAAACCTCTTGAATGAAATAGTCTACTCCTGCCAGCACTTCTGCTTCATGGTAAAGTTGATCATATTGAATATTCTGGTACATTTGGTTTCTCTTGAAATATAAGGTTCATATCTAAGAGAAAGATGTAAAATTTTACTGATCATGATTCTCCAGCAGGATCATCACAAGATCCTGCTCAGCTGAATATGCTTATAGACTTTGGGACATACTATAGGGTTAGCTCTGAATATTTTAACACTGTGTTTATTGATACATGGTCTATAGCCCATTTGAGTATGGGCTATACTGTGCTAAGTGAATCACATACTCACTTAACTAGATAAGATATTGTTTATGTTTAATATATTATTTATATTTAATAATATATATTACCTGATAAGCAAGTCACTCTGAACTAACCATTGCACCGCAGTTTCATACAGCGAGAACAACAGAAATATGGGGATGTTGCTAAAGCTAAACTTACGCCTTAGCTTTGGTTTTAACTTTAGATTTAACTGTCGTTTTAGTTACACTGCCCTTCACTAAAACTTTAGGGACTCGTACAGTAGCTTGTCGCTCATACAGCTCAATAAAACTATAATAATTTACCAATACTTCAAAGACCTGCTTTCGCCTTGACTGATCACCGAGTTCAAGTAAAAACGATTGCTGATTCATCTCAGGAACAGATGGCATCAATGGAACAATGTTGAATGACGTTTTGTACCCATCCTGCTGAACAGAATCCATTTGGCTTTTCCACAATTCCCAAAATAAATTATCCATATCTCTTAGTTCCTCATACTTTCTCGCATCAAAAACTAAAATGAGATCAAGATAAGTATACTGCCCACCATATTCACGCCATGCTCCAAAATATCCTGTCATACTGGATATAGGTTTCCTTCTGCGGTTGCGTAAAAACATGTCAGTGATGTTTTTTGAGAAAATCTGCTGATTGACTTCCGCACCATTTGACCCCAGTCCAAAATGAACTCGATAGAGAGTACATTCTCTTTTCAGTAAACTTTTAACGTACGTCTGCAAGCTTTTCAGTCTGAGTTCACACTTCTTATAACAGGCTTCAATATGATCATTTGTAGCAATGTCCTCATCACCCACATCAACAGCTTGGACATAGTCCACATATTCGACAGCTTCAACGACCGTTCCATTGCTATTTGTTGTTGGCACTTCCAAGTTCACTGTTACTGAATGCCGCACCTGTTTCCAGATTTTCACATTCAGCTTCGACTGTCTGATATTCGAGTGGTAATCCCGTCGAAGTTGTTTAACCAGCGCATTAAATCGTTCAGCACCTTGCTTACTGGTTTTTGCAGCCAATTGTTGCTCTACCTGCCAAAGATTCGCATTCTTTAAAAAGAACTGCACGTTGATATTCAACCGAGATAAGTAAGGGCTCGCACTTAACAAGTGTAAGTCAGATAAGTGACTGCATATCCATAACAACTGATGACCAATACGCGTTATCGAATGCTCGATTTCTTCAGCAGACAACTCAACATTTCCTAGTCGTATTGGCAGATTAAATGCACCGACTGTAGTATCCATCACAGTCGCCATAAATATTTCTATATTCTGAATTAGCCCCATAAAATTTGGAAAATCAACCAGCTGAATTGCCAACTCACGATTAAAAATTTGCGAAATCTTAAGTCTATTTTTTGCGATGGCTGGTAGGTGACGAACACTCCATATTTTATCATCTTCAAAGCGAGCCATGTCCTGAAATGATTTTCGACCCATCATCGTTAGATCGACAGGAAAATTACGTTCATCTAAAAGTTCAGAGGAATACCAAACTTGATTGATATTGTAATTTTGATTGTTGAGGAAATATTGGAATTTAATGACTTCATCTACATGCTGAAAAAAATTCAAAATCCAGTATTTAAAATCCCTTATTTTTCGTTTATCAGTTAACTTGATTTCCCCATCAATTTCTTCTTTTTTCAATTCCTGAGCCAACTGTTTGCCCCAGTGATGAATATAAAAAGGTCGATCAATCAAGATCTTCTTAAACTCGGATTCGAATTTATGAATGATCCTTTCAGCCAACTGCTGTTTTTTATTACTCAATATGAGTACAACGTTGAGGTTCAATCCTAAAACCAAGTCATGTTCAATCTTGGTCATCATAAACAAGAGACCCGCAGTATCTATCATCATCTGCTGTAACTGCGGAATACGCATCAATCGATCTTGAATAAACGCATGATAGTCAACCATTCCGTTTGACTTGAATGGAAGCTGAATATTTAAGGACAGGCAATACAGTGCTTGATATCGTTCCAGTAAAGTATCAAAAAGTTGCTCCGTTGTGACTTGCGGTGTTAGGGCAGGAATAACATAATTCGGAAGATAGCTGGTTGTACTTAAATATTGTTTCAACCACAGCAAAACGTCTAAATACTTATGAGGCTGAAGATATGTACAGCTACTGACTTCTGTTGAAGGTGGCAAAGTCACATTTGTATTTAAAGGTGAATACAGGTACGGCTGATGATCATTTAAATATGATGGCGATTGATTCAGAGCATTCAGCCTAAACCAAACTAAATACAGTTCATTGCCAATTTTAAGATAGGGCATCGTCAGTGCATTCAGATCACAACTTAAACCTTCTATCTCTTGTCTGGCACACACCCAATTTGTTGCCGTACTGTTCATTAAATTATTCTTAAACTGATCAAAAGTCAAAAAAGAATTTTGTTCAACCACACACCATAAATACTGCAACTTTTCCAACTCATCCAGCAGATGTTTAGCCTGTTCGACACCAATCACACCTTCCTCATAAGAAGCAATCATTGTTGTTTTTTTAAATTTCAATATATGAAATATATCTGCAACATCAATTTGTAATTTATTCCAACTAAAAGTGTCTAATATGCTTATATATCGCTGTTGTTTCATAATTTTGAAATGTATTATTACGCGTATTAATTAAATTATATCTCATTATCAAGAGATAAAAATACAATTAAAAAATATTATTTGTATCCTATAGATTTAATAATTCTTTTTATTTTTATAGAAATACAACTTTTAGATGTATTAATTTTCATTCATTATCGACAAAAAAAAGCAGAAGCTTATGCTCCTGCCTTTAAAATATTGTCCTGCCTCAAGCCCCACCTTTAATCCTGAATTTTCACCACAATAAAATTCACTACCAAATCCAGCAAGTCATGGATTAAAGATACGACTTCGAAGCCATTTCACCCGATGTATAAACTCCTTCCTAAAAAAACAGCCCCAGAAAATATCCTTTCGTAATATTTCTAATAAGATTTCGGGTTGATTTCTGAGCTCATGAATGATCGTTTAATCCATATAGTCAATATTTTTATATGATATTTCGCAACCAAATGCCCTTAATACAACTGAGGGTTTTGCGATTCAAGAATATAATTCAGCTTTGTAAGCTCATATTGTGTAGAAGATATCCCTTCTATTCTTGTGAGTAATCAAGATCCTAATGGTGTACCAAAAAGCATCTTGAATTTTCATAAAAATCTAAGAGCCGTGAATAAACCTCAAGTCCATCCTGTTTGATCTGACGAGAAAAAAGAGGATAACTAGTACTAATCATTCAGCCATGAATTTACTATATTTCCATACCACTCCATCAACCTTACTCGTTCATCCCAGTACTGTGCTCTGTTATAGGCCGAGCGAATTCTGTTCTGGGGCACATGAGCAAGCTGACGTTCAATTGCATCAGGGTTGAATAAATTCGACTCATTTACCACCGTACTGAATAGTGATCTAAACCCATGTGTAGTCATCCGACCTGCATAGCCTGAGCGTTTAATTACTGCCAAAATAGACTCACTACGCATTGATTCTTTATTGTTTAAACGATGTGGAAATAGCAGTTCCTGATTATGAGTAAGTCTCAATGCCTGGAGTTCAGCTATCATCATATCCGTCAACGGTACACGATGCGGAAGACGGTTCTTCATACGTTCTTCAGGAATATCCCACTTACGCCCCTCTAAATCAAATTCGTTCCAACGTGCTTGCAGTAACTCACTGACCCGAACACCAGTAAGCATGATTAGAATAATGGCATGATGCGTTTGAGCATCACTTGGGTATGCTCTTACCTTTCTTAAAAATTCAGGCATTTCAGAGGCAGTAAGCGAAGCCAAGTTTTTGACTCTTTTGTTCTTGAGGGCATAAACTAAATCACCTGCCGGATTGTCATAGCGGTATCCATGGGCAATAGCGTATTTCATGACCATGCCGCAACGAGATAGGGTACGTTTTGCAATTTCAAGCGAGCCTCTTGCCTCAATCCTCTTAATGATTTGTAGAATCTCAGGAGCCTGAATTTGGTTAATACGCTTATTAGCTAGAGCAATATAAAGCTCATCCAATGAAGCTCGAACATTACTGACGTGTTTGGATGACCAGGTTTCTTTTTGGTTATTGAACCAATCTTCTGCAACTTCTTTGAAATAGGGCTTTAAGTCTTCATGCAATACTGAACGTGAGTATCTATGCTTAAGCTCATATGCAAGCTCCCTTGCCTTTTTTAAGCTTAAATCTGGATATGGGCCAAGCGACTCAGACTTACGTTCACCATGGACAGTGACGCGCACATTCCAATATTTTTGACCTTTGGTGGTAATGATAAGGGATAAGCCATGTGAATCTGAAAGACGATACTGTTTATCTTTCGGCTGTGCTTTTCTGCATTCAGTATCTGTAAGTGGCATGTCGATTACCCATAATTGATGTATTAATTTCTGGGTAAATTTTCCCAATATTTACCCACAAAGAGCAAATATGGGGTCAAATGGGATCAGACAATATCGGACAAACAGGCATAAAAAAAAGCCCTTAAACAATGAGTTTAAAGGCTTTTTTAGATTCCGATGGATTACTTCGGAAAGAATTTTGGTGGAGGTGGCGGGAGTTGAACCCGCGTCCGCCAGCACTACGCTCGAGAATACTACATGCTTAGATATCGTCTATTGTTTTAACTCTTTGTGACCCGACGAACAGGGTACAAATCGCGATCCTCTTAATTTAGTACAAAGCCCCGAGGCTTGGCTTTATACGGACTTGTGTGCGTGCGCTTCAGTCGGACTCTCTAACCACAAGTATTCGGAGAGGCGGACAAGCTGCCCTTAGGCAGCTAGAGCGTATGATTCGTCGTTTGCGACTAAAAAATGCAAATTTGATTTACGAGAGAAAATGCGCTCTCGGCATGCATCTATGAGTTTCATCACCAGCGTCGAAGCCAGAAACACCCCCAAAGTACAAGGCAATCATAGCATAAATGTCAAAAATTACGATGTATTTTCTGAACATTTACACAACTTGATGCGCTTAATTACATTATTGCGCTAATATTTTACTTTTCAAGCCAAATAACAGAAAAATTATGAGCTATTTACTGGCACTAGATCAGGGAACTACGTCAAGTCGGGCCATTATTTTTAATGAACATGGACAAGTTCAGGCAACGGCTCAACGTGAAACGCATATCCACACCCCACATTCGGGCTGGGTGGAACAGGATGCTCAAGAAATCTGGAGCTCACAGATTGCCGTGGTACAACAAGCTTTGGCGACTGCAGGTATTCTGGCAAAAGATATTAAAGCCCTTGGCCTGACTAACCAGCGCGAAACGACCGTAGTCTGGGATCGTAGAAACGGCAAACCGCTCGCTCCGGCAATCGTCTGGCAGGACCGTCGTACATCTGACTGGTGTAACCGGCTGATTGAACAAGGCCTGATGTCCAAAATTCAGCAAAAAACCGGCCTACGGATTGATCCTTATTTTAGTGCGGGAAAACTGGTCTGGTTTTTAGAGCATGTCGAGGGGGTACGGGCACTTGCTGAACAGGGCCATGTGGCATTTGGCACTATCGATAGCTGGCTGATCTGGAATCTGACCCAAGGTGCAGAGCACGTCATTGAAGCCAGTAACGCTTCTCGTACCATGTTAATGAATCTGCAGCAACAATCGTGGGATGAAGAGCTACTCGAGCTGTTTAATATCCCGGTTTCAGTCTTACCGAAAATTATCTCTTCTGACTGTTATGTCGCTGACACGGCTTCTGGCTTACTGGGGGCCAATATTCCCATTACCGGAATTTTGGGGGATCAGCAGTCTGCACTCTTTGGCCAGTCCTGTTTTGAGGTGGGCAGTGCTAAAAACACCTATGGTACTGGCTGCTTTATGCTGTTCAATACCGGACATAACATTCAGCTTAGCCAGAACAAGCTGCTTTCTACTCTCGCCTGGCAAGCCCAGGGCCAAACTACCTATGCGCTCGAAGGCAGCGTATTTATGGCTGGTGCTGTAGTGCAATGGTTACGCGATGGCCTCGGAATTATTCAAAAAAGCAGTGATGTGGAAAAACTGGCGCATCAGGTCGAGCATAGTGACGGCGTGGTTCTGGTTCCCGCATTTACCGGACTGGGCGCGCCGCATTGGGATAGTGAAGCACGTGCCTTACTCTGTGGCATGTCACGCGGTACGACCAAAGCGCATATCGCTCGTGCCGCATTAGAATCAATCGCCTTTCAGGTATCGGATGTGCTCAGTGCGATGCAATCTGATATTGCACATCCCCTTAAAGAACTGCGGGTTGATGGTGGTGCCAGCAGCAATGACATGCTGATGCAATTTCAGGCCGATATTCTGAATGTACCGGTACTGCGTCCGAAAATGCTGGAAGCTACTGCTTGGGGCGCGGCCGCTATGGCCGGATTAAAAGCTGGCGTATTTTCAAACCTGGATGAAATTTCCCAGTCCTGGCAGCTGGACCGTGCTTTTGAACCCAAAATGCAAAATGACGAAAAAGAAATGCATTTAGCCAAATGGCAAAATGCCTTGAAACGGGCTAAATCTGATCTCTAAATCCTCTAGGTTCATATTTGATCATTATAAAAAAAGCACTGTTAAACAGTGCTTTTTAACTTTCTCAATTCACGATTTCATTAATAGGCATAAGACGCAATCGCTGTTGCAATCGCTTTATCTTCATCATTGACCATGGTCATGCGCATGGTGCAGCCCTTACGCCCCAAACGTAAGGTTTCTGCACGTGCAATAAAATATTTGCCACGTCCAGGCGCCAGATAATCTACCCGCATATCGACCGTTGCCAGACGCGATACTTTTTTAATGGTATCTGCAATCGTTTCCGGTTCAGCTTTTTTATACAGTTCGCCCATGGCCACAATACCACCGACACTATCCAGTACAGTTGCAGCCAGACCGCCATGCAGAATCTGGAAAGCCACATTACCAATCATGAAATCCTGCATTTCTACATAGGCCTCAATCTGGCCCTCGACCACCCGCATGGTCATGCCGTTATGCTTAAAAAAAGGAGAGCTATTAAAAGCATGTACCAGCTGTTTCAGGACTACATCAATATCCACTTTCGAGCCCAGATGTATATTACCCGTCCAGTTTCTCTCTGTCTTACTCATCACTCTGCCCGAATCCACCACAATAAAAAACCGCTAATTTATGCCCAAAAATTTGAGTTAGGGCTACAATAGAGGCCTAGTTTAATACTGATTACTGAGATTTTTATGACTTATACGTTCAATCGTCCCGCGTTTCCTGCAACTCGCATGCGTCGTATTCGTAAAAATGAACATTTACGTTCGATGGTTCGTGAAACCCATCTCGCGGCAGATCATCTCATTTATCCAGTATTTGTCCTGCCAGGACAAAACCAGACCCAAGATATTCCAAGTATGCCGAATATCCAGCGTCTGTCAGCGGACTTGTTGTTAAAAAAATCAGAACGTCTACTGGAACTCGGTGTCAATAAACTGGCGCTATTTCCGGTCACCCCACAAGAAGATAAAAGCCTGACTGCAGAAGCTGCGTGGCGTGAAGATGGTCTGGTACAAAACACCTTGCGTTTATTGAAAAAAGAACTGCCAGAAATGGTGCTGATTACTGACGGCGCATTAGACCCGTATACCACACATGGTCAGGATGGCATTATTGATGAGAACGGTTATGTCTTAAATGATGAAACGGTCGAGTGCCTTATTAAACAGGGCTTGAGCCATGCCGAAGCCGGTGCAGATGTGTTTGCTCCAAGTGACATGATGGATGGCCGGATCGGTGCGATTCGTCAGGCCTTTGAAAAAAATGGTCATATCTATACCTCCATCATGGCCTATTCAGCCAAATATGCATCAAGTTTCTATGGTCCGTTCCGTGATGCAGTCGGTTCTGCCAGCAATTTAAAAGGCGGCAATAAATACAATTACCAGATGGATGTCGGTAACCGTGCTGAAGCCCTGCATGAAATTGCGCTGGATATTCAGGAAGGTGCAGACATGGTGATTGTTAAACCGGGCATGCCTTATCTGGATATCGTCCGCGAAGTCAAAGACACTTTTGGCGTACCGACCTTTGTTTATCAGGTCAGTGGCGAATACGCGATGCTGGCTGCGGCAATTCAAAATGGCTGGTTATCTGATAGCGTTATTTTAGAATCATTGATGAGCTGTCGTCGTGCCGGTGCAGATGGTATCTGGACCTATTTTGCTGAAGAAGCTGCGCTTAAACTGAAAGACATGAAGTAAAAGGATTTCGGCGCAATGCATATTGCCATTGTCGGTGCTGGCATCACCGGTTTGATGTCGGCGCTGGAACTGCTTGAACAGGGATGTTCTGTTACCCTTTTTGATCAACAGGCCGCTGGGCAGGCTGCATCCTGGGCTGGAGGAGGCATCCTCTCCCCGATGTATCCCTGGCGTTATCCCGCTGCTGTAAATGCTTTGGCCCGACATGCCAAACCCATGTATCAGGACTGGAATCAAAAACTGCAACCTTTCACTGGTATCGATTTCCAGATTCATGAAACAGGTATGCTGATTTTTGATGAAGCCGATTTTGAAATCGGTTTAAGTTATGCCGCAACACATCAAGAGCCGCAGCAACAGGCAAAATTACTTGATCAAGCTAAACTGCAACAGATCAATCCCAGAATTAATCAGAGCAAATTCAAACAGGCGATTTATTTCCCTGAACTGGCCAATATCCGTAATCCACGGTTATTACAGTCGATCATTCGCTATTTGAAGCAGCATCCTCGTGTCACCTGGCAAGAAGACTGTAAAATCACTCGGCTCAATATTCAGCAAGGCCGTGTAAAAAGTATCTCGGATGAACATGGCCGGCTTTTTCAGGCAGATCAGTATGTGTTCACAACCGGAGCATGGTCACAATACTGGTCACAGCAACTTGGTTTGGAAATTCCGGTACAACCGGTGCAAGGTCAGATGCTGCTGTTTAAAACGCCAGAAAACTGGCTGCCGACCATGTGCATGCATAAGGTGATGTACCTGATTCCACGACCAGACGGACATATTTTATGTGGTTCCAGTATGCGTCAGGTCGGTTTTGACACCTCGCCTTCTGCCGAAATTCGGCAGGATATTTTACAGGCGTGCATCGAGATGGTACCGGAACTGGCAGATTTTCCGCTGGTCAAGCAATGGGCCGGATTAAGACCCAGCTCACCCGATGGCATTCCCTATATAGGCAGAATTCCCAAGCTACACAATGCCTGGGCCAATTTCGGACATTTCCGTAATGGTTTATGTATGGGGCCGGCATCAGGCAAACTACTCGCTCAACTTATCCTTGAACAAACGCCAATCGTTGATCCAGTTCCTTATGATCCAGTCCGTTTATTAGAGTCCAGTCATTTAGTGCTTTAGGATATTATCCAGCGCTTCTTTCAGAGTTGGATAATGAAACTGGAATCCAGCCTCCTGCAAGGCTTTGGGCTGTACATACTGACCGTTCAATACCAGTTGTGACTGTTCTCCCAGCATCATTTTCAGACTGCATGCGGGTAGTGGAAGTAAGGGTTTGCGTTTCAGAATCTGGGCCGTAGTTCGTGCGAACTGGGCCTGACTGCTTTTTTCTGGCGCGACCACATTAAAGATCTGCTCGGTTGTATCCTCGAGCATCAAGAATTCAATCGCACGCAGTACATCCTCTAGATGCACCCAGGTCACTGGCTGACGTCCATGACCAATTCGCCCGAACAGATTCAGCTTAATCGGCAATAGCATCTGCGGAAGAATCCCGCCACCTTTACCAAATACCACCGCAAAGCGAACAATCTTGGTGTTCTGGTTAGTATAGGACAAGGCCAGCTGTTCCCACTTCGCACAGAGTTCAGACATAAAAATATCTTGTGGCGGACTTTGCTCCGTGCAGACCTGTTCCCAACGCTCTGTCGGATCAATACCATAATAACCAACCGCTGATGTTGAAATAATCCGTTTCGGTCTAATCTGATTTTTTTCTAAATAATCAAAAACCTTTTTGGTGGTGTCTAAACGGCTATCCAGCAATTTCTTTTTACGCGCTGCCGTCCAGCGGCCTTGACCAATGCTTTCGCCAGCCAGATTGACCACATAATCAAGCTGATGCTGTTTTAATTCATCCAGCTGATTGATCCAATGGAAGTCCGGATGTGGTTCATGTTTATTTTTCTGACGGGTCAGCCCAATCACCCGATAATCCCGTTCCAGTAAAAAATGCACGAGATGACTGCCAATAAAACCACTCGCTCCCGTCACCAGCACTACAGGTTTATACATTCGTCATTCTTCGCCTTATTATTTTCTTGGTTTAAATTATACGCCACTCATCTTCAGCTTTTTAAACCAAGAAGATCTTTGTAGTGGAGAATTTGTATCTTTCATCATTCAATTAATTTATGAAGATCGGGTCACAAAATGATTCATCTATATTCACTGAGGCGAATGGCCAAACATTTTCTCTGCCATACGCTGGGCCTGCTTGCCATAAAACCAGTACGTCAGTAGATATAGTGGAATTGCGATCATCAGGAACATGATCAGCACAATACTCATAAATTGTGGCTGCTGTAGATACAACAGAAAGTCCTGCCAGGCATTCGGATTGGAACGGGTGGCGATAACAATACCGAGCAAGAGAAATAATAAATTATATCCCCAGTAAATCAGGCTAAACCCGAGGGTGAATTTTTTACGCTCTGCTTGGGTCGGGGCACGTTTTTGCTGTTTTAAAAATTTAAAAAGCACCCAAATCATGGCTACCAGATACGGAACAATCGTCAAGACTGCACCCATGCCCATCGGCAGCAAGGCTGCGAGTACACCGCAAATACAGGTAAAAATAAAACATATAACGAAAAACCAGATAAAATAACGACTTAGCGGCAACATATGCATGACTCAGTGATCTTCAACAAGCTAGTATAAAAAAAATCAGTTTTTTTTTCATTTTATTGTCAACCATCCACTACAGGGTGACGTTATATAGGGTACAAGGTACAAAAATTTGGACTGGCATCCACGAATTTTTGCTGACCTTTAGAGCTAAAGCAATAAGTCCAGTGTACAGGGAAATTTTGAATAGCAGCCAAAATCTTCATGTAACACAAATTTGACCGACGATTTCATCATCACTCGAATCGTCGGTTTTTATTTTTTAAAATCCCTATTTCTAAAATCTGAGGGCTTGCAGAACCTTTAATATCTGATGATCTGGATACAACCGTCCATTAATATCCATACTGATCAAAATAAATTCAGCCTCCAAATCACAAACAATTCACTGAAATATCGATTTCAAGTAGATTTTTACCTGTGCTTTTTCCTATAGTAGCAAGGCAGATATCTTGGGGTTCATTACATGGCAGTTCATTTTCTTCACACTTCCGATTGGCATCTGGGACAATTTTTCCATAACCATGACCGTGAATTTGAACATGCGCAGTTTTTGACTTGGCTACTTGAGCAAATTAAAGCAAAGCAACCGCATGCCTTGCTGATTGCCGGCGATATTTTTGATGTGATCAATCCCGCTTCCAGTGCGCAAAGACAGCTATACCAGTTTCTGGCCGATGCCCACGATCTGGCGCCACATATGCAGACCCTGATGATTGCAGGCAATCATGATTCCGGTTACCGGATTGAGCAGGTTGAACCCTTGCTGGCCAAATTTAATGCCAAAGCAGTGGGAATTGTAGGCCGCACTGCAGAAAATACCCTGAATCTGGATCGGCTGCTTATTCCTATTTATGATCAGGATAAAAATATCATCGCCTGGTGTCTGACCCTGCCCTATTTACGCAGTGCCGAAATTACCGGACTGAATGAACATACCAGCAATAACCAGAACGCGATCAGTTATCTGCATCAACAACTGATTGCCGAAGCCAAAGCCCGCAAACAGCCACATCAGGCACTGATTTTAATGTCACATGCGCACATGCAAGGTGGTGAGACCTCGGACTCCGAGCGTCCGATTATTGTCGGCAATGAAGAAGCCCTGTCGACGGCGCTGTTTGATGACGTGATTGATTATGTCGCGCTGGGGCATTTGCATAAACCACAAAAAGTCGGTCAGCCGCATATTCGCTATAGTGGCTCTCCGATTCCGCTGTCATTTAGTGAGATTAATTATAAGCATCAAATAGTTGAAGTCAGGATTGACCCTCAATTAGAAGATGAGGCACGTTTTCAGTTTGAAGCTTTGCTTATTCCACGCAGTGTACGCCTGCATCGACTCCGTGGTGAACTCAATGAAATCTTTGAGCAGATTCGAACCCTTGAACATGGGGAAATTGAAGCAATTGATCAACGTGAATATATCGATATTGAATATCATACGGCAACGCCTCCTCCACCCAATTTAAGACAAACTTTTGAAGATGCACTTCCGCCGAACCGCTATCGACTGGTGCGCATTTCACGTCAATATCAAGCTATTAATCTTGATGATGCACAAGCTCAGAAGATCCATTTAGAGCCGCCAACACCCAAAAGACTATTTGAACAGCTTTGGCTCAAACAGGGTTACAGCGCCGATGATTCGGTGCTGAAAGATTTCCTCAGCCTGATTATTGAGGCGGAAAAAAATATTGATGCTAATGAAACACCATAAGGATATGCCATGAAAATTTTATCTATTCGTATAAAAAACTTGGCATCGCTTGCAGGTGAACATTTTATTGATTTTGAAAGCAATCCACTTGCCAGTGCAGGCTTAATTGCAATTGTCGGTAAAACAGGTGCCGGAAAGTCCACGATTCTGGATGCAATGTGTTTGGCACTGTTCAATCGTGTACCTCGTTTAAAAGATAGCGATGGCAAACTGACTGATATCGATGGTTCTGAACTTCTCACCAATTCCCCATTAACTGTTTTGCGTCGCGGTACAGGCATTGGTTTTGCCGAACTAAGTTTTGTTGCACAAGATCAAAAAGTATATTCAGCTCGCTGGGAAATTAAACGTGCACGTGAAAATCCCACAGGCAAATTGCAAAGTGTGCAACGTTCACTGAAATGTCTGAGTGATGGCAATATTCTTGCCGATAAAGCCAAAGCGGTAGAAGCTAAAATTCTGCAAATTACTCAGCTGAGTTTTGAGCAATTTACCCGTGCCGTTTTATTGGCTCAATCTGAAGTGACCGCATTTTTAAAATCACGGGATACTGAACGTGGTGAACTGCTCGAATATCTGACCAACTCCAGTATTTTTGGCAAAATTGGTCAATTGGCATATGAAAAAACCAAGGAAATCGCCAATCAGCGCAAAGCTTTAGAAGTCAGACTCGGTGATATCGAGACTTTGTCGGAAGAAGATTTAGCGACTATAAGCGATCAATTCAATACAATCTGTACTGAATACAAAAAATTAGAACAAGAAAAATCGGCACTCGAAAAAAACCAGCGATGGTTTGAACAAAAGCAAAAGCTGGAAAATGATGTTCAGCAACGACAGCGTCAGCATGTGGAGCAACAACAAAAATTTGATTTACTGAATACAGAACGTGGCCGTCTAAAACAACTCGAAGTTTTTGCATCCATCCGTCCAAGTATGATCCAGCAAGAAAAAACACAAACAGAATTAGCTCGGTTAAAATCTCAAATTCAAAGTACTGAACTACAGTTTCATACCATTCAGCAAGTTTTTGAGCAAAAACAGACTGCATTTAAACAGATTGATGAACAACTCAAAGCGCTACAGCATTTTGAACACACCCATCAGCACCGTATTGACCAAGTCCGTCACTGTATTCAAGAACGTGAATTCATTGGTAAACAGTTTGTTAAAGCAAAATCTGTATTGGACGAGTTTCAAAAAGAGTTACAGCCCTTAATATTTGTACAAACTCAGCTACACAAGGAATTAGCGCAATTCAAGTCAGATCAGCAAAAACAAACCGAACAGTTGAATCAAACGATGCAACTAAGCAGTTTAGATGATGGACTTTCCGCGCATCTCACACAGTTACAACGATTTATTCAGCATTACCAAAGTTTTGAAAAACAATATGGCGATATTGCTTCTGCTAGAACTGATTTAAGTCAGAAAAAGCAGCAATTGGAATCACTACAACAACAGTATGGCGATGACCAAAAAATTGATCACCAACTATTAGAACTTCGCCGCGATCAGGCAAAAAATTTGGAGCAACAACATCAATTTAGTTTAATTCAAAATCAATTTAAACAATGGGTACAACAACGCTCTGAACAGCATCAACTGCAAACAACGTGCAATGCGCTCGCACAGCAGAGTGCCCAAAGTAAAATCCAAGTTGATTTGCAAGAACAGCAATACCAAACCCATAAACTTGAACGTGAAAACTTACAACGCATGCTGCAACAACAGCGCTTATTACATGCTGAAAATATTGAGAAATTACGCGAGCAATTGATTGATGGAGAAGCATGTTTAGTCTGTGGCAGTTTACATCATCCATTTAAAACTGACCTTTCTGCACTATCGAGTGAACTCGTCAATTTGCAAGAGCAACAAGAGCAGCAAGCGATTCAAATCGAACAAGACAGTTTTAATGCTTGGCAAAAGAGTCAGCAATTACACACACAGCAAACAGCATCTTTGAGCGAGCAGCAAAAACGTCTCGATGATTTAAATATTCAACATCAACAGCATGAACAGGCACTTTATCAAAGCTTCAAAAATGCCCAAATTCAAATAGACTTAACCCAAAAATCTGAACAGATTGAACAACAACTGCTTCAAGTCAATCAAATCCTGCAACAAGAAAAAATAACACTTGAGGAAAATATCAAACAACTCGATGAGGTTGAAAAAACACAACGGAATTTAACCCAAAATATTCAGCAAATCTCACAACAACTGTCGATCGTTCAACAAGCTGAACAGAATATTCAATACCTTCTAGACCTGCTCACTGCTGAGCAACGAAATGCTTGGCATAAGCAAACCTTAACTGTTGCACAACACATTGCACAACAATTGCATGAGCGTCAGCATCTGTTGCAGAAGCTTGAGACTTTAAATCAGCAACTGAATGAGAAAGCTCAACTACTCGCTCAAAAAAATAACGAGATTCAAGCCAAAAATAATCAGATTGAACTCGCTGAAAAAGATAAAGTTGAATTTGAGCGTCAAGGACAAGAGAACAAGGAACTTGCCGTTCAGCTTATTTTTGAGATGACGCAAACTTCGGTCGATAAACCACATGAATGGCTGACTCAACACGATGAACAGCGTAAAAATTTACAGCTGCAACATCAGAAAATACAACAAAGTTTCGAAACAGCTCGTCAACAATTTGATAGCCAACAACGGCAGCTTGATCAACTCAGAATTCAGTTGGCTCAACTTGAAACACAGCATCATGCTTGTGTTTTAGAAATCGAACACTGGTTAAATCAAAATTTAGATTTTAATCATGCTTTGATTTCACAATTAAGCCTCATTTCAACTGAAGAAACTCAAAAACTACGTCAACATATTAAAGATATCGAACATGCCTTGGTCGATGCAGCATCCGCCCTGAAAACCACACAACATCTGCTCGCACAACATTTACAAACTCAACCTGAAGTACAAATCTTACAGATTGAGCGTGCCATTGAACTGAACCTTAAAGCTTTAGCAGAGCGACAAGAACAGCGTGACCAACTTAAGACCAAGTTAGATGTTCACTACTCGAACCTAGATAAGCAAAAACAATTTGCTGAACAAATTCAGCAAATTCAAACTGAAGAATATCGCTGGAATAAAATTTCCAGTCTTATGGGGGATGCCACAGGCAAAAAATTCCGTGATTATGCGCAGCAATATAACCTTGATATTTTGCTTGAATTTGCCAATCAGCAACTCGCGATGCTGTCTCAGCGTTACACCTTAAAACGTTTAGACAACTCACTCAGTCTTGCCATTATTGACCATGATATGGATGGTGAAACCCGTTCTGTTTCATCGCTTTCTGGGGGTGAGTCATTCTTGACCGCCCTTGCCTTGTCTTTAGCAATTGCCAATATGGCTTCAGGCTCCATGAAAATAGAATCCCTTTTTATCGATGAAGGTTTTGGCACCCTTGATGCATCTTCATTACATATGGTGATGAATGCACTTGATCAGTTACAAAGTCAGGGACGTAAAGTGGTCGTAATCTCACATATTCAGGAAATGCATGAACGGATTCCAGTACAGATCCAGGTCAAGCCTGTTGGTGCAGGCGCCAGTACCATTCAGATTATAGGTTAGCGATGATTCACCCTGCCCCGAACACGCTCTCGCCCTATTTCAGCTTACAGCTTGAGAGCCTACGGGGTATCAGTGCCATTGTGGTGCTGTTCAGTCACTGCTTTCAGGCATTTATTGCGCCTTTCGATACCAGCATTTATTCATGGATACGCCTGCTTGGACAGGCTGCAGTCATGATTTTCTTTGCCTTAAGTGGCTATCTGATCGGCTATTCGATCCAGCACAACATTCATCAGCATGGTCAGTTCAATCTGCACCGTTATGCTCGACAGCGTTGCAGCAGAATTTTACCACCCTTTCTGTTTGCCATGGGGTTGACCCTGGTTCTCTATCTACTCGCTCCACTATTATTTGCCAGCCATACTCATGCTTTTCAACACAGTTTTGGCATGATGATCCGGACTGACTATAATGTAGACATGATGGAATTTTTTGGTTCGCTGCTATTTTTGAATGGCTTTGTAACACCAACGGTTTCAGCCAATGCTGCACTCTGGAGCCTGAGCTATGAAGTGTGGTTTTATGTGCTGGCCGGATTCCTACCTTTTTTAAAAAATTCGGAAATCGCCAAAATCGGATTTTTTATGGTTCTGGCTCTACTGTCATTACTGAACATCCAGTTTTTTATTTATTTTCTGGTCTGGCTTAGTGCCTTTGCCTGTTCATTTCGATATATCCAGCTACGTTTTTTAAACCGCTTACAATCGGTCAAATTAGCCCTAGTCGGCTTGGCATTTCTAATTGCCTGTTTTGATGCTTACCAGTTTCAGATGATCGATGAAACCCAGCAATACCGCGCTGCGAATTTCACCCCTTTTAATTTCTGTGTGGGTCTGGCCTTTAGCTGCTGGCTGGTACAGCTCCAGTATCAACGCAGTCATTATCATGCGGTCTGGGTTCAATCCGCAGACTTTTCCTATACCTTGTATGTCACCCATTTCCCCTTACTTTTATTTATTTTGGGCTGTATTCCGGCAACTTTAGGCTATGGTCTGGGTGGAGCAGTTTTAGCCTTGCTTACGAGTATGTTCGGCATAATAGTCTTTGCCTGGCTGATGGCTAAATGGCTCGAACCAGCCAGAAAAAAAGCGTTATCCAATACCCTGCGATAACGTTTTGCTGCAAAAAACTGACATTAGTAGTTTATACATCTTTTTTAGGCCGTGCACCAAATAGGGCTGTGCCAACACGAACCATGGTAGAACCCGCAGCAATCGCTTCGGTCATATCCGCAGACATGCCCATACTTAAAGTATCCCAATCTTCAGGATGTGCATGCTGAACTTTGACTGCATCAAATAAAACTTTGGCATCACCAAAGGATTGAGGATTATTCGGTGCTGGAATCACCATCAGGCCACGTAAACGCACATTCGGTAGTTGGCTGATCTGTGCCACTAAATCTGCAACTTCTGCCGGCTGGCAACCATCTTTGGTATCCTGACCATCAATATTCACCTGAATACAGATATTTAGTGCAGGCTGATCATCTCCACGCTGATTTGATAAGCGCTCGGCAATAATTAGGCGATCGACTCCATGTACCCAGGCAAAATTTTCTGCCAGAGCCTTGGTTTTGTTGCGCTGCACATGTCCAATAAAATGCCACTCAATCTCCAGCTCTTTCAGTGCCGTGATTTTTTCCAGCGCTTCCTGCAAATAGTTTTCACCAAAAGCACGTTGCCCGGCCTGATACATCTCTGCCAGCACGCTGCTCGGCTGGGTCTTGGAAACGGCAAGCAGTTGCACCGCATCTGCTTCGCGGCCGGCCTCAACACAGGCAGTTTCAATTTGCACTAAGACCTGATTTCGTGACTGTTGCAACATATTCATTGATGGGGTTCTCATTTCATTCATCTTTTTTTCCCTTGCCCATGAACTAAGTGTTGGTTAAGCTGTGGGAAAGCCTTATTATTCTATCAAAATAATTAACATTTTAATGAACTCGGGGACCTTATGGATATCACAGAATTGTTGGCATTTTCTGCTAAAAATGGTGCGTCGGATTTACACTTGTCTGCGGGCTTACCGCCAATGATTCGTGTCGATGGGGAAGTTCGTCGCATCAACCTGCCTGCACTGGAACATAAAGAAGTACACAAACTGGTGTACGATATTATGAACGACAAGCAACGCCGTGATTTTGAAGAAAATCTGGAAACTGACTTTTCTTTTGAAGTGCCTGGCGTGGCGCGTTTCCGTGTCAACGCATTTAACCAGAACCGCGGTGCCGGTGCAGTATTCCGTACCATTCCCTCTAAAGTCCTGACGCTTGAAGATCTGGGCATGGGACAGATTTTTAAGGATATCTGTGAATATCCACGTGGTCTGGTCCTCGTCACAGGTCCTACCGGTTCGGGTAAATCAACTACCTTGGCGGCGATGCTGGACTATATTAATGACAACCGCTATGACCATATTCTGACCGTCGAAGACCCAATCGAATTTGTGCATCAATCCAAAAAATGTCTGATTAACCAGCGTGAAGTACATCGTGATACCCATGGCTTTAATGAAGCATTACGTTCTGCATTACGTGAAGACCCGGATATTATTCTGGTCGGTGAGATGCGTGACCTTGAAACCATTCGTCTGGCTTTAACTGCGGCAGAAACGGGTCACCTTGTTTTCGGCACCCTGCATACCACCTCAGCGGCCAAAACCATTGACCGTGTGATCGACGTATTCCCTGCTGAAGAAAAAGACATGGTACGTGCCATGTTGTCTGAATCCCTACAAGCCGTAGTTTCACAGGCTCTGCTGAAGAAAAATGGCGGTGGGCGTGTGGCGGCGCATGAAATCATGATTGGTATTCCGGCGATTCGTAACCTAATTCGTGAAAACAAAGTCGCACAAATGTACTCAGCAATTCAGACCGGTGCCAACTATGGCATGACCACACTGGACCAGACCCTGAAAACACTGGTGTCCAAAGGTTTGATCAGCCCGCAAGTTGCACGTACTGCAGCCAAACAGCCAGAAGCATTTTTATAAGAAAATTGAATTGTATTGGGGTTTATATACATGGATTTTAACGGCTTACTCGATTATATGGTGGAGAAAAAAGCATCGGATCTGTTCATTACTGCCGATGTCGAACCATCCATCAAGATTAATGGTCAGATTTTACCGATTGGCTCAGTAAAATTACCGGGTGCGGCAGTAGGACAACTGCTCAATTCCATCATGACCGAAAAGCAGCGTAAAGAATTTGCTGACAGTCGTGAATGTAACTTTGCCATCAGCACACCGGATAAAAGTGCCCGCTTCCGTGTCAGTGCCTTTCAGCAACGAGATCAACCGGGGATGGTGCTGCGTCGGATTGAAACTGTTATTCCCACGATGGATGAACTCAAGTTACCGCCGATTCTAAAAGAACTGGCGATGACCAAACGTGGCATCATTATTTTTGTCGGGGCAACGGGTACCGGTAAATCAACCTCGCTGGCGTCTTTGGTCGGTTATCGTAATGAAAATTCCAAAGGTCATATCATTACCATTGAAGATCCGATCGAATTTATTCACCAGCATAAGGGCTGTATTATCACCCAGCGTGAAGTCGGCATCGATACTGATTCATTTGAAATTGCCCTGAAAAATACCCTGCGTCAGGCACCAGACGTGATTCTGATCGGTGAGATCCGTTCACGTGAAACCATGGATTATGCGATTGCCTTTGCCGAAACCGGTCATCTGGTCTTTGCTACCCTGCACGCCAACAACGCCAACCAAGCGATTGACCGGATTATCCATTTCTTCGAAGCAGACCGACATAATCAGCTGTTCATGGACTTGTCCCTGAACATGAAAGCCATTGTGGCACAGCAACTGATTCCAACCATCGATGGTAATGGTCGCCGTGCAGCGATTGAGATTCTGATTAACTCACCACTGATTGCCGACTTGATTCGTAAAGGTGATGTGCATGAGATCAAGGATCTGATGAAGCGTTCCCGTGAACTGGGCATGCAGACCTTCGATCAGGCGCTGTATGATTTGTATAAAGCCAAACAGATCAGCTATAAAGATGCGCTGAAACATGCGGACTCACCCAACGATCTGCGTCTGCAAATCAAACTGTCAGAAGAAGGTGGCAGCCACTTATTACGTGCACATTCCAATATTACCTTTGATGGTCAGTCCTGATCATCTTGAAGGCATAAAAAAACAGGCTTCCCATGAAGCCTGTTTTTTTTGTTTGAACCAAGCTCAAATTATTTTTTACGAAACACTTCCTGACATGCAGTCGCATCGCAGTAGCCATAAAGATTCAGGGAGTGACCGGTTAATTCAAAACCAAATTTCTCGGCAACGTCATGCTGCTCTTTTTCAATTGTATCATTAATAAATTCAACAACTTTGCTGCAATTTAAACACACCAGGTGATCGTGGTGATCTTCCTGCATAATTTCAAAAACTGAATGATTATTTTCAAAATTATGGCGTTCAATGATGCCGGCGGCTTCAAACTGCGTTAACACACGATACACAGTTGCTAAACCTACATCTTCGCCCTGATCGAGTAAAGTCTTGTAAATATCTTCCGCACTTAAATGATGTTGTCTTGAATTTTCTAGTAGTTCTAATATTTTAATTCGTGGAAGGGTAACTTTCAGCCCAGCTTTTCGTAAATCTTGGTTTGAAATAGTCATGTAAAAAGGTCTCTCAACAAAATCAAAGTTGGAATATGCAACAAAGTTTAGATGCAGTATGATCTATCCTTGGATCAAATGCATCATAATTAATTTGGGATAGTTTAGCAAAATGCAAAAAATCATGTTGACGTTATTCGTCACTTCATTGCTCGTCGGCTGTTCGACATTAGGTGTTTATAAAGTAGATATTCCACAAGGAACCCCTTTAACCCAAGCACAAGCCGCTAAAATTCAGGTAGGAATGAGCCATCAACAGGTGCGTTTCTTACTGGGCAGTCCAACAGTAAGCGATCCACTGAATCCTTTACGTTGGGACTACATCTATAACTATACCCCAGGAACCTACGCTAAAAAAGCCAAGATCCCGGCAGCCCAAGGCCAGCATTTGAAAATCTACTTTAACCAGTCTGGTATCGTAGAACGTGTTGAAGGTCTGGAGACGATTCCAGAATCTCAACCCGGCTTACCAGGATCAAAAGAAGCAATTTTAAATGCTCCTCCACTATAGTCGGTTTCTCATGAAAAAGCCCCTGAATCATCAGGGGCTTTTTTGATTAAGCTGATTGATTGAGCAGATCATTGAGGCTACTGCTCATTCAAGCCGCTTTCTATTCGGAAGACGGTTTCAGCTTTCTTAAAAGATTGCCTCTGGCATAACGACCCACCGGATTTTTTTCGGCACGTCTACGTCGAATATCCTTAGGATTGATGGTCAGTGCTCGGTAAATTTCCACCCGATCCCCTGCTGCCAATAGCTGCTGATGATCTTGCAAACGCACGCCAAAAATGCCCAGAGATAACGGTTCAGGCAATTCGACCTGCTCACGGATTCTACTTTGCTGAATCGCATCCAGTGCCGTCATGCCAGGCTGAAATGGCACGGCTAGATGAAATTGTTTTTCTGACGTCGCATACGCTACCCAGATCATCGCCTCACTCATCAGACGAATTGTCCTAAGACAGCAATGATTGCCAGAATAATCCCGACCGGCAACACCACACGTACTGCAATACGCCAGATGTTATAAAACGCTTCAGAGCTAAAATTCATTGATTTACGCAAATGACTGATCTTCATGATCCAGCCGGCAAACAGTGCATAGATCAAACAAATCAATAGGCCCCAGACTAACAAGACCACATTGAAAATTGGGCTTAGATTTGGAATAGCCCAGATCAGTGTAACCGCCGCCACAATCGCCCATTGAATCGCAGGATGAAGCTGGCGTTGCTGTAATTGTTCACGTGCCATTTGCAGAATTAATGCAGCAGCTGCCACCATTGCTGCGACCAGAGTAAATGCAGGAATTTGTGCTTGTACGGCAAAGAAAGCAAATGCAATGACAGCAACGAGCTGCGCAATCCAGATCGGCAATACCGTCTTGCTGGCAACATCCTGTTGTTGTAAAGCGCTCAGGCTAGATTGCCAGTACAAGCCCATGCCCAGACCACTTGCGACCAAAGCCAATACGGTGGCATTGCCCCATTCCGAGAACTCGACTGGTGTGACTTGCCATGCAGGTAGCGCAGTTCCCATCACATTGGCCAGAACCAGAGACGCCAGCACACCAATCGCTGTAACCACTAATAAAATTTGACGTGGCAGCAGTGACAAGGCCAGCGCAGCAATTGCCAATCCGATCAACAGAAGATTCGGTGTAAGATCAAGTGCAGCAACCGCCAGAACATTACTGGCATTGTTCAGCATGGCACCTGCCAAAAACGGAATAAAGATCACACTTAACCAGCCGACAATACGCCATTTCTGTGACGCATCAGCTTCACGGGTCAGCGTCGACAGCGCCTGTAATGGCGTTGTTTTAGAGCGCTTGGCCAAAGCAATTTCCAAGTAGCAGACTGGAAGCGCCAGAATCAGCATGGTGGCCAACCAGAGCATCCAGAAATCCAGCTGACGATCAATCTGTATACCGGTTATCGGTGCGAGCGTCGCGATGATAATAAACGATAAACAGAAAGCCATCAGCGGCGATAACCATTTTGACATAGCATTGTCCTGCATGATGCATTCCTATAAAAATCTAGCGCTATTTTGCCTTGTGGAGCGGTGAAAATCAAAAACAAAAAGCAAACCACCATGACAGTGATTTGCTGCGCAAAAATTATAATTAGATTTTAATTTTTGTTATCTCGTTACGTCTTTTATTATGAGAAGAAACGAGCGAACCAGTTTTTACCTGTTTTCTTTTCTTTTTCCTTGATGATACCCATCATATTTTCTTTTACGGCACCGACATAATCGGCGTCATCGTGCTGAATATGGTTAATCAGCCATTTCGATAATACTTCGTGCAGCTCTGATTCAATGGACTGTCCCAGTTCAAAACGGTCACGATAAGACTCGATTTTTTTAATAAACAGGTCATGCACACGTTTATGCGGCACCCGATATTTATAGCCGGCTTCTTCCTGAAGAGATTCCTCAAAGGTGAAATGCGACTGGGTATAATCAATAATATTATCAAGAATCTGTTTAATACGGGCACGCTCGGTATTGGCATCAATTCCATCAATTTCGTTGATATAATCGAGAATTCGTTTGTGCTGATCGTCAATCACATCGATACCAGTATTATAATCTGGAACCCATTTCATTTTCATTACGACCACCTATAAATATTAAGGACTTATAACGTGAAAATGAGCATATAGCGTATTGATTCAAATAAAAATGAAGCAAATTAGTCGGCTTTCCGCCTAAATCCGGCTTTTTCATTTTAAGTTTCTGTTATATATAATTAAAAATAATTTATCCTGAGTAAAAGGCTAAGATATTAATTAACCAAAAACTGTAATAAACCTTTATTTATTCTTAGATTTTTTCTTATTTAAAAATATAAAAAAACGGAGTTTAAACTCCGTCTTTGATCGCGTTTTAATATTGATCAGCTCGCGTGACACGTTTTAAGGAAGGATCAAGACGTTCACGTTCCAGACGTTCAACATGCGTCAACTGAGAACGCACTTTTTCCCCATGCTGAAACAGGATCATTTCACCCGGCTGGAAAGCAGTCCACTCTTCATTCTGAGTCAATGGTTCAGTGGTAATCACCGCCACACGATCTTCAGGAGTCGTGACCTGACTAAAGTCCACTTCGACATCAATATCAATCAGCTGAGCCGGTCTAAACGGGTATTCACGTACCAGCCAGTGGAGTTTAGTAATCGCATAGCTAAACAGCGCCTGACCATTCGACAGGCAGAAATTAAAGGTGCCATGCTCCGCGATTGCAGGTGAAATTTCAGCTAGAAGATCGAAAACCTGATCCAGTTTCGGCTCATGATAGCCAAAGCGTTTCACCAGTTGATCCAGCAGGTAACAGAAGGCACGCTCACTGTCGGTATTTCCGACTGGGGTAAAGCGCCCTGACAGTTCAGGAAAATAATCATATAAATCGCCATTATGGGCAAAAATCCACTGCCGTCCCCAAAGTTCACGGCTAAAAGGATGGGAATTTTCCAGATTAATTTTGCCTTGCGTAGCTTTACGGATATGCGCAATCACATTACGTGATTTGATTGGATAATTACGCACCAGCTCGGCAATCGGCGACTCAACCGCAGACTGGTTATCGACGAACAGACGGCAGGCTTTATCTTCAAAGAAAGCAATCCCAAAACCATCCGCATGATCAGAGGTAATGCCCGCCCGCTGGGAAAATCCGCGGAAGGAAAAAGTAATATCCGTCGGGGTGGCACAATTCATTCCGAGCAGTTGGCACATGGTCTGGTTTCAGCTCTCTATTTACTTAGAAGCTTATTGTGCATGACTGTTCCTGTCATTTCAAATATCTGGGTTTGATAAATCCAAATAAAAAAGAGCCTCTATTGAGACTCTTTTTCGCAAAAATTGGCTTAAGAACGATGCGGATTGGCACGATTGGTAATGAGGGTGCCCACACCATGATCAGTGAAAATTTCCAGCAAGCTGGCATGTGGTACACGACCATCCACGATATGTGCACTCACGACACCGCCTTTTACCGCATCCAGCGCACAACCGACCTTTGGAATCATGCCGCCATAGATCACGCCAGTTTCGATCAGACGATCGACTTCCTGAGTGGTCAAACCAGTCAACAGGTTTTTATTTTCATCCAAGACACCGGTGATATTGGTGAGCAAAATCAGTTTTTCTGCACCTAAGGCTTCAGCGACTTTACCAGCGACCAAATCAGCATTGATATTATAGGTATTGCCTTCTTCATCGACACCTAGCGGGGCAATGACTGGAATAAAGTCACTATTGGTAAACATTTCCAGAACATCGGTTTTCACGCCAACGACTTCACCGACCAGACCCAGATCAATTTGCTCAACTGAACCATCTTCAGCCACTTTTTCCATCAGCAGCTTTTGCGCACGAATCAGGTTGCCGTCTTTACCGGTAAGACCAATCGCACGACCACCATGCTGGTTAATCAGGTTCACGATAGATTTGTTAACGCTACCGCCAAGTACCATCTCGACTACTTCCATGGTCGCAGGATCAGTCACGCGCATGCCGTCAATACGGTCTGATTCGCGGCCCAGCTGTTTCAGCATGGAATCGACTTGCGGGCCACCACCATGTACCACGATCGGATTAATACCGACTGTTTTTAATAATACGATATCACGTGCAAATGAACTTTCCAGCTCAGGATCGGTCATCGCGTTACCGCCGTATTTTACCACCAGGGTTTTACCCGCAAAGCGTTGAATATACGGCAAAGCTTCTGTCAAAATCTGTGCTTTGTCGATGCCTGTTTGTTGATTTGGCATTCGCCTCTCCTTATTGAGCATCTAAAATGTCTTGAGCGATCTCTGGATAACGGTCACGCAACATGGCTACAAACAGATGACGAATTTCATTTAGACCTTGGGCATTATTGGCATCAAAGCGCACTGTGAAATACTCACCTGTATTGGATGCTCGAATGATGCCAAAACCATCCTCAAAATCAAGACGTATCCCATCAATTTTACTGATTTGCGCATTAATTCTTGCGGATTGTTGTTCAACGAAGTTTAAAAGCTCAACAGGACGTACTTGACGCGTTGAAATATAAAGATCTTCAGTACCATGTCGTTTTGGATAAGCCGCCAAGGCCTGCGCCAAACTTAGACCAGTTTGATCCAGATATTCCATGACTCTGAGCGCTGCATAGAGTCCATCATCATAGCCCCAACCGCGACCATCATTAAAGACATAATGTCCGGCATATTCCCCACCAAAAATCGCCTGATGCTGAGACTGGTTCAGATAAGTTCTGAGAAATGAACTGCCGGTACGAATCATCACCGGCTCTCCACCTAAACGTTGCACCGTATCACGAACTAAGGTTGAACATTTCACATCATAAACAAATTGGCATGGCGCTGAATCATTGAGACAAATTTCAGCAAACAGGCACAATAACTGATCGGCTGTAATAATCTGACCATGTTCATCAATCAGAACCAAGCGATCGCCATCACCGTCCAAGGCAATACCGAGATCAGCCTGCTGTTGCATGACGGTTTGACGTAAAGTCTCAAGATGTTTGTCTTGCGAAGGATCCGGCGCATGATCCGGAAAATGTCCATTCGCCTCACAACGTAAAGCAATCACTTCACAGCCCATTTTTCTGAGTACCAAGTCAGCACAACGTCCGGCTGAGCCATGCAGACCATCCAGAATCACTTTAAATGAGCGCTTTAATTGAATATCTTCTAATATTCCCTGCTGATACTGCAGGCAAAACTCTGGAATAATCTGATGCGGCAGTTCAGCTAAAGTAATTAGCTGGCTATCGCAATGTGACTTTGCCAGTTGGGCCACCTGTTGAATCATCTCAGGACAAGGTGGTTCACCATCAATAATCCATTTAATACCATTATCTTCTTTAGGATTATGACTGGCAGTGACCATAATGCCATTGCCATCAAACTGGCGTGCGGTGAAATATAGCATTGGGCTGGAACAACAACCTACAATAGTGGCTTCCAGCGAATAATCTTTAAAAATACGGGCAATCGTGTCGGCAAAAGCCGGACTACTGATGCGTGCATCATAACCAATGGCGACACGTGTCTCTCCCGCAGTCTGATACTGCTGGGCTAAACCGTGGGCAATTGCATCAATGATCCCGGCACCTAATAGACTGACGTTACCGCGTATGTCATAAGCACGAAAGATATGCATGGGGAATGGATGATTCATAGATCCCATAAAACTGTCTTTTCACTATTCGTTAAAATAAGGAGATTTAAAATGATGATTTCAGCATAATGACTTTAAACATTTGTTTTTGTTTTAAGACCCGCTATTTTTAAACGATTTCAATGTAACAATCAATTATAAAAATATAATCTACAACTTTAGAATTATAGGGTTCTTGTAATTAAACAATGATTATTTAATTATATTTATTTTGAGTTTCATCTGATTAGATATTTGATCACTACATAAATTTTAAATTTAAATAATTCTACTTGGCCAGAAAATAAGGTTTTATTTTTAAATATATTTCAATCCGCTCTTTCTTTTAATATTGAATCTAATCAACTAAAAATGACTTACATCCAGCTAATGAATGTAAGCCACGATTAAAATTTAGTTTTTACCCGTATGACCAAAACCGCCAGCACCGCGTTCAGTCGCTTCGAATTCATTCACCAGATCAAATTCAGCCTGTACCACCGGAACCAAGACATACTGCGCCAAACGTTCACCTGGCTCCAAGCTGAATGCCGTCTGGCTACGGTTCCAAACGGATACCATCAATTCACCCTGATAATCAGAATCGATTAAACCCACCAGGTTACCCAACACGATCCCATGTTTATGGCCCAAACCCGAACGTGGCAAGATCAGGCCAGCAAATGCAGGATCTTCAATATAGATTGCTAAACCAGTTTTCACCAAGACCGTTTGGCCTGGTTCAATGATCGTAGTTTCTGTAACACACGCACGCAAATCCAACCCCGCTGAAC
This sequence comes from Acinetobacter sp. CIP 51.11, assembly GCF_000369665.1. GTDB lineage: Bacteria > Pseudomonadota > Gammaproteobacteria > Pseudomonadales > Moraxellaceae > Acinetobacter > Acinetobacter lwoffii_S. Next base: position 986,428 of record NZ_KB850129.1, read on the forward strand.
CTGTCGTAGCATAAGTCGGTAATGGCCATTCCTGACCGAGACGCGAGTCAAGGACTTTCACCTGAACTTTCATGTATTCATTCCTGTTGTTTCATTTAAAATAAGAGCAAGTCTTGTACCTTATCGTTTGATAAGATTACGCAAATTATCAAGATAATGTTGGGCTTGTAATTTTGGATCGATGTTACCGGCCAGCTTTTTCTTACGACCTAACCATTCCAGCTCATCTTCTGGTAATTCATCCAGGAAACGGCTTGGGGTCATTTGCTTCATCTGCCCGCCCGCCTTGCGCTGTTCTGCCAAAGTAATGGTCAAGCCCTGACGTGCACGGGTAATACCCACATACATCAGACGGCGTTCCTCTTCGACCGTTTCTGCAGCGATCGAGTTTTTATGTGGCAGAATTTCTTCTTCCAGCCCGATCAGATAGACATAAGGAAATTCCAGACCTTTAGACGCATGCAAAGTCAATAAATTGACTTTATCGGTGTCCTCTTCTTCCTGCTGCTGCTCGAGCATGTCCAGCAGCACCATTTTACGAATCACACTTTCAATATTTTTTTCATCAACATCTTCAGCGCGGTTAATCAGGCTTTGAATGCTGCTATAGAGCACTTCGATATTGTCGAGCTTGGTCTTTTCCTGCGCTGGTGTGGCTGCAGTTTCCTTGATGTAATCGATATAACCGGCTTCAATCATCATCTGGCGGATAATTGGCACTGGTTCATCATCATCCAGTAAATTGCGGGTAAAACCCTCAATAAAATCGGCAAACTCAGCCAATTGAGTCGTGGCCTTTTTCGGAATCGCCATGGTCAGACGCTGATCCGCAGCCGCAGCCAGAAGCGACAGATTATTTTCCTGAGCAAATAGACCGAGCTTTTCCAGTGTTACCGGACCAATTGCCCGTTTTGGCGTATTGATAATTCGTAAAAATGCACTGTCATCTTCAGGGTTAATGATCAAGCGTAAATAGCTCATCATGTCCTTGATTTCGGCACGTGCGAAGAAGGACTGTCCGCCAGATAATTTATACGGAATCTGCATCTGGCGCAGATGGGTTTCTAAAATACGCGCCTGGAAATTGCCGCGGTACAACACCGCATAATCTTTCCAGCTTTTACCGTTCATCAATTTATGCGTGATCAGGTCTTTAACCACGCGTTCTGCTTCATCATCATCATTGCGGCAGGTAATCACACGGATCACTTCACCATGGCCTTTGTCCGACCAAAGCTTTTTATCAAAAATATGCGGATTATTACCAATCACGGTGTTGGCTGCTTTGAGAATACGACTGGTCGAACGATAGTTCTGTTCCAGTTTAATCACTTTTAAATTAGGAAAATCCTGCTGCAGCAAGGCCATATTTTCCGGTTTAGCACCACGCCAGGCATAAATCGACTGGTCATCATCGCCTACGGCGGTGAACTGTCCCATCACGCCAACCAGTAATTTCACCAGAATATACTGCGCCGTATTGGTATCCTGATATTCATCGACCAGCAAATAACGCACGCGATTTTGCCATTTGTCACGAACTTCGGCATTTTCCTGCAGCAAGCGCGTTGGCATCACAATCAGGTCATCAAAATCCACGGCGTTATAGGCACGCAAATTACGTTCATATAATTGATATAAATGCGCAAACTGCACATCTTCGGCAGTTTCACAGGTAGTATGTGCCTGCTCGGGTGGAATCAGATCATTTTTCCAGTCCGAGATCATTTTCATGGCTTTGGCAATCAGTTCTTTGCTTTCTGCACCGGAAAAATTGTCACGCTGCATCAGATCCATCAGAATGCGTTTACAGTCGTCAGCATCCAGAATCGAGAAATTATTTTTCAGTGGGGTATGTTTCAACTCCAGGCGCAGCATATTCAGGCCAAAAGTATGGAAGGTCGAAACTGAAACGCCTTTACTTTCTTCACGCGTCAACAATTTGCTGACACGCTCTTTCATCTCACGTGCTGCCTTGTTGGTAAAAGTCATCGCAGTAATACGATGTGCGGGAATCCCACAATGCTTGACTAAATACGCGATTTTTCGCGTGATCACTGAAGTCTTGCCTGAACCCGCTCCTGCAAGTACTAACAAGGGTCCTTGAGTGTATTTCATGGCTTCAAGTTGCTTGTCATTTAACTGACTGGCGAGTGACATATGGCTTCCTCTTCTAGATTCGGCTCCGATTATAGTCATCTCTGCGTCAGTTGCCTAATTTAAAATACGATTAATCAGGTCAATATTCAGATATAAAAAAACCACCCGAAGGTGGTTTTTTCTTAAGCGTTCAAGAATTATTGAACTGCATATACCGCGATTTCTACACGACGGTTTTGCTCTTTACCTGCAGCAGTTGTATTGTCTGCAATTGGGTTCGCTGAACCTAAACCTTGAGCATTAATACGTGTACGTGAAACACCTTGGCCTGCCAAGTAAGTCGCTACAGAGTTTGCGCGTGCTTGAGACAATGGCAAGTTAATTGAGTCATTACCCGTGCTGTCTGTATAACCAGTTACAAGAATACCGCTCTTGTTATCTTCAGTTAATACTTGCGCTACTTTGTTCAAAGTGCCATAGAAGTTTGGTTTGATATTTGATTTGTTGGTATCAAATGTAATGCTGCCCGGCATTACAAGGTTAATCGAACCATCTGCATTACGGTTAACGTCTACGCCAGTACCTGCTGTTGCTTGACGTAATTTTTTCTCTTTATTATCAAGATAAATACCTGCTGCGCCACCTACAACAGCACCAATTGCTGCTGCACGGTTGTTTTGACGGCTAGTATTTGCATTACTTTTAGAAACGCCGTAGCCAGCCGCAGCACCAATTAAAGTACCTAAAGCCGCTTTATCATATTCCACACCACCGATGTTACTGCCAGTTGATTGACAACCTGTAAGTGCTACGGCCCCTGCTACAGCTGCTGAAATTACTAGTGCACGCATCGCATGACTCCTTGTTGTATGCTTTGTTGTATAAGCGAGATAATGATTTAAATTGAATGGTGTAACCATTGAATTTTTGTTAATAATAAATCGTTTAGTAATATTTTGTAATGTTTATATGTAACTAAATCAAAGTAGTTCATCACAATATCTTCATAGTTTCCTGTTCAGGCTTTTTTATTTGCCTAACTGTCTCTATATTACTCAAAATATGAAAAAATTTAAGCGATTAATCTGTGGGGACTGTTTGGATATGTCATCAAATAGCAATAAGCAACCGACTTTAAAAAAACTGGCACGTGGCCTGACGGTCACTTCAGTCATGACTGGCAGTACTTTTTTTCATGGCCCCCCGGTGCTGGCCTTGGGTTTAACCAAAATTTTTAAAAAATCCGCAAAAGTGGATGAAACCAATATCAAGATTACCAACAGCTGGTTAGGGGTCAACAACTGGCTGATTGAGCATGTGCTGAAAAACACGCAATGGCAAATCAGCGTAGATGAATCACTGGATTTGAATATGCAGGGCCGTTATTTGATGACCTGTAATCATCAGAGCTGGGTCGATACTACTGTCAATCAATACTTCGGTCTGACCCGTATGCCCCTGACGCGCTTCTTTACCAAATGGGAACTTATTTTTATTCCTTTTGTTGGTCAGGCCTTTAAAATTTTGGGTTTCCCAATGATGAAACGGCATAGCAAGGAACAGATTGCTAAAAATCCTGCGCTGAAATATCGGGATATGGAAGAGGCACGTAAATCCTGTGAACAGCTGATCAGTCAGCCTTTTACCCTGTTAAATTATCTGGAAGGCACGCGTTTTACCCAAGAAAAACATGATCAGCAGCAGTCTCCCTATACACATTTACTGAAACCTAAAGCCGGCGGTCTGGCATTAGCACTCAGTATTCTCGGCGATAAAATTGATGCGCTGGTCGACATGACCATTGTTTATCCTGACGGTATTCCGGGCTATGGTGAATTTTGGTTAGGTGAAGTGCCACGTATTGCGGTAAATTTAAGAAAAATTGATATTCCAGACTGGGTACTGGGCGGCAATTATGAAGATGATGCTGAATATCGTGCACGCTTTCAAAAATGGATTGATCAAATCTGGACCGAAAAAGATCAGCTCATCGCACAAATGCAGCAGAACTTTGCCCAAGCCCCGGTCGGATCTGTAACTGAGTAATTATGAAGAACGACAACCCGGACATTACGTCCAGCTCCTTTAAATTTGTTCGTAAAGGAACCTGGGGCTGGAAAATTGCACTGATTTACGACATTTTCATGATGGTTTTGATCGTCATCAACCTGTTCTGTCTCAGTGCCAACGCCATTTTAATGAGCGATTTTGGTCAGTGGTTGTTTGACTTCATTCGTTTACCCGAAGTGTTGCAGTTTTATAAAAGTGATTTACGCCCTTGGGTCATTATTACCGAGGGCTGGTTTACCACCTTCTTGGTCTGTGAATTACTGGCACGCTGGGTCATCGCGATTGTTCTGCGTCATCATCGACGCTGGTGGTTCTTCCCTTTTGTGCACTGGTATGAAATTTTATCCATTATCCCTCAACTACGTTTCCTGCGCCTGCTGCGTGCGGTTGCGATTGGCTACAACTTGCATAGCCATGGTTATAAAGTAATTCCCAATCGCTGGTATCGCCAAGGCAACTTTTATTACAACATGCTGATGGAAGAGCTTTCTAGTCGGGTGGTACTGACTGTACTGGACGGCATCAAGCGTGAACTGACCACAAGTACATCACATAAACAGTTAATTGATGATTTGGTGGAACATCACCGTAAATTACTGGCCATTGCCTTGGCAGATATCTTGCAGGAATCTTTGGGTAAGGAATTGCAGTCACAACGTTCCATGATCGCTAAAAATGTAGGGCAAGTAGTGAACCAGGCGATTGAAGATACTCCAGAACTGACCCAATTATTACGTTTGATTCCAATCGTAGGTAGCCGGATTGAACAGCAAATTCAAAGTATTGGTCAACGCCTCGGAGAAAATATCACGCAAGGACTGATTGAACCATTTACCCACACAGGTCAAAAAGAAAATCCGACTTTTACCCTAATTTCAGATAAAATCAGCCAGATTCAGATTGAACATAATCCACATATTGATAAATTGGTCGAATCGGCTGTTTTTGAAACACTTGAAGCAATCCGAAAACAGGTAAAAGTCAAACAGTGGCAACAGATTTTAGAAGAACATGAGCAAAATCAGAGCTCAATAGATAAGTAAAGTTTAAAGTACAGAATCAGACTAATCCGTCCGGTCCTGTTCGCATAAAAAAATAACTGAGATCGCTAGAGAATTACTGCAATTTGTTCTAGGATTTGCACTATTTACAACATTGCTTCGACACAAAACCAGCAGGTCAGAAGTATTTAAGGAAGAATTATGGCTGATATACGGATAAAAGGCAGAATGGTCAATGCGATACGCATTAGCCTAGATACCAATGATCATGATGCAATCCGCCAGCAACTTAGCCCAAAATTACAAGCAGCATTTCCACCCGGCACTTTGGCAGTCATTGAAAGTTCAGTTGAACAGGAACTCATTGCGCTGATCCAACTGTTAATCAGTCTGGATGTACAGCCTATGGCTGTTACTGAAGGCTTACTTGGAGATCAGGCGCGCGCCATTCAGTTCCCGGTACTGCCACCTGATCGGCAGTTAGAAGAAATTAAAGCCACCAAAGAACAGGTGGTGGAAGTTAAACCAGAACCTACAGCGGTGAATGATGATCAAGCCCCTGCTGCCCCGATCGTTGCGCATATCACCTCATATCATGATGAAATCCTGCGTACCGGCCAATGTATCGTGCAGCATAATGGCGACATTATTATTAATGCCGGCATCAACAGTGGTTCAGAAGTGATTGCTTCGGGCAATATTCATGTCTATGGCAGCGCACGTGGCCGTGTCATTGCGGGCGCGGGTGGCAATACTGCAGCACGCATTTTCTGTCATAGCCTCGAAGCTGAACTGATTTCAATTGCAGGAACCTATTGTGTGGCGGATGACATTCCACCGCATGTAGTTAAAAAGTCTGTGCATATTTACTTGAATGATCAACTAGAGCTTGTATTTGAAGCTCTACAATTTTAATGTATAAATAAACACCAAAAACCCCATTTTAAACAGGGGATTTGAACCATAACAGGAGTGGATTCGGTGGCGAAAATTGTTGTCGTAACATCAGGCAAAGGTGGTGTAGGTAAAACTACAACAAGTGCATCTTTTGCAACAGGTTTAGCCCTACGTGGTCACAAAACTGTTGTTATTGATTTTGATGTAGGTTTACGTAACCTTGATTTGATTATGGGCTGTGAACGCCGTGTAGTTTATGATTTTGTGAATGTTTTAAATAACGAAGCACGATTACAACAAGCACTGATTCGCGATAAAGATATTGAAAATTTATATATTTTACCTGCATCACAAACACGTGATAAAGATGCCTTAACCGATGAAGGTGTTGCTCGTGTAATGGATGAGCTTTCGCAGGAATTTGATTATATTATCTGTGATTCGCCTGCCGGTATTGAGCGTGGTGCTATTTTGGCCATGTATCATGCGGATGAAGCCATCATTGTGACCAACCCTGAGATTTCTTCAGTACGTGATTCTGACCGTATCATTGGTATGCTCGACAGTAAAACTAAAAAAGTAGAACAAAACGAAGGTCGCATTCGTAAGCATCTGTGTATTACCCGTTTCAATCCGGAACGTGCCGATAAACAGGAAATGCTAACGATTGATGATATTTCTAAGGATATTTTACGTGTACCGACCTTGGGCGTTATTCCTGAGTGTCCAAGCGTTTTACAGGCATCGAATGAAGGTAAGCCGGTGATTCTTTTCACTGAAGCTTCTGCAGGTCAGGCCTATGATGATCTGGTTGCGCGTTTCCTTGGCGAAGAGCGTCCTTACCGTCATATCGAGGTAAAACCTAAGGGCTGGTTAGCACGACTATTTGGAGCGTAGACATGGCAGGATTCTGGAGTAAACTTTTTAGTGGCGAGGATAAACCATCAAGCGCACGGACTGCTAAAGACCGTTTGAAGGTGATCGTTGCATCCGAACAAGGCTTGGGTCGTCGCTTGAGCCAGGACAAAATTGACCAGATGAAGACTGAAATTATGCAAGTGGTCAATCGTTATGTCCGCGGTGTCGATGAACAGCATATTCAAATGCAGGTTCGTTCTGAAGCCAATATTGAAATGCTTGAAATGAATATCAATTTACCTGAAGAACGATAATCTGATTTTTGATTGGTCAAGTAAATTGATTCAAGGCAAAATATGAGAGTGGTAGAAATAGTAGTTTAGCTATATTCCGCCCACTTGAAGCATAGCTTCAAGTCTTGCGACTAGGCAAAGCAGTGCTTTGCTAATCTAGTCTCATATTTTGCCTTTTTTCATGCCGAAAAAACTACATTAGATCAAGGAAATTGCGATGGCATTATCTCAACCAGCGACCTTTAACGAAGAATGGTCAGATGAGCGTGTATTTGCCTACTTGAATCAGCTTCCTCCTGCAGGTGTTAATGCTGATTTTCACGTGCTCTATCATGCTTTCAAGCATATGCGTCCATTTGATTATGAACGCCTGTTGACGAAATTTGTCGCTGATGGCCGTGATGTCAATGCAACCAATCCGGAAGGACAACGGATTCATGACGTGATTGCCACTTTCCCGCGTCAAAGTGCCGAGTTTCTGGATGTATTGGCAAAATTTGCCTGAGTCAAAATACATAAAAAAGCCTGCTTTGAAAGCAGGCTTTTTTATTGAAGGTAGACTGAAATTAAACCAGAATCTCGCGTTTACCATTGGCACCCATACCGCTGACAATGCCGTTTTCTTCCATCTGGTCAATGATCCGTGCAGCACGGTTATAGCCCAGACTGAATTTACGTTGCAAGGATGAAGTAGAAGCCTTACGGGTTTCCAAAACAAAAGCTACACACTGGTCATACAGTGCATCACGGTCTGAACTGCCCTCACCACCATCTTCAAAACCACGGCTGGATGGTTCTTCATCAAATGGTGTCAGGATCTCGTCGACATAATTTGGTGAACCACGTTCACGCCATGCATCGCAGATCCGGTTGACTTCGTCATCGGCAATAAAGGCACCATGTACACGCTCAGGTTCGATTTTACCCGGGCCGAGGAATAGCATGTCACCGTGACCGAGCAAGTCCTCTGCACCACCCGCATCCAGAATAGTACGCGAGTCGATCTTGGAGTTGACCCGCAATGCAACACGCGTCGGAATATTGGCTTTGATCAAACCGGTGATCACGTCCACCGATGGACGTTGGGTCGCAAGCAACAGGTGAATACCGGCAGCACGTGATTTTTGTGCCAGACGGGTAATCATCTCTTCAGCTTTCTTACCGACCTGCATGATCATATCCGCGAACTCATCCGCGACAATCACAATGGAAGGCAACGGTGTTAAGCGCGGCGCACGCTCACCCACAACAGAATCGCTGGCTTTCCAGGTTGGATCGATCAGGTCTTCACCATTGGCAATCGCCTCTTCCACTTTGCGGTTATAGTCGCTCAGTTTACGGATTTTCAGGAAAGACATCAGTTTATAACGACGTTCCATTTCATTGACACACCAGTTCAATGCGCTGACCGCATCTTTCATATCGGTAACTACAGGCGTCAATAAATGTGGAATATCGTTATAGTTCGCCAGTTCCAGCTGCTTCGGATCGATCAGAATAAGACGCAATTCATCCGGTGTATATTTCAGCAACATCGATAGAATCATCGAGTTGACCGCCACCGATTTACCGGAACCTGTGGTTCCTGCCACCAGCATATGCGGCGCTTTACCCAGATCAGCAATCACCGGATTACCGGAAATATCCTTACCCATTGCCATGGAGAGGATGCTGTTCGGATCAGTGAAGGCTGGAATGGTCAAAAGTTCGATCAAACGGACCATCTCACGGGTACTATTTGGTACTTCAATTCCGATATACGGTTTGCCCGGAATGACTTCAACCACACGGACCGATGCCATCGACATCGAACGTGCCAAATCACGCGAAATATTCGTCACTTTAGAGGCTTTTACCCCTGGCGCCAGATCCAGTTCAAAACGTGTCACGACTGGGCCTGGCTGTGCTTCTACCACTTTGGCTTTGACGTTGAATTCTTGCAACTTGATTTCAAGCAATTCAGATAAACGTGCCAGCTGCTCTTCAGTAAAATTCACTTTTTTATTCGGATCGACTTCATCCAGTAAATCCAGACCTGGAAGCGGTGATAAATCTTTTCGGCGCTCCACCACCTGCATGGCACGTGACATCGGACGGCCTGAAGCATCGGTTAAAGGAGCATCAAAATCAAACTCGTCTTCATCTTGTGGTTTACCAGCCGTTTCTTGCCAGGCTTCTACAAATTCTTCTTTAGATAAAGCCTCGCGTACTGCTGCATGAGTTGCAGAAGGAGGAGATACTGGTTGCTCTATACCCTGATGCTGAATTGGTGCCTGAACAAAAGCAGAAGATTGGGCATAGCTTGATGCACGTACTGGTTGGCTTGGCTCATCTTCTTCAATCAGTAAATCACCCAGGTCATCCAGATCGGCCTGTAATGCGCTATTTTTCACGACATGTGCCGTTGTCATAGACGCCATGACAGGTGCAACATTGGTCATGTCTTCTACAATTCTTGCCGTCTTTTCGGTTGGCGCTGTATTGAATGGACTATGCACATCGGTCGCAGTTTTGCCTTGCGGAACTGCAGCCAGAAGTTCATCAAAGATTTCATCATCATCCCAGTCCAGGCCTGTATGTGGAGCCGATGCGGTTCTGGTGTGAGCATGAGTCTGTGCTGAAACAGGTTGAGGAGCGGTTATATGTGAGACTGGAGAATTAAGCTGTTCTTCTTCGGCTGCTTTGAGTAAGGCATCAATATCCTGTTTATGGCGCTGATCTTCATTTGAATGTAAGGCACGCCACACCTCGCCTGTCGCTACCACACGATCCGGCTGTTGAGGCACTTGCTGTACTTGCTTAAATGTCTCGACTGGCTCAGGAGCCTGCTGCTCAGCCTCAGGAATATCCTCATAAAACTGCGGTTGTTGTGATTCTTTATCGGCAAAATCATCAAATAAGCGTTCAGCCACCTGATCGCGCACCACCGGATCTATTTCTACCAGTTGATGCTCAGGCGCAGGTGTTACTGCAACCACTACTTTTTTTGCACTAATGACTGGCTCTTTTTTGGCGACAGGTGCAGTCCGGTCAAAATCAGACATGCCTTCAGGCACATTGCGGTAGAACAGGTCTTGTAAATAAGCAGGGGTTACTTTGAGGCTGCTCCAGGTCTTGTTCCATTTCACCCCAAACGCCAAGGTAAATAGCACCACCCAAAGCACCAGCAGGAAGAATGCTGCACCGTATACTGTCAGCAGTTGTTCCAGACTCTGGCCTAATTCATAGCCAATAATACCGCCGGAAGAATTATCCAGCGTATCAGCAGGGACTTGCCAAAATAAAAACAACAACGCTGAGGTGGTCAGCAACAGGAAGAATTGCGCAGCATAGCGAAATGGCCGGTTCAGGAAGCTACGCGGCCACCAGACCTGAATCGCTTCCATAAACAGATAGACAGGGATCAGCAGACTTGCCCAACCAAGGAAGCCAAACAAAAGGTCTGCAATCCAGGCACCTGCTACCCCACTGGCATTCGAAACGGTCTGCGTATCACTGGAGATATGCATCCACCCCGGATCAAATGGCGTATAGGTCACTGTTGCAAGAAACAGATAAATCCCAAATGAGACTAAAAATAATGTCATTACTAAGCGCTGTGCATAGGCACTCGACACCGCTGTCATATACTGTCCTGTAACCAATTCTTCATGAATATTCTTTTGCTTCAATGCTTGAAAAAAGCGACGCAATAAAATACATATTATGCACCTGTTCTGTGAAAAAAGATGCACTATTGTGCAAGCACAATGTTACTTATGCTATATAGCCCAAATCGATTTCAATGATCAATAATATCGACTTTAATCTCACACCACTGTTATACAGTTTCACGTATAATTCAATAAATTTCTAAATAAAAAAGGATACAGCTGATGAGCGCACGTCACTCACGACTGATTATTTTAGGTTCTGGCCCTGCAGGCTATAGCGCAGCAGTATATGCAGCGCGTGCAAACTTGAAACCTACCCTGATTGCAGGCTTGCAACTGGGCGGTCAGCTGACCACGACGACTGACGTCGATAACTGGCCGGGTGATCCCGAAGGTTTGACTGGTCCAGCATTGATGGAACGTATGCAGGCACATGCAGAGCGTTTTGGCACTGAAATCGTGTATGACCATATCAATGAAGTGGATCTTAGCCAGCGCCCCTTCGTGTTAAAAGGCGATATGGAAGAATTCACCTGTGATGCCCTGATTATCTGTACCGGTGCAACTGCCCAATACCTCGGTCTGGAATCTGAAGCAGCCTATATGGGTCAAGGTGTCAGTGCTTGCGCAACCTGTGATGGTTTCTTCTATAAAAACCAGAAAGTTATGGTCGTAGGTGGTGGTAATACCGCTGTTGAAGAAGCGTTGTATCTATCTAATATTGCTTCTCACGTGACTCTGGTTCACCGTCGTGATTCACTACGTTCTGAAAAGATCTTGCAAGATCATTTATTTGCCAAAGAAAAAGAAGGCAAGATCAGCATTATCTGGAACCATCAGGTCGATGAAGTACTCGGTGATGCACAATCTGGTGTGACCTCAGTTCGTATTAAATCAACGCAAGATGACTCTACTCAAAACGTCGATGTGACGGGTATGTTTGTGGCGATTGGTCACAAGCCAAATAGCACCATGTTTGAAGGTCAGTTAGAGCTTCGTGACGGTTATATCCAGGTACAAAGCGGTACTGCAGGTAATGCAACCCAAACTTCGGTACCGGGTGTATTTGCAGCCGGTGATATTGCGGACAGCATTTACCGTCAGGCCATTACTTCTGCCGGTTCAGGCTGTATGGCTGCGCTTGATGCAGAAAAATATCTTGATGCGATGGGCAAACTAGACTAAGCAGCAAGAATAAAAAAGCCGTCCATTATGGACGGCTTTTTTATTGCTAGAATGAGATGATGATTTATCTATAGATTTATGTCGGGTCTGCCATGTCTTTACTTCCTCCCTCAGAATTCATTTTTCCCAATCCGGTCGAGGTTGATCCTGAAGGTGAAGGATTGATTTGTATTGGTGCAGACCTCTCCCCTTCCACACTTTATGAAGCCTATACGCATGGATTATTTCCATGGTTTTCAGAAGGTGATCCGATTTGCTGGTGGAGTCCGGAACCACGCTGCATTATTCGCCCCGAAGATTATCATCCAAGCAAATCCCTGCTACGCAATATGAAAAAGCAGGACTATAAAATTACGGTCAATCATGCTTTTGAAAGAGTGATTCGTTCCTGCTCCCTACCCCGTGCTTATGCAGACTATACCTGGATCAGTGAAGATATTATCGCAGGCTATTGCGACATGTTCGACGCAGGATATGGCTATAGCATTGAGGTCTGGGATGAAGATCGCGTCGTCGGTGGACTTTATGGTGTGACCATCGGTCAAGGCTGTTTTGGTGAATCTATGTTTAGTACGCAAACCGATGTTTCTAAAATGGCTTTCTATACCTTAATGCTGATTGGACAGGAAAATAAACTACCCTGGATCGACTGCCAACTGGTGAACGATCATCTGTTAAGCCTGGGTGCCTGCACACTTTCTCGCCAGACCTATCTTAATTCTTTACAAGATATTGTAAAAAAGCCTGCGATTGATTGGAAAAAGTATCAGGAAGGTGTATTTTCAAGTAAAACAATAGCGCAAAACGCGCACTTAAGTGAATGAAAATAACAGAGGGTAGTTGTTATGAACTCTTATCAGCCAAAGGCCCTACTGAACGATTTACAGTATTATATTACGCCGCCGCATGATTGTAGCTATTTGCCCAACAAGTCGGTGCGCATGGTTTTTCTGGATCCTGCACATCGTATTGATGTCGTAACTTTATCGGAACTGTCACGTACCGGTTTCCGCCGCAGTGGTGATTTCGTGTATCGCCCCGAATGTCATTTGTGTCGTCAATGTCTGTCTTCGCGTGTACCCGTTGCTGAATTCCGCATGAACAGTTCACAAAAAAAAGCCTGGAAACGTAATCAGGATCTGGTGATAAAAATTACCAGTCCAGAGCACGCCGGGGACCTACATTATGCGCTGTATGAACGCTATATCAATGAACGCCACGCAGATGGCGATATGTTCCCACCCACCCGGGATCAGTTCGAAAAATTTTTATTGCAAAGCTGCACCGACAGCTTCTTTCTAGAATTATGGCAAGGTGAGCGTCTAATCAGCGTTTCCACTTGCGACCTGCTGGATGATGGCATCTCTGCCGTTTATACCTTCTTTGATCCGGATGAAAATCGTCGTTCACTCGGTGCTTTTGCAATCTTGAAACAGATTGAACATGCACAAAAGCTGGGCTTGCAATTTATCTATCTGGGTTATTGGGTGCCGCATTCTAGCAAAATGAATTACAAATCTCAGTATCTGCCACTGGAACTCTTGATCGATGGACAATGGCGACGTTTAAATCATGCATTGAGTGCCACGGAGATTCAGCAATTGGGAAACTCATTAATGACGACCTTACCCAGCGGATGGAATCACCAGATTATTAAATAAGGTTGTCAGTTTGTATTATTTAAATAGACTAGCAAAATCATCCGTACATGCTTTTACCATAATGATGGCATGTTCACGGCTTCCGTTACTGTTAGGATAATAATTCTTGCGCAGATCAATCTGATGAAAGCCTGATTTTTCATACAGCTTGATCGCAGCCAGATTACTCTCGCGCACTTCCAGGAAAATCTGCACCGGATTATTTTTTAGCATCGCCACTGAAGCCTCCAGCAACTGATAGCCCAAGCCCTGACCTTGCTGTGCCGGATCAATCGCCATGAGCAATAAATTGGCTTCATCCAGCACCGGTTGTAAAATACAAAATCCGACCACCTGCCCTTTTACTTCAATCACGGTACTTTGATAAGCTGTTACAGCATCTTCGAACTGTTTTAAAGTCCAGGGATGTGATTGAACTGATTTTTCAATCTTTGCAACGACTTCTACATCCGCTGCTTGCATTAAACGAATCATCTTCGTTCATCTTATATAGAATCAACCTCCGCATTATAGAAAGTTCATCCAAAAAATCGAGCAAAAAAAAGAGCGATTTTAGTCGCTTTCCAATCTTCAGTTCTGTCACAAACCCAATTTAGCTTTCCAAGTCGCCAACAGTTGATCTGTATGATGATTATTCGGATGGAATCCCGGTTTAAAATACATCAGCATTTCTTTCGCCATACCCGTAATGACACCTTTAGAAGGACTATAGGCATAGGTATAAATGGCTTTTAAGGACTCAAGATTAAACTGCTGATCCTGTTTAAGCAAACGGACGAAGAAATAGCTTTGCACCACAAATAAGGTTGCCATTGCGATGACCAAGGATGAAGTACGCAGTGCATAGGCTTTTAGGCCTTGGCCAAAAACCCCTTCGAAGACATCATATGCCACTGCCTTATGTTCATTTTCCTCGATGGCATGCCATAACCACATGGTTTTCATGGTTTCATCTGTCATCAATTCCTGAATGTGGCTATTGGTCAAAAGCTGTGAGGCAATGGTTGCAGTGAAATGCTCAAGTGCCGTGGTTGCAGTTAAATCTACCATTTCTTGGGTAATACCCACAGGCTTACCCAGTTTAGCCATGACTTTACGTGTCGTTTGAATGACTTTATCGGTATAACGATCAAGCGTATCAACATCATGCCCATGTTTTTGCGCAGATGCATTAAAGCCGATATGCTCGTGAGTATGCATGGCTTCCTGACCAATAAAAGCGGAAATTTCTTTTTGTAATGCTTCATTATTGGCAATTGCAGGATGTTTACGCACCGCACGGACTGAATCTATAAAAAACTTTTCTCCCGCTGGAAATAGCGCAGATAATGCCGTCATAAAATGAGTGAGACCTGCTGAACCATTCATCCAATATTCCGGTACAGCATCAAAATCAAAGTTCATGCGACGAACTGGAAAACTAGCACCGGCACGATTGGTAATATTTACTTTCGCATTCATGTGACCACTCCCATCAGGCCAATCCAGGCCCGAAAATTTAATATTCATATTCTTATCTGTATATTACGTGGTAATTTTTTTTACATAAGTGCAGTTTAGGTCAAGCCGATATCAGATAAGGACAGCTTTTAAAATCATTGTCAGACAATTTATTTTTAGTTTTATAAAAGTTTAGATCAAAAAAAAGCGCCTCAAAGAGGCGCTTTTCTTACACAATCAGCGATTATGCAGTTACTTTAGCAACTACACCAGCACCAACTGTACGACCGCCTTCACGGATCGCAAAACGTAGACCTGGGTCCATTGCGATCGGGTGGATTAGCTCTACTGACATCTCAACGTTGTCACCAGGCATAACCATTTCCACGCCTTCTTTAAGCGCGATCGCACCAGTTACGTCCGTAGTACGGAAGTAGAACTGTGGACGGTAACCGTTAAGGAATGGAGTGTGACGACCACCTTCTTCTTTAGAAAGTACGTATACTTCCGCATCGAATTTAGTGTGTGGCTTGATCGCACCTGGTTTAGTCAATACTTGACCACGTTGTACGTCTTCACGCTTAGTACCACGAAGAAGAACACCACAGTTCTCGCCCGCACGACCTTCGTCAAGAAGTTTACGGAACATTTCTACGCCGGTTACTGTAGTAGTTTGAGTATCACGGATACCAACGATTTCTACAGACTCACCTACTTTAACGATACCAGTCTCTACACGGCCAGTTACTACTGTACCACGACCAGAGATTGAGAATACGTCTTCAATTGGCATAAGGAATGGAAGGTCAATTGCACGCTCTGGCTCTGGAATGTAAGAGTCAAGTGCTTCAACAAGCGCAACTACCGCTGGCTCGCCGTATTGGCTGTCATCACCGTTAAGCGCAAGAAGAGCAGAACCACGGATCACTGGAGTGTCATCACCCGGGAAGTCGTAAGTAGAAAGAAGTTCACGAACTTCCATTTCAACTAGCTCAAGAAGCTCTTCATCGTCTACAAGGTCGCATTTGTTCAAGAATACAACGATGTAAGGTACACCTACCTGACGAGAAAGCAGGATGTGTTCACGAGTCTGTGGCATAGGACCATCAGTCGCAGCACATACAAGGATCGCGCCATCCATCTGAGCAGCACCAGTAATCATGTTTTTAACATAATCGGCGTGGCCCGGGCAATCTACGTGAGCGTAGTGACGAGTTGGAGAATCGTATTCTACGTGTGAAGTATTAATTGTAATACCACGTGCTTTTTCTTCTGGTGCAGAGTCGATTGCAGCGTAGTCTTTCGCTTCGCCACCGAATTTCTTCGCACATACAGTTGCAATTGCAGCTGTTAAAGTTGTTTTACCATGGTCAACGTGACCAATTGTGCCCACGTTAACGTGTGGCTTATTACGTTCAAACTTAGCCTTAGCCATGAGATCTTCCTTTTTAAACTACTCATGCAGGATCACTGCATGAGCACTTGGGTTTAACTATGAATTAGTTTGGGCTTATAGTAATCGAAAGATTACTCGTCGTCACCTTTTTTACCGCCAGACTGGAATTTAGAAATGATGCCTTCAGCCACGTTACGTGGAGTTTCAGCATATTTAGCAAATTCCATAGAGTATGTTGCACGGCCTTGAGACATAGAACGCATTTGAGTCGCGTAACCAAACATCTCTGCAAGTGGAACTTCAGCTTTAATTGCTTTAGTACCGCCAGGCAAGTCATCCATACCTTGAACCATACCACGACGACGGTTTAAGTCACCCATGATATCGCCCATGTAGTCTTCTGGAGTTTCTACTTCAACTTTCATGATAGGTTCAAGAAGAACAGGATCTGCTTTCATGAAACCGTCACGGAAGGCATAAGAACCAGCCATCTTGAACGATAATTCGTCCGAATCGACATCGTGGTAAGAACCGTCAAACAATGTAGCTTTGATGCCTACAACTGGGTAACCAGCAAGGACACCATTCTTCATACGCTCTTGGATACCTTTATCCACAGCACCGAAGAATTCTTTAGGAACTACACCACCAACAACTTCTTCAACGAACTCGTAGTCTTTACCAGCATCAGCATCCATTGGCTCTAAACGTACGTATACGTGACCAAATTTACCTTTACCACCAGTTTGACGAACGAATTTACCTTCTTGCTCAACTGACTTTTTGATCGTTTCACGGTAAGAAACCATTGGTTTACCAATGTTTGCTTCAACACCGAATTCACGCTTCATACGGTCAACAATAATGTCAAGGTGAAGTTCACCCATACCAGCGATGATTGTTTGACCTGACTCTTCATCAGTACGAACGCGGAATGATGGATCTTCCTTAGCCAAACGACCTAAAGCAATTGACATTTTTTCTTGGTCAGCTTTAGTTTTTGGTTCAACAGCCAATGCAATTACTGGCTCTGGGAATTCCATACGCTCAAGTGTGATGACATTTTTCTCATCACAAAGTGTATCACCTGTAGTTACGTCTTTAAGACCTACACACGCAGCGATATCACCCGCACGAATTTCTTCAACGTCTTGACGATCGTTCGCGTGCATTTGCACGATACGGCCGATACGTTCACGTTTAGATTTAACTGGGTTATAAACAGAATCACCTTGTTTAAGAACACCAGAGTAAACACGTACGAAAGTTAAGTTACCTACGAATTTGTCGTTCATGATTTTGAACGCAAGTGCAGAGAACGGAGCTTCGTCAGATGCTTCACGAATCGCTTTAGTTTCAGCCTTATCGTCAAGAACACCTTCAATCGCTTTAACTTCTGTAGGCGACGGTAAGAATTCAATTACTGCGTCCAACATACGTTGAACACCTTTGTTTTTGAATGCTGTACCACAAAGCATTGGTTGAATTTGACAAGCCAAAGTTTGGACACGTAGACCAGCAACGATTTGTTCTTTAGTCAAATCGCCATTGTTCAGGTATTCATCCATTAACTCTTCAGAAGCTTCAGCAGCAGCTTCAACCATGTTTGTACGCCATTCTTCAGCAGTTTCTTGAAGTTCAGCCGGGATTTCACCGTATTCAAACTTCATACCTTGTGAAGCTTCGTCCCAAATGATCGCTTTCATTTCGATCAAGTCGATTACGCCTTGGAAGTTTTCTTCAGCGCCAACAGGGATTACTACAGGTACTGGAGATGCACCTAAACGTGTTTTCATTTGTTCAACAACACGGAAGAAGTTGGCACCAGTACGGTCCATCTTGTTCACGAATGCTAAACGAGGCACTTGGTATTTGTTCGCTTGACGCCATACAGTTTCAGACTGAGGTTGTACACCACCTACAGCACAGTAAACCATACACGCACCATCAAGAACACGCATAGAACGTTCAACTTCAATTGTGAAGTCAACGTGTCCCGGTGTATCAATTACGTTGATACGGTGTTCAGGGAACTGTTTAGACATACCTGACCAGAATGTAGTCGTAGCAGCAGAAGTAATGGTAATACCACGTTCTTGCTCTTGCTCCATCCAGTCCATTGTTGCTGCACCATCGTGTACTTCACCAATTTTGTGAGATACACCTGTGTAGAACAAAATACGTTCTGTAGTTGTGGTTTTACCCGCATCAATGTGCGCAGAAATACCAATGTTACGATAACGAGAAATTGGGGTTTGACGTGCCATGATTTCTAGCATTCCTAAATTTTGTTGTTTAAAACAGGACGCTTTAAGCTGCATAGCAACTTAAAGCGCTTTGGTGACAGAACCATGACGGTCTTGTCACCCTCCTGAATAGGGCCTGTTTTATCTGCTTAGAAACGGTAGTGAGAGAATGCTTTGTTGGCTTCAGCCATACGGTGCACATCTTCACGTTTCTTAACCGCAGCGCCTTTGCCTTCAGATGCATCAAGCAACTCGCCAGCAAGACGTAAAGCCATAGTTTTTTCAGAACGCTTAGCAGCAGCATCTACTAACCAACGCATCGCTAGAGCAGTACGACGGGATGGGCGTACTTCCATAGGAACTTGGTATGTAGCACCACCAACACGGCGTGCTTTTACTTCGACCATAGGACGAACTTTTTCAAGAGTAGTCTCGAAAAATTCAACTGGGTCTACTTTAGATTTTTCTTGAACGCGGTCTAAAGCACCGTAAACGATACTTTCAGCAATAGATTTTTTACCATCTTGCATTACGTGGTTCATGAATTTAGCGATTGTTTGGCTGCTGAACTTAGGATCCGGAAGGATTTCACGAGCAGCGACTACGCGACGTCTTGGCATTTTAAACTACCTATAAAGATGACACTTCAGGTTTATCCAGCATGAGTACAAAGTGTCATGTACTACTCGCTGGCCTTACTATACGTCGCTTGGAATTTTCACAAAATTAATGCAGAAATCAGACAAGCGAGACGATAAAGGATTGCGGTTCTACGTTCTTAAAATTTAATTCTTAACGAATTATTTCTTAGGACGTTTAGTACCGTATTTAGAACGAGACTGGTTACGATCTTTAACACCAGCACAGTCTAAAGAACCACGAACGGTATGGTAACGTACACCTGGTAAGTCTTTAACACGACCACCACGGATAAGAACAACACTGTGCTCTTGTAGGTTATGGCCTTCACCACCGATGTAGCTAGAAACTTCGAAACCTGAAGTTAAGCGAACACGGCAAACTTTACGCATTGCTGAGTTAGGTTTTTTAGGTGTAGTTGTGTAAACACGTGTACAAACACCACGGCGCTGTGGACAAGCCTTCAACGCAGGAACTTTAGATTTTTCAACTAAAGTCGTACGACCCTTGCGGATCAACTGATTTGTTGTTGCCATTTGGCAATTCTCCCGTTAATAAAAAGCCCCAAAAAACTACTACTTTTTGAGGGCATGCAATTGTAATTCAAGATGCAAAATTGGTCAACCTACTCAAACCAAGCAAATGCCGTTTCTCACGACATTTGCTTGCTTTTATTTACCTTCAAAATTCGCTTATTTTTTTGAATTTTTACCAGCTTTTTTGGTCACGTCTTGAGCTTCAGATTTAGTTTCCGAGTTTTCTTGATCCTCTGCACCCTGCTGTGAAGTCTCTGTAGCAGCTTCCGCCTCGTCAGCAGCTTCTGGATGCAGTTCAGCTTCGATTTCCGGATCAAATGAAGTTTTGGATAAAGCCGGTTGTTGCGACTGCTTATCTACCGCAGGTTCAACCAACTCATCGTTGAGTGCCTCCAGCCCTTCACTCACCTTTTCATCTTTCTTCACTTCTGCTTCTTCAGAGCTTAGATCATTCTGCTCTTTTTTGACCAGCTTGACTTGGGTAATCGTGTTATTGCCCTCAATCGCAATATCTTTATCCATGATCGGCTTATCTTTCGCAGGCTCAACGTCGTGAGAGGCACCATTTAGGAGTTTCGGAGTTGCCTGTTGTAACAAACTGACTGCTTTTTCATAGGCAGCATAAGGAGACAATTGCGAATCCTGATGCTGAACTAGGTATTGGCGTGCATGTGAGAATGCTTCTTGAGCTTTCTGATTTACATCCTCGACAAAACGGTGGCTATATACTGCACCAATACCTGCACTTGCCAGAGGCGTTAGTTTGGTTAATCGCTCCAGAATCGAAATTTTTGGCAGATGATTCATCCATTCCCATTTAGCCTCTCCCTCATGACGACTTAGCCATTGTTTGATAGCGCTGACATCATTATCAGAACCTAGCATGGCTTGTAGCTGGGAGATATCATGAGTTTTAAGGGTATTACTTAACGCTTTTAAACCCAATAACAAGGTTTGCTTTTCTGCAATCAGGCTCAGGTCGATCTGTCTAAAGATATGCTGGACGATTTCCTGATCATCTTCTTTGCTCAGGTCAAAACCATAAGAGCGACCGACTTGATAAATGGTACGCAACGCCATCAGTAAAGAAGCGGGAATATCAATCGCGGTGCCAAGCATCCCTGAAGCACCACTCACTGCACCCTGAACCGTCGCAATCCATTTGTTTTGTTCACCTAAAGCCTGTGAAATTCGCTTGGATCGGTCGACGTCCTGAGTCAATTCTTCTAAATCTTTCGCTCCAGCTTCATTCAGAATGGCATCAACCGAACTGGTTTGATTACTAAATTGATTCAGACGCTCATAAAAGTAGTTAGACACTTTTTCGGTTAAGTCTGGAGAAACAAAATGCGCGACATTATTCACGGTATTAAAGCGGCGCCCGAGAAGTTGACGAGAGACATTTGGAAGATGCTCGCGAAGCATTTGCTGAGGATTATCATATTTTTTAGCTGAAAAAGCGCTTTTCGTCTTCGCCGAACCGTCAATCACCTGATCGGAGTTAGAAGGCTTCAGCGCTTTAGTCACCGAATCCGGCGCAACATGATTCAATAAATCCAATCCGGTTGAACTGAACTTTTTCGCCACTCCAAAGGCATTCGAAATCAGACCATTAGATTGTTTATTATTAGCATTTACCATTTTTTACCTCAGCATTCATGTGCTTGTATTTGGTATAAATACTAGGTGTAGTCAGCGTTTATCTCAACTTTATTCTGTTTCATTTAGTAAAACCCCTACACGCCGACTCACAAACTCAACCGACTGTCACACGGCATAACATTTGCCATAAGATTTCAAAAGTCTTTCTGCTATCATGTTCCCCATCATGAAATAAGGCTAAGCGCTGGATTGGGCGATTTTAAAACCCAGATATCTGCCGCTGAGCATAGAGCAAACTATAAGGATCTGTAGATGAAACGTGTTGTCATCACTGGCATGGGGATTAACTCATGTATTGGTAATACATTAGAGGATGTAAACCATTCTTTACAAAACGGGATTTCAGGAACACGTTTTAATCCGACTTATGCTGAACTCAATTTCAAAAGTCATGTCAGTGCTGCAGCCGAGCAGGATTTCGACGGGATCGACCGCAAACTGAAACGCTTTATGGGCGTATGTGCGATGTATGCATATAACTCAGCCCTTGCTGCAGTGGAACATGCCGGTTTAAAAGTTGAAGATCTAGCTGGCAACCCACGCTATGGTATTGCGGGTGGTTCAGGTGGCGGTTCAACTGCTTCCGTTATTGAAATGAACGAATTATTGCAAACCAAAGGTGCGCGTAAAGTCGGTCCTTTCTTTGTACCACGTAATATGACCAACACCATTACGGCTAACGTTGGCGTTGCATTCAAATTACAAGGCGTGGCGCATACCATTACCAGTGCATGTGCAACCTCTGCCGATGCCATCGGTTATGCCTACAACCTGATTCAACTCGGTAAACAAGATTTAATGCTGGCAGGTGGCGGTGAAGAAGATCACTGGTCACAAAGCTTGTTGTTTGATGCGATGGGCGCACTTTGCTCTAAATACAATGACAGCCCTGAAACAGCATCACGCCCTTATTCTGCAGACCGTGACGGTTTCGTGATTGCCGGTGGTGGTGGTTTTGTGATCCTTGAGTCTTTGGAACATGCGAAAGCGCGTGGCGCAAATATCTTAGCTGAAGTGGTTGGTTATGCAGCCAACTCGGATGGTGCCGACATGGTTGCACCATCTGGTGAAGGTGCAACGCGTTGCGTACTAATGGCTTTAGAAGAAGCAAAACAACACGGTGTCGATAAAATTGACTATGTAAATACGCATGGTACTTCTACTCCAGCGGGTGACATCACAGAACTTAAAGCGATGGAACGTGCTTTTGGTGAAGGTCAGGTTCCTCCACTCAGCTCAACCAAGTCAATGACAGGTCACAGTCTGGGTGCTGCTGGTGTTCAGGAAGCGATTTATTCAGTTCTGATGATGCAAAATGACTTTATTGCTCCAAACATCAACGTGACCGAGCTGGATGAAGGCGCAAAACCGTTTGATATCGTGCTTGAAAAACGTGACGCAAAATTGAATACTGTGATGAGTAACAGTTTCGGTTTCGGCGGCGTAAATGCTTGTCTCATTTTCAAAAAATGGGAAGGCTAAGCTGCCCAGTTTAGGGTGACTTGATGGATGCTCCTTCTGATGCTTTCTTGTGGGTAAAAGCATTACATATTATTGCGGTGGTTTGCTGGTTCGCGGCTTTGTTCTACTTGCCACGGTTATATGTTTATCATGCCATGAGCGAAGATGCCGTCAGTCATCAACGCTTTGAAGTCATGGAACGCAAGCTGTACCGTGGTATCATGTGGCCAGCCATGTTGGCCACCTTGATTACGGCACATTTTCTGGTCGACTGGGGTGATGCAACGCGTCACTACCATGAAGCATTATGGTTTTACCTTAAAGTCGGCCTGGTCGGCTTATTGGTGATTTACCATCTGGTGTGTGGTTATTACCGCAAGAAGCTGATTGATAATGCACATTACAAGTCACACAAGTTTTGGCGTTATTTTAATGAGATGCCAACCCTGATCTTATTTGCCGTGGTGATTTTAGTGGTAGTTAAACCTACTTTCTAATTCACCTGCGCAATCAAAAAATCCCCGATTAGTCGGGGATTTTTTATGTCTGAATATTTAAGGATTACCACGCTGACGCATACGTGGCTTATACAGCAGACGATAGGTCACTGCCAGAATAATCAACCATAAAGGACTGATCATCAGAGCCTTTAAGGTATCGGGTTCCAGACTTAAAATAATCAAGGCGAATAACAAAAATGCTAATACCACATAAGACATCCATACTCCACCCGGCATTTTAAAGGTCGAAGCCACATGTTTTTGCGGTTGCTGCTTACGGTAACGGATGTAGCACACCATGATGATGCTCCAGATACTAATAAACAGGATCACACACAGCGAACTTGCCAGAGTAAAAGCTTCCATGGTATTTGGTACAAAATACTGAAATGCTGCCCCTAACATAATAAAAGCACAGGAGAAAAATAACCCTGTGGCTGGTACTGCCCGACTAGATAACCGCGCTAAAGCTTGAGGCGCCTGTCCATCACGTGCCAAACCAAACAACATACGGCTGGTCGAGAATACACCACTGTTCATAGAGGACATCACAGATGACAATACCACCAGGTTCATGATAATGGCTGAAGTTGGAATACCGGCATACAGGAACAAACTCACAAAAGGACTTTGATCCGCAGGAATCAGATGCCACGGTGTGACCGACATGATCATCAGCAATGACAATACATAGAACAGAATGATCCGTGTAGGAATGGCGTTGACCGCTTTGGGTAAATTCTTTTCCGGATCTTTTGTTTCTGCCGCCATGGTGCCGAGCAGTTCCACCCCGACAAAGGCAAACATGGCAATCTGGAAGCCTGCCAGAAAACCGGTAAAGCCTTTGGGAAATAAACCACCATGTGCCCAGACATTACTAAAGCTGGCGACGGCGCCACTCGGTGCCTGAAAACCGCTAAACACCATATAACCACCGACAAAGATCAAACCGAGAATAGCTAAAATCTTGATCAGTGCAAACCAGAATTCAATCTCACCAAACAGTTTTACCGTCACCAGATTAATCGCAAGAATAAACAGCACACAGCCAACACTAATCATCGCCTGTCCCATCGGGGTAAAGGCCATGCCTTCGGGCAACCAGAAACTTAAGTAGTTAATAATCGCCGCGAGATCGGCAATCCCTACCAGCACCCAACCTAGCCAGTACGACCAGCCAATATAATAGCCAGCACCCGGCCCGATCAGGTCATGGGCCATATCAATAAAGGATTTGTAATGCAGATTAGACAGCAGCATTTCACCCAACGCACGCATCAGGAAGAAGAACATGCCACCAATGATCATATAAATGATCAAAATTGAAGGGCCTGCTAGGGAGATGGTTTTTCCCGATCCCATAAACAGGCCGGTACCGATACAGCCACCAATGGCGATTAACTGCAAATGTCGGTTTGAGAGTTTTCGTTGCAACTCATGCGGCGACGATTTTACGTCTTCTGTGCCCGGGGTGGTTTTCATTTTTACATCCTTTTTAATCTTTACAACAGCATCAAGCTGAATTTACAACGTTCAGTCCTCGAACGCTTATTATGACATTTTCATACTTTTTACTGCGCTGTTCAGTGAGATTTACTGCACTAAAACGACTTAAATGATTGCAGGGGAGATTTCAACATTAAAAATTAAATTAAGCTCGAGCTGCAATGACTGCAATTTCAATCAGCCAGTCCGGATTAACCAAATCTGCCTGAATCGTGGCACGTGCCGGCGTGCCATGACCTTGTAACCACTCTACCCAAAGCTGATTCACAGTTTGAAAATCATCCAGATTTTTCACGAACAGTTGTGCAGAAAGCAGCTGGCTTTTATCAGTATTGGCCAATGCAAGCAATTCCTCAATTTTTGCAAAGACTTCCAGTGTTTGTCCGCGTACATCCAGATCCGTGCTATTCGGCACCTGACCCGATAGATACACGGTTTGCTGATGAATCGTCACCGCACTCATGATTTGATTGCTGTTGAGTCGCTGAATAGCTGTATTGTCCTGTGTCATGTTGATCTTCCTTGTTTGGGATATTGAAATAAAATTTAAATTAAAAATTTAAGCGTCAATCTGGAAATGAACCCGAGCGGTCACTGCACACATCAGCTCATAGCCGATGGTACCTGAACTGGCCGCCACGTCATCAATCGGCAAAACCACACCTTGGGAAGATTGGCCCCAAAGTACCACTTCACTACCTATATCTGCGTGCGGCAGCGCAGTCAGGTCTACCGCCAGCATATCCATACTGATTCGACCCAATGTCTGTGTTTTGATTGAATCGACCAGCACGGGCGTACCGGTCGCCGATAACCGTTGATAACCATCCGCATAACCACAGGCCACAATCCCGATCCGCATATCCTGTGTGGCAATAAATTTGGAACCATAGCCAATGCTCTGACCTGCCTGGATCATTTGAATGGCGATAATTTCACTGCATAAGCTCATGCTCGGTTGCAAATTCCAGTCTTGAATCGTGTGTGTTGGATAATCTGGTGAACTGCCATACAGCATGATGCCGCTACGTACAATATCGGAATGAAGGGTTTGATGATGCCGCAGAATGGCCGCACTGTTACTGAGTGAGATTTTACCCTCAAACCCCTGAATGGTCTGGCTAAAAATCAGGTTTTGATGCTGAATCCCATCCTGTCCGAAACGCTGGCCATCCGCATCGGAGAAATGGGTCATATGGGTAATGGAACGGACAGTGTTCAGCTGTTGCAGCTCCTGCCAGATCTCTGCATATTGCTGCGGCTCGAAACCCAGACGGTTCATGCCGCTGTTCATTTTCAAATACACATCAAACTGTGCATCCGGCGCTATTTCGGCAAACTGTTTCAGCCATTGCACTTGATGTCGGGAATGAATGGCAAAGCTCATTTCATGCTTCACACATGCAAATAAATCCTCAAAAGCGAAAATACCTTCGAGCAACATTAGCGGCTTCTTGCATCCCAGCGCACGTAGCCGCGTACCCTCCCCGATATCCAGAAAGGCAAAACCGTCCGCACCTTGAAGTGCCGCATAGACCCGTTCGATCCCGTGCCCATAGGCATTAGCCTTGACCACGGCAAATACCTGACTATTGTGCATACATTGGCGCGCCACACTTAAATTATGCGCAAGCGCCTGTTGATGGATAATTGCAGTAATGGGACGTGGCATACATTCCTCCTTGAATATTCCGCCTCAGATGGCCTTAGGCAGCTTGATGATAGCGCGCCAATGACAGACCTTCAGTGCTAATTTCAGGATCACGAGCCAAGACCAGATCGCTGATTAATTTCCCTGAACCACAAGCCATGGTCCAACCCAGCGTGCCATGTCCGGTATTCAGGAACAGGTTTTTAAAACGGGTTTTTCCAATAATTGGCGTACTGTCCGGGGTCATTGGACGCAAGCCTGTCCAGAAACTGGCCTGATTCATATCGCCCCCCGGGAATAAATCACGGGTCACCATTTCCAGCGTGCCGCGACGGTCTTCATTTAATCCCAGATTAAAACCGCTCAGTTCAGCCATTCCCCCTACGCGGATGCGCTGGTCGAAACGGGTAATCGCAATTTTATAGGTTTCATCCAGTACTGTAGATT
Source organism: Acinetobacter sp. CIP 51.11 (assembly GCF_000369665.1). Taxonomy (GTDB): domain Bacteria; phylum Pseudomonadota; class Gammaproteobacteria; order Pseudomonadales; family Moraxellaceae; genus Acinetobacter; species Acinetobacter lwoffii_S. Next base: position 1,013,630 of record NZ_KB850129.1, read on the forward strand.
GTGGTGCATAGGCCGGATCTAAAATCGGAATGGTCAGTGAATAACCTTTCACCGGATAGACAGGTAAATTCAGTTCAAGCGGTTTGAGGAAATCACGTGAATAACTACCAAAGGCCAGCACATATTTATCTGCCGTGAGTACCTGACCATTCACCAGAACACCTTTGATCTGGTCACCTTCTACAATCAGCTTTTCAACGTTTTGATTGAACTTAAACTCTACACCCATCCCTTTGGCATGTTCTGCCAGGGCATTGGTAAACAGATAGCAGTCACCTGTTTCATCATTGGGTAAATGCAGACCGCCTACCAGTTTGTCTTTTGCCTGTGCCAATGCCGGTTCTACACGCGCCAATCCATCGCGGTCCAGTAGTTCAAATTCAACTCCGGTTTCTTTCAGAACTTCAATATCGCGCTGCACCGCATCCAGCTGCGCATCTTTACGGAAAATCTGCAAAGTGCCTTTTGAACGGTTTTCATAAGAGATGCCAATATCACGGCGCAAATTACGCAAACAGTCACGGCTATATTCAGCCACACGCACCATCCGTTCTTTATTGACTGCATAATGCTGCGCATTACAGTTTTTCAGCATTTGTGCCATCCACTGCAATTGCCACAAGCTGCCATCGACATTAATCGCCAACGGTGCATGATGCTGAAACATCCATTTGACTGCCTTAAACGGAATACCTGGTGCAGCCCAAGGGGTCGAGTATCCTGGAGAAATCTGCCCGGCATTACCGAAGCTGGTTTCTTGCGCCGGACCTGCCTGACGATCCAGCACAGTCACGGTTGCTCCCTGCTGCGCCAGATAGTAAGCGCTTGCCACACCAATCACACCACTACCCAAAACTAATACGCGCATTAACTTAACCCTCAAACATCTTTTCAGTTTATTTCACTAGTATATTTTTGCTTTAATAGTTAAATTCACTATATTCAGACTGTATATTCAGTGAAATAAATATTTTTTCGGGCAGAATTAAAAAAAAGAGGGAAATATTGATGCGTAAATTAGACCGCATTGACCGCATGATTCTGGATATCCTGCAACGCGATGGCCGGATTGCGATTAGCGAACTTGCAGCACACGTCAATCTATCGACCACACCCTGTTCAGAACGGGTAAAACGGCTAGAGCGCGAAGGCATTATCATGGGCTATTACGCCCGTTTAAATCCGGAAATGCTGGAGCGCAACCTGCTGGTTTTTCTGGAAATCAAACTCTCCGCCAAATCAGGTGATGTCTTTGATCAGGTGGCACGTAACCTAACCGAAATCCCGGAAGTCCTGGAATGCCATTTAATTTCCGGTGATTTTGATTATCTGGTCAAAGCACGTTTAAAAGAAATGAGTGCTTATCGCCGTTTACTGGGAGATTTACTGAAAAAACTACCCGCCTCTGCCTCCTCGCACAGCTATGTGGTGATGGAAGAAGTCAAAGAAAGTTTATATCTGGACTTGGGTATTTAGTAATGATGGCTTTTTAAAGCTACTGGCAAAAACAACAAAGCCCCAAACGGGGCTTTGAGATCGAACATTGATTGGACTTATTAAAAATCAAGCAGGAATGCGGAGCACCTGTCCCGGAAAAATATCATCTGCATCTTTGAGCAACGGACGGTTGGCTTCAAAAATTTTATTATACTGATTGGCATCACCATAAAATTCTTTTGAGATTTTTGACAAACTGTCACCTGATTTCACCGTGTAGAACTTACTTTCCGGCTCAGGACTGCTCACTGTAAGCTGATCATCCACTTTGGCCACATGATCAATATTACCCACGGCCAGAACAATCTTTTCACGATCGGCCTGACTTTGTACCTGACCTCTGACCGTCGCCAGATCTGAGGCTGAATTATAACTGATGGATAAACCAGTGATCGGAAGGCCCAGACTTTTCACATGGCCGAGTAATTTATTTGCCACTTCCTGAGCAGAAGGCTCCGCAGGTTGTGCTGCAGCCGGCGTTGTCGTTGTAGGTGCAGCCTGTGGTTCCGCAGCAGCTGTATTCTTCTTACCGATACCTTTTACAAAATCAAAAAGACCCATAGCGGACTCCATTCTTGTTGTTAATGTCACATCACTCTTATTTTTATAATGAAAACTCTAGAGAGATAGTTAGTCATTGGTGACAGAAAGGTAATGAATTGTAAAACCTCCATTCATGTGAAAAGCAGACACAAAAAAACCACCTCTAGGGTGGTCTTTATGTTCAGCAAAGCTGAAATCGGCGATTAACCCAGTTTCTTAGAAACGTAGTCAATTGCAGATTGAACAGTTGTGATTTCGTTAGAATCTTCATCAGGAATCGTGATGTCGAAATCATTTTCGAAAGACATAACAAGTTCAACTAGATCTAGAGAATCTGCACCTAAGTCATCCATGAAAGATGCTTCGTTTTTAATCTCTTCGATTTTGATACCAAGTTGTTCTGCAACTGCTTGCTTAACACGTTGTTCGATATCGCTCACAGGAATTCTCCTCATTGCTTGTGGCGTTTTTAATGCCGTTAGTTTAATTGAATCTAAAAAATTTGGAAAGTTTATACTTGAGCTTAGCTCATGTATAAGCCCCCATTTACATGCATAACTGTACCAGTAATGTAACTGGCTTTATCTGAAGCCAGGAAACTTACGGCATTTGCGATATCCTGCGGATCACCTAAACGGTTTAATGCCACCTGCTCAGTCATTTTTTTACGAATTTCTTCGCTTAGCTGTTCAGTCATTTCAGTCGCAATAAAACCTGGTGCTACCGAGTTTACGGTAATCTGACGGCTACCCATTTCTTTGGCAAGGCTACGGCTAAATGCCTCAATACCTGCTTTGGCAGCAGAATAATTGGCCTGACCCGGGTTGGCAAAGTGTGCCACCACAGAACTGATATTGATAATGCGGCCGAAACGCGCCTTGGTCATGCCTTTGAGTACACGCTTAGACAAACGGTAAACTGCTTTCAGGTGAATATTTAAAATATCATCCCAGTCATCTTCAGACATACGCAGCAGCAAATTGTCTTTGGTAATACCTGCATTATTGACCAACGCAAGGACTGGACCATAGTTCTGTTCGATGTCCGTTACCAGCGCATCAATCGCAGCACCATCACGTACATCTAGTACTTTTCCAGCGCCATTTTCAGCAAATTCTGCCGATAATTTTTCCGCACCCGCTTCAGACGTTGCAGTACCTACGACAAAATAACCATCCTGAATCAACTGTTGTGCGATCGCAGCACCAATACCACGACTTGCACCTGTTACCAGAGCAACTTTACGTTCCTGTGTCATGCACTTTTCCCTTCTGCCGCCAATACGGTGTTTAATGCATCTTCCAGACGAGATTGACTGTCCAGTGGAAGTGCTTTTTGAATATTCGGCAAGCGTTTCGCCAAGTTGGTCAATACATTACCCGGACCACATTCTACGATGTACTCAACACCTTCATCTTGAAGGAATTGTAAAGTTTTAGTCCATTGTACTGACTCATAAAGTTGCGCGGTCAACGCCTGACGCAATTCATCTACACTGGTTGCCGCTTGCGCGCCCACATTTTGTAATACAGGAATGCGTGGCAGCTCAATGGCGGTTTGTTCCAATGCCGGAGCAAACTGCTCAGCCGCAGGTTTCATCAATGAACAATGCGATGGAACCGATACTGGCAATGCAATGGCTTTTGCGCCGTTTTCTTTGGCCAATGCCATCACTGCTTCAACGCGATCTTTATTACCCGCAACAACTACCTGCCCTTGGGCATTGTAGTTTGCCGCTTCAACAGAACCTTCACCTGCTGCCGTGGCCTGTGCACACAGCTCAATCACTTTGGCATCATCCAGACCCAAAATGGCAGCCATTGCACCGACACCCTGAGGTACAGCCGTCTGCATCAGTTTACCGCGCAGGTTCACCAGCTTCGCAGCATCACCTAGGCTTAAAGCACCCGATGCGACCAGTGCGCTATATTCACCCAGTGAATGGCCTGCCAGATATTTCGGTGCTACACCGCCAGATTCCAACCACACGCGCCATAAGGCAATACTTGCAGTCAGCAATACCGGCTGGGTAAATTCGGTTTGATCCAGACCTTCGCCACTTTGCGCAATCTGCCACAGATCAAAACCGACGGCTTCAGATGCTTCTGCAAATGTCTCGCGAATACTTGCAAACTGTTCTGCAAGCTCAGCCAGCATACCGGCCTTTTGTGAACCCTGACCCGGAAACACAAATGCAGTTTTTGTTGCTGGCGCTGCTTGTTCGAGTGGTGTAGCAGACATAATAAAATCCTTTCATTCAAGAGGTGTGCTTCTTCAATCCTAACAAGAAGACTGACCAATAAGACCACCTAAATCATTGTGGAGCGCAATTTAGCATGTAATTTTGCTGGCGGTAATTGCCAAATACAACAAAAAACCGATACACCTAAAAATCAAAAACAAAAAAAAGGGAGCTAAATGCTCCCATTTTTTTCTACTAAGCTTGACGCTTAATACATCACCAATTATTCAGCAGATGCTTTAGCGAATAATTGACGACCACGGTAGATACCATCTTTAGATACGTGGTGACGACGGTGAGTCTCGCCAGTAGCTTGGTCTACAGTTAATGCATTCTCGGTTAAAGCGTCATGTGAACGGCGCATGTCACGGCGAGAGCGACTTTTACGGTTTTGCTGAACGGCCATGATGGCTCCTTACAAAGATCGAAAAAATGGATCAGAACAAATTCGATTGTCTTATACACAAGAGTATAACACAAAAATTAGTTAAGTTTACCCTTCAAAGCAGCCAAAACTTCAAACGGGTTGTCCCGTTTTTCTTCAGCCACTTCTTCTACGGCAGGTTGATGCTTATGTTCACAAAACTCATGTTTAGGCGACAACGGCATCAACAATAACAGTTCATCTTCTATCAGCGCGAGTAAATCAGCGGTCGCAGGTGCATCATAATCACCTTTGGTCGTTGCTTCACTTTCACCTAGGACGATGAAATCAGCATCCTCATCCAAGCGCTCTATCAGTGACTCATCATCCACAAGTGCCAAATGGAACGATGAAACCAGCTCAATTTCTACAGTTTCCAGACAACGCTGGCATTCCATAGGAACTTTTGTTTCAACGTGACCATCTAGCCATGCAATACGATGATAGGCATCCATTGATAGCTTACAGTCTATGTTAATCAATTGATCATCAATTGATCCAACAGCTTCACGAGCGATACGAACAAAGCGGGATAAAGGCAGTTGACCTGACCATTTAAAGCCCTGTTCAGCCCATTTAAACGGCTCAATCTGTGCCGGAAAGGTATTTGCTGACATAATTAAGGCGGCAATTCTACAAATTCATCAGTACTCTGTCAAAGATTAAGATACAATTTTGTACTTATTTCGACAGACCATTTGGGTAACTCAAGTCATGCATCTGTTGCAGCCGCAAACAGAAGTGAATGTTTCATCACTCGTTAGCACAATTCCAAGCCTTGATTCTGACAGTTCAACACAACAAGTGCAACTCTCGCCATGGGCGAATTTATCGTCAGAAGCGCAGCAAGTGGATTGGCTCATCTTACACTTTAATCACTGGTTTTCCCATTTAAATGTCACTTTAGTACGGGGCGAATTTGAACCAGAATATTTCCCTGCAAGTGTAGACCGCCCTGCCCGAATCCAGTTTGCCCATGGTTTCTTTAATAGTGCCCTGCATGAAATCAGCCACTGGACCATTGCCGGAGACAAACGCCGCCTGCTGCCTGATCTGGGTTACTGGTATGCCCCGGATGGGCGGACCCGCGAACAGCAGGCTTTATTTGAACAGGTCGAAATCAAGCCACAGGCAATTGAGTGGATGTTTGCCCAAGCTTTTGGCCGTAAATTCCGGGTTTCTTTGGATAACCTGACTGGCGATGGCGGTGATGGCACCAGCTTTAAAGATAATGTTTATGCCCAAGTTCAGGCTTATTTTAATGGTACAGCCAAACTTCCACGTGATGCAGCGCGCTTTATCCAATGTATCTGTATCTGCATCAAAGGTGGCAAAAGTTTACAATCTGATGAATTTATACGTGAAATGCTTGATTAAATTACACAAATCTACCTTTTCTATGATTGCCAGATCTTGCCTGAGCGCCACATAATAAGCCATCAGCCCAAGCTTGGAGTAGTCTCTATGCTGCATTTACGCGTACACCCAGACAATCCGCAACCCCGCTTAATCAGTCAGGCAGTGGAACGTATCCGTGCGGGTGATGTGGTGGTCTATCCCACTGATGCTGCCTATGCGATTGGTTGCCAGATTGGGAACAAGAGTGCCATGGAGCGGATTGCGCAAATTCGTGGTCTGGGTCCAAAACACCAATATGCGATTCTGTGCTGTGATTTGTCCGATATTGCCACTTATGCCAAAGTGGACAATGCCATGTACCGTTTGCTGAAAAATAATACACCGGCCATCACGACCTTTATTTTACCTGCGACCAGTGAAGTGCCACGTCGGTTGATGCATCCTAAAAAGAAAACTATTGGTCTACGCATTCCGAATAATCCGGTATGTCAGCTGTTACTCAAAGAACTCGGTGAGCCGTTATTGACTTCTACCCTGATTTTACCGGGTCAGACTGACCCACTTGACGATCCTTATGATATTGAAATGCAGCTGGGCAAACGCATTGATGTTTTTGTAGATAGCGGTTTAGGCACCTTGAGCACGACCTCTATTGTAGATTTATCCGGTGATCATCCAGAAGTGATTCGTCGTGGTATGGGAGATGTCAGCGCTTTTGAATAAATGACGCTTGAGAAATTCCTACAAACATTCGGGGAGTCAAAATGAATGGATTTATTTTACTTGCTCCTGAATCAGCATGAATTTTCTGCACAGGATTTGATCTATGCAGAACTGCCTTGGACACTGCAATCCAAGGCAGCGCTGGTCGAAGCACATCCCTCTCCCTATCTCACTATAAATATTGATCATACTGAGTACCAATTTTTCCTGACGTTGGCTCTAGTGAGACAGTTGTTGCAGATCTATTCAAACCAAAATGTATGCCTGGCAGAGTCTTGCCAACGTATCATTGAATTTGCGACCAACGAATACAATCATTCCTCACCATGAAAATCTAAAACAGCATATGGTGAGATGTTGCAGTTCTATTCTTTTCGATTTGACAGGTATGCAATGGTTGCCAAAAACAGTTTAGGAATCTGAACTACGCTCATAATGACGAACCGCAATGAAATTTGGACATTGCGATAGCTTCTGTTCATGATGCATGAGCTCTTCACCCAGTTTATTTTTCAGATACACATGAAAAATAATCTGATCTTCTTCCAGTACATTCAACATCGCTGTGCGTGCCTTGGGTTCCATGACTTTAAAGGAATTGATTGACTCACAAGACATAGCTTGCATATCCAGTTTAATCCGCTCATCCAGCTGGTCGCCCTCATAGGCCATATGCCGCATGTAAAAACGGATATTCGGATATTGGTCCAGTACACTAAAATCCATTTTCATGGCCTGCATGACAGGTCGGGCCTGTTCCGTAAAAGCTGAAAATCCACCTGATTTCAGCCCTGTGCGTGCTTCATCTTCAAGCTGCATAATCTGATATTTGGGATAAGCCCAAAATCCCCCGAATGCGATCATCCCAATAACAACCAGAATAAGTGGCATGCTTTCTTCACCTTTTTATTGATTTTTGTGATTCTTGACTATTTTTCGAGATTATAGCGGAATTTTTGACCAAAAATTACGGGGAAATATTTTATTAATACTTATTAATTTCATGTTTTTTAATGGGAAATCCGTTTAAAAATCATTCAATATCTGCCAGCTAGCTTATTTCCTACTTTAATGAGAATTACTGTATTGATCGAGTTTTTTAAGTGAATCAACTCACATCATCTACCAGATACGCTTAATTATGAGAACCAATTTAACCTAAAAATCACCGTAGCATTTCCAGCTATGTTTTGTCATTTTTCTCGTTGCTATTTTTAAATCGTAGATAAATTCCATTATTTTTTTAAGTTTTTATGGCTTTGACGGCTTATTTAATTTATTTAAAGTTACTTTTCCAGTACAATGACAACGCTTAATCCTGTGCTTTTCTTTCGATCAGATACCGAAAATCAAGCCTTTGCATGCCTTTGAAAATTCGCGTGGCCTATAATTGTAATGACTCAAATTATCCATAACACTATGGAATCTGCTCCGCACATTCGGGTTCTGGATGAATGGCAGGATACAATTCCAGAGGATCTGTACATTCCTCCAGCGGCATTTGAAATCTTATTAGAACATTTTGAAGGCCCACTCGACTTTTTAATTTACCTGATTCAAAAAAACGGTTTTGACCTGTTACAGGTCGATATCGCGCCGATAGCAGCACAGTATTTGTCTTATATGGACGCAATGAAATCCCTCAACATCGAGTTGACGGCCGACTATATGGTGATGGCGGCCTTACTGGCAGATCTCAAATCGCGTTTGCTGTTACCAAAACCAAAAAGCCTGACTGCGATTGAGCAGGATCCAAAACAAGAACTGATTGACCGTTTAGAAAATTATTTAAGAATTAAACAGGCAGCAGAACGTCTGGGCCAGATGCCAATTCTGGAACGAGACACTTTCACCACTAATGTCAGTTTGGGCGAAATCCAGCAGCCGAATGAAGGCTATTCAAGCGATTTATTGCGTGATGCCTTGCTTTGTATATTTAACCGTCCTGAACCGGTGATTCATCAGGTGCAACAGGAACCGGTACTGCTGGAAGAACGGATTGCCTATATTGAAAGTTGTATTGAAACTGGCGCAATACTCAGCTTTAAGGACTTGTTAAAACCGAGCCAAGGCCGTATGGGTATGGTGGTAACCTTTATGGCGGTGCTGGAACTGACCCGACAACAAAAAATTCAGATTATTGCTACAGGTATTGAAGCCCCGCTCGCGATTCAAGGAGCCAGTCAATGACACTCGATCAAAATACGCTGTTATCTGCAGAAGATAATCTGCATGAAGTATTGATGCAGCTTGAAGCCATTATTTTTGCCAGCGACTCCGCGGTTTCATTGGCTCGTCTGAAAGAAACTTTTCAGGATCGCTATAGCAAGCAGGAATTACGCCAGTATTTACAACAACTTTCCATGCTGATGCATGGCCGTTCAATCGAACTGATTGAAACAGCACAAGGTTATCGTTTTCAAGTGCGTGCAAAATATCGTAATATTATTGCACAGACCTGGCCAGAGCGACCGGCTCGCTTGTCGCCTTCATTACTAGAGACGCTTGCGGTGATTGCTTATCACCAGCCAGTGACCCGAGCGGATATTGAACAAATTCGTGGTGTCACGAATAACAGTCAAAACTTGCGTACGCTGTTTGACTGGAACTGGATTAAAGAGTCTGGATTTCGTGAACTCCCTGGAAGACCTGCGTTGTTAATGACAACGCCACAATTTTTAAATGCGTTTGGCCTGAATAGTTTGGGCCAATTGCCTCCCCTGCAGGATGCCAAGGAAGCTTTTATGGCCCTCGATGCGAATGCACCGAAGTCATAAATAGGTGAACTGTTGATAATTATTTCTAAGGTTATGCTGTCATGAGTGAAAAGTTGCAAAAGGTGCTTGCACGCGTTGGTTTGGGTTCTCGCCGTTATATGGAAGAAGTCATTGCCGCGGGTCGTGTAAGTGTCAACGGGCAAATTGCCCAAGTGGGTGAACGAATCGAACCAGGTGATGAGCTTCGCATCGATGGTCGTAAAGTTGCCTTCCAGATTGAAGACGAAATCCGTCGTCGTGTCATTATCTACTACAAGCCTGAAGGCGAGATCTGCTCACGTAGCGATCCTGAAAACCGTCCGACCGTGTTTGAACAGCTGCCTGCTATTCCGGGCGATCGCTGGGTGATGGTGGGTCGTCTGGATATCAACTCGACCGGTCTGCTCTTGTTCACAAATGATGGCGAACTTGCAAACCGCTTGATGCACCCATCGAATGAAATCGAACGTGAATATGCAGTTCGTGTCATGGGTGAAGTTACACCACAAATTCGCAACAACATGCTCAAAGGCGTGGTGCTAGACGATGGTCCGGCAAAATTCGAATCTTTCTCTGAACTCGGTGGTGACGGGATCAACCGTTGGTTCCAGGTGGTAGTAAAAGAAGGTCGTAACCGTGAAGTACGTCGTATCTTTGAATCACAAGGCCTGAAAGTCAGCCGTCTACTGCGTACCCGTTATGGTACTGTGATTTTGCCACGCGAACTGCGTACCGGTCGCTGGATTGAACTGGATAAAAACGATATCGACAACCTGACCAAAGCTGTGGAATTGAAGCCACGTCAAGGTACAGGCTTGTTTGGTATGGCGAAACGCCGTAATGAACGTATGCAAGACAAACCGATGGCTGCGCGCCGTGGCGGTTTCTTGCGTCAGCAACGTCGTGACAGTGATGAGCAACCACAAAATAATACTGGCCGTGAGCGTCGTGATGACAATGCTTATGGTCGTCGTGACAGAGCTGAAAACCAGAATGGCACTCAGTTTGTACGTCGTGAAAACCGTCCGGATCAAGGTTTTGGTCGCCGCGAAGAGCGTGATGAAAATGCGCCGCGTCGTCCATATGGCGTCAACAAAGGCTTTAAAAAGTTTTAATTAAGATAAATAAAAAAAGTCAGGCACATTGCCTGACTTTTTTTATGCCTTATGTATCAGGCACTTTGTGGAATCCCTTGCGGAATGGCACCGAGTAAACGCTTGGTATATTCATGCTGTGGCGATTGATACAGCTCATCTGAATTGGCGATTTCTACCAGTTCCCCATGATTCATCACCATGATCTGATCTGAAATATATTTTACTACCGACAAATCATGCGAAATAAAGATATAGCTCAGTCCAAATTCATCCTGTAAATCTTGTAGTAAATTCAGCACCTGCGCCTGTACTGATACATCCAGCGCCGAAACCGATTCATCACAGATTAAAATCTCGGGTTTTAAGGTCAGGCAACGTGCAATTGCAATCCGCTGGCGCTGACCACCGGAAAACTCATGCGGGTAACGATAAAAAGCCTGTGCAGGCAAGCTGACCCGCTCCAACAGATCCAAGGCCATTTGTTTGCGCTCTGCATCATCCTGACCAATTTTATGAATCTGCATCGGTTCCATCAGGATTTGTCCAACAGTAAAACGTGGATTTAGAGAAGCATAGGGATTCTGGAAAATGATCTGGATTTTACGTTGATACTGGGTAAATTCCTGTTCCGACATGTCCAAAATATCCCGACCCTGAAACAGTGCTTTACCACCTGTAGCCTGTTGCAGACGCATCAGTAATAAACCGATGGTGGTTTTACCCGAACCGGACTCCCCGACCAGCCCCAAGGTTTTTCCTTTGGCCAGCTGGAAAGAAACTCCTTTTACTGCCTGAAATTCATCTTTGCCAAACAGTCCTTTACGACTATAAAAAGATTTCTTCAGATCCCGTACATCCAGAATAATTTCCTCTCCACCCTTTAGCCCGCGTGAACGTTGCGGAAGCTGAGTATTCAGACGGATATCTTCTAGCCAGGTTGAGCCATCCTGTTTCATAAAATCGCTGATCATCGGCAAACGTAACGGACGTTGCGACAATTGTGGACGGCAGTGTAACAAGGCTTTGGTATACATGTCTTGAGGCCGGTCCAGCACCTCCCGAACCGGACCCTGTTCACGGATTTCCCCATGACGCATTACAATCACCTGATCAGCAATTTCACCAACCAATGCCAGATCATGGGTAATAAACAGCATCGACATCTGGCGACGTTGCCGCAGCGATTCCAGCAAGTCCAGAATCTGCTTTTGAATAGTCACATCCAGAGCTGTGGTCGGTTCATCTGCAATCAACAGTTTAGGTTCACAGGCAATGGCCATGGCAATCATGACCCGTTGTTGCTGTCCACCGGAAAGCTGCCCCGGATAGGCATCGATTTTAGTTTCTGGCGTAGGGATACCCACTTCTTTGAGCAGTTCCAGAGTACGTTGACGTGCCTGTTTTTTATTCATGCCCAAATGTAGTTGCAGGATTTCTGCAATCTGCATGCCTACCGTAAATACCGGATTTAGCGAAGACATCGGCTCCTGAAAAATCATGGCAATGTCTTTGCCGCACATCTGGCGCATTTCACGGGTTTTAAGCTTGAGCAGGTTTTTCCCTTCAAAGATGATCTGGCTATCTTCTGAAATACGTGCGCTTTCTGCCGGAAGCAGGCCCATAGTGGCGAGGGAAGTAACCGACTTGCCACTCCCCGATTCACCGACCAGTGCAACCGTGGTATTGGCCGGAATCTCGAAAGAAACCCCTTTTACGGTCTCAATATATTCTTTATTTTCACCTTTAAAACTGACTCGCAGATTTTCTACGCGAAGTAACGCAGGTGCTGTGCTTGGATTGATTTCAGACATCGTTGCGCTCCTATTTCAGTTTTGGATCTAATGCATCACGGAGTGCATCGGTAAACATCGAGAAAGCAGTCACCAATACCGCCATGGCGATTGAGGCTGCCGCCAGTTGCCACCATTTACCCAAAATCAGCTCGCTTTGCGCTTCATTTAGCATACTGCCCCATGACACTACCCCGATAGGCACACCGAAACCAAGAAAGCTCAAAATGACTTCAGACTTGATAAATGCCACCACCAAAATAGACATCTGTACTAGGGCAATATGGCTGACATTGGGAAAAATATGGACAAACATACGACGCATATTGCTCACGCCAATCGCCTTGGCAGCCAGCACATATTCACGTGCCGTATGTTTCATGTATTCGGCACGAACCAAACGGAAGACCCCGGTCCAGCCAGTCAGACCTAAAATCAGGATGATTGATAAAATACCTTTTTGTTGTAACACTGCGGCAATCGCCAAAACCAGCAACAGATAGGGAATCGAAGTAAAGATATTATAAAACCAGTTGAGAAGATCATCGACCCAGCCACCAAAGTAACCTGCTATTGCACCCAGTGCAGTTCCAATCAGTACAGCGACAAAGGCTGCAATCAATCCAACCAGAATCGAGGTTTCAGCCCCCTTAATGGTTTTCTGTAAAACATCCTGCCCCCATTTATCGGCACCGAAGACCAGACTTTGCTTGAGTTCCCCACTTTCATCCATCAGCTGGCCACCGAGTTCCTGATTAATGGCCTTCATGTCTTCTGCCAGCGGATCGACCACTCCATAATAATCGATGCCTGCACCAGCACCCTGCTCAGCAGCAATTTCAGCATTCAATTCAGCAATGACATCTTTTAAAGGATCAACTGGATTGACTGGTAGAGGTACAGATTCTGCGCCCTGCTCTGTATCAGATACAGCCGGAACTGGCGCTGCACTGATAAAACTCGGCGGTGCATAGCTGACCGCCACTTCTTTATTCCAGTCTTTGGCAATCAGGCCGCTCATTGACAGTACCAGCAGCAGCAGATAAAACAGCACCACATACAGGGAAAACATGGCAATCCGGTCACGTTTCAAACGGCGCATGGCCAGTTGCCATAATCCTGTTGAAGCCGATTCAGGTGCTGCTTCAGCCGCTTGTTCTTTTTTAAATATCGCACTCAGCATAATTCACCTACTTCAACTGTACACGCGGATCGACCCATTTATAGATCAGATCGGCAATCAGGTTGAATATCATGGTCGCAGCAGCGACATAGACCGTAATGGCTTTAATCACAGGAAAATCGGAACGTTCTACCGCAATAATAACTTCACGGCCAATTCCCGGAATACCAAAAAAACGTTCGATCAGGAAAGCACCAATCAGCAGTGCCGGAAGTCCTGCCATGACATCGGTAATAATCGGAATCGAGGCATTGCGCAGGACATGCACGCCCATGATACGGTTTTCACCCAGGCCTTTGGCACGCGCAGTACGTACATAGTCCTGATTGACTTCATCCAGTACAAAACTACGATACAGGCGTAGTGTTGGTGCAATACTGACCACCAACATAATCAGCACAGGTAACAAGGCATATTTGAAAAGATTATCAGCGAAATTATCGCTCCAGCCCTGTACCGGGAACCAGCTCAGTTCATAGGCCAGGAAATACTGGAACACGATGATGTATACCAGAATACTGATCGACATACCGATCGTACACAGCATCATGATCATGCGATCAGTCAAAGAACCACGAACCGAAGCCACACCCAAAGCCAGAATGATAGAAATAATAGTTTGCAGAATGGTCAGTGGAATCAGAATGGTCAGTGAGGGCCCCAAACGGGTGGTGATAATCTGTGCCACCGATTCCCCGGTACTCCAGCTCACCCCATAATCAAAGGTTAAAATCTGCTTGATAAAGATCCACAGTTGTACGTAATACGGTTGATCCACACCCAGTTGCTGACGGATGTTTTCAATCTGTTCCGCATTGGCCATTTTACCGGCCAGAATATAGGCAGGGTCTCCACCTACCCAGTTAAACAGCAGGAATATCAGCAAAATCACCCCGAGCATGGTCGGGATCATTTGCCAAAGCCGTCGAATAATATATGCCAGCATCGCTTGCCTTCCTTAATTTTTTCCAGAGATTTCATTAAAGAAAGCTTTGCTGTCTGGATCACGACCCAAGAAGTCTTTCACCATTTGCTCGCCATGCTTTTGTCCGCCTTGGGCCAGGACCGTATTGCGATAATGCGCACCGACTTTCTTGTCCATCAGCTGATCGCCAAAGGAGGAAAGCATATCCAGGGCAATGACCTCAGACCACATATAGCTATAGTAACCTGCCTGATAGCCGCCCATCAGATGCCCGAACTGTCCCGGGAACTGCTGACCGTTAACATAACCCAAGGCAGTTTTACCTTCCATATCCTGCCAGAGTTTTAAAGGCTCAATGTTTTTTGCATCTTTACCATGCAGGGCCATATCATATTGGGCATATAAAGCCTGACGGGCATAATGCAGGCCTCGGCCGTAATTCTTCACATTCTTTAAGCGCTCGGTCATGGCAGCATCCACCCGAGGACATGCTGGCTCACAGTAATCTGCTACTTTTGACAAGGTTTCCAGACGGCGTGCCCACTCTTCATACATCTGTGATGGTGCTTCTACAAAGTCACGCTCTACCGAGGTACCAGACTGTTCTGTATAGCGGGTCTTCGAAAGAATCCCGTGCAAGGCATGACCCATTTCATGCACAAAGGTTTCCAGTTCATTGCTGTTCAAGCCCTTACGGTTAAAATTGGTCACCAGTACCGATACCGGACGACGCTGATTCAGGGTACTGCCGCCATAAGCTCCCCAGACAGCTGCATGCCCATATTTGCCTTCACGCGGGTATTTATCAACATATAATCCGCCCAGGAATTCGCCCGTAGCCTTGTCATGTACCGCATAATATTCCACTTCATCATGCCAGGCCTTGACTTTCACCGGCTTGAACTCAATGCCATAGAGTTCCGAAGAAATAGCGAATAACCATTTTTGCGATGCTTCTGTCGGGAAATAATCCCGCAATTTTTCCTGGTCTACCTTGTATTTGGCCTGACGCAGTTTTTCACTCCAATAACCCTGATTCCAGCGTGTAATTTCTGCTTTCTCTAGCGGAACTTTTAAAGTTTCAGCCTTGAACTGGCGTAATTGTTCTACATCCTGCTTTTCTAGAGGTGCAACTTTGGCATAAACCTCATCCAGAAAACCGTTCACTGATTCCGGAGTTTTGGCCATGCGGAATTCAAGTGCAGAATGGGCATAGCTTTCCTTGTCAAAAAGTTGTGCCATTTCATAACGCAGATCAATGGCCTTTTTCATGAATTGCAGGTTTTGTTCGGTCCCGCGACGCGTGTAAGCGGTCTGGTAGCGTTTGCGTGCTTCATCACTTTCTGCCAGCTCCATAAAAGGCTGGTATTCCGGATAATCAAAGCCGAGCAGATAATTGCCCTTTTCATTTTTCTTTAAATTTGCGATGTAACTTTCTGGCAGGCCTTTCATTTCAGCTGGAGTAAATTCAACCTTTTCAGGGTTATCCCGCACATTTTTGGAAAAGTCCTGTCCCAGTTTGGTACTTTCTTCAATAATTTCTTTCAGTCGTTTCTGTTTTTCTGCACTGAGTTGTACGCCGGTGTTCTCAAACTGCTCCAGAATATCTTCTAAAAATTTCTGATCAATCGGATCACTGGCTTTCAGTTTTTTGAACTGTCCATACAGTTTAGGATTCTGATACAGGGTGGTTTGGTATTTGCTGATTTTAAGTTCACAGTCATCGGCTGCCTGACGCAATGCAGGATCCGGATCGACATTACTGTACAGCCCTACTGCTGCACCGAAATCCCGGGCTTTGGCATGCAACTCATCCCATTCAGCCAGATAAGGCCCTGCCTTGGCTTTATTTTTAATTTTCTTATTTTCAAATATCTGGATATCTTTTTGCATGGAAGCCAGACTGGCATCACATAAAGACGGAATTTCTGCAGCCTTGAATAATGGCAGCAGCTGCGCTTGGGTTTCTGCCGCTACACCTTGATATCCCCCCATTATCATTAAACATAAGGTACTTAATTTTAAAGACTTTGATTTCATATTCATCTCCAGATTTTTTCTTACTTTTTCGTATTAATATCGATATACATCCATTCTGAAGACAGAATCGGATGGGACTTATGTCCAATAATTTGGGGTTGGGTCAAGGCGTTACGGTAGGTGCTATAGAGCATCAGGGTCGGCATGTTGACTTCCAGAATCCGGGTCATTTTGCGGTAGAGCAGATCACGCTCCGGACCAGGCGGCATGCTCTGGGTTTGTTCGTATAGACGGTCGAATTCAGGATGCTTGAAACAGGCATTGTTGGTGACATTGACATTCTTCCCATAGAACAGCTGCATAAAGTTGTCGGCATCCGGATAATCGGCAATCCATGCAGAACTCTTGAACATGGTTTTACATTGCTTTTCCAGCTTGATGCCTTCAGCGAATGGCATGGCCTTACTGGTCAGCTGAATATGAATACTGTCCAGGGTCTTTTTCCAGAACTCACCCTGTTGCTGGCCCCGACTGGTATTCCCAGTAATCAGTTCAATCACCAGAGGTTTACCTTCAGGCGTTTTCCGCCAGCCATCTGCACCGATCTTGTAGTTATAGCGGTCGAGCAACATGTTGGCTGCTTTGACTGAATAGGGAATACTGCTTTTATAGGACGGTGAATAGCCTGCTACTCCTGGGGGGATAGGCATGTGCAGTTTTGCTCCATCCCCCTTAAGTAATACATTGATCATGTTTTCTACAGAAAATGCCATCGCCATGGCACGACGTAAGGCAATTTTTTCTGGCGCGAAACCACCCACGACCGGGTTTTGCATATTCCAGTAATGGTAGCTAATGGAGGGCTCTAAAATACGTGACAGCTTCACTCCCTGCTGAGCCAGCTCAGGCTTTAATTTGTCACCATCGAGGGCCTGTACGACGATATCGCCCTCAATTTCGAGCAAGTCCAGTTCATTTTTCTTAAATGCCAGCATCCGTGATTGCGCTTCTTCAATAACACGCACATCAATAGTGCCGATTTGAGGCATTTTTTTGCCCTGCATGGCTTTTACAATGGCCTGATCTTCTGCACCACTGGCTTTAAAGTCCCAGACAAAACCACGATAAGCTGGATTTGGTTTTAAGATAATCCGTGAGCCTGGTGTCCAGAGGCTAAGCACATAAGGTCCTGTACCGACCGGTTTACTCATCACCCAGCCAGCTTTGTCTTTGTACTTTTCAATGACTTCGCGGGCGACTGCAGCAGCCGGGCCGTGTGCCAGCAACATCGGAAAGTTCTGATCTGGATTATTCAGCTTGAGTACCAGCGTATAGCGGTCTGGAGTCTGAATGCCTTCAAATGGATTTTCATAGACTTTGCCATTTTTTTTGGCCATGGCTGTCCATGCTTCCAGCCCTTTGATCCGACCATCCAGCAACCAGCTATTTGGTGAATTAAGCTTTGGATCTAAGAGACGCTTTAGAGAATAAGCATAGTCATAGGCAGTCAGTTCACGTTTTTTACCGCCAAAGACCGGATCATCCGCAAAGTAAATGCCCTTTTTAACTTTAATCGTATAAGTCAAACCATCTGCACTGACCTGAGGCATATCTACCGCAGTCAATGGCACCAGTTTCGCTGAGGAAGCCAGATAATCATAGGTATATAAGGTTTCGAAAATCGCCGAGTTAATCTTGGCCGAATAACGGTCATGGATATAACCGGGGTCGAAACCGGTTTCAGCCGCGGGAAAGACCGTTTTTAAGACTTTATTTGGATTGGCGGGATTGGCAGCCCATGTGGGTGCAGCACCGGCCATCATTAAACTGGCCATTAAGACACCACTGGCCAGCTTTTTTAAAGCGTTTGTATTCACATTCATACTGGTTCTTAATCTTCTCAAGTTATTTTTTAACAGGTTCAATATCCAGATATTGCCAAACTGCTCTAGTCACCGGATGTGCCTTAAAGCCCTGTACCTGTGGGTGAATCAGCCAGTTACGTACCCGGGTATTGTGCAAAATCCATGGATTATCGGCCTCCATCTGGCGGTTCATCTGCTCATAATATGGAGTGCGTTGCTGAGGCGGCAGTTTCATCGCAGTTTGATACAGCGCGTCATAGGCTTTAGAGGTATAGCAGCTCAGGTTACCTTGCTGGGCATTTGGGCCATACAGCAACTGGGCAAAGTTTTCCCCTTCCGGATAATCTGCAATCCAGGCGCCACCCCACATCATATGTTTGCATTGAGTGGCTTCTTTTAAATTGTCGGCAAAGTTACTGACTTTAAATTCAACTTTTACCCCGATTGCATCCAGGTTCTTTTTCCATAGCTCCGCAGAAATAACGGAAGAGCTTGAGCTAGTCGAGTTCATTTTCAGAACCAATGGTTTGCCATCAGGCAAGGTGCGGTAACCGTCGACTCCTTTCTTGTAGCCAAAACGATCGAGCAGTTTATTGGCAATCAATGGGTTGTAGGCAATGCTGCTTCTATAATTCGGGTTATATCCGCCCACGCCTTCAGGAAGAATCATTTCAGCTTTAACAGCATGGCCCTTATATAGCTGCTGGATGGCTTCTTTCTGGTTATAGGACAAGGCAATGGCACGGCGTAGTGCAATTTTTTCCAGTGAGTTCCCACCAATCACCGGATCACGCATATTCATGATGGTATAGGTGATTTCCGGTTCTTTATTCGGATAATGCAGGATGCCTTTTTTCTTGTATTCACTTTTCAGCTGCTTATTTTCCAGTGCCTGTTCAGCGCCGCTTGCAGTCAGTTTGTCATAGTCTAATTGTCCAGATTTTAAAGCCAGCCAGCGTGATTGTTCTTCTTCAATGATGCTGATCTTGACCTTGCCGATTTGCGGCATCTGCTTGCCTTGCATAGCCTTGACAATCCGTTGATCCCACTCTGAACCATCCCCCTTGAAGTTCCAGACAAAACCGCGATAATTTGGACTAGCAATTAACTCAATACGGCTACGCGGCACATATTTGTGTAACTGATATGCCCCTGTTCCGACTGGATGCTGACCTGCCCGATCGCCATAATGTTCGATGACTTCGCGTGCAGTACCAGCAAAAGCGACATAGGCCAGAATGTAAGGAAAGTTCAGATCTGAACGGGTCAGGGTAATTTGTAAGGTATATTTATCTAGGGCTTTTAAACCGGCAATCGGAGCATCATAGTTAAATTTTCCCGTTTTTTTGGCCTGCTGGATGACTTGATCTGCGCCAAGAATTTTGCCTTCGATAAAGGAAAAAGAAGGCGAATGGTTTTTCGGATCCATCACCCTTTGCATGGAATAAATATAATCTCGGGCAACCAGTTCACGCTTCTTGCCCTGAAAGGCTGGATCCGGACTGAAATAAATTCCTGGCTTGATTTTAAAGGTATAAACTTTGCCATCCTGTTCAACGACGGGTAAAGACTCGGCGGTATTTGGGGCCAAAATTGCAGGCCGGGCCAGATAGTCATAACGCAACAAAGGCTCGAAAATGGCCTCAGCAACGCTACCACTATAAAAATTATAGGTTTTGACCATATCAAAACCATCATCAGGTGCTTCGAAAGCCAGGTTTAAAACTTTATCCGGATGTGCAGATGATTTTGCCCAGGCAGTTTGCCCCGAGCTCATAGCCAAGGCCAAAATCGTCATGCTAAAAAGTGCTGATTTCAAATTTGTACCTATTCTTTATCTTGAAGTTTTATTGCTATAGGAAGTTTTAAATACATCATCCCATATTTGCTTCAATGGATGGGTCAAAGCTGGACAGATGGAATAAACTGAACAAAGCGAATTTCATGCCATCCTTGCAAAAAATAGGGATTTCTTCCTGTTTTTAACTGAAAAAAGTTTATTTTTATTAATTATTTAAAATATTATGAATAACATAATATTTTCCATGAATCATTAATTAAATTTTTATCCTCAAAATTCTTACTGAAGTTCATTTCGCACAAAAATAACTCAACCCTGTTTCATCTTATTGCACTATTGTATACCTTTAGGTAAACAATAAATAAACACAAGTACTTGTATTATAAATAATTTATTTTAAAAAAATATTGTATATTTTATGTAGAAATTATGCACCATGATTAAACTTTATTCAATTTCTCTTTCAGTTTTAGATTCCTTTCTTATTCATTAAATATTTATTTTTTACTTTCTCATGGTTTCCTATAGAGACTTTCTTCAGATTTTAAACCCTACTCTCTTAATATTTCTTCATCAGAATTTAGTAAATCTCTAAAAAAACCAAATTAAATATAATTCTTTCAATCACTTAATGTTTTTTAAAGTTAATAATTTATAAGTTGGCATTCGCTTTGCTTAAGTCCTCCCAGCACTACTTCACATAACAAAAGGGTGAAAATTACGATGAAAAAAAACAAATTGGTGGGATCTATGGGGGCTCCAACAGTTGGCAAGACAATACTCAAGTTAAGTACGCTTACCTTAAGTATGATGTGCTTGTCTTTGGCACATGCAGCCGATGAACCAGAAAACTCTGCCGCTAAACCTACCAAGGTTCAAAAAGTGACAGTGACAGGTTCATCTATTAAAGGAGTAGCTGCACAAAGTGCATCTCCTATTACTGTGCTTAAAGTCGAAGATCTGGTGAATCAGGGGGTCACCACGGTTGAAGAAGCCATTAATAAAGTAAGTGCTAACCAAGCTGGTTTTGCTGTTTCTCAAAATATTGGTAAAAGTAATACTTCAGGTTCTTCTGCCAACCTGCGTGGGATTGGTACTGATAAGACCTTAGTTTTATTAAATGGGCGTCGTTTGGCTAACAGCCCATTTAGTACTTCTGAAGTTAACCTGAATATTATTCCGCTCGCGATGGTTGAGCGAATCGAGATTCTGCGTGATGGTGCTTCTGCAGTATATGGTGCAGATGCAATTGCCGGCGTAATTAACTTTATTATCAAAAAGGAATACCAAGGTTTCGGTATTTCTGGTGGACTGCAAGCACCTGAAGAAAAGAATGGCGACAAATATGATGTCTCTATTTTCGGTGGTTATGGTGATCTGGATGAACAAGGTTTCAACGTTTACGGTGTAGTAGATTATCGTACTTCTGACATGATCATGGCCAAAGATCGTAAAGTCAGCCGTCGTGGTGGTTTAATTCCAGAGTTGAACATGGCGATCGGTTCAAGTGCCGGCTTCCCTGCCAACCTTTTAGATTCAGGTGTAGGTGTAGTTAACCCTTATATCAATCAAAACTGTAATAATGCACCAAATATGTTTGTATCTGGTACACGTTGCCTGTTAAACACTCAAGCACTCATTGGTATTACTCCAGAAGAAGAAACTTTTTCAGCTCTAGGTAAAGGTACCTTCAAATTAACCGATTCATTAAATGCGGTTGCTGAATATATTTATACTGAAAGTAAAGTAAAAACCTCGATAGCACCTGATGTATGGGGAGGTAGTCTTTCTATTCCAAATACCAGCAAATATTATCCAGGCAACGGCATTACACCAGACATCGCTGGTCTGGTAGATCCAAGAGCAGCACTTTATTTACGTTCACAATCAGGTAACCGTGTTTCTCAATCAGAAAATGAATCAAACCGCTTTTTTGCAGGGATTGAAGGTGAAGTCTACGGTTGGGATGTAAATGGTGGCGTTACTTATGCCAAAAGTGAAGCAACTGATAATTTCGTCAGTGGTTACCTGAATCAAAGTTTGGTTCAAGCCGCACTTAATGATGGCACCTTAAACCCATTTGGTCCTCAGGCCGCTGCAGATGCTGGGAAATGGTCTACTTTTGATGTGGCAGGCCCAACAAATATGGCAAGTCTGGATTCTACCACTATAGATTTCACCGTCAGCCGTCCAATCTATGAACTACCTGCAGGTGAAGTTGGATTTGCCTTGGGTGGTAGCTACACCACTCAGGACTGGGAAGCCAAGGTGAATGCCGATCTTGTTCGCCAGGTTCCAGGTTCTGGTATTGATCCAAATAAACCGTCAAGTTCAGGTGACCGTGATATTACTGCGGTGTTTACTGAATTACATGTACCGATCTTGCCGACTCTAGAAGCTCAACTTGCGGCACGTTATGATGACTATAGTGACTTTGGTGATACTTTCAATCCAAAAGTATCCCTACGTTGGGAACCGGTTAAAGAGTTAATGTTCCGTAGTTCTTATAGTACTGGATTCCGTGCCCCAAGTATGTGGGAAATCAACTCTTTACAAAGTGAAACCAATACTAGCACTAACTTCAATAACCCACGTTTTTGTGATGCTAACGGTCAACCGACCAGCACCCAATTTGCAGACCAATGTGGTATGCAGTTCAAGCGTAAACAAGGTGGTAACCCAGACTTACAGCCAGAAGAATCAACCTCTTTTACAGCCGGATTCGTATATGAACCAATCAAGAATCTGGTATTCACCGCTGATTACTACAATATTGACATTGAAGGTTTAGTCAGCTCAGTTACTCCTAATGACATTTTTAATGACCTTGATCGCTATGGCAATCTGATCGTTTACGCTCCAGATGGTCGTATCCAGTATTTAAATACAACTCTACAAAATATGGGTGGATTAAAAACTGAAGGGATTGACCTCAGCCTGAACTACTTAAGCCCAATGACAGCAACAGGCCGTTTTGGTTTTGGGATTGATGGTACATATGTCATCAAAATGGATGAGCAAGAAGAACCAGGCGGTGAATGGGAAGGGCTCGTCGGCATCTATGATGATCCTGCAGTCGTCCGCTGGAGACATATTGCCAATATCAACTGGTCTTATGAAGACTGGAAAATGAGACTAGAACAACAATATATCCGTGGTTATGAAGACTTTTCTCAAGAACGTGATGTAAGTGCCTATACGCTTTATAACTTTGCAGGCACCTATAGCGGATTCAAGAATTTAGAGCTAACTGCAGGTATTCGCAACATGTTTGATGCAGAACCACCTGCTTCTGATGCAACCAACAATGCTCAATATGGCTATGACCCTCGTCACGGTGATCCAATGGGCCGTACCTACTTCCTACGTGGTACTTATAAATTCTTTTAATTAATTACTTCGCAAACACTGCTGCCAAGCGGTGTTTGCGGTTTTCCCCGTTTAATTTTAGCCAAACAAAAAATAATGCTGCCTGTAACTAAAAAAATTTTCTCATCAGTGCACTATTTCCTGTTTGTCTTAAATTCTAGGAGTCATGATGGGCACAAAGTTTGAAGACTTAGAAAAAAACTCCGCCAAAAAACTGACTGGTATTGGGGTCGTTGTTTTTTTGCATATCCTGGTTGGCCTGGTACTCATGGCTGGTATGGCAAAAGACATTATTAAACCAACGGAACAGCCAGTTGAGCTAATGATTATTCAAGATATTAAGCCGCCTGAACCTGAGCCACCAAAAGAAACACCACCTGAACCACCAAAAATCGTGGAAAAAGTAGCACAAGTGCCTGAGGTGAAACCGGTTGAAAAAGTCGTTCCTGTACAGAAAACACTTCCAACACCAACCCAACCGACAACTGTTGCAGTACCTACTCCCGTTGCAGCGAGTCCTTCACCAAGTCCGGTAGCAGCACCGGCTCCAGTAGTCGCAGCCGCTCCAGCCCCAGCTCCTCCACCCGCTGGCGTAACTCGTGGTGTTTCACAAGGTGAAGCAGGTTGTAAACGCCCAGACTATCCACGTGATGCACTGATGAATGAAGAACAAGGTGAAGTCTTGATCTCTGTATATGTAAATACCACCGGCAAGGTCCAGGATGCCAAAGTGAAAAAGTCGAGCGGTAGTCGTGCGCTGGATCGTGCAGCATCCAAGGCCTTCAGCTTATGTACTTTCAAGCCGGCAATGAAAAATGGCGAACCGCAAGAATCTTGGTATGACATTCCATATGAATTTGTCCTTGACTAACAGATACAACAGATAAAGAAAAAAATCAGGAGATCCATGATGAAAAAATCACTAAAACCTTTAAAAAATATGACTGCTGCTGGTGTAATTGCCATGAGCACTTTATTACCTCTGCAAACAGTTTTTGCAGAACAGTCCGCTACCCCCAATACCAGTGCTGTCACTGAAACAGTGGTAACAACACCTGCAACAGCGGCTGCACCGACCCCGCCACCACTGCCTGCTGAAGCTAGCGATGAAAAAGCTGGATACAATCCTTATGGCCTAGAAGCCATGTGGAAAGAAGGTGATATTGTTTCTAAAATCACTTTGTTTATTCTGGTGGTCATGTCGATCGGTACCTGGTACATCATGATCACCAAGTGCTTGCAACAAGGCAAGATTCGCAAACAAGCCAAAGAAGCAGAGCATCAGTTCTGGGAATCTTCTTCTCTGGATAATGCAGCGCAAAATCTGGATGAAGCCAGCGTATATCGTTTTATCGCTGAAAAAGGCATCAAGTCAACCAAAAACCATGGCGGCACTTTACTTGAGCGTATCGACTTTAATACTTGGGTTACGATTTCTATTTCACGCGCAGTCGACAAGATTCAAAGCCATCTGAGTGGCGGTCTAGCCTTCCTTGCGACAGTCGGTTCTACTGCACCCTTTGTTGGCCTGTTTGGTACGGTTTGGGGTATTTACCACGCGCTTACTGCCATTGGTGTTTCTGGTCAGGCTTCGATTGATAAAGTAGCAGGACCAGTGGGTGAAGCACTGATCATGACTGCAATCGGTCTGGCCGTCGCTGTACCGGCAGTACTTGGCTACAACTGGTTGACTCGCCGTAATAAAGCAGTGATGGAAGAAGTGCGTACTTTTGGTTCTGATTTACACGCAGTATTACTCAGCGGTGAAATTACAACCAATAATCCTGTTAATCGTGACGTGAAGTAAGAGTGAGGCATCAGCCATGGGAATGATGGTCAATTCAAACGACAGCGATGATGAGGTAATTGGAACCATTAATACCACCCCTTTGGTTGATATTATGCTGGTTCTGCTCATTATCTTCCTGATTACTGTACCGGTTGCCATTCATACCGTACCTGTCGATCTGCCCGAAGAAAGAAATGTACTGTATGAAACCAAGCCAGAAAATGTTCAGCTGGCTGTCAATAAAACTGGCGATATTTTCTGGAACGAAATTTATATTGCAGATAAAACAGTTTTACTGAGCCGTTTACAGGCAGAAGCACAGAAACGTCCGCAGCCTGAAGTGCATATTCGTGGTGATCAGTTAACACCTTATGAAGCAATTGATCAGGTGATTAGTACCACCCAACAGGCCGGTATTGGCAAAATTGCTTTTGTCACCACTCCGCCCGCTACACCTTAAGCACAAAGAAGGATTAAGTTTATGGGTATGAATGTTGGTTCAAATCAAGATGACGATGTGATGCTAGATGTCAACATGACACCACTGATTGATGTCATGCTGGTCTTGTTGATTATGTTTATTATCACAATTCCTTTACCAAACAACTCGATTAATATTGACCTGCCAAATGGCACGCCACCTGTAACCGAAGAAAAACCGCCTGAGCTGGTGGAATTACGTCTGGATGCACAAGGTAAGATTTTCTGGAATGATCAACCAGTAGAAAATACCCAGGCTCTGGAAAATTTATTCAAGACAGTAGCGCAAAAAGCGGATCAGGATCAGATTAAAATCAAAGCAGATCGTGCGACAGAATATAAGCATATCGCCATGGTCATGGCTGCAGCTCAACGGCTGGAAGTCAAAAAAATTGGCATTATGAGTAACAACAACTAAGCATTTTCAACATATAAAAAAACCCAGCAGATGCTGGGTTTTTTTATTCATCCGGTTTTACATCTGTGACTGAATATAATTTTGCAAACCAATCAGTTCGATTAAACGCAATTGTTTTTCTAACCAGTAAGTATGGTCTTCTTCGGTATCCGACATTTGCTGGCGTAACATATCACGGCTGATATAGTCACCTTTTTCTTCGCATAACTTGATGCCCTGCGCCAGTTTTTCCCGCACATGATATTCAAGTTTTAGATCAGCTTTCAGGCAGCTCACCACATCCTCGCCAATCTCAACGTCATCACGCTGCATGTTTGGCGTTCCTTCAAGGAACAGGACACGACGGATAATCGCATCCGCATGCTGGGACTCTTCCTGCATTTCGTGATCGATACGTTCAAAGATTTTGGTCAATCCCCAATCTTCATACATACGAGAGTGAATCAAGTATTGGTCACGAGCAGCCAGTTCGCCACCGATCAACATATTTAAATAATCTACGACTTCTGGATTTCCGCGCATTTGAATAACTCCCTATCTGTATTTTGCTATTATGGCGAAAAGCAATTAAATTTGCAAAGCTTAACCATAGTTAAATATTTGATTTTTATATAATTAAAATGAGAAGTACTTGCATTTACACTTTGTTCTTAATGAAATCCCATTTATAAAACAACACTTTGCATTTTCATTACGCTTGGCAATAACCTAAAACCGGCGAATAAACACATGCGTTAAAATTTGTAAATCTTAATTTTGACCAGACAGATTCATTCTTTTTGTATAAACATCACTGCATTGGCGTACTTCATGCTCAAATTTCGCTTATCATTCACACAAATTTAAAACAACAACGGTTCCGATATGACACATCCACAAACAACAGCGCCGGTTCTGGTTACCGGTGCATCGGGTTATATTGCCAGCTGGGTCATCCAGAAATTACTCACGCAAGGCTATACCGTACATGCCACGGTGCGCGACCTGAATAAAAGTAAGAGCTTTGCCCATTTAGAAAAAATTGCCGACAGCACTCCGGGAACTCTCAAGTTATTTCAGGCCAATTTATTAAGCCCCGGCTCTTTTGATCAGGCCATGCAAGGTTGTGAAATTGTCTTTCATATGGCCTCACCTTTTGTGGTCACCAACTATAAAGATGCAGTCAAAGATATTATCGAACCTGCGGTATTAGGCACTGAAAATGTACTGAATAGTGTCAATCAGACTGAATCAGTGAAACGCGTAATCGTCACATCGAGTATCGCATCCACTTATGGCGATGCCATTGATATTCTACAAACTGAGAATAACAGTTTTGATGAATCCCACTGGAATACCACCAGTTCGGCCACACATCAGCCTTATCCTTATTCCAAAGTCATGGCAGAGCGCAAAGCCTGGGAAATGGCTGAAGCACAGAATCGCTGGGATCTGGTCTGTATCAATCCTGCACTGGTTTTTGGTCAATCCTTAACGCCAAATACCCAATCCGGTAGTGTGGAAGTTCTGCAACAGTTTGCCAATGGCATGACTTTGCTTGGCGTTCCACCGATGTGGAATGGCGTGGTCGATGTTCAGGATGTCGCTGAAGCGCATATCCGTGCTGCGTTTAATCCGCAAGCGCATGGCCGTTATATCATTTGTAGTGAAAGCTTGAGCCTGCTGGAAATGGGCCAAATTCTGCGAGCACATTTTGGCAATAAGTTTCCCTTCCCGCGCAATCAATTGCCGAAGGCAGCCTTTAAACTGTTCGGGCCTGTAGCAGGTTTTAGCCGTAAATTTGTAGAGCTGAATATGGGTTATCCAATTTTCTTTAATGCGCAAAAAAGTAAAGATGAGCTCGGCATTGAGTATCGTCCGGTGAAAGAAAGTCTGGTTGAACATTTCCAGCAGCTACTCGATGATGGTGTTGTGAAAAAATATATTCCTTAATCTTTTTATGCAAAAAGCCACCCGAAGGTGGCTTTTTTAACTCTTATTCTTTCATGAAATGTGCAGAGATTTAGGCTTCAAGCTGACCATAGTCTTGCATCAAGCCAATAAACTGTTGTTCATTGATCACTGGAATACCAAGTTTTTCTGCTTTATCCAGTTTTGAGCCAGCTTTTTCACCCGCAACCACACATTTGGTTTTGCTGGATACACTGCCACTGACTCGTGCACCTAAGGCTTGCAATAACTGGGTTGCATCATCTCGTCCCATACTGCTTAAAGTCCCGGTGACCACCCAGCTTTCGCCGTTTAACGGCTGACGAGTCGGTGCGATCGGTGCATCCCAGTGAATACCGGCAGCCAGTAAACGATCCAGAACTTCCAGATTATGCGGTGCCTGAAAGAAATCCAGAATCCATTCCGCAGTAATATCACCGACATCTGGTGTTTTCTTTAATGCTTCAATATCAGCATTGCGTAATGCCTCCAGCGTCTGGAAAGTATTGGCCAGCATCCGCGCCGTGGTTTCACCCACCCCACGAATACCGAGAGCATAGATAAAAGCAGCCAGTGTAGTTTTCTTGCTGTTTTCAATGGCATCTAAAAGATTCTGAACCGATTTGGCCCCCATCTTTTCAATACCTAGCAAAGTCTCACGATGTTCATGCAGATGGTAAATATCTGAGACATCTTTCAGAAGATTCAGATGCAGCAACGATTCTGCCCAACGGTCACCCAAGCCTTCAATATCCATGGCTTTACGTGAGACAAAGTGACGAATGGCCTCAATACGCTGTGCGGCACAATACAGCCCACCAGAACACCGTGCCAAGGCTTCGCCTTCCGGCATGACCACGGGTGAATCACAGACTGGACATTGTTCAGGTAAATGCACTTGGACTGCATCAACCGGGCGAAATTCCGGCCAGACTTTTTCCACCTTAGGAATTACATCGCCACTACGATAAACACTGACCGTATCACCAATGCGTACATCCAGACGGTGAATTTCACCAATATTGTGCAGGGTTACATTGGAAACAGTTACTCCGCCGACAGCGACCGGATTTAAACGCGCAACCGGCGTCAATGTTCCAGTACGACCCACTTGCCAATTAATATTTTCTACCGTAGTCAGTGCAGCAACGGCCGGAAATTTATAGGCAGTAGCCCATCGTGGCTCGCGACTCAGGAAACCAAGCTGTTGCTGCTGTTTCAGATCATTGACCTTAATCACCATGCCATCGATTTCGACACTGAGACTGGCACGCTCATCAATGATCTGTTCGTAGACCTTTTGCACGTCCTGAATACTGTCACAGATAAAGTGACGCTCGCCAACCGCAAAACCGAACTGATGTAACCATTCCAGACTGGCGGACATAGTGGTTTGTCCATGATGCGGCACGCACTGAGCAATCCCATAAGCATAAAAAGCCAATGGCCGCGAGGCAGCAATATTCGGGTCCAGCTGACGTAAACTTCCTGCCGCAGCATTACGCGGATTAGCAAAGGTCTTTTCACCTTTGGCGGCATTGGCAGCATTCAATTTTTCAAAACCGGATTTCGGCATCAACACTTCGCCGCGTACTTCCAGCAAATCGGGAATGATGCCATTCACCGGAGATAAAAGTTTCGGCAGGTTGCGAATGGTTCTGACATTCTGGGTGATGTCTTCACCGGTTTCCCCATCGCCGCGTGTCACCCCACGCGTCAGTACGCCATGCTCATACCAGAGTGAAATGGCCAGACCATCAAATTTCAGTTCCACATCATATTCAATTTTTTGATTTGGCAAACGTTCTTCAATACGGCGGGCAAAAGCCAGCAGATCTTCCTGATTAAAGACATTGCCTAATGACAGCATCGGCACGGCGTGTGTTACGGTCACAAATTTTGAAAGCGCCTGCCCACCCACTTTATCTGTCGGGCTATCGGACTGGATCAGGTCAGGATATTGTTGTTCTAAGGCTTTGAGCTGATGAAAGAGCTGATCATATTCACTGTCTTCAATGCTCGGTTGATCCATCACATAATAAGCATGGTTATGCTTGGCAAGCAGTTGAATCAGTTGACGCATTTGCGCAATGACAGTGGCATCTTGGGTCATAATTTCACCATAAAAAAGGGCGGAAAATCCGCCCTGTAGAATATTCAGCTTTTGGCTATTATAAAAATTGCAGTCTACAGATTCAACTTGGAGATTGAACAAAGCAGCCTTAAACTTCCGTGCCTTGTCCAGCACGATAATCAATCGCCTGATGGCGCCAGAATTCACGTAATTGTGGAGTAAATTCCTGCTGGTTCTGGTCATAGACCAGACCATCGACTTCACGTGCAATCAGACGTGAAATACTGTCCATGGTATCAAACGCATTTTGTACATCGCTATGCGGTAAAGCCAGGAAGAATGCCAGACCTTTCACTTCCTGAGTCGACAGGGTTTCCAGATCAAAGCCTTCCATTCCGGTATCGGTCATTTGCAATACCGAAAACAGCAGTTTTGAACCGTCTTCACTATAACGGTGGAAACAGGCCAATTCGCCATAACGCAGGCCATATTTTAGTAAAACTTTCAGGGTTTTATCACCTGAAAGTACACGGCCTTGCGGATAGATATGCAAAGAAATAATGGTTTCAGCATTGGACAAAGCACTTTCTTCATCCACTATTTTTTGCTCATGCAGATGTGCATCCAGAATACTACTTTCATCATTAAATTCAGAAATTTCTGCTTTTTCGATGTTGCTGTTCAGGCTGAATTCAGGCATTTCTTCCTTGGTTTCAATCTGGCTATTCTTCTGTTCCGCTTCTACCTGTTGAACATCTGCTGCCGTGACTACCGACTTTGCCTCTACTTCAGCTTCTGTTGACGGGGCAGCTACAGGAGTTTCGACCGCTGTCGGCTCAACTGGAGTTGATTCGGCCTTGTGAAATACTGAAGGCTTTTCAGGAGCCGGTTCATCTATACTCAGGCTTGGCTCGATACGATCAGATTCGACATCCTGTTGTGCCAACTGAGAACGTACATGCCTTGGAATGATAGGCGTCTGGCTATCCGGGTCGATATGCAGGTTGGCATCCAGTGAAGGTACAGCCTCTACAGGTTTTTTGAACAGCATTCTTATACCAAAAAGCATAATCACAATTGCGATAACAATCCCGATAATGGTGGTGATTTCCATATTATACCTCCGCAGCTAGGCCGTATTCTTTTGCCTGTTCCAAATTAACTGTCACTAATTTTGAGGTTCCCGGTTCAGGCATGGTTACACCTAAAAGATCAGTCGCCATCATCATTGCAAGTTTGTTATGGGTAATATAAATAAATTGCACGTGTTCAGAAAGCTCTTTGACTAAATTACAAAAGCGTCCCACATTGGCATCATCCAGCGGTGCATCGACTTCATCCAGTACGCAAAATGGTGCCGGATTTAAGCGAAAAATCGCGAATACCAATGCTAATGCAGTTAAAGCCTTTTCTCCACCAGAGAGTAAGGCCAATGAGCTGTTTCGTTTACCCGGTGGTCGGGCCATCAGTTTTACCCCCGACTGCCAGCCATCTTCAAGGCTTAAACTCGCCTCACCGCCTTCAAACACTTTCGGGAACAGGTTTTGCAGTTCAGCATTGACCTGATCAAACGTGTGCATAAACAGTTTACGGGTTTCCTGATCAATACTCTTCATCGCAGCCTGTAGCTGTTCAACCGTATTTTCCAGATCCTGCATCTGGTGACTCAGTTCCTCATAACGTTTTGACACTTCTTCATATTCTTCGGAAGCCGCCAGATTGACTGCACCGAGTTTATCAAACTGGGCCTGAGCTTTTTCCAGCTTCGCCTGATGAGCTTTGATATCAATATCTAGACCGGAAATTACTTCACTATTCAATTCTTTCAGTTGTTCAGAATAATGCTGCAAATCAGATTTGGCTGCCTGCCAGGCCAGACGTTTTTCTTCCAGTGTAGTACGGAGTTTTTCATCCTGCTGCTGAAAACTGTGACGCTGTTCGGTCAGCTGCTGCTGTTTGCTCTGCACCTGATTTAATTCAACCTGCCAGTCGGCCCAGGTTTTTTGCAGCTTTTCAGTGATCTGCGCCTGTTCATTGAACTGGCTCTGTAAAGCAGGTAATTCCAGCTGTACCGGATCGACAAACTTTTTGGCTTGTTCGATTTGTGCAGTAATTTGCTGAGACTGTTCTTTTAGGAAAACCTGATCTTTTTCCAGTAATTCAATCTGCTGCTGGCTTTGCACATTTTGCCGGCGCAACACTTCCAGTTCCTGCTGCGCTTGCTGATTGAGCTGCTGTGAGTCATCCAGCTGAGCACTCAATTCTTCTAGCTGGAATTGCAGGGTTTTATAATTTGGTAGCGCCTGTTCCAGTTTGATATTCAAGGCATGCAGATCAATTTCCAGATCATCTTTCTGCATGGCATCTTCTTCAAGCTGCTCATCAAGTTGTTGCAGCTGATGCTGTAATTGCTGCTTTTGCAATGCAAAAGCCTGCGCACTACTTTGTACTTTAGCAATATTGACATCGAGTTGCTGCAGCTGCTTTTGAGCTTGTTTCTGCTGCTCGCTGATACTCTGAATCTGATTTTGCAAAGCTTTAACCTGATCGGCGAATTCAGGTAACTGCCGCTCCAGCTGCATAAACTTAGGTTCAAGTTCCGCAAGCTGCTGCTCAATTTCATCCAGACGGATTCGATGACTCAATGCGCCTTGTCCGGCCTGACTGGCTTCATCATACTCCAGCGCAATGACCCAGTCTGCCCCAACATGATAGCCATCCAGACTTAGGATTGACTGGCCTTGTAATAGCTCAGTTTGAAGCGGTAATGCTTGTGCTAATGTATCTACGACCGCGACTTGTTGCCACAGTGAATAATGCGGAGATTCAATCCAGTTGGCCAGACACATCGTATTGGCAATCTGAATTTTATTCTGAACAGCCTGTTGTTTTAACTGACGCGCACAATCTTCAAGGAAGTGCTCGCCCTCTGTCAAAATCTGGGCAGACAGCCACTTAGCCAAAAACTTTTCGATCAGGCTGGCATGTACCTTGCTTGCATCATTGAGCTTAAGTACATGCATTAGCTGTACCGCATTACTCTTGGCATTTGGGTTGGCTTTGGTCAGTAATTGGCTCAGGTTTTTCTTTTCTGAATGAAGTACCTGAATTTCAGATCTGAGCTGCATCAAGCGCTGCTGATGAGTCGCCTGTTCTGCCTGAAACTGCTCAAGTTGAGTTTTTAAATCTGTTAATTGAATTTCATAGCCAACGATTTGCTGTTCAGCTTGGGCTTTGTCTGCCTGATACTGCTCCAGCTCATCTTGCTGCGCCTGTTGCTTAATCTGTGCACTTTGCTGTTGTAGCGTCTGTTTCTGCTGTTCAATCCTTTCAATATTCTTTGCCAGTTGCTCGCTTTGAGCCAGCATCTGTAATTTACGCTGTTGCTGCTGTTCGACCTGGGTTTTGATCTGGGTAAATTGCGCTGCCACAGTGCTATGCTGTGACTTGAGCTCAGTCAGATTTTGGCTTTGCGCCTGACTCTGGCCATCTTGCTGCTGCAATTGTGCCTGCTGATCTTCAAATTGCTGCTGCAAGGTTTCGAGTTGCAGTTCAATCAACTGCAAACGCTCTTTGGTTTGGGCTTTTTGCTGTTCCAGTTTGACCAGACTTGTAGAATTCTGCTCCAGCAAAGACTGCTTTTGTTGCAGGGTCATTTCTAGTTCAGCCAGTTTTTTCTCGGCCTGTTGCCATTCACTTTGCAAAGGGGTGGATTGCTGAATCAGACGCTGAAACAGTTCACTGGTACTGCCCAAATCATGTTCAACGGTAGTCAGTTCAGAGCGCACCAGCTTAAAATTTTCCCCGAGCATATTCATCTCAAGGGTATATTCTTCTTGTAAGCGCTGGCTCTGCTCACATTGAAAAGACAGAATTTCAATCTTGATTGTACGTATCTGCCCTTCCAGTTCTTTATATTGAATCGCACTTTCCGACTGACGTTTCAGGGTTTTTAGCTGAGATTTCAGTTCGGAGGCGATATCTTCCAGACGCGACAGGTTTTGTGTGGTGTGATCCAGATGCAGCATGGTTTCACGGCGACGCGCCTGATAACGCGATACCCCGGCCGCTTCCTCAATATAGACCCGCATTTCATCGGGCTTGGCATCGACCAGGCGGTTAATCATGCCCTGTTCAATAATCGCATAAGAACGTGGCCCAAGACCGGTACCAAGGAAAATATCGGTAATATCACGACGACGGCATTTGCTGCCATTCAGAAAATATTCAGACTTGCCATCGCGGTTGACCTGACGGCGTACTGCCAGTTCATTATAGGCATTATAAGCACCGCCCAGCTTGCCATAGGTATTGTCAAAGCGCAGTTCTACACTGGCCATGCCCACCGGTTTACGCTTGGCAGTTCCGGTGAAGATGACATCCTGCATGCTGCCACCACGCAACTGACGCGCACTGGACTCACCCATGACCCAGCGTATGGCATCAATGACGTTGGATTTACCACAACCATTCGGTCCCACGACCGCAGTACGATTATCTTTAAAATTTAAAGTGGTACTGTCGGCAAAAGATTTAAAGCCTGAAAGTTTTAAACTGCTTAAACGCATAATGTCCTGATTTAACGTCGTGAGCGTCTGGCCCACGCGAGTTCAATTTGTTTCATCCGTGTCAGAGATTCCAACACAAGGTTGCGCAAGTGTCGACAAAAATCTTCCATAAATAAAGTGGCCTGATGGCTTTTTCGTATCAAAATTGCTTCAGTGACCAGTTTAAATAAGGCAAAAGATTCCTGTAACTCGCGTCTGGAAATATTCAGGGTCAGAAAATAGCTCCGACGTAAAGATGGCAGCAGTTCCTGATAGTAGCGCATCAGATAAGGATTCCCCACCATCTCATGCTGCTGGGCCATGCCCTGAAAGATCAGATCATAAAACTTTTCAGTGTGTCCTTGGCGGGTTTCTGCTTCCAATTGCTCTAATAATAGCTGAATGCGCTCAGCTTCATGCACCCGCCAGGTTTCCGCCATGCGATACACCATTTGCCCGAGCAATAATGAGGTCATGTCAAATAAGGCACGTACCTGCAAGGCCGACATTTCCGAGACAATCGCCCCACGGCGCGGGAAAATTTCAATCAGCTGGGTGCGTTCCAGCAAAAGCAGGGCTTCACGAACCGAACCCCGACTGACATCAAGCTCCGAGGCAATCCTGAGTTCCTGTATACGTTCGCCTTCGACCAGTTCACCGCGAATAATCTGTTCGCTAATGTGCTTGGCA
The DNA here is from genome assembly GCF_000369665.1 of Acinetobacter sp. CIP 51.11. Taxonomy (GTDB): domain Bacteria; phylum Pseudomonadota; class Gammaproteobacteria; order Pseudomonadales; family Moraxellaceae; genus Acinetobacter; species Acinetobacter lwoffii_S. The sequence continues at coordinate 1,049,111 of NZ_KB850129.1, forward strand.
ATCTGCTCAGACAAACTGTGCGCTTGTTCTAATGGCATACCGTTCCTGTCTTTATTTTTATGGATACTGGTTTAGCCCTTTATTTGGACTATGTCGCTATTAAACGGGTTTTTATCCATAAATACTTTGACATTGTCAGACAATCTTATGTCTATATAGCCAACTCAAGCCCATAAAAAAGGAGAATAGTCATCTATTCTCCTAATACGGTAAAAAAGTTTAAATCAGGCCATAAAACCTTGATAAATAAAATACAGGCCGACGGTGGTCAGTAAAGCAGCAAAACATTTTTTTAATACGGCCGGTGAAAGCAGATGTGCCACTTTTGCCCCCAGCTTGGCAGTGAAAAAACTCATCATGCTGATCCCAATAAAGGCATAAATATGAATATAGCCAATGGTATTTGGCACAGTGACCTGCGCCTGTTTACCAAACCAGATAAACCCGAGCGCACCTGCGACTGCAATCGGCAATCCACAAGCCGCAGAGGTCGCTACTGCTTTTTGCATTACGATCCCGCAGCGATTCAGAAACGGAACGGTCAGACTTCCCCCGCCAATCCCAAAGATGGCCGATGCCACACCGATCCCACCACCTGCAGCAATTTGTACCGGGGTTGAAGGCAATTTTTGATTCGGATCGATCTGAATATGCGCTCCCCTGAACATTCTAAATGCTACCCAGACCGCAAAGAAGCCAATCAGTAATTGCAAACCCTGACCAGATAAATAATCGGCAATCCCCGCCCCCAGGAAAGAACCAATGATCAGACCTGGCGCCAGATTACGAAACACGGGCCATAGCACTGCCCCTCGTTGATGATGCGCCATCACCGAACTGATAGAAGTCACAATAATTGTTGCCAAGGAAGTACCCACCGCCATATGCATAATCACGCTGGGATCGTACTGAAGCTGGGTAAAAACAATGTACAGGATCGGCACAATAATCAAACCACCGCCGACCCCAAACAGGCCTGCGGTGAATCCGGCAATTGCACCAATCAATAAATATATGATTAACTCCATAACGATATTTACCACGTTTAGATTCAAATGGATGTAGAAACTCGTGAACTGCAACAACGATTAAGCGATGCAGGCCAACTCCCGGAAGTATTACTCATCAAACCGATTACTACATCGACCAATGATGATGTGCGCGAATTGGCAACGAAGGGGGTACAGCAGGTTCTGGTATGCAGTCATGTGCAGACCCAAGGCCGTGGACAGCGTCAACGTCAGTGGATTTCACCTGAAGGGAACATCTATTTAAGCACATTGCTGCATACACAAAAACCCATCGATGGTCGTCTGGCGCTAGAAATTGCGTTAAATATCCTGCAAATGCCCAGTCTAAAAGGCCTGGAATTACAGGTGAAATGGCCGAATGACCTGTATAGTCTGCACGGAAAATGGGGCGGCATTTTGGTCGAGCCGATTTCATCTACACAGGTGGTGGTCGGTGTAGGTTTAAATATCGATCCTCTGCCCACTGACCTTCCAGATCAGCAGGTTAGCTCCTTGAACGAGTTGGGATTATCACATACCTCAAGAGTCGAGCTGATTGCCCAGTTATATCTGGCGATTCAGCAAGCCGGGCAATGGTTTAATTATGGCAGTCAAAACCTGGCGGCGCGTTTCAATCGATCGGCTGCATTTATGCAACAAACGGTTGAATTTACTGACGTGCAAGGGCAATATTCCGGTACTTTTCTCGGGATTCAGGATGATGGTGCAGTCAAGATTTTGACCGATCAGGGAATCCAGACCTTTTATCAGGGACAGCTCCGCCTTAAACATGGTGGATGAACAGGCATACAGCAATGAAAAAATTATGGTTGGATATCGGCAATACCCGGCTTAAATACTGGATTACCGAGCATGATCAGATTATTGAACAGGCAGCAGAATTACATTTACAGTCTCCTGCTGATTTGTTACTTGGCCTGATCCAGCATTTCAAAGCGCTGGGCTTGCATCAGGTGGGATTATCTTCTGTCCAAGATAAAATCAATAATGAGCGTATTCTCAGCATTTTAGAAAGTCTACATATTCCAGTGATTTTTGCTCAGGTACAAGCAGAATATGCCGGTCTGATCTGTGGCTATGATGAACCTTCGCAACTGGGCATTGACCGCTGGTTACAGGTACTTGCAGTGGCGACGCAAGCGCATGAAAATTATTGTGTGATTAGTTGCGGTACGGCGCTGACCATTGATCTGGCGCAAGGACAACAACATTTGGGTGGTTTTATTCTGCCAAATCTGTACTTGCAACGTGATTCACTGATTCAGAACACCAAGGGTATTAAAATCCCGGATGCCGCTTTTTCTGAACTCAATCCTGGACGCAACACCATCGATGCTGTTCATCATGGCATCCTACTGGGTCTGCTCAGCACGATTGAGAAAGTACTACATGATTTTCCAGCACAGTTGGTTTTAACCGGTGGAGATGCCCCGCTATTTGCGCAGCATCTCGCTCAGTATCAGCCCCGGATTGAACCTGATCTTTTGCTTAAAGGCCTGCAGCATTTTGCAGCTCATTTGCCAGACACTGTTTGATAATGTCCAGCAATTGCGGAAAATCGGCAAAGCCATCGGACTTGTTGAAATGCCCGGCTTTTTTGATCTCAAAAATTTGTGCATTCAAGCTATGTGCTAAACGCAAGGAAATCGGTGCAGGCACATAGGGATCATTACTGGAGATCAGCATCACCGCACGTTTATAGCTATACGGCAAGTTTTTCAGATCGAGTCGCACAGCCTGCAGTATTTTATTCAGTTCTGACCAGGCCACCAGCGGTGTATCAAAGGCCGAGACCAGAATGATGCCGCCGATCTTGTGTTGCTGCTGAATATAATGTTCCTGTAAAAAGTTTAAAACACTGACGCAACTCAGGCCATGTGCAACTAAAAAGGTATGTTCATCCATCTGCGGAATGTGCAGTTTCAGATTCTGCTGCCACTCTTCTAAATCAGGCTGAAAAGGGTTGGCCAGCATAATCCGTTTAGACTCAAAACCGGCATTTTTAAGCTGGCGACTGAACCAAGGGTACCAGTGATCATTAGAGGTCGCCTGATAATCCGGCACGATATAGACTTTCTTTATTATATTTTTCATAGTGATTTACTTATTATCATTGAACGCAAATTGCGTCGACAAAAAATAAGTTTTAACCAGTCTGGAGATGGAATTCAAGTGCCTTTTTGAACACCATCTCATGTTAAATTTTAAAATTTAGCGAATACAATAACATGCCTAAATTTAAGATTTAATCAGATAAGGTTCGATTACTTTCCAGAGTTCTGGCAAATCAGTACAGCCTTGAGAATCAATAAAATGTCCGTGATGCTTGGCATTCACCACAATGGCATCCAGACTGTCCGCCTGTTCCAGACTAAATTCTGGTGCAACCCGGTCATCTCCTTCGGAGTAGATCACCACACGCTCTGCAACCTGTTGTTTGAGTAAATCAAAATTGATTTCAGCGGCATCAATAAAAGGGTTTACTTCATCCAGACGACCCAGCCGGCCATTAAATCCCGCGATCAATACCAGTTGCTGAATTTTCTGCTGTTTTAATTCTCTGGATAAGTAATGTAATGCGGCTACAGTTCCCAAGCTATGTGCAATAAAAATACTGTCCTCATCAATTGCATCAATCTGTTCACGCATTTGCTGATCCCAGGTGTCCAGTGTCGGTGTAGTTGATGGATCCAGCCGGAGGACTTTTAAACTGACATTTTCCTGTTGGGCTTTTTCCTGAATCCATGGGTACCAGTTTTCTTCCGGGCTTGCAGTATAACCATGTACGACAATTACTTGGTTCATTTGAAATTTCTCTTTATTTTGTGCTGATATTCCCGAGTCTGCCTGATCGGATTTTTATTTTGGGTAAGTAAATGTTGTTTTGTTTAAACCGGTTTGACTATTTATTCGCAATAAAAAAAGGCGCATATTGCGCCTTTTTTTAAAACAAAACTTATTTCTTGTCATTGCCGCCGAACAATGGACCCATACCACCGCCGCCGCCAAACTGTTTCTGCAAGCCGCCGAGTGACTTCATCATTTTTGCCATACCGGATGGATTGGCAAATTTTTTCATCATCTTGGCCATTTGGGCATGTTGCTTGATCAGCTTGTTGACTTCTGCCACTTCCATACCACAACCTGCTGCGATACGTTTTTTACGGCTTGGGTTCATCAAGTCCGGATTACGACGCTCTTTCAAGGTCATTGACTGGATAATCGCTTCCATTTTCTTGACCTGCTTTTCAGGATTGGCTTGCGCCAACGCATCTTGCAGACCGGCATTGCTCATGCCAGGAAGCTTGTCCAGGAAGCCCATCATGCCGCCCATCTTGTTCATCTGCTCAAACTGCATCAACATGTCTTCAAAGTTGAAGCTGCCGCCTTTTTGCAGTTTTTTCGCCATTTTTTCGGCTTTTTCTTTGTCGACCTTGCGTTCAAGTTCTTCGACCAAAGAAAGTACATCACCCATACCGAGAATACGCTGTGCAACACGCTCAGGATGGAATGGCTCCAAGGCATCGAGTTTCTCACCCATACCCAAGAATTTGATTGGCTTGCCGGTAATCGCGCGTACTGAAAGCGCTGCACCACCGCGCGCATCACCATCAGTTTTGGTCAGGATCACACCAGTTAAAGGCAAGGCATCATTAAATGCTTTGGCGGTGTTTGCCGCATCCTGACCGGTCATGGCATCGACCACGAACAGGGTTTCAGTCGGGTTAATCGCTGCATGCAGCTCTTTGATTTCACCCATCATGTCATCATCGATATGCAAACGACCTGCCGTATCGACAATCAGCACATCGGCAAACTGGATTTTTGCCTGTTCAATCGCGCGATTCACAATCGTAATCGGTTTTTCGTCTGCGCTAGATTCCAGGAAAATCGCACCGACTTCACCCGCGACAGTCTGTAGCTGTTTGATCGCAGCCGGACGATACACATCGGCAGAGACCATCGCGACTTTTTTCTTTTGACGTTCTTGTAAGAAGCGTGCAAGTTTCGCTGCAGTTGTTGTTTTACCTGCACCCTGCAGGCCTGCCAGCAGGACAACCACAGGTGGTTTTGCAGCGAGGTCGAGGCTTTCATTGGCCTCGCCCATCATTTTGGTCAATTCGTCATGAACGATTTTGACAAAAGCCTGCCCAGGAGATAACTGAGTCATCACTTCCTGGCCTAATGCTTCTTCCTTAACTTTCGCGATGAATTCACGAGTTACAGGTAACGCAACATCGGCCTCAAGAAGCGCCATACGCACTTCACGTAACGTATCTTTAATATTGTCTTCGGTTAGCTGCCCTGAGCCAGTAACATTTCTTAAACTCTGCGTGAGTCGTTCTGTTAAGGTATCAAACATTGCAAAATCCGCTTAAAATAGCCATGAGCAAAAAATTGTTTCTTAAAATAGAAAATTTATGCATAGAATGCTATAGGATACTGTAGTTCGCAGCGAATTTATATAAATGAATATTCATCACCCTTAAAAAGGTTTGACATGGTTAGCCTCCCCTTGGTTTATACGATCTTAGCATTAGTCGCTTATACCGCTTCCTTCTGGTATCTGTTCATTCATTTAATGTCTAAACGTGCTCCTAATCAATGGTTTGTCTCGCTAACCGCACTGCTTGGACTGGGCTTGCATGCGCTGGTTTTATATGGCGATATGCATACCCCGCTGGGCATCAATTATGATGTCTTTGCCCTGTTTTCCTTTACCTCTGGTCTGATGCTGTTACTCAGCATTATTTACAGCACTTATCGTCCGATTATTGCCCTGAACCTGATCGGGATTCCGGTGGCTGCGACCGGATTAATTCTTGGCTTTGCGTTTACTCAGCCTGCAAAAATCATCACACAAAACTCTTTGGGTCTGGATATTCATATTATCCTGTCTTTGTCTGCTTATGCGGTATTGCTCATGGCGACCATTCAGGCCGTAATTTTACGCTTTCAGGATCGTGAGCTGAAAAAGAAGCAAAAACGCCGCGTTTGGGTCAGTTTGCTACCCTCTTATCAAGACATGGAATCATTGCTGTTTGATATGCTGATGACCGGTTTTGTTTTACTTACCCTCGCTTTGGGCTTTGGCTTTTTTACCATCGACAATTTCTTTGCTCAGCATCTGGCACATAAAACGGCGTTCAGTATTATTTCCTGGCTGGTTTACGGTTCCCTATTAATCGGACACTGGAAGTTTGGCTGGCGTGGCCAAAAAGCTGTGCGCTTTACCCTGCTCGGTTTTGGCTTGCTGGCACTGGGTTTTATTGGGTCTAAATTTGTGCTGGAAATGATTCTAGGGCGATAATTCTGAGCCTTGAAATATTCTATTTATTGTCCAATAAATAGGCTTTAGCTTGAATATTCTTTAAACGGTGATACGCCCCGCACGCACCGACAATGGCCAGCGAATGACTCTAGGCAATTCTGGATCTTCCCATTCTGGCAATAAGGCATCTGCCAGTACATTTAGTGGATTATGTCCCAGCGCTTTGGTTGCTGCTTTGACGGCTGACCAGGTACTCATATAACCAATTAACTGATAAAAGTTCCATTCAACCTGTAATACCGGTGGCTGAATCGCAATTTCCTGAAATGGAAATGGTAGATTTTTATATCCTTCATCCACATGGCGACGTTCAGGCGGCCAGTACGGTGCAAGTGTCACATCATAAAAATGCTTAAAATAATGATTCAGATGAGGCTCATCCACACTGAACACGCCATAGCTAATTAAAGCCAGAATGGCCTTAGGTTTCGCGATGCGTCGAACTTCTGCATAAAACTTTTCCAGATCCAGCCAATGCGCTGCTTGAGCCACCGAAATCAGATCAACACTCTGGTCAGCACACGGGATATCTTCAGCGAATGCCTGACCATACTGAATTTTTGGATGCGGTTTGGCCTGGGCAATCTGTTCACTACTCGCATCAATAGCAAGCACCTCATCAAAGTAATTCACCAAAACTTCTGAAAGCTGTCCAGAACCACAGCCGACATCTACAGCCAATTTGGTACTTGGTGACAGCTCTGCCAATAGCTTTCCCAATGCATCCGGATAATGCGGACGAAACAAGGCATAATCCTGTGACTGTTGGGAGAAATGATCTTTAAATTCCCTATTATTCATACGCTATTCCTCACCAGTTTTATTTCAGTCTAAATAGACGGCCAGGGAATGCAGTTGGAGTGTGGTTTCAGTCACTTCCTGTTTTTAAAATGCAGAATTCATCCAATGAATAGAATCATGTTCCTGACTTAGTCATTCAAGCTATTTTGCTTGATCTGATACTCTGCCTTGAAGGCTTTATAGCTCAACCGGTCTGCGGAGACTTCTGTTAAAGGACTGACCTCCTGCATCGAGGACAAGCAGCGCTCTGTCAGCTGAATATATTCCTGTGTCCCTTTGCTTTTCCAGGCGATTTCTTTGGCGTCCAAAGAGCGGATCACTCGTGCCGGGCTGCCCAGTACCAATGAATTTTCCGGAATTTGGGCTTTGGCTTTGACCGTACTATTGGCACCGATAATGGTGTTTTCACCAATTTCTGCTTCATCCAGAATTACGCTGTTCATGCCGACCAGTACATTTTTACGAATAATACAGCCATGTAAAATCGCACCATGTCCGATATGGCCATATTCCTCGACCAGCGTGACGCTACCGGGGAAACCATGAATGGTGCAGGAATCCTGGACATTGGCATTTTTCTGAATGTGAATCCCGCCAAAGTCGGCTCTTAAAGTAGCGAAAGGCCCGATATATACACCCTCTTCAATCACCACATCCCCGATCAGAACGGCTTGCGGATGCACATAAGCGCGAGGGCTGACCACGGGAATCACACCATCAATGGTATAACACGGCATTATTTTATTCCTTTAAAAATGCAGAATTAGATTAGCTGACGGCTTCCAGTCGCAAACCGCCAAAACGTTTATAAAATTGTGGATGTACCGGCGGCATCGAACCTTCCGAAGTTCGGGCGATCTCCATAAAGAACTCATCCCCTGCCGCAACCACGGTTTGATATAAATTACTGCTCAGATTACGGGCATTCAGGGAAAGCCAGTTGGAGGGCAATAACTCAAAAGGCAGATTCGGATCTTTTAATAAAATCCGGCGAAATTGATGAATCAGCAAAATACGCAGCTGAAATGCCTGTAGCGGATCCAGTTCATCTTCCTGTTCCACCAGATGAAAAAATTCCCGAAAATCGGTGATAAATTTTTCATAACGCTGATGCAGTTCCTGCACCGGCCAATTGGTGGCCACCATGCGTTTCACGGTTGGATAGGATTCCTGCCAAAGTTGCAAGGTTTCAGCTTTGAACACCACCACCTGATCGGTCATTTTCAGATTCAGCAGCAGGTTTTGCAGTTTCTGATGATCACAGCCCGGATAGGCCATGACATTGGTGGCGATATTGGCAAAACCCAGCCATTCCAGTTCTTTTTTCAGAACCAGTTTATTTTCCAGTTCCACTGAACTGAGCAGTACCAGATCCCATTTCTGATCCCATTCGGTATGCTGAAAACTGTAAATTTTTTGATCCGCCATAATAAAACGCTGGCGGCTGCTTTCAGTGACGCGGTAATAGCTGGTGCGACCAATTTTTTCAGACATCAGCCAGCCATTTTGAACCAGACGGAATACGGCAGTCCGTACCGATCGTTCATTAAATCCGAAGACATCCATGAGCTGAATCAGGCTGGCCAGACTGATGATGCCACCGCGGTGAAAAATACAGTCACCGAAGATGGTCATGATTAATGAGGTTCCGCTGAGTGCTTCAGTTTGAATAAAGTCATCAATTATTTGTTTTAATTTCGGATTCATTGCGTTTAACTTTACCTTATAGAAACTGGATGATAGACCATTTGGCTATCATCCAATAGTACTTCATGCAGACTTGCGGATATCAAACACGCGCTGTGCCTTACCTTCAGAGCGTGGCAGGCTCCCTTCAGGCAACACTTCGACACTCACGGTGATTCCGACCATAGTTTTAATCTGGCCCTTAAGCTGAGTTGCCAGCTGGTGTGCCATAATGTCACTGCTATCTTTACGCATTTCGGTACGGATATGCAATGTATCCAGATGTCCCTGTTTACAAATCTGAATCTGATAGTTCGGAATGAGTTGCTGGATCTGTAAAATCTGCTCTTCAATCTGTGATGGGAATACATTGACCCCACGGATAATCATCATGTCATCACTACGGCCGACAATTTTGTCCATACGGCGCATGGTACGTGCCGTGCCTGGCAATAAACGGGTCAGGTCACGGGTACGGTAACGGATTACCGGCATGCCTTCTTTAGTAATGGTGGTAAAGACCAGTTCACCCAGTTCGCCATCTGGCAGCACTTCGCCAGTTTCCGGATGGATAATTTCAGGATAGAAATGATCTTCCCAGATGGTTGGGCCATCTTTGGATTCCAGACATTCCATTGCGACACCCGGCCCCATCACTTCAGACAGACCATAAATATCCAGGGCATCAATACCCAGACGTTCTTCGATTTCCTTGCGCATTTCATTGGTCCATGGCTCTGCACCAAATACACCGGTTTTAATCGAGCAGTTTTTGGCTGTGCCAAATTTCTTCTCAAGCGCTTCAATAATGTTCAGGCAGTAAGATGGCGTGACCATCAGTGCCGTCGGTTTAAAGTCATGAATCAGTTGCGCCTGTTTATCAGTTTGTCCGCCAGACATTGGGATCACGGTTGCACCCAAACGCTCAACGCCATAATGCGCACCTAGACCGCCAGTAAACAGTCCATAACCATAAGACACCTGAATAATATCTTTACTGCTCAAGCCAGCTGCACGTAATGAACGCGCCACTACATCCGACCAGACATTAATATCATTCTGGGTATAACCCACCACGGTTGGCTGACCGGTGGTACCAGAAGATGCGTGTACACGTACAATCTGTTCTTGTGGCACAGCGAACATGCCAAACGGATAGTTATCGCGTAAATCCTGTTTGGTGGTAAACGGGAATTTCGCCAGATCTTCCAGTGAGTTAAAATCGTCTGGATGCACGCCAGCATCATCGAATTTCTTTTTATAAACCGGGCTATTCTGATAAGCATGTTGCAACGTCTTTTTCATACGCTGTAGCTGAACACTGCGTAACTCATCAACCGATACTTTTTCAATTTTTTCCATTGCATTGTTATTCATATTCTTACTCCTGACGCAGTCTTCCTGACCACGGTTTAATTCATTGATTGAATGATGTGTTTAATCCATATTTTCTAAAACCAGTGCCACACCTTGACCCACACCGACACACATGGTGCAGAGTGCATATTTGCCTTTACGGCGTTTTAGTTCTTTCATGGCCGTGATCACCAGACGGGTGCCACTCATACCCAGCGGATGACCCAAGGCGATGGCACCGCCATTCGGGTTAATTCTGGAATCATCGTCTTGCAAGCCGAGTTCACGAATCACGGCCAGTGACTGCGCAGCAAAAGCTTCATTCAGCTCAATCACGTCCATCTGTTCCAGACTGAGTCCAGTCTGTTTCAGCACTTTATGTACTGCTGGCACCGGCCCAATGCCCATATATTTGGCTTCCACACCGGCACTGGCCATTCCAATCATTTTAGCTTTCGGGCGCAAACCATACTGCTCAGCAAACTGCTGATTGCCGAGTAATACGCAAGCCGCCCCGTCATTAACACCCGAAGCATTACCAGCGGTGACTGAACCGCCTTCTTTACGAAATGGGGTTTTCAAGGCTGCCAGATTATCCAGCGTCGTTTCTGCACGCGGGTGCTCGTCTTGGGAAATGGTCAGAGTGGTTTTCTTCGGACCTTTAACCTCGACTGGCAGAGTTTCTTCGGCAAAAATACCTTTTTGCTGCGCTACTGCGGTTTTCTGCTGGCTGTGATAGGCAAACAGGTCTTGGTCTGCACGGCTAATCTGATACTTTTCAGCGACGTTTTCGGCAGTTTCCGGCATGCTATCGACGCCAAACTGTGCTTTAAATTTTGGGTTGATAAAACGCCAGCCAATGGTGGTGTCATAAATTTCAGGGGTACGGCTAAAGGCAGTTGTAGGTTTGGATTGCACAAAAGGCGCTCGGCTCATGGATTCTACGCCACCCGCCAAAATAAATTGAGCCTCACCCGATTTGATGGCACGGGCTGCCAGTCCAATGGCATCCAGACCTGAGGCACATAAACGGTTTACGGTCAGTGCTGAAACAGATTCAGGCAACCCTGCGAGTAAAGCAGCCATACGCGCCACGTTGCGGTTATCTTCACCGGCCTGATTGGCACAGCCCAAGATCACTTCATCCAGTTCTGCCCATGGCAAGGCAGGATGCTGATCTTTCAGATATTGAATCGGTAGCGCTGCCAGATCATCAGCACGAATGCTGCTCAGTCCACCGGCATAGCGTCCGATCGGGGTGCGAATTCCAGCAAAAATATAAACCTGTTCCATGATTCTTCCTTTTAGCCAGCAACGCGTAATGGTTGCTGCTGAGTTTTCTGTGCATGTCCCTGCACCGCTTTCTTTGCTAAATATATACTAGTTCTATAGCGGTCTTCACCATAAATACGATACATATTTTCTAAAATTTGTAAAATTGTGTAATATCCAATTTTATCTGCCCATTCGAATGGACCACAAGGATAATTAACGCCATATTTCATAGAAGAATCAATATCTTGTTCTGATGCAATATCATGCAATACTGCTTCACAGGCTTCATTCACCAACATGGCAATACTACGTATAACATAAAGACCGGGATGATCCTTAGACCAAATAGGTATCATATCCATACCTATGAGGAATAGCTCCACTGCCTGGCGCTGTTCAGCACTACACGCCGGTGATGCAACGACTGGAATCGCTTGAGCATTTGTCCAATCTGAATGCCAGTCCATCAACACCACAGGCTCATGCGGATAGGTAAGTTCAACTGATTCGCCAAGCGATAATCGCAGAGAAAGGTCACCAATCAGGATTTCATTCTGTTCTGCTGCCTGAAAACTCAGCTCTACATGAGAGGCCTGTTTTAAACGTTCAATCAGTACTGAGGAATGTAGCCATTCACCTTTTACTGTGACTTTGAGCTTATTCAGCGACTTGGCATAACACACTGGCAATTCATATACAGGCGTAGGCTTGGCCTGAGCGTAATCATAAAAACCCTGACCGGACTTGCGACCATAACAACCGGCATCGACCAGTTCTTTTTGAATCAAGGACGGGCGGTAGCGTGGCTCATAGAAAAATTCCTGATAGACACTTTGTGTGACCGAGAAATTCACATCCTGCCCAATCAGATCTGTAAGTTCACACGGCCCCATGGCAAAACGGCCACATTCGCGCATGATGTAATCGAGCTGTTCCGGGGTGGTGGCATTTTCCTGCAAGGCACGAAATGCCTCGGCATAATAAGGTCGTGCGACACGATTGACGATAAAACCGGGGGTCGATTTGGCTCGCACCGGAACCTTGTTCCAGTCCTTCATCAGATCAAATACTGCATCGGCAATCGCTGCTGAGGTTTTCAGTCCGCGGATAATCTCGACCAGTTTCATCACCGGCGCCGGATTAAAGAAATGCAGACCAATCACTCGCTCTGGATGTGGAATCGCCGAGGCAATGGCGGTAATGGAAATCGAAGAAGTATTGGACGCAAAAATCGTCTGTTCCGGGCAAATGGTATCCAGCTGTTGAAACAGGTTTTGTTTGACTTCTTTCTTCTCTACAATGGCTTCAATAATTAAGCCCGCATCGGCAAGCTGCTGAATGTCCTCTGCCACAATCAGATTGGCAAAGGTACTTTCCAGCAATTGCTGGGTCATTTTGCCATTTTGTACGCGCTTGCTAAGCTGCGCCTCTAAAGCAGTTAAGGCACTCTGAACTTTGCTGCGATCGAGATCAAACACATAGGTCGGATGCCCGTGCATGGCTGCCAGTTGTGCAATACCAATCCCCATGGTTCCAGCACCGACCACAGCAACTTTGACTTGTTCCAAATTGATCTGTTGCATGATTTAGCATCCTTTATATTCAGGGGTACGCTTCTGCATAAAGGCTTGTACACCTTCTTTATAGTCGCTTGAACGTCCAGCCAGACGTTGCAGGTCACGTTCCAGAATGAGCTGCTCATCCAGATTATTGTCGGCTGCGGCATGGATGGCTTTTTTGATCAGGGACAGACCATAGGTCGGTTGCTGTGCCAGATGCTCTGCCAGTTTTTTCGCTTCTGCTTGCAGTTGTTCATCTTCAACCACTTGCCAGATCATGCCCAGTTGTACTGCGCGCTCAGCCGGAATTTTATCGCCGAGCATGGCAAGGCCCATCGCCTGAGCACGCCCGACCAGACGCGGCAGGAACCAGGTACCGCCTGAATCTGGCACCAAGCCAAGACGGCAGAAGGCCTGAATAAAGGAAGCCGATTTTGCTGCCACCACAATGTCACAGGCCAGGGCAATATTGGCGCCTGCCCCTGCTGCCACACCATTCACCGCACAAATCACCGGTTTAGGCATTTCGGTAATCAGCTTGATCAGAGGGTTGTAATATTTTTCAATCGACAGACCTAAGTCCGGTGCATCGGCATTCGGATCGACCACACGGTCATTCAGATCCTGACCGGCACAGAAACCGCGGCCTTCGGCTGAGATCACTACGGCACGAATCTGGCTGTCTTTGGCCCAAGCCTTGATGACCTTGGAGACTTCCTGATGCATGGTTTCATTAAAGCTGTTGAGCTGTTTTGGACGGTTAAAGGTCAGGTAGCCCACTGCATTTTTTTCTTCGACAATAATTGTTTGATAATCCATTACATACCTCTAAATTCTGGTTTTCTTTTTTCTAAAAATGCATTGATGCCTTCCTGGCGATCTTGGGTCGCCGCCAGCCAGACAAAATGTTGACGTTCAAGTTTCAGTCCCTGACTTAAAGTCACTTCATGAATCGACTTTAAAGATTGCTTGATGGCACGAATGGCCAGCGGTGCCTGCTTGGCAATTTTTTCTGCCAGTTCCAGTGCGTATTGCACGGTCAGTCCTGCCGGACAAACCTGGCTACTAATGCCATGTTGCAAGGCTGTTTGTGCCGAAATCATTTCACCAGTCATGGCCCAGCGCATCGTTAATTGCTGACCGACCAGACGGGCCAGACGCTGGGTTCCACCGGCACCCGGCAACATACCTAAACCGATTTCAGGCAAGGCAAACTGGGCATTTTCTCCGGTCAGCACCATGTCACCATGCAAAGCCAACTCGAAACCTGCACCAAAAGCATAACCATTTACGGCCATGATTAAAGGCTTGGAAAATTCATCAATTTTTTTCCAGAGCAGTGGGCGTTGGTCTTGCTGGATGCTGACCACATCTAACTGCGCCAGCTCATTTAAATCAGCACCGGCAGCAAAGCATTGCGTATTTCCGGTGATGACCACGGCTTTCACAGCAGCATCTGTTTCCAAGTCCTGTAGACAGGCTGCAATGTTTTGCAAGGTGGCATTGTTTAAAGCATTGCGCTTTTCTGGACGATTTAGCTCGATCAGTACCACACCCGGCTTGGGTGAGCTGGTTTTAATGTAGGTCATCCTTGAACTCCTGCTATGCTCGCGGTGCTGTAAATTCAGCTTTTATTCATCAAAACTGAGTCGGACATTGGCCGTGGTTGGACGTGCCTGACAACTGAGCACATAGCCTTTCTGAATTTCATCTTCTTCCAGACTGTAATTCACCGCCATTTCAACCTGTCCCTCTAACACCTTACATTTACAGGTGGCACAAACGCCGCCCTTACAGGCATATGGCAGGTCGGCTCCGGCACGTAGCGCAGCATCTAAAATACTGTCATCCTGCTTAGAGACTTCAACAATCAGCTCGCGACCATCGAGGATGATATTGACGCGTTCTTCATTCCGGCTTTCCATCTGCTGTGCTGTTGCTTTTGGTGCAGTGCCGGTATTGAAGCGTTCAGTGTGAATCTTGCTCGACTGAATACCCCAAATCGGTAATACCGTTTCAACCGCTGCCATCATTTCTTCAGGCCCACAGGCAAAACAATGATCGGTGTCGGCTGAAATCAGATTCGCCTGAAACAGCTGCTGTAATTTGTCTGCGTTGATCCGACCGTTAAAGATTTCACTATCATTCAGTTCACGTGAAAAAATATTCACCAGTTGCAGACGTTCTTTAAAGCGGTCTTTCAGGTCCATGATCTGTTCAGAAAACATGGTCTGTTTCCAGGAACGGTTGCCATACACCAGGGTAAATATTGCGTCCGCTTGACGGTTTAACACCGACTTTACAATCGATAAAATTGGCGTAATGCCACTGCCGGCTGCAAAGCCTAGATAATTTTGACCACCAGTCTTGGCTGCTTTTTGGAAGAACACCCCTTGTGGTGGCATCACTTCTACAACATCGCCCGCTTTCAAATGCGCATTGGCCCAGGTCGAGAACTGACCCTGATCAATTTTTTTAATCGCAATGCTCATATCTTCCTGCGTATCACTGCAGATCGAGTAACAGCGGCGCAGCTCGCCGTCATCGGTTAAATGACGAATGGTCAGGTGCTGACCCGGCTGATATTGAAAAGCATCCAACTGCTCAGGCGCGAGATCAAAGGCAATGCAGATCGCCTGCTCGGTTTGTGGCTGAATCGATTTAATGGTTAATGGTATAAATTGGCTCATGGCAAAATCCTTCTTTTAGGTGGCGGTGTTCAGGCTTCTTATTGGTTTACCCTGCCCACCGCGCAATCGTTACAATTAAATACATTTGAAATAGTCAAAAGTTTCTAAGCAGTCCCGACATTGATATAAAGCTTTACAGGCGGTCGAACCGAATTCACTTAATAATTTGCTGTTGTTACTTAAGCACTGTGGACAGGTGATGCCATCGGTCAATGCCACATGCGTACCACAGCTATGTGACTGACCTTGCGGCGGGGCAATACCATATTGCTGTAATTTGTGTTTGCCCGATTCACTCATCCAGTCCGTGGTCCAGGCTTGAGACAGGTCCACAATGACTTTGACCGGCGTCAAACCGTTCGCCTCGAAAGCCTGGGTAATTTCTGCTTTTAATAAATCCGTGGCCGGACAGCCGCTATAGGTCGGCGTGAGTCGCACCACAATTTCATCCTGCTGATTCAGCTCGACGCCACGAATCATGCCCAGATCAATCACTGACAATACCGGAATCTCTGGATCAGAAACCTGCTGCAAAACGTCCCAACATTGATCTTCTACGTGTCGAATCAGATTCATGCGACTCACTCCCTGTGATTGTGCCAAATTACCAGTTCATGTTTGGATATGAGCGCTGCATGTATTGCAGTTCAGCCAAAACAAAACCGAGATGTTCTGTATGTAAGCCCTGTTTAGCCCCACTGCGATAAGCGCCTAGCTCTGGCAGGCTTAATTCAAATCGCGCTAACTCGGATGTAATGGTCTCCAGCCACTGGGCTTTTAAATTTTCAATATCTGGAATGACACCGCTATCGACCAACTGTCTTTCATCAGCCGTCAGAACAAAAAGTTCCTCGGTAAAACGCCATAACTGGTTTAAACCTTGCTGGGTTTTTTCATGCGCTTCTGCGGTACCTAAACTTAAGCGTTCCATCCAGGTGGTGGAAAAACGCTGGTGATATTTCACTTCTTTGAGTGATTTCACTGCAAAAGCCGCCAACTCAGCATGCTGACTTTGACTTAAGGCGCTAAACAATAAAGCGTGGTAGTGATCCATCAACCACTGGCGCACCAGGGTCTGGGCAAAGTCACCATTCGGCTGTTCACACAGCAGCAAATTACGGTATTCACGTTCGGTACGGAAATAAGCCAGCTTGTCTTCATCACGGCCCTGTCCTTCCACTTCACCCGCCAGACTGAGGGCAGTACGTGCCTGACCCAATAAATCCAGTCCGATATTGGCTAAGGCAATATCCAGCTCCAGTTCAGGTGCATGACCACACCACTCTGCAAAACGATGAGACAGGATCAGTTGACTGTCACCCACATGTAAAAGAAATTCTGCCAATACTTGATTTGTCATATTCTTCACCTTTCCCTTTACATATGCTCGATGCCAGCTGGAATGTTATAAAAGGTTGGATGACGATAAACCTTGTCCAAAGCGGGTTCAAAAAATTCTGCTTTTTCATCTGGCTGTGAAGAGGTAATCAATTCAGATTTCACCACCCAGATACTGATCCCTTCATTGCGGCGGGTATATACATCGCGGGCATTTTGTAGTGCGACTTCCTCATCCGGTGCACGCAGGCTGCCGACATGACGGTGACTTAGACCCTGTTTACTACGCACAAACACTTCATAAAGTGACCAGTTATTTTTGTTATTCATGAGCAAATTTCCTTATATTGATCAAACTATTTTTTAAGCGACTTTTTGTGCTGCTGACTGTTGCTGCTGTTTTTGAGCATAGACAGCTGCGGAATCACGTACCCACTTGCCGCCTTCCCAAGCTTTGCGGCGTGCTTCAATACGCTCATGGTTACACGGCCCCTTGCCTGCAAGAATCGCAAAAAACTCATCCCAATTGATTTCACCAAATTCGTAATGTCCGGTGGCTTCATTGAATTTAAGGTCTGGATCGGGAACGGTTAAACCCAGCTGCAAAACTTGCGACACGGTGTTATCGACAAATTTCTGACGTAGCTCATCGTTGCTGAATAATTTAATTTTCCACTGCATACTTTGTGCACTGTTCGGTGAATTATCGTCACTCGGACCAAACATCATCAGTGCCGGCCACCAGAAACGGTTCACTGCATCCTGTGCCATCTGCTTTTGTTCCGGCGTACCATTGGCTAGTTCCATCATGGCTTCAAAGCCCTGACGCTGATGGAAACTCTCTTCTTTACACACACGCACCATAGCGCGGGCATAAGGACCGTAAGAGGTCCGGCACAGCGCAACCTGATTGACAATGGCTGCACCATCCACCAGCCAGCCAATCGCGGCAACATCGGCCCAGCTCAGGGTTGGATAGTTAAAAATGGAAGAATATTTCATGCGACCGGCAATCAGTTTATCCATCATGTCGTCACGATCCGCCCCCAGGGTTTCTGCAGCACTGTACAGATACAAGGCATGACCGGCTTCGTCCTGAACTTTTGCCATCAGCACAGCTTTACGCTTCAAGGTCGGTGCACGGGTAATCCAGTTGCCTTCCGGCAACATGCCCACCACTTCAGAGTGTGCATGCTGACCAATCTGACGAATCAAGGTCTTACGATAAGCATCCGGCATCCAGTCCTTCGGCTCGATGGAAATATCCTTTTCAATCTTTTGATCGAAGATTTGTTGTTGATTATTCATTGTTCCCTCACTTATCCCAAGTGTTGATACACTCAAATTAAAACGATACGTAATTAAAATCAATATCTATTTATTGGTATCATTTAATTTTCACCCCTTATTTTTAATAAATATTTGTTTTATATAAATTAATATTTTTTATTTTATTGTTACGCATTTTTAAATACAGATTTATGATTGACATTTTCAATTTTTCAACACAAATTATGAAACATCAAAATTAAAATATATCTCAAAACGTATCATAAATGGAGTTTTTACAATGTTAGAGTTAGACAGCAGCTCAAGCACAACGGATTATCAAGATACTGAATCAACCCATAATCCTATTGCCATCAAAAGCTTATCTTCACTGGTGTACGGCCAGGAATACGCAGCGCAAGCCGATTTACGTACGGTTTATCATGCCCTTAGCGGTGAAGCGGTTTATCAGGTCGGCAGTCAGGGCATCGATACCCAAGCCGTGGTGAAGTATGCCAAACAAAAAGGCGCGACTATTGCCACATGGACCTTCCATCAACGTGCCAATGCACTGAAGCAAGTGGCTCAGTATTTGATGGAACGCAAAGAAGACTTTTATGAGCTTGCCAAAGCAACCGGCTGTACCCGTAAAGATGCCTGGATTGATATTGAAGGCGGGATTGGCACCTTATATGCTTATTCGAGTTTGGTGCGTCGTGAACTGAGTGATGAAACAGCATGGGTCGAAGATGCCTGGATTCCTCTTTCTAAGCAAGGTAGCTTTGGCGCGAAACATATTCTGACGCCTAAAGCCGGTGTCGCCGTGCATATCAATGCCTTTAACTTTCCGATCTGGGGCATGCTGGAAAAAATCGCACCGACACTGCTGGCAGGCGTACCCTGTATTGTCAAACCGGCGACCGAAGGTGCCGAGCTGACTCATGCCGTAGTTAAAGCCATTCATGAAAGCGGTTTCTTGCCAGAAGGTTCACTGCAGCTCATTTGCGGACAGGTCTATGATTTATTTGATCATTTAAATCCTCAAGATACGGTCACTTTTACCGGTTCTGCTTCAATAGGGCAAAAACTGCGTTCGCATCCACACTTAAATGCCTACTCGATTCCATTCACCATGGAAGCAGACTCGGTCAACAGTGCAATTTTGACGGCGCAAGCCAATGATGAAACGATTGATTTATTTGTCCGTGAAGTTTTCCGTGAAATGACCACCAAAGCCGGACAGAAATGTACCGCCATTCGTCGTGCTTTTGTGCCGGCCGAGCTATTGGATACAGTACAAGACCGTCTGATTGCAAAACTAAAAAAAGTGGTCGTGGGCGATCCGGCTCAGGAAGGCGTGACGATGGGTGCTTTGGCCAGCGTCAAACAGAAACATGATGTCGCGGCAAAAGTTGAACAGCTGAGCCAGGATGCAGAGATTGTATTCGGTAGCCACTTGCGCCAAGACTTTAAGCTGCAAGTACAAAATACTGAGAAGTCTGCATGTTACCCACCGACAGTACTGGTCTGCAAAGCACCAGTTCAGGCAGAAAACATTCATAAGATTGAAGCCTTTGGGCCTGTAGTGACTTTAATGCCATATACTGACTTGGCTCAGCTGGCTGACCTGGTGGCACGTGGCGAAGGTAGCCTGGTGGCATCCATCGTACGCAATACCGATGAAAATATTGAACAACTGCTCAGCAAAATTGCGCCATGGCATGGTCGTGTCCATATTCTGGATGCTGAAAGTGCCAAAGAAAGTACCGGACATGGCTCTCCATTACCTTTACTGGTTCATGGTGGACCGGGACGTGCCGGTGGCGGTGAAGAACTCGGCGGCTTGCGTGCAGTCAAACATTATATGCAACGTACTGCGATTCAAGGCTCGCCAAATGCCATGACTCAGGTCGGCCATAGCTGGACGGCTGGAGCTCAAGTCTTTGAAGACCGCGTGCATCCTTTTAAAAAATCATTTGATGAATTGCGTATAGGCGAGCGTTTACTGACTGCACGACGTAGCGTGACCGAAGCGGATCTGGTGAATTTCGGCTGCCTGAGCGGTGATCACTTCTATGCGCATATGGACAAGATTGCTGCAGCAGAATCCCTGTTTGGTGAACGTGTGGCCCATGGCTATTTCGTGGTGTCTGCCGCAGCCGGTTTATTCGTTGATGCCGCCCAGGGCCCAGTCATTGCCAACTATGGCATGGACAACTTGCGCTTTGTAGAACCGGTGAAAATTGGCGATACCATTCAGGTAGAACTGACCTGTAAGCAGAAAACTCCAAAAGCACTGCGCGATCCGGCACAGAAGCCACATGGTGTCGTGGTCTGGGATATTAAAGTAAAAAACCAACGCAATGAACTGGTTGCAACCTACGATATTTTAACGCTGGTTGAGCGTGGCTAAAAATTTAAACTCAAAAAAAGGAATCATTATGATTCCTTTTTTTTGCCTTTAAAAATTATTTGTATCTATTTTTAAAAACAGATTGACGTCTCTCTATTTAGACTCTAGATTAATTAAATACGATACAATATAAAAATAACAAGCATATTAAAAGTATCAAATAAATATCTCAAACGATCAGCACAGGATGTTGCATGATGAATGATAAATCGCTGAACCTAGAAATGGTTGAAAGGACGATTCAACCAACAAATCAAAATTTTGAGCCTACACCGACAGAAACGGCTGTGCCGCTGTCTGAACAGATTGAACCGCCACCGGAAAGCAGCACCTATCAATGGTATGTGGTGGTCATTTGTATGGTGGCTTACATTCTGTCATTTGTAGACCGTCAAATTTTATCGCTCATGATTGAACCGATTAAAGCCGATTTAATGCTGAGCGATACTCAGTTTAGTCTGTTACAGGGTCTGGCCTTCTCCTTATTTTATGCCATTATGGGCTTGCCCATTGCCGCATTGGCGGATCAAAAGTCACGGATTAAAATTATTGCAACCGGGATTGCATTCTGGAGTCTCGCTACAGCGGCTTGTGGCCTCAGTAAAAACTTTATTCAAATGTTTATTGCACGTCTGAGTGTGGGTGCCGGTGAAGCTGCGCTTTCCCCTGCCTTTTATTCAATCGTTGCCGATTTATTTCCGAAAGATAAATTAGGCCGTGCACTCGGTGTATATGCGATTGGTGCCTTTATTGGTTCGGGCCTAGCTTTCCTGATTGGCGGCTATGTGATTGGCCTGCTAAAAGATGTCAGCTTCGTAGCCTTACCCCTCATTGGTGAAGTGAAAACCTGGCAACTTACCTTTATGATTGTGGGTCTTCCAGGCGTATTACTAGCCCTACTCATGGTGCTGACGGTGCGTGAACCTGCACGTAAGGGTATGAAAGTCGATCAGGATGGCCAGGTCATTAAAGCCTCTTTCAAAAATTCGATTGGTTTTATCAAGACACATAAAAAGACCTTCTTCTGTCATTTTATTGGCTTTTCTTTTTACACCATGATGCTGTATTCGCTGCTGGGCTGGGCACCTGCCTATTACATGCGTAATTTCGGTCTGGATGCGAGTCAAACCGGTTATATCCTCGGTACGATTATTCTAGTCGCGAATACTTCGGGTGCCTTATTCTGTGGCTGGTTGATCGACTTCTTCTCGAAACGTGGCTATAGCGATGCTGCAATTCGTACCGGTGCGATTGGCTGTGCAGCGCTGATTATTCCGAGTGTGCTGTTCACTCAGGTCGATAATATGCAGCTTTCATTTGCGCTGATTTTTGTGGCGATGTTCTTCTCCACTTTCCCGATTCCTGCATCGGCTGCTGCTACGCAAATGCTGACACCAAACCAGCTACGCGCACAGGTATCTGCCAAGTTCCTGCTGGTTTCAAACCTGATTGCCTTAGGCGTCGGAACCACCGCTGTGGCATTAATCACGGATAAATATTTCCAGAATACCTTAATGGTTGGTAACTCGATCTCGATCGTCAATGCGATTGCCGGATTGATTGGTTGCTTCCTGTTGTACAAGGGCTGTCAGTATTATCGTGAAAGTATGAAAGTCGAGAAACTGGCTGACTAAAATGGCTGGATATTGCTAAACCTTCTTAATTTTCACTTTTAAAGGCCTTTAATCCACATTAAAGGCCTTTTTATATCAGCCCAAAAAGTTCAATTTTCAGGTACTCATCATTCAATTCCGATCCAGCCTAGACAGGCTGCCTAAAAAAACGTATAACACCGTTTTAAATTTACAGGTGTGCACCGTTGAAACTTGTGCTTGCTCCCATGGAAGGCTTAACCGATCCGATTATGCGTGATGTGCTGACATCCGTAGGTAGCTTTGACTGGTGTGTGACCGAGTTTATCCGTGTCACCGATTCCCTTCTGCCCGATCATATTTATCATACTTACTGCCCTGAACTGTTGAATGATGGCAAGACGGCGGCAGGTACACCGGTACATGTCCAATTCTTAGGAAATAATCCGGAGATGCTGGCAGCGAATGCCGCCAAAGTGGCAGCCATGGGCGCACCGGCAATTGACATGAACTTTGGCTGTCCGGCCAAAACCGTGAACCGTCATCGCGGGGGCTCAGTCCTGCTCGATGAACCCGAAGTCGTACATGAGCTGGTTAAAGCCGTGCGTGATGCAGTGCCTGCGCATATTCCGGTTTCCGCCAAAATGCGTCTGGGTTATATGGACCGTAATTTCATGCTGGAAAATGCCCATGCCATTGAAGATGCAGGAGCAGCATGGGTTACCGTTCATGCACGCACCAAAGCCGATGGCTATACTCCACCCGCTTTTTGGGACCAGCTACAACCGATTCGTGAAGCACTCAAAATCAATGTGATAGCCAATGGTGAAATCTGGAACAATGCCGATGCCAAACAGTGCCGACTAGAATCTGGCTGCGAAGACCTGATGATTGGCCGTGGTGCAGTGACCACACCCGACCTGACTCAATGTATCCGTCAAAACTCGGATGCACCTTTGATGAAATGGAATGAACTGCTACAACTGCAAATTCGTTTTATCAACGGCCCAGCCAAAACTGAGATCGGGATGGTCGGTCGTTACAAGCAATGGCTCGGCATGATGTCGAAACATTATCCTGAAGCCAAAGCATTATGGGATGAAGTAAAACGGATTAAAGTTCTGGCCGAGATTACCGAAAAACTGAAAGCTTCAAATATTTAAAACCAAAAAGCCTTTGAATGATTTAAAGGCTTTTTTATGGACTCGTAAAAGCTTATGACTGCTTAAGATGCTTTAAATTTTCTACATGCTCCCGATTAGTTTTCCAAGATTTTTCTAAAACTTCTTTTTCTAGCCGCAGTTGTATCCGTTTTAATTTCGTTTCAGAAATCATCTGCTGATCAAAACTTTTCACATAGTCGATCCAGCCTGCACCCCGAAATACATGATTTGGCATCGGTGTTTTAAACACAGCATCCGGCATAAATACAATCACAGAATGCAAAAGGTCTGGTTCCACAATATCTGCCAGTAGCTGCTCCAATACTTTGATGTGCTTATAGTTCTGATGAATCGGATTCTGAAATTTATAACTGTTTTTATAGATTTTCTGGGTCCAGGTTTTTTGTCGCTCGTTTCCAAATATCCAGCCTTTATAGTTTTTAGTCTCAATCACAAATATTCCGTAAGGACTTAATAACAGATGATCGATCTGCGTGGTCGCGCCTGTCCCGTCTGGAAGAGTCAAATCATTGAGCAGAATATATTGAAGATCTTTTAAATACAGTTTGACATGGGCAGCAACCGCAAATTCTCCTAATTTCCCTTTTAAAAATGGCTTGAATAATTTAAAAATCATCACGCCAAAGAAAAGCAGAAGAATCCACCCTAAGCTGGACCAGAATGGACTTAATAGCTGTATGGTAGAATGTTCCATATTCTAATTTTCATTTGTTTTAAGTGTTGAAATATTAATGCGTTCGCTCAATATTTAACAGGATTTCTTTTTTATCCAAACCACCGGCAAATCCTACCAGCTTGCCACTGCGACCAATCACCCGATGACAGGGTGCAATAATCGAAATCGGGTTTTTGCCATTGGCTGCACCCACGGCGCGTACTGCCTTGATATTACCCACCTGTTCAGCAATGTCACGATAGCTTCGGGTCTGTCCGTAGGGAATATTCAGTAGCGCCTGCCAAACTTTTTTCTGAAAATCAGTACCGGCAAAGTCCAAAGGCAGGTCAAAAACATTGCGCTGACCGGCAAAATATTCTTGGAGCTGGCGTCTGGTTTCAATCAAGACCGGATGTCGCGGATCTTCAACCAAGGTCGCCAGTTTCACCCGATTCGGCTGTTCACAATCCCAAAGCACGGCTACCAGCGCGGTTTCATTCGCGACCAGCTGTAGCTGACCTACAGGCGAGTCCATATAAAGATAACTTAAGTTCATGATGGTGCCCTGTCCCAATCACTGGAGTTCATTTTCTATATTAACCCAGTTCACCGAGACAGGCAGAAACAAATTATGAAGAGGATACTTTCATCAGCACCAGACCGGAAATGATGAGTACGGCAGCCAGCATACGCAACGCTGTAGCGGGTTCACCCAAAACCCAAATACCAATGAGAAATGAACCCACTGCACCAATCCCGGTCCAGATCGTATAGGCTGTACCTAGTGGCAAAGTACGCATCGCATAAGCCAGCAAAGCAAAACTCAGTACCATGAAGACAATGGTAATAATACTTGGGGTAAGTCTGGTAAAGCCTTCAGACAGCTTCATCGAATATGCCCAAACGATTTCAAAAATACCCGCAAGAATAAGTACGATCCAGGCCATGCAGCCCTCCTCCTTTTATATAAGAATCAGGCCGTCCTGACGATTTTTCCTGTAAATTCCGATATGCAATTCACAAGGGAGGTCGTTCCTCCTAGGTGTAAAAATTTTATAAAACCACATTGCAGTAATCTGGCTATTTTTACAAAACATGACTTATCGAGATACAACTTAACTTTGCCTTACTCAAATCCTCACGACATTCATGGCTACTCTGGTTATGGTAGATGTTGAAAATGCCAAGTCAGAAATAGTTCTAATAATCGGGCAATTCATTCACAACAATTACATGAGAATGGACTCAGAATATTAAGTTATACACATCAATTAAATTTAAACTTTGTCTGGAGAAATTACATAATGAAACACAAATATACGACACATTGATCACTTTTTGCCTGGTTCCATTATCAACCTATGGTGAATAAACAACCACCAAAGACAAGATTTATAGGCGATAAAAAAGAACCCAATTTGAGTTCTTTTTATACAAATTTTGTCTAAATCGCAATCAATCAGGCTACAAACGATTACATTTTATGCAACATATCCATATGGTTATCAACATAGATATCTACACACTTATCCATAAAGTTATCCACATATTTATGCACTTATGAGTTTTTAACGATTACAGTTGAACCTGCCCTACTCTCGCTAATTCCGTACGCATTTCATCAATCACAGCTTTATAATCCGGCTTGCCAAAAATAGCTGAACCAGCTACAAACATATCGGCACCCGCTTCGGCAATTTCACGAATGTTGCTTGGCGTAACGCCACCATCGACTTCCAGACGAATATCACGACCTGAAGCATCAATCAGTTTGCGTGCCTGACGCAATTTATCCAAAGTCATTGGAATAAATTTCTGTCCGCCAAAGCCCGGGTTCACGCTCATGAGCAGGATTTGATCGACTTTATCCAGCACATAATCCAGATAATGCAATGGTGTTGCCGGATTAAATACCAGTCCCGCTTTTGCACCACCTGATTTGATCAACTGTAAAGAACGGTCAATATGATCAGAAGCTTCTGGATGAAAAGTAATGATATCAGCACCCGCTTCAAGGAAATCCCCGATCATGCGATCCACCGGCTTAACCATCAAATGCACATCAATGGGCGCCTTGATCCCATAATTTTTCAAGGCCTTACAAACACCTGCACCAAAAGTCAGGTTCGGTACATAATGGTTGTCCATGACATCAAAATGAACAACGTCTGCACCTGCTTCCAACACATTCTCGACTTCTTCACCTAAACGGGCAAAGTCAGCAGATAAAATAGAAGGGGCAATTAAATAAGGCTTGGACATGGGAGAACCTGGTTTGTTGAAATTGGATTTTTCCCATTATATCAAATCCGCTCCGGCTACTGTGATTCGATGTTGCAAGATTAAAACGCTGTGTAACGCTTTGAGGCTTATGCCGGCATCACCGCTTGGTTTAAAGTGCAGGATAATGATGAATAGTGTAGAAGACTGATGAAAAGTATTGCCCATATCCAGACACAACAAGCTTCACGAATTGCCAAACGCCTGGCCAATCACTGGAAACATAAATTTAATATTGATGAAACCGAACAAAATTTCCTGATTCATTTTCCAAATGCTGAAGTGATATTGGCTCCTGAACAGGATCATCTAACCGTAACGATTCAAAGTAATGATGAATCCACTGACCTGAATAAACTTGAAAATGTAGTACTGGATCATCTGATCCGTATGGGACAGGAAAATCTGACTGCTAACTGGCAAAGATAGGGACTAAAAAGCCTTGATGATCAAGGCATAGCAATGATCAGAAACTAAATACGATGATTCGCCTGTTCATTAAAGGCATGAATACGCTCAATTCTTTTATCCAGTTCGGGGTGAGATTTCAGATATTTTTTAAACTTCCCGATCAGGCGAATCCATTTCAGTTCGGTTTCTGTCAGGTGTCGGTCTTTTCCATCGATATTGAGAGTGAAATTTTTCATTTTTATAGTTTGCGATTCCTCTGCCAGTATTCTGGCATTTTCCACCCGCTGCAAAAAGTTAGACAAGTGAATACTGGAAATCTGCTGTTGATGCAAATGCTGCATGGCATAGTCATCGGCATCCAGTTCAATCGCTTGTGAGTATCCAGCATCAGTCAACACGACTACAGAGGCTGTGACCACATCACTTAAATCTCCGGTCACCAAGGCAAACAGTCCCGCCGCCCCCAGATTGGAAATCACTTTTTGCATGCTGTGCTTCTGTACCAGATGGCCTTGTTCATGGGCCAGTACTGCAAGGACTTCTTCATCGGTACCGCTGATTTTCACCAGTTCATCAGTCACAATAATGGTGTTATTCGGGATGGCTGCGGCATTCATGCCCATGCTTGATCCGCCTTGACGGAAAATAATCTTTGCCGGTGGTCCAACGGCAATCTTTTGTTCATACAAAGTTTTTAATCGTGTCTGCTGTTCTGCCGGAAGTGTACTTGGCTGGGTCTGGGCAATTAATTGCTGCTCTGTCCGGTTGCCTACTTCAACCAGAATCTGCTCCGGAAGAAGTTTTGCCAGTTGTTTGGCGCTATAAGGAATCCCCCATTTTAAAATAACAATTACTACACTAATCACGATGATCATGGAAAAGAAAATCAGGATTGGTGAACGTTCAAACTTCCAGATCGCATGATAAATATCTTTATGTTTAATCCCGAGCCAATGCGGCGCTTTGCTTAAAAACTCAATCCGACGCTCTTCAGGCAACTCAATAATCGGTTTACGACCACCGACACCACCAATGTAGGCCATGTCCGGATAAGCAAAATAAAAATCTGCATCGCTAACTTGTGCTGGAACATCCTCATCAAGTTTCAAGGCAATTCCTTGTTGCTGATCCGGCACAATCCAGGCACGGCGGGCTTCAGCGAGAATTCCATCATAAAACTTAACTTCAACAGGTCGTTTCATCACATTTACTCCTATAGCGACGCATCGAAATCAAATACGTCCAGGATTTCATCGGCCAAAGCACTCGGATCAGGTTGCAAGATATGCTCAAGATTAGCTTCATCTTCTGCCACATATAGTTCTAAGTGTTTTAACTGATATTCATATAAACGGATGGCAGCCCAAGGCGTCATTAAGCCCAGACTAAGAACACGCACTATCCAGTTGCTCAGCACAATCCAGCTATAACGCCAGGTAGTTACCCGTGTTTTAAAGTAACTTTGACCAAGCTCTACATGATTCCAGGTATATATATAAACGTGCAGAGATCATCGGCCAGACCAAGGCCAGACAAAATAGATAGCTCAATACAATACCCAAGGTAAACAGGTTTGTACCGATCAAATCGACCCAGTAAACGATTGCTGCACTCCATGCGATACCAATCACCAGACACAGACATAAGGGAACATAGACTGCTGACATAAATTTAGACAACTGAATCCCTAGTCTGAACTGAAGTTGTCCGATCGATAAATGATTAAAGCAGTAACGTTTGTATAGCCAGATCACCACTGGGCTGAAAAGAAACAGAGTAAAAATATTAACCAATATCGCGAGCCATAAGACTCTATAGGCTTCCCGATTACTTCCACTAAAATGAAACCGGACATTACCATATTTACTATTCCGAGCCTTAAATTTCAGGGTCATCCGAATTAACCAAGGTAGACAGATCGCAGCAATCAGCAATAATGAACTGGTGGCCAAGATGGAGTAATTGGTCAAGATCACTGTTACCACATACAGCTCCAATGCCAGTAGATGACCTAGTAGAATTCGGCTTGGCATGGCAATGAAGTCAAAGCGATGTTTTAACAATTGGGTATTACCGTAGAAATAACGCATACGGCGTGCCTTTGCCCAAGGGCTATACAAAGTAAGCGTAATAATGGTTAACATCAGATTCACCATCCAGATACCAAAATATTCGGATGCACTGCCATGAAATCTGAATCCATAACGCTGATATTTGGGGCGGACTGAAGGCGTGGCTTCAGTCGAAAAACTTGAAGCAGCTGGAAATAATGGCTCACTGACACGAATACCGTCTGCTGTCTGCTGCATGACGACCCCAATTTTTTATACTTTTATACACCTGATATTAAAAGAAAAAAACCCAAAATGTAAAAACATTTTGGAGGTTTTTTAATCTTTTTAGTACTGCTAGATGTGTGCAGTCTTGCTTTAAGGATTTAACTGCACGGCATGGAATTGCAAATGGTCATCTACGAAACTTTGAATAAAGTAATAACCATGATCATAGCCCTGATGTTCACGCAAAGTTAGCGGCTGGTTGACGGCATCACAAGCTTGCTGAAACAAGGCTGGATTAAGCTGACTATAGAACTGATCCGAAAAACCCTGATCAATCAGGATATCGCTAAATAAGGCGCCCTTTTCCTGAACCAAAGCGGTTGCATCATGTTCGAGCCATGCCTCTTTCTCAGTGCCCAGATAATTCGAGAATGCTTTGTCGCCCCAAGGACACTGGCTCGGGGCACAAATCGGTGCAAAGGCTGAAACAGATTTGAATTTTTCTGGATATTTAAATGCCAGAGTCAATGCGCCATGACCGCCCATAGAGTGGCCAAAGATGCCGATCTTGCCGGGATGGATCACGAATTCCTCAGTGACCAGTGCATAAAGCTCATCGACAATAAAGCTTTCCATCTGATAGTGTTCAGCCCAAGGCGCCTGGGTAGCATTGATATAAAAACCTGCACCCTGACCAATATCCCAGTTGTCGCCTTCTGCCACGCCTTCACCACGTGGTGAGGTATCAGGTGTAATCAAAATCAAGCCAAGCTGTGCCGCCAAACCTTGTGCATGCGCCTTGATGGCAAAGGTTTCTTCGGTACAGGTCAAACCAGCCAGATAGAATAAGGCAGGACAGCTGTGACCTTCTAAAGCTTGAGGCGGCAGAAAAATGCCAAACTTGGTCGGGGTTTTAAGATAGCGCGAATCAAAACGATAAATCCGCTGTTCACCTTCAAAGCTTCTATTGTTCTGTATAAGTTCCATGGCTATTCCTTATTATTACAACCGATCTGTGGATGACATTGATCTAGGGAGATGATGTCGCCGTAGTGGTCTGTGGAAATAAACGTTGCTCCAGTTGCGGCAACATCAATTCCATATTCTTACCAATCACCCATTGCGGTTCTGATGGCTCAAAACCTTGAGCTGATTCCCATTTTGCTACGGTATCTGTGGCCTGTGCGAAAGCGCTTTGCAAGCTGCTATTTTCACGCATGGCTTCATCAAAGAACGCACGACCAAAATAGGTATAATCCGCTTCATTCGAACAGCCAAAAGACTGCCGATCAGCTGCCGAAGCCGTAATCACCAAGGTATTGTCATTCTGTAAAGCAGAAGCAAAACTGCCTGAAAAACAGGCCGAGATTACGATCACGCGCCAACGTATGCCTGATGCATCTAGTGTTTCACGCAACCATTTTGGATCAACCTGCGCCAGATCCAGTGGGGCATTTTCCATTTCAAATACATTCGGCAAACCGTGAGAGGTCATATATAAAAATAATACGTCACTTTCACGGTTCATCTGCTGCCCCATACGGCGCAATGCCAGCTCCATACTGGTTTTGGAAGCAATCGGCATGGTGGTACGTGTCGCTGGGTGATTGACCAAGGCAATCGATCGGCCAAAAGTACCAAAACGGGTATCAAACTGTTCTTTAATCCGCTCGACTTCAGAATGGAATACATCCTGATAGCTCGCTCCGGCCACCCCCATGAAATACCAGTGCGACTGTGCGAATTCACCGTATTCGATATTTTCCAGCGCTTTGTTCAGCAGAGTTGGCTGGGCATAGAAAGCATCTTCGGCAAAACTCGGTGGAATTTCTTCAACTTTCCAGATGGGCTGATCTTTAACTGAAATCTGCCAGACCACCAAGGTAAACAGGGTCGCCAGCATAATCAGCGCACGTTCCCACCACGGCCATTTTAATTCACGCGAGATGACCCAGACGACTGCCAGACTTTGCCAGACAAACAGTATGACAAAGAGCGTTGGAATATAGTCGTAGAGGATATAAGGCAGATAATCCAGATCACCCAGATACTGGATCAGACACTGGAACAGCATGATATGGGTATCTAATACCAGCCACAACAAGGCTGGCACCAGCATCAAGCGTGGATTATTGACCCGCTGTGACAGAAAAATACCGACAATCAGGGCAATGAAAGGCCAAAGCGCATAACTGATCAGACCTTGAGAATTAAAATCTCCCATACGGCCTGAACTGAGCCAGCTAAACAAACTGTTGGCGCAGCCACCCAAGATCCCCCAGAACACCAGTTGCATGATGGATGGACGGACCAGTTGTAAAGAACGCCTCGACCCCAGAAATAACCACATCCCGGCAATTTGGTTGCTCTTAAAATCGTGCCAAAAATTAATGGAGGGTTTAAAGTCGATCATAGGATTTCAAGGAGATGAGTGGCTCGCTAATGTGCTGAATAAGTTTATGCTTGATAAGCATTTAATCAATGCTAATTTTAAATATATAACAAATCTTTGCTTAATAAAGAAGCCATTATCCTATTCAGCTACAAGTTCATGCTGAAAATACGCATCAAAGCGACAAGCATCGCCTTGCCATTGATGATTTGGCTCTTTTCCGGCTAAAAATACCGCCAGACGCGGACGTTTGACCACAACACGTTTGCCAATTTTCTGCGCCAGTTCTAAAAGGTTATCGCCCAGATCCATTTCACCATCTTCAGGTAATAACATATGCAACAGCTGCATCTGTTTTTTGACCTGTGCCTGCTTTTTGACTGCCTGCTGATTTTGATCCCGCTGTGGGAACATCGGATCAAGATAAACCACATCAACAATCTGCTGCTGCTCGGCCTGCTGTTTTAAATAATCGGCTGAATCAGAAAAGACCAAATTAATCCGCGACACGACCTGACTCAGGAATGCATCCGACTGGGCACGTGTATGGCTATCTTCAAGCAAGGTGAACAGAATCGGATGCCGTTCAACCAGGGTGACTTGCGTACCTAAATGTGCCATCAACAGACTGTCATGCCCTAGACCCGCAGTCGCATCGACTAAGCTTGGTTTTTCACTTAAATTACAGGCGCGTGCAATCATTTCTGACTTTAAAGATGCGCGTTTTAAACGCCCGGTTTCCGCTTGCCAGTCCGGTTGCATCTTCATGCCATTGGCACATAACCAGAGTCCGTCAGCATCGACACAAAGCGCCAGTTCAGAATTTAAACGGAAAAAACGTGCATTGAGTTTTTCAACAGTTTCAATCTCGACCTGCACCCCACGAGAAGAAAGCACAGCCTCAAAGTGCTGTGCTTTCTCTTGATAGTCAGATTCGGTATATAAGCGAATCGCGCTTACCATAGTTTCCAACCCGTATAGGCAAATAATAAAATTAGCAGACCCGAAGCAATACGATACCAGGCAAAGATCATAAAGTCGCGTTTGGCCACATAAGCGACCAGCGCTCGGATTAATATCAATGCCGAGATAAAGGAAACCAGAAGCCCAACTCCGATCACGGTCCAGTCTTCAGTCGTATTTAAGACATCATAGCTTTGATAAAGATCCAGCAGGCCAGCACCGATAATGACCGGAATACCCAAGAAAAATGAGAATTCAGTCGCTGCCTTACGGGACACACCTAGGAACATTGCACCGATAATGGTTGCGCCTGAACGGGAAGTTCCCGGTATCAAGGATAAAACCTGAATCAGGCCAATCCAGATCGCATCTCTAATGCTGAGTTCTTCAACTTCATGCACACGGACTTGTGGTGGATTCTTTTCAATCCAGATAATGATCAAACCACCGACGATCAAACCAATGGCGATGGCAATATCATTAAACAGTAATTGTTTGACAGTTTGTCCCAAAGTCAGACCAATCAATATAATCGGAATAGAAGCCAGAATCAGGCCAATGCCTAAACGGCGACCTTGCGGTTCACCGCTGACAATCCCGGTCGCTGCACCCCAAAGACGTGCCCAATATTCATAAATAACGGCAGCAATTGCCCCCATCTGGATCGCGATGACAAATACATCACTCTTTTCCTTGGTCCAGAAATTCATTAATTCTGATGCCAAAATCAAATGGCCGGTACTGGAAATAGGCAAAAACTCGGTAATGCCTTCGATAATACCCATGATGGCCGCTTTGAGTAGCAGTAAAAGATCCATGCTTTATCCTAATTAATTATGCTTTACCTTGTTCTGGAATTTTTTTCCACGCGTTATCGCGTAAATATACGGGTAATGCCAATTCTGCACTGACCCAGTTTTCTGCTTGTGCCGCTGCACGTGCAATGCTGGCGATATCCTGTGCGGTCGCATGCACATCTTTATAAATTGAAGTTTCGCTTTGTACCAATTCAGCACCTGAGCCAACCGGGGTAAAGCGCACAGCTTGGCTACCTTCTGCATAACTTAACAGTTGCTCATCATCGACCGGTTGCATAATCCCTTGTGCATCCAGTTGATAGCTCGCGATATAGACTTCGCTCATGCGGGCATCCAATACCGCAGACACTTCAGTCAGACCATGCAAACGGTAGGCTGCTTGTGCCAAAGCCTGCAAAGTTGACACCGGAATCACCGGCACATCATTGGACCAAGCCAAGGCCTGAGTCACGGCAGCATTAATGCGGACACCGCTAAAAGAACCCGGACCACGACTAAAGGCAATCGCGGTCAAATCAGCAATGGCCAGCCCAAGATCTTGCAGACCTTGTTCAATCATTGGGAGAATCGTTTGCGTTTGTGCCTTGGCGCGCGCATCAAGCTGAAAAAATAGTTCTTGAGTATCATCGATTACAGAAACGGAACACTGCTCATTGGCAGTCTCCAATGCCAGCACTTTCATGCACAACCTTAATTCAGAGAATATAAAAAACGCGGATATGATACTCCACTCATATCCGCTACGCGAGATTTTCCCGAAACAGATACAAAAATGCCTAGAAAATCTAGGCTTATGATTCACTCATTAAAAGAGTGCCTTAGAGTTGCACTTCTTCCAAATCCTGAAATTTCTGAAAATGCTCGGCATAATGCATGGCGCTCATTGTTAATTTTTGAATACTGTCATCATCCAGCGTTTTCACCACTTTACCGGGTGAGCCCATCACCACGGAATTGTCTGGAATGATCTTGCCTTCCGGAATCAAGGCATTGGCACCAATAATACAATTCTTCCCAATCACGGCATTGTTTAGAATGACTGCTTGAATCCCGATCAGGCTGTTATCGCCAATGGTACAACCATGCAGCATGGCCTGATGGCCGATTGTCACATAATCACCAATGTGCATCTCAATGCCTGCATCCGTATGCAACACTGCATTTTCCTGCACATTACTAAAGTCACCCAATTTAATTTTACTGTTATCTGCACGTACTACAGCCCCAAACCAGACACTGACTTGTCGTCCAAGCTCAACCTGTCCAATCACTGTTGCCGTTGGTGCCACCCAGCCATCCCAGGGCTGATGTGTAGCGGTAGGTAAGTGTCCCTGAAATTTGTACAACATTGATAAAATCCTGTTCAAGGGTTAAAAAAATTTGGAGCGTTTAAAAGTTGGAGAATTAAGTAAAAATGGCCAGTCTTTCTTATAATCCAGCCCATATTGAAATAAAGAAATCAGCATACGTGCGGTTAAGCCCCAAACCACTTCATTTTCTACCCGCATACTCGGAAAATATAAAGATTGCTGGGCAAAACGGACTTCATAAGGCGTGGGTGTCACTTCAAGTAAATGCTGCAATGAGGCAAAGAAAATCCGGTCGATTTCCGTCGGTTGTGGAATCAGCTTCACTTGTGGAGGAATCAGTCCCACAATCGGTTTGACCAGCATGCCATTGCGGGCTTTTTGCATCGGCAAATCACCCATTAAATGTACATCAAAAGGATTGAGTGCCGTTTCCTCATAGGCTTCTCTTAAAGCCACCACAATATTACTGGTATCTTGCGGATCGCGCTTGCCACCCGGAAATGAGACTTCTCCGGCATGGTTATTCAAATAAGCTGAACGGCGCGTCAGCAATACTTTTGGGTCAGCTTCATCTGTAATTGCAATCAACACGGCAGCATGCGCAGATCGGATACGCTTGGAAAAACGTAATCGTTGCTGCAACCTGTGTGTCAATTCACATGCATCCATTCTCTCAGCCCTGAAGATGATCATAATTTCATCATAGCTGATTTTAGTCGGGGCGGGAGAGAAATGATGCCAAATTTTGCTTTTTCAGTTATCCTGAGCATACTTTTATCATTGATGATGAATATGAACTTCTGTGTGAATTGTGGACATAAAACCACTGCTAAAATTCCTTTGGGCGATCAGCAAATTCGCAGCGTATGTGATTCATGCGGCTCTATTCATTACATTAATCCGAAAGTGATTTGTGGCGCTTTAGTCTTATTCGAAAACAAAGTACTGCTGTGCCGTCGTGCCATTGAACCACGCTACGGCTTATGGACTTTACCTGCCGGCTATATGGAACTGTGTGAAACCATGGAGCAAGGGGCTGCCCGGGAAACCCGCGAAGAAGCCGAAGCTGAAGTAGACATTGAACAGTTGTACTGTATGTATAACATTCCACGTATTGGTCAGATTTATGTGCTATTTAAAGCCAATCTGATTGATGGAAAATTTGGTGCGGGTGAAGAGACCATCGAAACACGTTTATTTGATGAAGCAGATATTCCCTGGACTGAACTTGCCTTCCCGAGTGTAGAACATACCCTCAGACACTATTTTGAAGATCGTAAAAGCAACACTTTCCCAATGCATCTGGAAACCTTAGGCACGCGTCTAGACCATACCGGTTAAATCTAATATGCATAAAAAAATCCCATACTAAGATGGGATTTCTTATTTTTAAATAATATTATTTGGCTTTGACTTGATAGCAATCTGCAAGCTTAAACTCAACCGAACCACCGTTTAATTTTGCCAGGTTAATATCTGCCGGTGTTTCACCCTCATTGTTACTATTATAAACTTTTTGGAAACTGGCATAGGTATTGGCCCATTGCACCCCATCACCTGCCGAATTCAGGAAAGTTACACGCCCATTCTGGCCGACATTAGTATCTAACACATTAGACAAATTGAGCAGCGCACCACCGATCACAATCGAATCCCTAGAATCTGGTGAAGACTGGATGCGTGAGTCTACCCCTACCAATGCGCCATTGATATTACCAAACTTTTCATTGGCCAAAATCAGGCGCATGGAAACCGCTTTATCAGCGACAAATGCACGTCCCAAAGTCCCGAGGCGGTATTGTTGTATGCCTTGATGATCTAAGAGCGTATCTGCCAACACATCACCTTGACAGCCATTCACAGGATCAGTCGCGAAATTACTAGAGGATTGCATATTGGTGCGTACATCACCATTACTATCAATTACGATTCCTAAAGTAATTGGATTAACAGTGGTATCTGTAAATTTAAATTCCAGATTGGCATACATTGGGAAGATATATTTCTCCCCATCTACGACGTTCTGCGCTGTTTTAAAGACCTGACGATCCAGATAACTAATCGGGAAAATCTTATAAAGATCAACGCTTCCCGTATAGTTTTCACCATCGGCCTGCAAACGCCACAACCCCAAGTTGGCTTGATCGGAAGTATCCAGCGTTTTTTTATCAGTCACCATCTTATAGAAAGCTTCTTTACCCGCGATCACATAATCATTCAACAATCTGCCTTGATACAACTCAAGCGGAGTCGCATTATTTGCAATATTCAAGCGGTAAGGCGTGTTAATGGTTTTACTGGTTGGATGAATCCATGAACTTTGCGGATCAGCGGTCATTTGTACCGGTTTCACCTTACGGATGAGTTGAGCATTAATCCCCCCTAAGGAAGATAAATTTTCTTTAGCCAGAGTTAACTCATTATCACGCCATTGTAAGCCGCTGCCAAAGGTATAGCCCTGGCGATCGGTAATCAGCATAAAATGGCCAAATAAATATTTAGTATTCTTATTCTTAATATCACAAGGGCTTTGATTACAGCCCACCAGTCCATCTGAACCCGTCAGGTTACTACCAATTACGCCTGAAGTTGAGAATAATGAAAATTCTGGCTGATACACGGCTGCGTTAGCAATCGTCACCAGTTTTTTAACGGTGGCAAAAGCCACCTCATCCGAAATTGTGCTGATATCAACAAAATCTTTAATTTTGGTCGCCAAATCGGCATCCATCAAATTGATATTCTCACTGGTTTTCGCCAGGTCTTTACGCATCTCTTCAGTAATATACAAAGGTTGTACATCAGATGGATTAATAATACGCCCTTCTTCTAGCGCCAAAGCTTGCAGAATTTTAACCAGACGCATGGCCACCTGAACGGTAGGATCATTAGGCACCAAATCAGCTACCGGACGTCGAGTAATCCCAGTTGCAATATCGATGACACTTAAACGCGGCAGCTGGGTCTGGGCACTAAAACTAGCATAATCGCTGAGTTTAATTTGACCTAAATTAATCTTGCGCGAAGCAAAACTTTGAATATAAAACTCAATATTATCCGTCTTTTGACAGGTTCCAGAAGCAACCCCGTTTTTACTATCAAATAACGTAATAAAGGTATTTTCTGTATCGCTACTACAGTTAAAGTTCAAACCATCGAGCGGATATTCCAGCCCCCATTCCACACAGTTAGTTGTACCTGGGGTACAAGTACCATTGGTCGTGGCTTCATCATTTTTTTCTGGAATGACATTGGCACTTTCCCCACCACACCCACTCAGTGCCGTTAAAAGTGTGGTTAAAGCAAATGGAAATAATATTTTATTTTTCATCTTTTTGTACTCGAATAGTCCTTATCGAATGGCGACTAATTTTAGTTGTCCATGATTTATCAGCATCTTGTCTTCAACATCTATTGCTGAGGCCAAAGGCGTCAATAATATATATTCACTTTGAGCAGGAATCTGGAGAATCCCTTCGATACGCTCATGTTGAATAATATTCGCCTGTCCTTCCTGATTTTTAAAACCACCCGCCCCTTCAAGCACACAGCCACGACTGTCTAAAAATACAACAAAAGGCCAATAATACGTTGGATTTTTCTGGCTAGAGGCATAAGAGTTAATCTGAATATTCTGGATATCGGATTGAAGCTTTACCACTTCAAAATCAAATTCGTCTGCTTTAAGAGGCGCACGTGGCCAGAGGTTAACTGCTTTTTTATGGCTGATTTCTTTAGCTTTTTTAATTTTCTTATCATTAAAACATTGCTTGCCCAAGCTATCAATGGTCTCCGACTGTGAAATACGATAATAACTTTGAGCCAGTACCACAGGACCGGAATCTACTTCTGGCGTTTGAAACAAGGATTTTAATACGGATTGTCCCACCCCTTTTTCACGTTCAATTGTCTGGATCTGGGTAGTTCCGATATTTTTATCCACGACTCCTTCGGGCATGCTATAGAAACGTTTTTTGCCTTCCAAATTAAATTCTTTATTTTCCAGATACTCACTATCCACATATTCAATGCCTTCAACCTGGCTAAATCCCGGCTTTTGTATGGTAGCAACAGAAGATCCAACTCCAGCATCAGGAGTTTGAATAGTTTGAGATCCAAGTATTAATTGTGGTTTAGACTGAATCTTTTCTTGCGCAATATGCGGTTGTACTGGTTGTACTGGTTGTACTGGTTGTACTGGTTGTACTGGTTGTACTGGTTGTACTGGTTGTACAACCATATTATGGTCATGCTTAGGTTTGACTTGTCCATTTTTTACGACGGACACTTTTTCTAAGTTTTGTTTTACAGGTGTGGACTGAACTGCTGCAGTTCCTACTGTTTTCGACAATCGAGATTTGTCCTCAATTTTTTTCTCTGCATTATTACGGGGTACGACTAATGGTCGTCCATCCGGACCAATAATCGTAATAAATTCTTTAGCGCTTGTATAAAAAGACACGGATACCAGACTTAATGCCAGTACCGCTGTCAATCCAACGTTCCCTGTCTTGATCATTTTTCCCTTACCAACGCGTGCGATAATTCAAACCTAAAATTGTAATTTTGGTATCTGTTTTTACGTTTAAACCTGCATATGGGTTTAATAACAGGTTATTTACCCCTGTCTGGTTGGCTAAACTACTGGTATTTGCTGGAATCTGATCTTTGCTACGCAAGAAACCAATTGATAGATCCAGATCAGTGTCTGCATCAAAACGGTAACCCACACCTAAACCAAATAACTGTGCACCATTGATCGGTACCATGGTATTACGCTTATTTTTTGGAATAGCACTGGTCCGTGGTTCATAACCTGCCCGAAGCTTCAAACGGTCTGTAGCGGAATACTCCATCCCGATACCAAAGTTCCACGGCGATTCAAATCCCATCGGTAAAGCCAAGGTTGAGTCAGTAACATTGGCAGACAAAATTTTGGCAATTTTTAGGGCTGAAATGGTACGATCAAATTCGAATTTAAATTCGTCCCAGACCTTGTAATCTGTCCAGCCAATATCAAAATTCACTTGCAAATCTGGCATCACTTTATATTTGATACCTGCCTGAAAATGCGCCGGATATTCAAAATCCTGCGACACCAGACCAGATTCACTCGATGGTATGTAATTAGGAAATCCAAGAATTGCAGCCAGAATCTGGCCAGTCGGTGAGGTCATTAAACCTTTAATCATTTCCTGAGGAGCTTTGGCATTATCAATATGATATTTACCTTTTAAGCGCATTTTTGCAGCACTTTGGTACACCATACCAAAACTAAAGTCTTCGCGCGGTTCCCACAATATTCCCAGGTTATAACTTGGGCTTAAGTTCTGCTCAAGCTCCAGTTGCATTTGACCAAACTTGCCAAATGGGTTCATCCCCTCATCCGCATTACAGATCCCGAGCAAAAGAATATCTGTAATAATGTCGGAATTTTCTTTAAACGGCGTACACACGACTTCGTCGATCATACGCAACATCCCAATCAACTCATTCGGGAAACGCAAGTCCGTTTTCATCCCGATGGCTTGATAAGACATCCCGATAGAAGCACCAATCGACAGTTGGTCATTGACCTCATAACCGATGGATGGTGACAGATAGGTAATCCGCTCTAAAGCAACCTGCTGTCCCATAAAGTTTGCCGGGTTCCCATCTTCATGACCAAAACCTGCCATGAGAGGAGCATAAACAGCAGTCGCATAAGTGGCTTTCGATCCAGGGGGATTGTATGCGATCCCCATCGTGGGTGCAGTCAAAGGAAGACCTTCGCCTAAATCCACCATTTTTTTCAGAAAAGGAACATAGAGGCTGACATATTCCACATCGCCTTTGACTGGGCCTTTAAAATCGGTACACAAATCAGATGAAACTTCAGGACCGTCATTACAGACAATGGGATCATCAGAATAGCCAAATACGTTATATCCGGCCGGTACTGAAAACTCACGCTGGATATCAAAATTAGCCACAATGATTTGCTGTTCGGTTTGCAGACCATCAATTTTAGTCAGTGCAGCCGGGTTAAAGTGGATGGCATTGACCCCTGGAGGATCTGCGGTGACGGCATTCCCCATGGATAGTGCACGTAAATCAACTGAAAGGTTGGTTCCCAATTGTGCAAAGGTATAACTTGAACAGCCCGCAAGAATAATTCCTGTTAATAACGGGCTAAGTCGAATGTTTTTCATACGACACCCCTATTAACTAATTTTTTTACCAAAACCTAAAATATCAAGTGGGAATGACAGTCCCAACGAAACATCCGGTGCATCTTCGGTCAGCCCTAGGCCAACGGTACCATTAACAATTGTTTCTGGAGAAACTCGCACCCCTAAGGAAATTGCAAAGGTAGAACTGGTCTGATCTGCAGCAGAATAACTTTCACCAGTGTTATAGTTAAATTCCGCACCAGTATTAAAGCTTTGCTGATAGGACATGGTCATCGAAACATCATAGTTAAATGAATATGCGAAACCAAAGGCAAAGCCTCCACTAACACCAGGTTCAAACTCCTCAATAATCCGGCTACCTCGACGCTGATTCAGGCCCGATTCTTTAAAACCATAGTTCGCAGAAACCGATGCAAACAATACAACTGGGTCAATGTATTTACGTGTACTAGCACCCACTCCAGCAGAGTAATAGCCCTTTCCTGCTGCCAGATCTGTCGCGGCATTAATTTCATAAGGGCTATCACCGGTTTTAGTTGATAAATTACCAAATAAAATCAGAGGCAGACGACCTGCTTTTAGTGGGAAGGGCTCCCAGCGAGCACCCAGACTAATATCACCCAAGCCTGCCGTAGACGTATCTTTTAACAAGTCAGTTTTAGCCACTAAAGGTAGGGATGCAGTCAAGGTCAGGTTATCTTTCACGCCATATTGGAAAGTGAAAGTATTAGTCATACTATGTGTTGCATTTTCTTGAACACGTAGTTGATACAATTGGCCCTGAGCCATTTCTATATCGAGTTGAGTGTCCCGATAATAGGTATAATCAATATCGTAATATGATGAAATTTCACCTTGTTTTATCAGAGAGTATTGGCGTTCATTTGACGTAAATACTTCTTCCAGATTAGCTGCCTGAGTAGCATCTCCTTCTTGTTGCTGTAAAGCTTGAGATGCATCTACTACCTGGCCAGCTTGAGTCTCTACAGGTGCTGCTGTTTCCACGGCAGCCTCTTCAACTGCTTCATATCCACCTAGTTCCGATTCTTCTGCAGTCTGCGTTTTGACCTGCCCGGTTTGAGCCGGTACAGATGCAGCAGTTTCAACAACAACTTCTTCATCAACCGTTTCGTATTCACCTAGTGCTGGTTCTTCTGCAGCAAATGCAACGCCCATTACCATTTGAATGCTCAGTGCCAAGAACGTCTTGTTCATCCATTTACTGTTCATATCCATTTCACCATTTTAATTTTTATTACTGTTTTTCGTTTTATTTATTCTTGTAATACAGTCTCAGGAAGTTATGTTGATATTCCCCAAATTGTTCTGACTCTGTATTACGATTACGGTCCATACGGATCGTAGAAGCTTTATCAGCAATTTTGTCCATATAAAATTGTGGATACTGCATGTCAACCAAGGCATAGCGATTAATCGTAGCATCTTCTACATGACGCATATCTGATTCTTTTAATACTAGAAAATTTTTGCGATATTGCTCAGGTACATTAATCAGGAACAAAGTGTTATTTTCCCAAATATCCTGAAAACGCCGTTCCTCAAAACTGATATTACCAAGTGCCGGATCTGCAACATAAACCCGGCCATTTTTATAACCTTTATAAACTACAAAATGCTTAAATCCTGCATAGGAAATCGGAACAATGGCAGGCTGATCTTGATTGACTAAATCTTTGAACTCTCCTCGATAGCCTCCACTTTCCAACCCTAAGGCTGAAACAAAGCGCTTCATATCAAGCAGAGAAAAACTACGGCGTTCAACAATTTTATCCGTTTCACCGAATTTCATCAGCCCACTCATGACTTGCTGCTCATCCAGCTGCGTACCGACATAACCATTGAGGAGGGTCGTCAGTGCTGCCGAACCACAACTATAGTCATAAGCTTGACGTACAATGCCCTGAAACTGATCCAGAAGTGCCGGTTTTACTTCTACAGCTTCACGGTGCATACGCACAAAAGAGTCATTTCTTGAATCAAGAACTTCAGTATAGTGAACAGCCCCATTCGGCTGTTTTTTGATATCCAGAGCTTCTTTGGCAGCGTAATACATCAACGCCGAGCCCAACGCGATCTCTAACATAATTATTAACTTTTCTTATAATGGGCATGATGTGCCTATTTTTCTTTTTATAGAGCATTCACTCTACTTCCCTGTAACTAGAAAGATACCTGCTTTTTCAAAAAAATACAGTATTTTTTTTATTTTTTAGATAAGTGAGATAGTCATAAAAAAGCGCGTGTAAACACGCGCTTTTTTAAAATAAAGATTAGTGACCCGAAATGGTAATAATTGCGCCTTTAGTATAACTACCTTGAGCTTGAGAGTAGAAAGTTTGTAAACCTTGAACTTCCATATCACCAATTGATGATCTTGCTTCACGGTTACCTAAATGAATACCTTTAATGTATTGGTCTTTCGCCCCAGTATCATTACTTACAATACGAACATGCGCTGCCTTACCTAACTGAGCTGTAGTACCTACATAAGCATCGTTATATACAGAAATATTCTGGCTAATAGTTAAATCATTAGAATCCGCATCTGCAATTTTGATACTTTCAACATAAATCTCACCTGCTTCACGTGTAGTCACTGGAGTCGTACCTACCAGCCCTACTGCTTTATTTTTAGATGAGTTATCTAAAATACCTAGGTTTTTAATTTCTAGACCACCTACCATTACAGTATTCATCTTGATCATAGCGCCTTGTGGAGCAGCACCCAGTTGAATATTGGCATTTATCACACCAGTTTTAACGTCAAAACCACTAATGATGTCGTTTACAACACCGGCACCACCTCGACGAATCGAATCCGGATCATCTGCACCAGATGCAGTTACACCAATTCGGCCAACTTTGATATCTAGACCCGATACTTGTGCAGCAACATTAATGAAAGGATTACCAGCACCAGCATCCGAATCAATTACCAAGTCAGCAAGGTTACGGGATGCAAGTAAATAGGCACCATTATTGTCATAATTGGCACCGATTACTACACCATGCGTTGCAGTAGTAGGATCAGCAAGAGCAGCAGCATCAGGTGCTGTATCAGTCTTACCACGGATTACGATCGCACCTGCTGTAGAAGTACCTCCGAAACCCGCCTCATTTGCAACACCTTTTGGCGCTAAACCGTCGTTATCATGGATAAATAATTTT
Source organism: Acinetobacter sp. CIP 51.11 (assembly GCF_000369665.1). Taxonomy (GTDB): domain Bacteria; phylum Pseudomonadota; class Gammaproteobacteria; order Pseudomonadales; family Moraxellaceae; genus Acinetobacter; species Acinetobacter lwoffii_S. The sequence goes on from NZ_KB850129.1 coordinate 1,093,107, forward strand.
TCAATAGCAATTTTCGAGATGCCGATACCAATTGTCAAACCGTCTTGACCCGTTGTTTCGCTTAGAGATGCATCATCCATTGCTTGCATCGCCATCGCATTGGCACTAAATGCAACTGAAGTCGCTAAAACTAATTTTGTGAATTTTTTCATTGTTTACTCTCCCAAGAGTACTATTTTTTTTGGTTGTGAATTACTCAGTGTTTAGGCTGTATTTTTTATTTTCTGACAGCTTAAGCATCTTTCCTTGAGTAATTTGCTAGCCCACTTAAATTAGCGTCGAGTCAGTTTTTGATCAACTGTTGTTGGTCGCAATCTGTCGCTTACCGATAAACGGTATTTCATGATTTAAAAATATTTTCCTGGCTTCTTGATATAAAATAGTGAGTCATATCGAATTCTCCTTAACTGAATGACCGAAGCTCTCTATCATCGCCCTTTAAAATTTGAATCACGCCTGGTTGCAGATCTATTGTCCGCATTGAAGACATTAGATCATCTGGTGTATTTAAATAATAATGGTCAGCCTTTTATTGCCTGCTGCGCTCAAGAATATTTTGTTGCGCAGACATCACAAATTCAGTCTTTTAAAAGAACAGAGATTGAACAATATCAACCCAGCCCATCTGAATTTAATTTAGCGATTGATGCATTAAAAAATCCTCAAAACAATGGATTTCATGGAGGTTATGTCGGTTTTATCGGCTACGATTATGCAGCTCAACAACATATTCAGTATTCAGATCGCCCTCAACCTGGTTTATTTATTGGTCAATTTACTTCCTACATTAAATCAACCCCTGATGGCTGGATGTTATATAGTGATGATCGACAGGCAGAACAGATTTTCAATCATATTCAGAACTTACTTAATCAAGATAAAATTCACCCGACATTTCACTTAAAAAATCCTTGTACCTCACGCTGGACCAAATCTGTCTATACTCAGGCTTTTCAGAAAATTCAGGACTATATTGTTGCAGGTGACTGCTATCAGATTAATCTGACCCAAGAATTTAAAGGTCGTGCCCAAGGCTCCCTCTTAGCCACTGCCCAAGCATTCTGGACATTAACCGAAGCGCCCTATGCGGGTTATTTGCGTATTGGTGATTTTGAATTACTCAGCTGCTCACCCGAGTTATTTATTGACTTCGAAAAAAATCGGAAAATTATCACCAAACCAATTAAAGGCACCATGCCACGCTATAGCGATCCAACGCTGGATGAACAATCTAAACAAACGTTAAAAGCATCGGAAAAAGATCAGGCAGAAAATGTCATGATTGTAGATTTATTACGTAATGATTTAAGTGTTTATGCGGAAACAGGTTCGGTTAAAACACCGAGATTATTTAATATCGAAAGTTTTAATCAAGTGCATCATATGGTGAGCGAAGTTGAAGCAACGTTAAAAGCAGATGTGAATCCTTTCGAGGTGTTAATGTCAGCCCTACCAGGTGGCTCAATTACGGGTGCACCTAAAATTCGTGCCATGCAGATTATCGCTGAATTGGAAGGTGCAGCACGTGGGGCTTATTGCGGTTCAATGGGTTATTTTAATTTTGATGGCACCGGTTCCTGGAACATTCTGATTCGTTCCATCCAAAAATATCAAGAAGATGTTTCTTTATGGGCGGGGGGTGGTATTACTATTTCTTCGGATTGTGATGCAGAATATCAGGAATGTTTTGATAAAGTTGAAGCCATGCTGAATCTACTCAATACCTGGTATCGGCCTGAATAAATAAAAAAGCGAATCATTTGATTCGCTTTTTTAATCCCTTCTAGCCTCCCTTTAAAAAGAGAGGAAAAATTCCCTCTTTATGAAAGAGGGGTTTTGAGAGATTAAACTAAAATCTCGTTTTTTAATGTATCCACTAAACGCTGATTTTGCTCATCTGTACCAATAGTAATTCTTAAAAACTGGTTAATACGTGGCTTGTTAAAATAACGTACGATAATGCCACGTTCACGCAACTCACTTGCAAGTTCGCCTGCATCCTTAAATGGCAATGAGGCAAAAATAAAGTTAGCACTCGATGGTAAAACTTTAAAACCAAGCTCATTTAATTGGGACACCAACTTTTCACGGCTAGCAATGACTTTCTGATTTTGTGCTTCAAAGTAGGCTTGATCTTCAAATGAAGCTACCGCTGCAGCAATCGCAAAACGGTCCATCGGATAAGAGTTAAAGCTATTTTTGACTGCTTCAAGTGCTGCAATCAAATGTGGCTGAGCAATCGCAAAACCCACTCGCAGACCAGCAAGAGAACGTGACTTCGATGTGGTTTGACATACGACTAAATTTTCATATTTCTCAACCAGCTTGACTGCTGATTCGGCACCGAAGTCGACATAGGCTTCATCAATCACCACCACTGAATCCGGATTGGCTTGCAGGATTTCCTCAATGGCTGCCAAACCCAGATCAATACTGGTCGGTGCATTAGGATTAGTAATAATAATGCCGCCATTAGTTTGTTTATAGTCATCCACAACGATTTCAAAGTTATCATTCAGTGGCAAGATTTTGGTTTTGACGCCAAAAAACTGACTATAAACCGGATAGAAACTATAGGTAATATCTGGATAAAGTACAGGCTGTTCTTGAACAAAAAATGCTTTAAAGATATGTGCTAAGACTTCATCTGAGCCATTGCCGACAAAGATGGTTTCAACAGGTACATTTTGTTGTTTAGCGATCGCCTGTTTCAACTCTGATGCATCAGGGTCTGGATATAAACGCAAAACATCAGCCGAATTCGCAAGTACCTTTTGAACTGCTTCTACCACTTTGGGTGAAGGTGGATACGGATTTTCATTGGTATTAAGTTTTAAAATATTCTGGATTTTTGGTTGTTCGCCTGGGGTATACGGTTCTAATTCACGTACTTCAGGACTCCAAAAACGCATTTGTTCTGTTGTGATATTCATTTTGTATTCTCTTTAAACCCTCTCCTAACCTCTCCCTGAGCCATATATGGCGCAAGAGAGGAATTTTCATTACTAAAGACACAAGATTTTTGTGGTTTAAATTCTCCTCTCCTTTTAGGAGAGGGTCAGGGAGAGGTTGTAATGCTATTTATGATTAATAACGATAACGTGCTGAACGCGCATGCGCATCCAGGTTTTCTTGTTGCGCCAAGATATCCGCAGTTTTTGCTAAAGTTTTTACACCTTCTTGTGAGCACATAATCAGACTTGAACGCTTCTGGAAATCATAGACACCAAGTGGCGATGAAAAACGCGCAGTACCTGAAGTTGGCAAGACGTGGTTTGGACCGGCACAGTAATCACCAATGGCTTCAGGCGTATAACGCCCCATAAAGATCGCACCTGCATGACGAATGCTATCAGACATTGCTTCTGCATCATCTAAACACAACATCAAATGCTCAGGCGCCACCTGATTAATCAAATCTGACGCTTCTTGACGGTCTTTCACCAAGACCAAAGCACCACGATTGGCAATCGAGGTACGGGCAATTTCTGCCTTCGGTAATGTTGCTAGATGCATTTCAATCGCCTGCTCAACATCATTCAGCAACTGTTCATCTGGTGTGATGAAAATGGCCTGTGCCACAGTGTCATGCTCAGCTTGCGAAAGTAAATCCATCGCCAGCCATTCAGCATTATTTTGGCCTTCGGCATATACCAAAATTTCAGAAGGCCCTGCAATCATGTCGATGCCGACCTGACCAAATACCGCACGTTTTGCCGCAGCAACAAAACGGTTACCTGGGCCGGTAATTTTATCTACTGCTGGGACAGTTTCGGTACCATAAGCCAAGGCCGCAACTGCTTGTGCACCACCAATGGTAAAGACACGCGTCACACCTGCCAGATATGCAGCCGCCAGTACCAATGGGTTTAAATCACCATTCGGCGCAGGCACCACCATAATAATTTCCGGCACTCCTGCGACATGTGCAGGCACCGCATTCATCAACACAGAAGATGGATAAGACGCCAGACCACCCGGTACATAAATCCCAACACGATCCAAGGGGGTCACTTTCTGACCGAGCGTATTCCCCAAAGCATCGACATAGGTCCAGCCGTCCTGTTTTTGTGCCTGGTGAAATTCACGCACGCGTGATGCAGCAAGTTCTAAGGCTTCGCGTACTTCAGTTGTTAGACCCTCGAAGGCAGCTTTTAGTTGCTCTTGGCTTAACTCTAGATCTGAAAATTGATGCGCCGGATGTCGATCGAACTGTTGAGTGAGTTTAAGAACTTGAGCATCACCATGCTGACGAACATCAGCAATAATTTGATCTACGGTTTTTAAAAGTTCAGGATCATTAACAGTTTCAAAAGCCAACAAGTCAGCAAATGCTTGCTTGAAGTTTTGATCTTGGGTCGATAAACGTCGCATCAATTTACCCATCAGGTTTGAATTCGAAGGCTTTAGTTTACCTGTTTTCCAGACTTTTGTCGGCAGCTATAGTGCTCTAGCCCTATGAGTTTTATTGGAAATAGCTTTTGGTAAAATTGATGAAAGAATTTACATCGTATTTATGTTCAATCGAATAAAAAAAACCGCCCTAAAAGGACGGTTTTTTATGCAAAAAATTTAAGCCTGTTTGGCCTTTTCACGTTCTTCTACGGCTTTTTCAAGCTGTGCCAGAATCGGATTTAACAATGCTTGCTTACGCTTGAAGCTGGCTTTATTCACGATTAAACGCGAAGACACTTTGCAAATTTCTTCAAGTGGCTCTAAACCATTGGCACGCAAAGTATTGCCTGTATCTACGACATCGACGATGTAATCGCCCAGACCAACTAATGGTGCAAGTTCCATGGAGCCATACAGCTTGATCACATCCACTTGCTCACCCAGGCTGGCATAGTATTGACGGGTCAAATTCACGTACTTGGTCGCAATTTTTAAACGACCTTTAGGACGTTGCATCCCCACCTTACCGGCGGTCATCAATTTACATACCGCAATTTTCAGGTCCAATGGTTCATAGACGTTTTGCGCGCCATGTTCCATCAATACATCTTTACCGGCCACACCAATATCGGCTGCACCATTTTCAACATAAGTCGGTACATCTGAAGCACGTAAAATTAAGATACGAACCTGTTTATGCGTGGTCGGGAAAATCAATTTACGAGATTTATCAGGATCTTCTAAAAGGTTAATCCCTGCTGTTTCTAGCAAAGGTAAAGTCTCTTTTAAGATACGCCCCTTACTTAATGCCAAAGTTAAACCATGATCAAAATTGCCCATTACGTCAAAGTTTGGATCATCGTTTCTCATATCGCTCATTAATTTACTCGCTTAATTTGGGCACCTAAACTTTGTAACTTTGCTTCTACATCTTCATAACCGCGGTCAATATGATAAATACGGTCAATCAGCGTTTCACCTTCAGCGGCAAGTGCTGCCAGCACCAAAGAGAACGAAGCACGTAAATCTGTTGCCATTACGGGTGCAGCAGAAAGTTTTTCTACACCCGTTACCACAGCATCATTACCTTCAACCTGAATATTGGCACCCATACGTGCCAATTCAGGAACATGCATGAAACGGTTTTCAAAAATCGTTTCAGAAATTGTCGCAAAGCCTTGAGCAATGGCATTCACAGCCATAATCTGGGCTTGCATATCGGTTGGAAATTCTGGATGTGGTAAGGTTTGGAAGCTGACAGCTTTCGGACGTTTACACAGCATATCCAGTTCAATCCAGTCGTCACCACGGGTCACTTCTGCGCCCATTTCTTCAAACTTGTCCAGCACCGCTTCCATCAGGGACGGATCAGTATGCGTGGTTTTGATACGACCGCCAGTGATCGCTGCTGCTGCCAGATATGAACCGGTTTCAATCCGGTCAGCAACAACCGCATATTCACAGCCATGCAGACGTTCGACACCGGTCACAATTAAAGTATCGGTATCTAGACCTTCAATCTTGGCACCCATCTTGATCAGCATTTGCGCAAGATCAGTGATCTCAGGTTCACGTGCTGCATTGCGAATCGTGGTCACACCATCGGCCAACACGGCAGCCATCAGAATATTTTCTGTCCCACCCACAGTCACCATATCAAAGACAACTTCGCCACCTTTCAGGCGACCATCGACTTTGGCATGTACATAACCGGCTTCGACTTCAATCTCGGCGCCTAAAGCTTCTAAAGCTTTCAAATGCTGATCGACAGGACGGGAACCAATCGCACAACCGCCTGGTAAAGACACTTTTGCACTGCCATAGCGCGCCAATAATGGACCAAGCACCAAAATAGAAGCACGCATAGTTTTTACGAGCTCATACGGTGCGAACTGGTTATCTAATGTAGAAGTATCAGCAACAACCGTATCGCCTTCATAAGTCATGGTGATCCCAAGACCAGCAATCAGCTTCACCAACGTATTGACATCTTTTAGATTAGGAACATTTCTGAGCGTAATCGGGGTATCAGCAAGAATCATTGCTGCCAATAATGGAAGTGCTGCATTCTTTGCACCAGAAATGCGCACTTCACCTTCGAGCTTGATACCGCCCTGAATTAAAAATTTATCCATTAAATGATTAAGCTCCAAATAAGCTTGCTTTGCGCCATTCTTCTTTTGTCATCGCGCGAATCGTTACTGCGTGAACTGCACCACTGGCAATATGGGCATTGAGAGGAGCATAAACAGCTTGTTGGCGTGCAACTGGACGCTTACCTTCAAATTGATCATCCACAATACGGAGATCAAATTTTCCGCCCTGACCACTCACAGCAACATCCGCCTCTGGAAAAGCGGCTTCTAAAATTTCAGCGAGCTGTTCATTATTCATCACAAGACCTCTTATAGGACTAAGGGTGTAAAACGAGCCATTTTACTATAAATAGCAAAAATAATTCATGGATCCATACATTATATATATAAAAAAAAGAGGCTTTTAAAACCTCTTTTTCATCATTTGTCCTTTATAGGGCTAAAGGATGCTGCTGTAAATGCATTTCCCGGTATCGATCAATCTGCCGTTTGAGTTTTTCGGTTAATATTTTAATTGAGGTATACATATCATCTGCGGTGGCGTGAGCAAAAAATTCAATGCCCGGTAATCGAATAATAGCCTCTGCGATATGATTACTACTGCCCTTTCTAGAGCGTTTATCAATTTGATGATCTTTTGAGAGTTTCACTTGCATACTATTCACCTGATCTAGGTGCTTCGTCATCTGTGAAAACTTGGTTTTTATACTTTCTTCAATAGCTGGCGTAATCGATAAATGATGTCCACGAATTGTTATTTGCATAGTTCTATCCCTCACCTTCGTTAGGATTAGAAGAGTCACAATATAAAATAATTTAAATACAGCAACTTATAAATAAAATATCCGTATTTTAAGTCCTGGATCAAATCATTTTACTGCTCCTCAAAAGAAAAAAAGATTCATTATGTTGTCATAATGAATCTCTAGAATAGCCAGATTTCAAATTTTAGATCAAGACTTTTCGCTCAGAAGATGAAGGAATATGTAACGATTCACGATATTTCGCCACCGTACGTCGTGCCACATCAATGCCTTCATCTTTTAACATATTGGCAATTGCATTATCAGACAGAGGCTTACGGGCATTTTCTTCGGAAATCAGTTTTTTGATTTTGGCACGAATAGCAGTAGAAGATGCTTCACCACCTGAAGTAGTCCCGACATGACTTGAGAAGAAATATTTCAACTCGAACAATCCACGTGGGGTCAGCATATATTTATTGGTGGTTACACGAGAAACTGTAGATTCATGCAATTCGACTTCTTCGGCAATATCTCTTAAAACCAGAGGTTTCATGCCTTCCGCCCCAATTTCCAAGAACATTTTTTGATGTTCTACAATACAAGTCGCGACTTTCAATAATGTTTTATGCCGTTCATCGATACTTTTGATAAAGTTCTTCGCTTCCAGCATCTGATTACGCAGGTACTGATTATCATCGCTTTGATCTGCACGACGAATCATTTTGGCATAAAAAGAATTGACGCGTAACTTTGGCAGTACATCCGAGTTTAAATTGACTTGCCAGCAGTTATTCTTTTTCATCACCACGACATCTGGCACCTGATAATCCGATTCCTTGTTTTCAAATTCCAGACCCGGGTGAGGTTTCAATGTTTTTAGCAAATCTACGGCACAGCGCAACTGCTCTGGATTTAAGCCAGTCTGTTTAATCAGCTTAGGAAGCTCATTGGTAATCAACAATTCATAATGTTGCAGAAGTTTGATCGCATCATTTCGGCAAGACGTTGATGTAGGTAAATTATCAAGTTGGACCAATAGGCATTCTGCCAAGCTTCTAGAGCCTACACCCACGGGATCCAAACGCTGAATATGCTTTAATACGACCGCAACCTCATCATCTTCAATTTCTTCTTCAGACCCCATAGAAGAGAGTAAATGTTGTACCGATGCAGTAATTTCACTCAACTCTGCATCTAAAAAACCTTTGTCGTCTAAAGAATCCACGATGCAATAAGCGATTAATTTATCAACCTGTGAAAAATTCAACAGATTAATTTGTTCTAGCATATATTCTTGCAGGCTCTGATGTCCTTGACGATTATCTTCACGCTCTTCGAACTCGGCTGCCCCCAGACTTGTAGGTTGATGGGTATAAACATCATCCCAATCGGTATCTACAGGTAAGTCATCAGGCAGATGATCGGCATTAAGTTCATTGGTTAGATCGTGATTTTCATTATTTGATTCAATAGTAGATAAGCTTTCAAGGGTAATTTGCTCTTCAACTTTTTCTAATAGAGGATTACTATCAAGTTGCAACTGAACTTCTTCTTCCAATTCCAGACTTGAAAGTTGTAATAGCCGAATTGCTTGCTGTAATTGTGGAGTTAATGACAGCGAGTTCGCAATTTTTATGCCCACTGATAATCTCATTGTTACCCCCTTAATAGAAAATCCCGTTTTATAAGCAATTTTTATGCCGTTTTATTTTTTATAACACAGATTTACCAAAAAACATACAAAATGGATTTTAAATTTCTAGCTTTTCGCGACTAATAATTGTTTAAATACTTAAATTTTCGCATAAAAAAATCCCCCTCTGCTAATGCGGAGGGGGATTTTGGAATAATGAGCTGGCGATGACTTACTCTCACATGGGTAACCCCACACTACCATCAGCGCTAAGAGGTTTCACTTCTGAGTTCGGGAAGGGATCAGGTGGTTCACTCTTGCTATGGTCGCCAGCACAACTGGTATGATTACTTACTGAGGTCTTATGGTTGCCTTAGCTTTCTTCAAATCTTGCACTCTGTTCAAAGCAGTGCTTTGAACATCGTTCATTAACAGGTATATCTGAGTTGCAGTAGTTTGTTCGTTCAGCGTAACTAAATCAAGCTGTTTTGCTTAATATCGAATCAATCGAGCTTCGTACAACAACTGTTTGGGTGTTGTATAGTCAAGCCTCACGAGCAATTAGTATTGGTCAGCTTCACATATCACTATGCTTCCACATCCAACCTATCAACGTCGTAGTCTTCAACGGCTCTTTAGGAGACATAAAGTCTCGGGGAAATCTTATCTTGAGGTAGGCTTCCCGCTTAGATGCTTTCAGCGGTTATCCCTTCCGAACATAGCTACCCGGCGATGCCACTGGCGTGACAACCGGTACACCAGAGGTTCGTCCACTCTGGTCCTCTCGTACTAGGAGCAGATCCTCTCAAATTTCCAACGCCCACGGTAGATAGGGACCGAACTGTCTCACGACGTTCTAAACCCAGCTCGCGTACCTCTTTAAATGGCGAACAGCCATACCCTTGGGACCTGCTTCAGCCCCAGGATGAGATGAGCCGACATCGAGGTGCCAAACACCGCCGTCGATATGAACTCTTGGGCGGTATCAGCCTGTTATCCCCAGAGTACCTTTTATCCGTTGAGCGATGGCCCTTCCATACAGAACCACCGGATCACTAAGACCTACTTTCGTACCTGCTCGACTTGTGGGTCTCGCAGTTAAGCGCGCTTTTGCCTTTATACTCTACGCGTGATTTCCGACCACGCTGAGCGCACCTTCGTACTCCTCCGTTACTCTTTAGGAGGAGACCGCCCCAGTCAAACTACCCACCAGACATGGTCCTCGTCCCGGATAACGGGACAGAGTTAGAACCTCAATATTACCAGGGTGGTATTTCAAGGACGGCTCCATCGCAACTAGCGTCGCGACTTCAAAGCCTCCCACCTATCCTACACAAGTAAGATCAAAGTTCAATGTCAAGCTGCAGTAAAGGTTCACGGGGTCTTTCCGTCTAGCCGCGGGTACACCGCATCTTCACGGCGAATTCGATTTCACTGAGTCTCTGCTGGAGACAGCGCCCCCATCATTATGCCATTCGTGCAGGTCGGAACTTACCCGACAAGGAATTTCGCTACCTTAGGACCGTTATAGTTACGGCCGCCGTTTACTGGGGCTTCGATCAAGAGCTTCGCTTACGCTAACCCCATCAATTAACCTTCCAGCACCGGGCAGGCATCACACCCTATACGTCCACTTTCGTGTTTGCAGAGTGCTATGTTTTTAATAAACAGTTGCAGGGGCCTGGTTTCTGAGGCTGTCGGCCGCTCAAGGAGCAAGTCCTATCACAGACAACAGCGTACCTTCTCCCGAAGTTACGGTACCATTTTGCCTAGTTCCTTCAGCAGAGTTCTCTCAAGCGCTTTGGTCTACTCGACCTGACCACCTGTGTCGGTTTCGGGTACGATTCCTGTGTAACTGAAGCTTAGAGACTTTTCCTGGAAGCATGGTATCAGCCACTTCACTGTACAAGTACAGCTTGCTATCAGTTCTCAGCATAGAGTACCCCGGATTTGCCTAAGATACATGCCTACAACCTTCCACCTGGACAACCAACGCCAGGCTGACTTAACCTTCTCCGTCCTCTCATCGCATTACACAGAAGTATTGGAATATTAACCAATTTCCCATCGACTACGCCTCTCGGCCTCGCCTTAGGGGTCGACTCACCCAGCCCCGATTAACGTTGGACTGGAACCCTTGGTCTTTCAGCGTGCGAGTTTTTCACTCGCATTGTCGTTACTCACGTCAGCATTCGCACTTCTGATACCTCCAGCAGACTTCTCAATCCACCTTCATCGGCTTACAGAACGCTCCCCTACCACGCATAATAAATTATGCATCCGCAGCTTCGGCATATAGTTTTAGCCCCGTTACATCTTCCGCGCAGGCCGACTCGACTAGTGAGCTATTACGCTTTCTTTAAAGGGTGGCTGCTTCTAAGCCAACCTCCTAGCTGTCTATGCCTTCCCACATCGTTTCCCACTTAACTATAATTTTGGGGCCTTAGCTGGCGGTCTGGATTGTTTTCCTCTTGACTACGGACGTTAGCACCCGCAGTCTGTCTCCCGGATAGTACTCATTGGTATTCGGAGTTTGCATCGGTTTGGTAAGTCGGGATGACCCCCTAGCCGAAACAGTGCTCTACCCCCAATGGTATTCGTCCGAGGCGCTACCTAAATAGCTTTCGGGGAGAACCAGCTATCACCAAGTTTGATTAGCCTTTCACCCCTATCCACAAGTCATCCCCTGGCTTTTCAACGACAGTGGGTTCGGTCCTCCAGTTAGTGTTACCCAACCTTCAACCTGCTCATGGATAGATCACCTGGTTTCGGGTCTATACCCAGCAACTAAACGCCCTATTAAGACTCGGTTTCCCTACGGCTCCCCTATGCGGTTAACCTCGCTACTGAATATAAGTCGCTGACCCATTATACAAAAGGTACGCAGTCACCGGACTAAGCCGGCTCCCACTGCTTGTATGCATGCGGTTTCAGGATCTATTTCACTCCCCTCACAGGGGTTCTTTTCGCCTTTCCCTCACGGTACTGGTTCACTATCGGTCAGTCAGGAGTATTTAGCCTTGGAGGATGGTCCCCCCATATTCAGACAAGGTTTCACGTGCCTCGCCCTACTCGACATCATCATATAAGCCCTTTCGTGTACAGGACTATCACCGTCTACGGTCGCACTTCCCAGAGCGTTCCACTAGAACTTATATGACTTAATGGGCTCTTCCCCTTTCGCTCGCCGCTACTGAGGGAATCTCAATTGATTTCTTTTCCTAAGGGTACTGAGATGTTTCACTTCCCCTCGTTCGCCTTGCAACACTATGTATTCATGTTGCAATACCTACCTTATGGTAAGTGGGTTTCCCCATTCAGATATCTCCGGATCACAGGATATTTGCCGCCTCCCCGGAGCTTTTCGCAGGCTATCACGTCTTTCTTCGCCTCTGACTGCCAAGGCATCCACCACATGCACTTAATTACTTGACTATACAACCCCAAACAGTCGTTTATCCTTACAAGTAGGATAAGCAACAGAGTTCGTCTTGCGACTTACTCATACAGTTGGCGTTTCGTAGATTTAACTACTGTACAGCTTCAATTAGATTCATATACCAAAACGCTTGATTCAGTTAATTTCGCTAGAACTCATTTCCTTAATCTTCACATCACAGTAATAAATCACTGTTAGTGTTGATCTTAAAAACGAGTTTGAACAAATTATTTCAACTCAAATATATTCTGTTAATGATTTTTCCAGCCTTCGTCAGGTCAGGAAACTGTGATAAATCACAGAGATTATCAAGTCCGCGTATCATAACGCTTGTACTTGTTAATCTCTAGGATCTAAATACTTGATCGCTTAGGAACTAAACAACTTCATCACTGTATGATTACATACTGCGCGAAGCGTAGCTTCTTGCTTAAATTTCAAGTAAAAGCAGTGCTTTTATGATCTTGAAATTTGGTGGAGACTAGGAGAGTCGAACTCCTGACCTCCTGCGTGCAAAGCAGGCGCTCTACCAACTAAGCTAAGTCCCCAGCTTATCAATAAGTCAATGTTTCTGATTTTCCGTACTTCGTCAGTAGTGGTGGGTCTGACAAGACTTGAACTTGTGACCCCACGCTTATCAAGCGTGTGCTCTAACCAACTGAGCTACAGACCCTCAGATACATCGTATGAAGAACAACTTGTTGTGGATTCTTACCAATCGTCAATCTTTCGTTAAGGAGGTGATCCAGCCGCAGGTTCCCCTACGGCTACCTTGTTACGACTTCACCCCAGTCATCTGCCACACCGTGGTAAGCGTCCCCCCTAAGGTTAGACTACCTACTTCTGGTGCAACAAACTCCCATGGTGTGACGGGCGGTGTGTACAAGGCCCGGGAACGTATTCACCGCGGCATTCTGATCCGCGATTACTAGCGATTCCGACTTCATGGAGTCGAGTTGCAGACTCCAATCCGGACTACGATCGGCTTTTTGAGATTAGCATCCTCTCGCGAGGTAGCAACCCTTTGTACCGACCATTGTAGCACGTGTGTAGCCCTGGTCGTAAGGGCCATGATGACTTGACGTCGTCCCCGCCTTCCTCCAGTTTGTCACTGGCAGTATCCTTAAAGTTCCCGGCTTAACCCGCTGGCAAATAAGGAAAAGGGTTGCGCTCGTTGCGGGACTTAACCCAACATCTCACGACACGAGCTGACGACAGCCATGCAGCACCTGTATGTAAGTTCCCGAAGGCACCAATCCATCTCTGGAAAGTTCTTACTATGTCAAGACCAGGTAAGGTTCTTCGCGTTGCATCGAATTAAACCACATGCTCCACCGCTTGTGCGGGCCCCCGTCAATTCATTTGAGTTTTAGTCTTGCGACCGTACTCCCCAGGCGGTCTACTTATCGCGTTAGCTGCGCCACTAAAGCCTCAAAGGCCCCAACGGCTAGTAGACATCGTTTACGGCATGGACTACCAGGGTATCTAATCCTGTTTGCTCCCCATGCTTTCGCACCTCAGTGTCAGTATTAGGCCAGATGGCTGCCTTCGCCATCGGTATTCCTCCAGATCTCTACGCATTTCACCGCTACACCTGGAATTCTACCATCCTCTCCCATACTCTAGCCAACCAGTATCGAATGCAATTCCCAAGTTAAGCTCGGGGATTTCACATTTGACTTAATTGGCCACCTACGCGCGCTTTACGCCCAGTAAATCCGATTAACGCTTGCACCCTCTGTATTACCGCGGCTGCTGGCACAGAGTTAGCCGGTGCTTATTCTGCGAGTAACGTCCACTATCCAAGAGTATTAATCTCGGTAGCCTCCTCCTCGCTTAAAGTGCTTTACAACCAAAAGGCCTTCTTCACACACGCGGCATGGCTGGATCAGGGTTCCCCCCATTGTCCAATATTCCCCACTGCTGCCTCCCGTAGGAGTCTGGGCCGTGTCTCAGTCCCAGTGTGGCGGATCATCCTCTCAGACCCGCTACAGATCGTCGCCTTGGTAGGCCTTTACCCCACCAACTAGCTAATCCGACTTAGGCTCATCTATTAGCGCAAGGCCCGAAGGTCCCCTGCTTTCTCCCGTAGGACGTATGCGGTATTAGCATCCCTTTCGAGATGTTGTCCCCCACTAATAGGCAGATTCCTAAGCATTACTCACCCGTCCGCCGCTAAGTAAAGTAGCAAGCTACTCTTCCCCGCTCGACTTGCATGTGTTAAGCCTGCCGCCAGCGTTCAATCTGAGCCATGATCAAACTCTTCAGTTTAATACTATGTAGCACCTTTAAAGGGTGCCAATCTTGGCTCATCAATTTTCTGACAAATATTTCTCAAATAAACTTCGAGTAATTTCTACCATCAATCAATGAAAATAATTTCGATCGATCAACCAGTAAAAATCCACACAAGTTGTTCTTCATAATCTCTTAATGATCTTCTTAAAACCTCGTCAGCTTTAAGCTCCAACCCAATCACTTAACGTTTCGTTTCATGCATTGCGTTGGTGTGCTGCGTATTCTATACAGTTTCAAAACGAGCGCAAGGGCTTTTCTTTAAAATATTCAAAAAAACCATTCATACGTTTATTTTTTAATCTGAAAGGCTATTTTTAACACTTTTTTTGCGCTTTTCTAGCTAATTCCACATGAAAATTTTAAGCAAATGTTAATTTTCTAGCCCTCATCTCATAAAAAAAGATCACCTTTATAGTGATCTTTTTGATTCTTCATCAAAATATTTTAATTTGCCTGCTCAGCGAGCCAAGTCATAAATTTTTGACGCTCAGCTTTAGAAGCCTTCTGCCATAATTGAATCAGCTGCTGATCATTCTGGTCTGCTGATTGAATATATACAGCTGCAGGCTGATTAACTGGTGTCGCAGCTTGAGTGGTCATATCTACTTTTTTAGTCAACACACGATTTCCAAACCATGGTTTCGCTGCATCTTTAGCACCCGTCTGCTGGACTAAGAGCTGATTTTTCGCATCATATAGACCAATAATGGGCTGATCTTTATATTTTTGCGCTGCATCAAAATCTTTAGGCGCCTGAATGAGTGCTAAACGATAAGTTTCGCCATCTTTAAGGCTTGGTGTTTTTACCGTAACCACACCTGACTTTAAAATGTCATGTGAATTGTCTGAATGCTGGAAAAATTCGTTATAACGTACGCTGATCGCATTTACACCTGCATCCAAGCTATAAGTCTGATTAGAACGCAATAGACCTGAACTCACTTCCTGATCATTTACGGCAACAATTTTTATTTCTTCAGGTACTGTGACGGTTACTGCCGAAAAAACTGGTGTGCTAAACAGAAACACTGCTGCAGTTGCCGCAATACGTAAATCCATATCCTTTACTCATTTTTGGTTGTTTATTAAAAATTAGCCGCACTATGCCGCGTCTAAATGACAATTTTATGACAAAGGCTGGAGCGATACAGCCTGTGTTCTTAGCATTTATTTGGCTAGACATATCACATCATATCTAAATACAATTCTAAGACATAAAAAAAGAAGCACCAACATGCTTCTTTTTAATCTAAAACTATTTATGCAAAGGTCTTAAAGCGCTCTGCATCATCCATAAAGGTTTTTTCACCTGCAGGAGCTTCAATCGAACCAAATACCAGTTGAGCGCGAAGTTTCCAGTGAGATGGAATCTCGAAAGTTTGTGCGACTTCTTCATCAATAATTGGATTGTAGTGCTGTAATGAAGCACCAATATTTCTTTCTGCCAAAGCGGTCCAGGTTGCAAACTGTGCAATAGCAGAAGAATGCTCAGACCAGACCGGGAAGTTATCGGCATAAAGTGCAAACTGCTCCTGCATCGACTTCACCACGTTCTGGTCTTCATAAAACAGTGCGGTACCATAACCTGCAGCAAAAGCATTGATCTTGCTATTGGTTGATTCAAATGCATCTGCTGAAACCAGATCACGTAAAGTTTCACGTACAATATGCCAGAAAGTATCATGTGATTGACCAAATAAAATCACCACACGCGAGGTTTGCGAGTTAAAAGATGACGGACTGTGCTTCACCGCATCTTTAATGATTTTCTCAATTTCTGCTTGATCCAGATCTACATTTTTTCCAATTGAATAAATGCTACGGCGTTGTTTGATTTGATCTAAAAATGCCATGAATTCACCTCTATATATTTTGATTATTAAAAAATCGATAAAGTCATACTACGTGCTTTAAGCACCCAAGACAGGTGCATTTCGATAACAATGTGTTTTATTTATAGAACAATCAGATTTAGATCTGGGTAGCGTATTTGTATCTGATTTTATCCGCAGCTTCCATGCTGTCACATATAAAGTTCTCTATAAACTTTTAATTAAATACTTTGAAACGGTGCTGATCCGGTTTTTGTAATTTTGCTTCTACTGTTTGTTCAATTAACCCAAAGCAAAGTTGTGCGCGTAACAACCAGTTCTTTTCAATCTGAAAATGCTCTGCGACCCTTTCATCAATCAGTGGATTATAATGTTGCAAGGATGCCCCTAAGCCAGAATCTGCCAGCGTCGTCCACACAGCAAATTGCGCCATACCGGAAGTTTGTTCCGACCATGCTGGAAAATCCTCACTATTTAATGGCATTTTCTTTTGTAATTGTTGAATCACGGCTTGATCTTCATAAAATAAAACCGTGCCATAGGCCGCAGCACATTGATTCAACTTGATTTCAATTCCTTCGTAAATATGTGCCGGCATATACTGACGCTGCACCTGTTTCACAATTTCCCAGAATTGATGATGAGAATCTGCAAATAACACCACAATGCGCGTAGTTTGAGAATCATAAGCCGAAGGACAACTCCGCACTGCTTCCCGAATGATTTCGCCAAGATAAGCCTGACTATAATGTACCCGCTTACCGAGTTGATCGATACTACGGCGCTTTTTCAATTGATCGACAAAAGTCAGTTCTAAATCATCATTCAGTTTATTTTTTCTTGAAAATTTAAAATCCTTGGTTATATCGCTTGTTAATACCTGACCAATCTTATTTAGCAATGCCATTTTCTACCCCACAACAAACAAGCCAAATCAGCTTAGAGAATCCCCTACAATTATAAGGCCTTTATTAAGATAGGCAGATTTAGTGGTGGTTTTGCTGTTGATTTTTACAACACTCAAACCAGCCAAAAACAACAAACTCCGCACTTGGCGGAGTTTGTGTGAAGCATTGCGCATTATTTATTTTTCAGTTTCAAATAATGCAGCAACAAAAGATTTGGCAGAGAATGGACGCAAGTCATCAATTTTTTCACCCACACCAATAAAGCGAATCGGCACATGAGTACGACTGGCAATATTAAACAGTACCCCACCTTTGGCCGTGCCATCCAGTTTGGTAATGGTCAGACCCGTCAGACCGACTGCTTCATCAAACATTTCCACCTGATTAATCGCATTCTGGCCAGTTCCGGCATCCACCACCAGCATCACTTCATGCGGTGCAGTTGCATCAATTTTCTGCATCACACGTTTGACTTTGGTCAATTCCTGCATCAGATGACCTTTGTTATGCAAACGACCCGCTGTGTCTGCAATCAATACATCCACACCTTTGGCACGCGCACTTTCAAAAGCATCGAAAATCACTGAAGCTGAGTCAGCACCATGACCCTGAGCAACAACCGCAATATTATTACGCTCACCCCAGATCTGGAGCTGTTCAGTTGCAGCCGCACGGAAAGTATCGCCTGCTGCCAACATGACGGTCTTGCCTTCACCTTGCAGGCGCTTTGCCAACTTGCCAATGGTAGTCGTTTTACCGACACCATTCACACCAACTACCAGAATCACATAAGGCGATTTATTCGGATCAATATGCAGCGGTTTTACCCGTGGTGCCAATAAAGCCACCAGTTCTTCCTGAAGCGCTTTATAGAGTGAATGCGAATAGATCAAATCACCACGTGCCGTACGTTCAGTCAGGTTAGCGATAATGGTCTTGGTTGCTTCCACGCCAATATCAGCCACCAGAAGCTGCTCTTCGACTTCTTCTAATAATTCATCATCAATTTCTTTACCACCAATCAGGATATTTACCATCCCATCGGCAAGGTTTTTACGGGTTTTGGTTAAACCCACTTTCATACGGCTAAAGAAGCCACCTTTCGCCGCAGAATCTTCATTTTCATTTTCTGTTTCGACAGGTGCAGAAACCACAACGGTTTCGCTTGGCGTTTCTACGATAGGCACATTGACCGCAGGTAAGCTCGGTAATGTGACATCATCATCTCCGATATCAGCATCAATCAAAAATTTGTTTTGCCCATTAGATTGCTGTTGCATGCCGAATCCTTGAAAAGCATTGCGTTAAAAACCCAGATTCTACCATAACTTGCCTGCTTTGCAGCTAGCAATGCAAATGCTGGACAAACATACCAAAAAGCTACAGCTCTCGGTTGCTTTCAAGCACGCATTTATTAAAAATAACTCTAAATACAAACGCCTATTTCAGGAGATCTAGTGTTCATCACCTTTTTGACTATCTCCTCTTTCTCGCAAATGATCAAACAGACGCTTTATCCACTCGGTGCAGCAGTCTTGCTTAGCCTGAGTTTTAACTCGGTTCAGGCACAAACCCGAAGCGAATTGTCACGGACTACTTTTGAAACCACTTTAAGTAACGGTTTAAAAGTCATTATTCGGGAAGACCATCGTGCGCCCATGGTAATGACACAAATTTGGTACAAAGTCGGCAGTAGTGATGAATCCGGAAATATTCTGGGGGTATCCCATGCACTTGAACATATGATGTTCAAAGGCACTCATAAAGTCCCAAATGATGAATTTACCCGTCTTAGCCGGATTTATGGCGGCAGTATCAATGCGGCCACCTTTACCAATTACACCAATTATTATCAGCTGTATCCTAAGGCCTATTTTCCTATGGCCCTGGAACTTGAGTCTGACCGTATGAGCAATTTATTATTGCGGCAGCAGGACTTCGAGCCAGAAATTAAAGTCGTCATGGAAGAACGGCGCCAGCGCACCGATGACAATCCGCGTGCGCAAGCCTTTGAACGGTTTAAATGGATCAGTTATCCGACCAGCCACTACCGTCAGCCGGTGATTGGACACATGAAAACTCTGAATAATATTCAGTTGAATGATGTCAAAAAATGGTATCGGGATTGGTACAGTCCGAATAATGCCATTCTGGTGATTGTTGGAAATGTAGAATCTGAAGCTGCTTTGGCTCAGGTACAAAAATATTTTGCTGACATTCCCGCACGCCCAACACCAGCACGCAATGATGTACTGGAGTTTGAACGCTTAGGCTATCGGCATATGGAGATTAATAGCAATGTTCATGTGCCCAATCTGTACATGACCTGGAATGTAAAATCCCTTGGCACTGCCAAAAACCCCCAAGATGCTTATGCCTTGACCATTATTCGCAGTCTTTTGGACAGTGGCATTTCTTCGCGCCTGCAAGACCGTTTGGTACGTGAGCGTAAAATTCTGACCTCTGTCAGCGTTTCTTATGATCCCTATAATCGCGGCGACAGCCTGTTTGGTATTTCTGCCTTACCTGCGCCGGGTATCTCTTTACAAGAGGCACAACAAGCAATTCAGGATGAAGTGGATTTACTCAAAACTACCGCCATAACCCAACAGGAAGTGGATCGTATCAGTACCCGCTTTATTTCCAATTTGATCTATAGCCAGGATGATATTGCCGGACAAGCCAAAATGATTGGAAATCTAGAGGTCAATGGCTTGAGTTATCGCCTGATGGATGAATTACCGAAACACTTTGAAAGTGTCAGCGTTCAGGATATCCAGCGTGTCGCAAACGCCTATTTTGTACGTGAAAATCTCAGCACGCTTTATCTCTCTCCTGAACAAAACACCCAGCAACGGGGATTATAATGCTTCAACTTCGTTCATTTTTGCTTATTTCAATTTTAAGTCTTAGCTCGGCTACCCATGCAGAAAACTATCTGGATCCCCAGCCTAACCAAAATGATAATCCGAGTCAGTTACAGTCTATCCCTTTGCTGCAAAGCTTAAAAAATATTAATCAGCAACGGGATTTTCAGGCGCCTTATATTCATGATCTAAACAATCGCTACAAAGTACGCACGCTGTTTGTTGAAACGCAAGATCTTCCCATGGTAGATATCCAGCTGACCTTTAATGCCGGTTCGGCCCGTGATCAGGAAATTGCCAAAGGCCTATATGGTCTATCCAATATGGCAGCCAAGTTGATGCGTGAAGGAACCGACAAATATAGCGCAAATCAGGTGGCGGAAGTTTTTGACCAAACCGGAGCACAATTCAGCGTACAAGCCTATCGGGATATGTTTGTGGTTCGTCTGCGTACGCTTTCAGACCCGGAAAAACTGGAACCCGCATTGGGCATGCTGATGGAGGTTGTCAAGAATGCGTCATTTAAAACGTCTAGCATTAATCTGGCTTTAAGCAATACGCAAGTGGGACAAAAACAGCTGCAGGAAAATCCAAGCCGACTCACGGATATCCGTTTTTATCGCGCTTTATATGGTCAGCACCCTTATGCAGAACCAATCAGCGGCACCCAAGGCAGCACCAAGAAAATTAACGCAGAATTATTGAAAAAATTTCGTGATCAGTTTTTGGTGGCGCAAAATATGAATATTGCCATTACTGGCAAACTCAGCCCGAAACAGGCACTCGAACTGTCTGAACGAATTGCCGGCAACTTACCTCAAGGGCAAAAAGCAGAAGCATTGCCACAGCCTGAAATTCAATCTGGTTTTGAAGTGGTACATCTACCCTATAACTCGTCTCAGGCGCATGTCACTTTTGGGCATTTAGGCCCAACCCGCTTTACTGAAGATAAACTGGCTTTAGAAGTCGCCAATCGCATGTTTGGCGGTAGCGGATTTAATGCAGTATTGATGCAGGAACTACGGGTGAAACGTGGTTTTACTTATGGCGCTTATAGTTCATTGAGCTTTAGTCAGGCACCCGGCGTATTCAGCTTTAAGTATTCCACGCGTCAGGATCAACTGCTAGACAGCATTCAGGTCGCACATCAAGCATTTATCCACTTTGTCAGCCAACCTATTGATACTCAGCGTCTGGAAGAAACCAAAGCAGGCATGTTACGTGCTTTTCCTAATAATTACAGCAGTAATGCCACCATTAATGCCCAGCTAGGCAATATGGGTTTTTATAGTGAGCAAACTGATTATTTATCCAGTTATCCAGAACGCTTGGCTAAAATCACAGCGGCAGATGTACAAAATGCAGTGCGCAAGCATTTTCATCCTGATCACTTAACCCTAGTCGTCGTCAACAAAGAACTGGATCAAAATGCCTTGAAAATGCGTTTGGAGCGAAATTTAATGGATGCCAATTATTACTTACCAACAAACCCTATGCCTAAGGCATCTCCACAGAGACCGGCGGAAGCTGACGTGCCCGAAGTGATTCCTGCTGATAAGCCTGCATCAATTTAAGATATTGCCCACGACGGATATGCTGCTGCTCTAATAAAGCGAGTGCCATATCCTGAGTTTGGGGAAGGTTTTGCTGTTTAGACAGTTGCTGAATCTGGGTGACTTGAGCAATGCTCAACGGACGATATAGAGCAAATGCGGCTAAAAGTAGAATGATCGCAATAATAAAAATAACCACACTGTTATAAATCTGTTCCAGTTTGATTCTGCTGAAAAATTGGCTTAGTTTTTCTGTATCTATAGACATACACTACCTCAGGTTAGAGGTAGTGTATGGTCGCAGTTACATAAGTTCAAGTCAGCGCACTGAATATTCATAAGAGCTGAATCCTGCTATTTCGAGGACTAATTCATGATTCTGGTAATAATTGTTGAATACAGCACCAATGCAACAACAAGCAATACCAGTGCAATTGCAAATTTACTTAAACCCGCTTCTGCTTCAGGCGGATGCAGACGATCCTCATCTGCAATGCGGACCAGCTCACCATTATAAAGCTTATAAAACTGCTCACGCTGGTTTTCATCCAGCGCACGGGTAAAGTCGTAGACTTCTTTACGTTGTGCCAGTCCATAATCACCCAGATGGGTATGTTTACTGAATATAGCTTGATCGAGTTTTTTACGATGCAAATCGGCAAGTTCCATAATTTGACCTGCAGTCGGAGGCATATCAAATTTCACACCATCTAAAGTTCTTGTCATCATGGCCTTCTCCTTATTGTTTGCTATCCATTTACAATGTAGCTTAATAATATTTATAGTTGTGTATAGTTTAATCAGTTAAACTATAACTTAAGTAAACAAATAAAATCGAATAGTTGACTTTTCCATTATTTTGTAATATTAGTTTAACAATACTAATTTATATTTGTATTTAGACTAAATAGTCTATCCTGTAATCATAATTAAAATTAAGGAGTTTTTATATGATACAACAACTCTCTCAACACGATCTGGAACATCTGTACGCAGATGCCGTGAATACCATTCAATCGCAAATGAACTTTGCTGATGCAGTAAAACAGCTTGAAGAAGCCGCTCGTGCTGGCCATGGTAAAGCAGCGCTTTTTTTAGCAGAACTTTATTATCAAGGTTTCCGTGTAGAACGAGATTCACTCAAAGCCCAGTACTGGCAGAACATGGCCACCATGCAAGCATAAAGAAACGTCACCTAGGTGGCGTTTTTTTATGCCCTTTTTTCAATAAGTAGCAATCAATACATATTTTCTTACGAATCCTTGCAAAGCTGAAACAGTAATTTCATATAAAGTTTCTAGAATAGAGCCTGAACTCCAATAGCACTTTATTCTAATGAAACCACGAAAAATTATTCAATTTGATCCGATCTGCAAAAACTTTCTGTTAAAGATCACGATGCTTAAATCTTTGATGAATTGTGGCGAGCTATGGGGCGCATATCACCAAGGCTGGGCGATGATGCGTGACCAGGAAGACTGCATCTTCCCATTCTGGCTCAATCCGCTGGATGCTAAAAATTATGCCCAGCAGCATTGGCCGGATTACATCCCGCGTAAAATCAATTCTGAAGATTTTGAAAATGCATTATTGCCGACCCTGTCGCGACTGAATGTTACGCCAGCCCTGTTCAACACCAATGGAACCAAACTCAAACTGACTGCTGCACAGATGCGTCATCTGTTTTTTTCGCAACAAAGACTGCACATTGCTTAAATAACATGCTATTTATAAAGACTAAAACCTAAACACTTAGAGATGTTCAGGTTGAATACATACTCTAGGATTAATAATAAATTAACCAATAAGGATGATTAAGCATGACCAATGTGGCACAGGTGCTCAGTGAAAAAATGCATCAAGCTATTTATACCATCCGTCCAGATTCTACTGTTTTAGAAGCCATCACCTTGATGGCGGATAAAGGAATCGGGGCGCTTGTGGTAACCCATGAAGACAACGTGGTGGGGATTTTATCAGAGCGGGATTACACCCGTAAGATCGCGCTGATGCAAAGAACCTCATTCGACACCACTGTTAATGAGATCATGACCTCTAAAGTGATTACCGTAAATACAGCTACTACCGTAGAAGACTGTTTATCTCTGATGACTGAACGCCACCTACGCCACTTACCTGTGGTCGAACATGAAAAACTGATCGGTCTGATTTCAATTGGGGATTTGGTCAAGGCCGCCATGGATGACCAACGCAAATTGATTGAACAGTTACAGCAATATATCTCAGGTTAAAACATCATCTAGCTTTCTCTAAGGCATTTGAAGATCACTTAAGTAATACAAAATAAAGTTTTATATCTGATGCATAAAAAATCCCGGTACGTGTACCGGGATTTTTTATATGAACCTTCTGAATACAATCAGTTTAGACCTAATTTTTTTGCGACGTAATCTGAGTCTTTATCACCACGACCCGATAAGTTCACCACAATCTTGGTATCTTTTGGCAATTTACCCGCTTCACGAATGGCCCAAGCCACCGCATGCGAACTTTCTAGTGCAGGAACAATTCCTTCTACACGTGAAAGGGTCATGAATGCATCTAGACATTCCTGATCGGTCGCAGTGGTGTACTCCACCCGACCCAAATCTTTCAACAAGCTATGCTGCGGACCCACACCCGGATAATCCAGACCAGAAGCAATTGAATGCACTGGCAAAGGTTCACCCTGCTCATCTTCTAGCACATAACAGGCCATCCCATGTAACTGGCTCGGCTTACCTAAAGTCAAGGTTGCTGAATGCTTGTCAGTATCCAGACCATGTCCGGCAGGCTCTACACCTACCAGTTTCACATCTGGTTCATTTAAAAATGCAGTGAATGCGCCTACTGCATTAGAACCACCACCGACACAGGCAACAACATAATCAGGATTTGCACCAAAACGCTCATTGGCCTGAACTTTAATTTCATCGCCAATAATCGACTGAAAATCACGCACCATCATCGGGAATGGATGCGGCCCGACTACCGAACCAATGGCATAGATGTAGTTTTTCGGGTCTTTTAAATATTCTTCAAAAGCACTGTCGACTGCATCTTTGAGTGTGGCTGTACCGCGAGTCACAGAGATCAGTTTGGCACCCAGAATTTTCATCTTGACGACGTTTGGATGCTCTTTTTCAATATCCACCTGCCCCATATGAATTTCACATGGGATACCCACCAAGGCACATGCAGTTGCCAGTGCGACACCATGCTGTCCTGCGCCTGTTTCTGCAATGACTTTGGTTTTACCCATATATTTGGCAAGTAAAGCCTCACCGAGACAGTGATTGATTTTGTGCGCGCCGGTATGGTTCAGATCTTCACGTTTCAGATAAATCTGCGCACTGCCAAGCTGTTCAGAAAGACGTTTGGCATGAAATAAAGGACTTGGGCGACCGACATAATGGGCAAACAGGTCTTTCAATTCATTCTGAAATTCTTCAGTTTGACGAATTTCCTGATAGGCCACATTAATATCATCCATGGCCTGTTTCAGATCGGGTGGAATAAACTGACCGCCATACTGACCAAAAAAACCCTCTTCATTCGGTAACGCAATACCATTAATTTGATGAGCCATAATCATGCCTGAAATTTTAAATAAGAGATAATGAGTGACTTTATACTAGAATAATTTTTTTTAAATCACTAATAACTCTAACTAAAGTCACTTATAGATAAATGGAATTAACGCGCCAGATATTTAGTCATGTCTTCAATGCCTTTCAGCGTCATTGGAAACATATGATTTTCAAATATTTGCTGGATCAGACCAATCGTATGGGTGTAATGCCAGTATTTTTCTTCTTCAGGATTCAGCCAAGCGGTTTTATCAAAATGCTGACGTAGACGCTGCAACCAGACTTGCCCAGCCTCATCATTCATATATTCAACCGAACCACCGACAGAATTCAGCTCATAGGGTGCCATGCTGGCATCACCGACTACAATCACGCGATAATCGCGCCCATAGGTATTGAACAAATCCCAGGTATTCATACGTGAACTGGAACGACGGACATTGTCTTTCCAGACATAGTCATACAGACAGTTATGGAAATAAAAATATTCCAGGGTTTTGAATTCGGTTTTCGCAGCACTGAACAACTTTTCACACTGGGCAATATGCGCATCCATCGAACCACCGACATCGAACAGCATTAAAACTTTGATGCGGTTACGACGCTCCGGCATCAGTTGTACATCCAGAATACCCTGCTTAGCCGTTTCACGAATCGTACCATCAATATCCAGTTCTTCGGCTGCACCCTGACGGGCAAACTTACGCAAACGGCGCAATGCCATCTGCATCTGGCGGCTACCCAAAATCTGCTCATCGTCCAGATTGCGGTATTGACGCTGCTCCCAGACTTTCACCGCAGAACGCTTACGCCCCGGCCCGCCAATACGCACACCTTCAGGATGATCGCCATAGGCACCAAAGGGTGAAGTGCCACCGGTACCAATCATCTTGTTGCCGCCCTGATGTTTTTTATGCTGTTCGCGCAGACGCTCTTCTAGCATTTTCATCAGTTCTTCCAGCGATCCGGCTTTTTTCAGCTCTTCGCGCTGCTCCGGGGTCAAATGCTTTTCCAGCAACTCCAGATCAAACCAGTCTTTGGGCAGCTTATGCACCTGATTTAGCAGCTCATCCAGATCAAAGGTCGCGATACCATCAAAATAGTCTTTCATGGCGCGATCGAACTTGTCGAAATAGCGCTCGTCCTTGACCATTATAGTTTTGGCAAGCTGATAGAACTCGTCCTGATCGGCAAAGACCAGTCCTGCGGCAACTGCCTGATTGAGGTCAATCAGTTCGCGGGTCGATACCGGCACGCCGTATTTGCGTAAGGTATAAAACAGTCGCACAAACATGCGTGTTTCTCCCTTAACGACGTGACATAAATGCTAGACGTTCGAGCAACTGCACATCTTGCTCATTCTTGATTAATGCGCCGTACAGGGGCGGAATTGCTTTGGATTTATCAGTATTGCGCAGAATATCTTCCGGCATGTCGTCAGCCATAAGCAGGCTGAGCCAGTCGATCAGTTCAGAAGTTGAAGGTGGTTTTTTTAAACCCGGAATCTGACGTAATTTAAAGAAGACTTGCAAAGCCTCATTGACCAATGTGGTCGAGATATTGGCAAAATGCACATCGATGATTTCACGCATGGTGGCTTCATCCGGGAATTCGATGTAATGGAAGAAGCAACGACGCAGGAAAGCATCTGGCAATTCTTTTTCATTATTTGAGGTAATGATCACGATTGGGCGCTGAGTTGCCGTAATGGTCTCGCCAGTCTCGTACACATAGAACGACATTTTATCGAGTTCATGCAGCAAGTCATTTGGAAACTCGATGTCTGCCTTATCAATTTCATCAATCAACAGGACACAGCGCTCTTCACTGGTAAACGCTTCCCATAATTTACCCGGCTTGATGTAGTTCTTGATGTCATAGACACGGTCATCACCCAACTGACTATCGCGCAAGCGGGATACGGCATCGTATTCATACAGGCCTTGCTGTGCTTTGGTAGTAGACTTGATGTGCCAGGTGATCAGCTTCAAACCCAGACTTTCTGCGACTTGCTCGGCCAGCAAAGTCTTACCTGTACCCGGCTCACCTTTGACCAGCAACGGTTTTTGCAAACTGCGTGCAGCTTTCACCGCAAGTTTTAAACTGTCAGTCGCAATGTACTGATCGGTACCTGAAAATTGTTGAATATCAGCAGACATGATTGAACCTTATTTTTTACTTACAGCGGTGAACTTTTCTCGTGAACACGAATATTGCTTTTGTTCGACACATAGGTCGACCAGCAATAGCCAATCACAGATCCAATCCCAATGACAAATAAAATAAGTGACGCATTAATCCAAACCAGGGATTGCTCTTTGGTTAGCACCCCAAATAACAGACCAAAGATCGCGGGTGCAATGGATGCATTCGCCCCCTCGGATACCGTCGGTGTTAGCAGAATGGCAAAGGCCACAATCCACAAAAAACCGCCCATAGGTTTAGGCAGGCGTTTGGTCACGCCATACCAGCACCATAAAGCAATCAGGCTGCCGAGCAGATAAACTGCTACGGCAATGCTCTGTTCAGGAATTGAGTCTAATACAGCCACATAACCATTCATTTCACAACTCCTGAATCAACATTAAGCACCGCGTAGACCTTCTGGTGCAACTGCATTTGGATCAATCAAGCCTTCTGGAGGCATTTGTAAAAAGAAACCGCGAGTTTCAATCGAATCCATGACATGCAAGACATTGGCACGTGCCAGTTTACGTGATTCGCTCAGTTCAAGATGCATAACAAAAGTCGCACGTCCAAATGCTATTTGCACGGCTTCTGACAGAACGCTTAACGGTTCGAATGTTTCAGCTTCGCTTTCATTCGCAGGACGCGCCACATACAGATACATTTCACTTTTTTTACTGGATTTGTAGATAGACACTTGCATATTTCAAACGACTTTTCTGGAAAAACAACCGCAAGGATACATCAAAAAAAAGACAGAAACATTAGCCACATCTCATGCATCAGTCGTGAATTTGTATAATTGCTTTTTCTTTAACCAATCCTGTGAGCAATCACTCGCTGACTTTCATCTGAGTAGACAGATAAGATTCATCCTGATGCAAGACCTGTATCAATGGCTGAGTTAGCAATTCATAGCGCCAGCCCAGTAGATAATCCGGCAGATCCTGCTCGTCCTTATGAAAGACTACATGCTGATACAAGGCATTCAGCCATTTCTTACGCATCAGGACTTCTTTAGGAATTGAGGTTTCATTGACGACATTCTGAATAATTGAATCAATTTTTTCGCCGATATCTTTGGAAGAATGGCGAATTGGACGTGCCAGACGTAAAGGCCAGTTTGCCGGCTCCGGCAGGAATTTCAGTAAATCTAAAATGGTTTTGCCATGCTCACGAACCACATTCGAACGAATGTCTTTCACATGACTCAGCTGGAAATTATTGCGCGGGAATTTTTCCACCAGATCAATCATGCTGGCATTTTTTAAAATAAAACTGCGTGGCTGATTTAGTGCTTTGGCAATCTGATCACGCCAAACCATTAATTGCTGCAATTGCATCAGCTGACGGCGTGAATGCCGGTAATTGCCGACATCCTGATACAACAAGGCAGTTGGGGTATCTTCGCCAATTTCCTGAGTCAGAAAACGGCAATCTTGCAAGGCAAAATCCAGCAGATCTTTCGACTCCAGATCCCGTTTGATTTTCTCTGACAGTTGCACCAGATAATGCACATCATTGGCAGCATAGAGCAACTGTTCGGAACTGAGTGGACGCGCCAGCCAGTCAGAACGGGTCTGGTCTTTTTCGATATCGACTTCCAGCATCTGCTTCAATGCATTTTGATAGCTGACTTGCAGACCATGCCCCAAAAATGACATGCCAACTTGGGTATCAAACACATTACTCAGCGATTTCTTCTGGGTATAGTGATAGATCAGATCGATATCTTCACTACAGGCATGAAAAATATTCTGCTGTGCGTTAAAAATTTTATTAAGGAACTCAGTCAGATCCAGCGTGGTTCCATCCAACAAATAGACCTTGTTGTCTACGTTAATCTGAAAAACACCCAGCTTAGGCCATAAGGTATCAACCTTGATAAACTCGGTATCCAGCCCATACACTGAATTCTGATCCATCAGCTTCAGTACATGAGTTAAGTCGTTTTGATGTTGAATAAATTGAAACATAGAACTGAGTCTAAGATTAGATTCTCGATAGATCCATATTAACTGATCTATAGAATTTTTGTATAAAAAATAACGCCAATTCTGCCCTATTTCCTAAAAAATGGCGCTTACTTATCAGGTTTTATATTCTAATTAATATCTTTTTTATATTAAAACTAACAAGATATTTAAGCTTAACTTACTTCATGCGCATCCGGTTATGTACTGCCTGACTCAAGGTATGACTATCGACATATTCCAGCTCACCACCTTGCGGTACGCCCTGGGCAATTCGGGTCATCTGGATCGGCAAATGTTTACTGGCCTCAACCAGATAATGCGCCGTGGCCTGTCCTTCTACCGTGGCATTGGTCGCCAGAATCACTTCTTTCACCTGACCATTGGCCAAACGATGCAATAAGTAGGGAATACCGATTTCTTCTGGTCCAATACCATCGAGTGGTGACAGATGCCCGCCCAATACATGATATTTACCTCTGAAGCTGCCACTTTGCTCAATCGCCATGACATCTGCAGGTGATTCCACTACACAGAGCAACTCATCATCGCGATCCAGCGAAGTACAGATATTGCAGACTTCATCTTCAGTCAGAGAATGACAAACTGAACATTCATGAATGTGATTGGTGGCTTCAGTCAGTGCATGTGCCAGACCAATAGCACCCTCACGATTTTTCATGATCATATGCAATGCCATACGTTGAGCCGATTTCGGCCCAACGCTTGGCAAAATGCGTAATGCTTGAACGAGTTGATCAAAACGATCACTAAACATTGCGCATTCTTCCTTAGAACATACCTGCAAGACCAGGCGGTAAACCCATACCTGAGTTCGCTGCTTTCATTCTTTCGTCAGATACCACTTCTGCCTGACGTGCTGCATCATTCATTGCTGCTGCAATCAGGTCTTCGATCATGTCTGGATCATCCTGAAGTAATTCAGGATTGATTTCGATACGCTTCACTACGTTACGGCAAGTCATGGTTACTTTCACCAGACCGCCACCCGCCTCGGCATGCACTTCAGTTTGCGCAAGCTCTTCTTTGGCTTTTTTTACGTTGTTTTCAACTTCTTTCTGCATGCGCTGAGCTTGCTGCATCAACATGTTAATGTTCATAAATATCTCCGAACATAAATTTATAAAATTAAATCAGGTCTAAACCGCGACGAATATCCTGGATAATATCACCAA
Organism: Acinetobacter sp. CIP 51.11; assembly: GCF_000369665.1. GTDB lineage: Bacteria > Pseudomonadota > Gammaproteobacteria > Pseudomonadales > Moraxellaceae > Acinetobacter > Acinetobacter lwoffii_S. Next base: position 1,123,820 of record NZ_KB850129.1, read on the forward strand.
TCTCTTCCAAACCAACAGATACGCGAATCAAACCTTCGCGAATACCGGCAGCTTCTTTGGCTTCAGGCGACAATTTACCATGTGTCGTGGTTGCCGGATGGGTAATGGTCGATTTCACATCGCCCAAATTACCGGTAATCGAGATAAACTGGGTATTGTCGATGACAGTCCATGCTTCCTCACGGCCACCTTTGACTTCAAAAGACACAATACCGCCAAAACCGCTCTGCTGTTTGGCTGCCAGTTCATGACCGACATGTTCAGGCAAGCCCGCATAATATACTTTTTCCACTTTTGGATGCTGGTTCAAAAATTCAGCCAATTGCTGTGCACTTGCTGAATGTTCACGCATACGCAAACGTAGTGTCTCCAAGCCTTTTAGAAAAACCCAGGCATTGAATGGGCTCATTGACGGGCCGGTGGTACGGACATAGCCGAAGATTTCTTCCAGCAGCTTATGATTACCTACCACTGCACCACCCAAGGCACGGCCCTGACCATCCAGATATTTAGTCGCAGAATACACCACCAGGTCTGCACCAAATTTGATTGGTTGTTGTAACACCGGTGTACAGAAGCTGTTATCAATCGCCAATAAAGCATCATTGGCATGCGCAATATCGGCGAGTCCCTGTATATCAGCTACTTCTGCTAAAGGATTCGATGGAGACTCAACAAAGAGAATTTTAGTTTCAGGCTTGATGGCATTTTTCCATGCATCAAGATCAGTCAAATCGACGAAATCAACACTGACACCAAATTTTGCGACATATTTTTCAAACATGGAAACCGTAGAACCGAAGACTGCACGTGAACAAATCACATGATCGCCGGCTTTTAAGAATGCCATCATCACTGCCATAATGGCTGCCATACCCGAACTGGTGGCGACGGCGCGCTCTGCACCTTCAAGTGCAGCCAGACGCTTTTCAAACATGGCAACGGTCGGATTGGTAAAGCGAGAATAGATATTGCCCGGCTCCTGGCCTGAGAATTTAGCTGCGGCTTCTGCAGCATTTTCATACACAAAAGACGATGTTAGAAAAATCGGTTCGCCATGCTCACCTTCAAAAGTGCGGGTATGACCGGTACGAATGGCTAAAGTTTCTAATTGGTAAGAAATATCGTCTTGCTGGCTCATCGCTTTACCTCAGCCCTCAGGCTGCCTTTTGTAAAAATTTGCCAACATTTTGAGCGCCTAAGCTATTTCAGGTCAAGGCATAATAAGCGATTATTGCTTAGACTTCGATCAATCCTCCCGCGGATACGGATATTTTATTTACATGATTCAGTTAAAACAAAACTTTCAGCGCCAGCAAAAAAAATTGAAACACCTCAGCACCCGGGTGTTTAATGCCTCCTCACTGATCCTGTCGCAAAAAACCCCTTTTGAATATATTGCCGGCACCGAGTTTTGCAAGATTCGTTATTACGCTTCACCTGAGAAAAAATATAAGGAGCCTCTGGTTTTCATCGCACCGTTAGCCATTAATATGGATATCTATGATCTGTATCCTTATCGCTCTCTGGTCAAGCATTTTCAGCATAGCGGTTTTGATGTCTATCTGGTGGAATGGAAACGCTTTAACTTTAAGCACCGTCACCTGAATTTTTTATCTTTTATCGATGCAGCCATTCCTCAATCCATTGAAACTATCTGCAAGCATTCAGGCAGTCAGTTCATTTCCTTACACGGCTGGAGTATGGCTGGGGTGTTTGTCACGCTCTATACAGCCCTGCATTCGCCTGAACATGTCAAGAATCTGATCGTGGTGGGCAGTCCTATCGACAGTTATGCGTCAGGACGTGTCGGCAAACTTTTTTCTACGACCAATAAACTGATTTCTAAAAATAAGAATTTGCAACAGGCCATTCATCAAGGATTGATCCCGAAGCAATATATTCATACACCGGGTATTGTAAATGCCTTGGGCTTTAAATTACTTGATCCGATTGGCTGGCTAAAAAGCCAGAAGCAGTTTTTGCTGAATCTGGATCATGTCGAAGATGTCTATGAACATGCCACCATGGGGAATTTCCTGAACAAGATGATCGATTATCCGGGCGGGATTAATCAGGACATGGTTCTGCATTTATGGCTGCAAAATCCTTTAAAATACGGTTCTATCACTTTAGATGGTCGTATTGTTGATCTTAAAAATATCAGCTGCTCCCTATTGGTAGGTGCAGGTCAAACCGACCAGATTGTCACAGAACAGTCAGCTAAGCCTTTGATGGAATTGACAAGTAGCCAGGATAAGACGTTTACTCTTATACCGGGTGGTCATCTTGGACTAATGTCGAACCAGAAAACAGCCAATACATTCTGGCCAAAAATGACGACCTGGCTGGTGCAGCGCTCCACACGTCTTGATGCTTAAAGCAGATTTCTCGCACCAGAAAAATATTAAAAATTATCAATAGATTTAAACATATTCAGAGGGTACAGCATGATTCAATCAGTGGCATTTATCGGCCTAGGTGCAATGGGTTTTCGTATGGCAGCACATTTACCCAAGCATTTTGATACGGTCTATGTCTGGAACCGCAGCTTTAACAAGGCAGAGCAACATGCGGCTGAATATGGCACCCAAGCCGTCACACTGGAACAGGCCGTACAGGCAGATGTGATTTTTTCCTGCCTGCCAACTAGCGCTGACGTTGAACGACTTCTGGAAAATCTGTCGCTTAAATCCGGTTCAGTCTGGGTCGACTGCACCAGTGGTGTACCGGATTCTGCCCAAAAATTGGCAGTACAATTGGCTAAACATGGGGTAATCTTTCTGGATGCACCGGTCAGCGGCCAAACCGTTGGTGCTGAGAATGGTACATTAACCGTGATGGTGGGCGGCAATGCAGAGGGCTATGAAAAAGCCCTTCCTGCGCTGCAGGCATTTGGCAAGCTGATCAAGCATGTCGGTGAATCTGGCGCGGGTTTTGCAGTGAAAGCCGTAAATAATATGTTAATGGCTGTAAACCTGTGTGCCGTCGCAGAAGGCTTTACTACACTGAAAGCGCATGGGGTAAACCTGCATGAAGCGCTGGATTGTATTAATGCTTCAAGTGGTAAAAGCATGGTGACTGAAACCGTATTGCCACAGCGTATTTTAAACCGCAGTTTTCCTGTAACCTTTGCCCTGCCACTCTTGGCCAAAGATACAGGCATTGCAATCGACCTTGCACGTGAAGCCAAACTTTCTGCGCCTGTGCTCTCGTTGACCCAGAATCTGATTCAGGCGGCCAGCGATCTGTCGGATAAAAACAGTGATTTTTCCAGTGCTGTGAAAATGTATGAATCATGGAGTAATATTACCATCGAGTAATATCTCGCCATTGAATAATGATAACGAAACCTCATATTGTGACTAGTAGGCAGGCACATATAGTGGATAACCCAGAGGAAACTCTCATGAAGAAATTTTCTGTTGCAGCATTGATTGGCTTTGCAACTTTGTTCGGGGCTTCAACATCGGTTCTTGCATCTGAACAAGAGTGCAAAAAATTAAAAAATGATCATGACGTGATTTATGCGTCTAAAGGTTTCTGTTTCAAAGATCCTGAAGCAAAAGCCAAGTTTGGCAATGATAATTGCTATACAACTAAACCAAAATTTTCAGAAAAAGAGCAACAACGACTTGACGCCATCAAAGATCGTCAGAAAGAATTGAACTGTAAATAATTACAGTTCAAATCACCTTCAAGGATTAAGCATGCTTTACGATGATCAAAATATTTTTGCACGAATTATCCGCAACGAAATTCCTGCAATTAAAGTGTATGAAGATGATCAAGTTCTCGCTTTTATGGACATCATGCCTCAAGCTGAAGGTCACACGCTGGTCATCCCTAAAACACCTGCTATAACATTGCTTGATCTACCTCCTGACGCTGCTGCTTACACCATTCAAATTGTGCAAAAAGTTGCGCAAGCGATGGAAATAGCACTTGAAGTAAAAGGTATTGTACTGATGCAACTTTCAGGCGCATCTGCTGGTCAGACTGTTCCGCATGTACATTTCCACCTCATTCCAAGTTCAGTTCATGAATTAGGCAAACATGCTTTACACATGGGTGATCAAGAAAAAATCCAAGCCTTGGCGGAAAGAATTAAAGCCGCACTTTGATTTAAAATAAATTCAAAAAATGGAGCTTCGGCTCCATTTTTTATAAATACAGAATAAGAAAAGAAAGAATTAGCCTTCATATTTAATCCAAACACGTCACCAAACTGTCATTTATTGTTCACCTCGTTGTCACAAACATTACAGATACTGCATAGCAAGTTGGTGAGCTTTTGTAATTTTTTGTACTTAAGCAAACTAAAAAAGAAGTGTTAAGTAAGGCGAATGCCATTTAGAACCGTGTTTTGGAGAAATATCTCAATGAAAAAATTACTTCTCGCTACTGCAGTAGCGGCTTTGGGGATGAGTGCAGCACAAGCAGCACCAACTTTGTATGGTAAACTGAACGTATCTATCGACCAAGTTGATAACTACGATTTCAAAGGTAACGATGTTTCTGAAGTAAGCTCTCATGCTTCACGTATTGGTGTAAAAGGTGAAGAGAAACTGACTGACAAGTTGTCAGCTGTTTATCAAGCTGAATGGGCTGTTTCTACTGATGGTTCTGGTTCAGATACTGACTGGAGTGCACGTAACCGCTTCATCGGTCTTAAATGGGCTGGTTTAGGTACACTAAAAGCAGGTAACTACGATTCTTATTTCAAAACAGCTGCTGGCAGTGCTCAAGACATCTTCAACGATCACACTCGTCTTGACATTACCAACATGATGCACGGTGAAGAACGTCCTAAAAATTCGATCGGTATCGAAACTGACAAAAAATTGCTTGGCGGCGTTCAATTCAACATTATGGCGCTACAAGGTGAAAATTCAGCTGCTCCTGGAGCTGGCACTTCTGGTGACGATAGTGCACGTGATGGCTTCGGTGATGGTATCTCAGCATCTGTCCTATATGATAACAAAGACATTGGCTTATCTTTAGGCCTAGCAGCAAACTCTGCTGTTGAAGGTAAATATGTAGGTTTTGATGGTAAAAAATATATTTCTGATGCTTTCCGTATCACTGGAGCTTATGACTTCTCTAAAGTGGGTATCAACGGCTTGACTTTAGGTGGTTTATGGCAAACCGCTGAACCATCTGACGATCTAACCGCTGCTAAAGGCTTACAAGAAGATGCTTTCACAATTGCCGCTGCATATAAAATCGGTTCAACTCCATGGGTTGTAAAAGCTGAATACGCAAATGCGAATACAGAATACACAGCTGGAACTACTTCTGTTGATCGTGACATCAATCAATACGGTCTTGGTGTAGATTACTACTTCAACAAACAAGCTCGTATGTACGGTATCGTTGCTTCTCAAGAACGTGACTGGAAAACAGCTGCTGGTGAAGATGATACTATGACTGTATTCGGTCTTGGTATGGAATATAACTTCTAAGCCAAAAGCCATAGCACACTAAAGAATATTTTATTTAAGTATGCTGATTTTTTGACCGCGTACTTAACCAAAAAAAGACTACCTACGGGCGGTCTTTTTTATTTCTCACGAATAGAGTATTTAAAACCATATCTGTATTATTTTCTTTTTAAAATCATTAAACCCTAATTAAAAAACAGATTAATCCTACTTAATACATATTATTTCAAATACCAATTTTTAATAATATGCAACCATTTTGGTCAGATTTTTAGATAATACACAACTGTTTTAGTCAACTTTAAATATAATACATTACCATTTTAGTTGGGATTAAAAACATTAACACAAAGCTTTTTAGTCTACTTTGAAGCAAATAAATATTAGTTTATTTTTTAACACTCACCAGAATAAGCTATTGTTTTTATTAATTTAAATAATATATTTTTACTTTAACTGTTTAATCTATTTATTTTTAGTTACTTTTTGTTTAATAATATCCATTATGTTTTAAAAAATAGGCTTATTTGCATGAGCTTAATACCCAAAGATTTTAACAAACGATTAGTTCGCGAGATAACAATCATATTAATAATTAAGATTGTTCTCTTATTGACGATTAAACATATCTGGTTTGACGCCCCTACTATTCCCAAAAATTTTGACTCTCAAGTTGCCGAGCACATTGCCGGCAGTCCTTCCCCAATCAAGGAGACACGTTGATGATTTCTGAAAGCGTGGTCGATCTTTCGCGGTTCCAATTTGCAATGACCGCGATGTATCACTTTATTTTTGTTCCACTGACTTTAGGCCTGGCTTTTTTGCTTGCCATTATGGAAACCACCTATGTGATTTCCGGCAAAGAAATCTATAAAGACATGACCAAGTTCTGGGGAAAACTGTTTGGTATTAACTTTGCCTTAGGGGTAACCACCGGCCTGACCATGGAGTTCCAGTTCGGAACCAACTGGGCATATTACTCGCATTATGTCGGTGATATTTTCGGTGCACCGCTGGCGATTGAAGGTTTGATGGCCTTCTTCCTTGAATCGACATTTATTGGCTTGTTCTTCTTTGGTTGGGATCGTCTGTCCAAAGTGCAACATCTGGCCGTAACCTGGCTGGTGGCTTTAGGCTCGAACATGTCCGCACTCTGGATTCTGGTCGCCAATGGCTGGATGCAAAACCCGGTCGGTTCGGCATTTAACTATGAAACCATGCGTATGGAAATGGTGGACTTTGCTGCACTGATTTTTAACCCGGTCGCTCAGGTTAAATTTGTGCATACCGTATCTGCCGGTTATGTCACAGGTGCTATTTTTGTACTGGCCATTTCAAGTTATTACATGCTGAAAAAACGTGACCTGCCCTTTGCACGCCGTTCTTTTGCCATCGCAGCCATCTTCGGCCTTGCTTCTACACTTTCGGTGATTTTACTGGGGGATGAATCAGGTTATGAGCTGGGTGATGTACAGAAAACCAAACTGGCAGCAATTGAAGCCGAATGGGATACCCACCCTGCGCCTGCACCATTTACTTTGTTCGGTATTCCGAATAAGGAAACCATGACTACAGATTATGCAGTGAAAATTCCTTATGTGATGGGTCTGATTGCTACACGTTCTACGACTGAACAAGTCACAGGTATTAAAGACCTGCTGGTTCAGCACGAAGCGCGTATCCGTAATGGTATGGTGGCATATTCACAACTGGAAAAATTACGTGCTGGTGATCAGTCTCCAGAACTGAAAACCGCTTTTGAAGAAAGCCAAAAAGACTTAGGTTATGGTCTGCTGCTGAAAAAATACACACCAAATGTCGTTGATGCCTCTGATGAGCAAATCAAAGCAGCTGCTAAAGACACTATTCCACACGTACCAAGCCTGTTCTGGGCATTCCGTGCCATGGTGGCTTCTGGCTTCCTGATGCTACTTCTATTTGCACTGGCAACTTTTGCGGTAGCAAAACGTAATGCAGAAAACAAACCATGGTTATTGAAATTTGCTTTATTTGCACTGCCTTTACCTTGGGTTGCTGCGCAAACTGGCTGGTATGTGGCAGAAGTGGGTCGTCAACCTTGGACCATTGGTGAGGTTTTACCGACGCATCTTTCAGCATCGAGCTTAAGCACAGGTGATGTATGGGGTTCAATCTTGGCATTAGCAGCATTCTATACCGTGTTACTGATTATCGAGATGTATCTGATGATCAAGTTCTCACGTCTTGGCCCAAGCTCACTGCATACCGGTAAATATCATTTTGAAAGGCTTGCAGCTGCAGAAAAAGCAAATGGGGAGACTCACGCATGATCGAATATGAATTATTAAAAATCATTTGGTGGGTGCTGGTCGGCGTATTGCTGATTGGCTTTGCCCTCACCGATGGCTTCGATATGGGCTCTATGGCGATCATGCCATTTGTGGGCAAAAATGATAGCGAGCGCCGTGCAGCGATCAATACCATTGCGCCGCACTGGGACGGTAATCAGGTCTGGTTTATTACTGCCGGCGGTGCGTTATTCGCTGCCTGGCCAATGGTCTATGCAACTGCATTCTCTGGCATGTACTGGGCACTGTTGCTGGTCCTGTTTGCCCTGTTCCTGCGTCCGGTCGGTTTTGACTATCGCTCAAAACTGGAAAATACCAAATGGCGCAATTCATGGGATTGGGGTCTAGCGATTGGTGGTGCAGTTCCTGCATTGGTCTTTGGTGTGGCATTCGGTAACATGTTCCTGGGTGTGCCATTTACTCTAGATGAAACTGTACGTTCTACTTATACTGGCAGCTTCTTTGCCCTGCTGAATCCGTTTGCTATTGTGTGTGGTCTGGTCAGCTTATCGATGCTGTGTGCACATGGTGGTGCATGGCTGATGTTACGCACAGATGGTGACCTACGTCAGCGTTCTGCCAAAGCAACGCAAATCATGGGTCTGGTGTATTTGGCAACTTTCCTGGCAGCCGGTGCATGGTTGTATTTTGGTGGTATTCAAGGCTATACCTTGGTTACACCTTTTGATACCAATGGTGTTGCCAATCCGCTTGCAAAAGAAGTATTGACCAATGCTAATCCAGGCTGGATGAACAACTATTCGACTTATCCAATCACGATGGCAGCGCCTATTGCCGGCATTTTGGGTGGCTTGATCATTGTCTTGGCAGCAGGTAAAAACAAAGCAGGCCTGAGCTTCCTGGGTTCATCTCTGGCTGTCATCGGTGCAATTCTAACTGCTGGTTTTGCCCTATTCCCTTTCCTGATGCCTTCAAGCATTAACCCGGTTGCAAGTCTGACTATGTGGGATGCGGTATCTAGTAAAAATACTTTAACGGTCATGACCGTTGCTGCCTGTATCTTTGTTCCACTGATCCTGATCTATACCACTTGGTGTTATTACAAGATGTGGGGCGTGATTACCAACAAACACATTGAAGATAATTCACATAGCCTGTACTAAGGTTATGTCTTAAGGAGAGACAACTATGTGGTATTTTGCCTGGATTCTGGGTGTACTGATGGCATGTTTTGCCAGTGTGATTGCTGCCATTTACATGGAACAACACCAAGACCTGGATGAGGAATAAAACATGACAGAAGCTGCGCTTGAGAAAACCGTTGTAGACAAGAAACCAAACAAATTTGCGATGATGATTTCCTGCCTCCTGGCTTTTCCTCTCGCAGCCGTGTTATTGGTTCATCCTTCCGCAATGCTGGATGCCAATGGTGAATATAGCCATAGTGCCATGATGTATATCATGATTGGTATTTCTGGAGGCTTTGTCCATGGTGTGGGCTTTATGCCGCGCCACTGGTTCTGGAAATGGCTGTTTAGTCCATTCTTGGCATGGCCTTTAATGATCTGGGGCTATTACACCTGGTTTCTCAGTTAAAGTATGAAATTAAAAAAGCCCTCAAGTGAGGGCTTTTTGATATCGCTTATCGATTTCTGCTTTTTGTTCTACTGTTATATCACTCTGCATCTGGAAACAATTTCTATATTGCGCATGAATGTGATGAATATACTTTTCTTTACCCGCATGTCTTAACAATATTTGTGCAGCCATCGTAATAAATCCATTTACTTGTTTAATAATCACAAGCATTTGCTCATCAGCTAATCCTGCTCTTTTTTGAATTAATGAATTTCGTCCTGTATGAACAATAGAATGCAAATGTTTTAATGAGTAAAATTTAAACTCTTTAAATATCTCTACTATATGAGCTATCTCTACAATATTCTCTAATTTCGTTATCATTTCTACTGCTGTCGGGATTTTAATATTCTTTAAAAGGTCATCTGCATTATTTAATTCAAACTTTTGTATTTCTTGATTTGAGGCAACCATAAGTAACCAGTAAGCTCTAACGACCGCCTCAAACTGAATTCTAAACAAGGCAAGCGCAGATATATCTCTTTTTATTTCCAGTAAACTGAGAATAGCCACACCATGCTCAATCGACAATTCACAGCATTGATAAACTATCTCAAGCCGAGGCCCACCCTCCAAAAATATTGAATTATTTAATTCACTCCCAAGCTCTACCAACATTTTTTCTGATTCACGAAAAATATTACTCAAACTTAACTTCCTTTTTATACTTAATAGAGATTATTTATGTTTTGTTTTAAGAATAATAAAAAAGCCGGAACTAGTCCGACTTTTAGAATAATTATCGATGAGTATGAATCGACATCACAATGCCCATCCCGGCCAACATGGAAATCACCGCCGTTCCGCCATAGCTCATCAGCGGCAATGGATCTCCGGTCACAGGTAAAATCCCGCTCACCATGCCGGAGTTTAAAAATACAAAGAAGAAGAAAGTCAGCCCCATGGCTCCAGCATATAAACGGCCAAAGTTATGAAAGCTGTTTAAACCAATCATCAAACAGCGAATAATAATGGCAGTGAATAAACTAAACAGTAGGAAAACACCGATAAAACCGAATTCTTCGGCATAAGTCGACATAATAAAGTCAGTATGATGTTCAGGAAGATAACCTAAATGTGATTGCGTACCTTCAGTATAGCCTTTACCCGTGGAACCACCTGAACCAATCGCAATTTTGGACTGGATAATATTCCAGCCTGCACCCAAGGCATCCGACTCCGGATCAAATAGCGTAGTAATACGCTTTTTTTGATACTCTTGTAATACAAACATCCATGCAGCCGGAGCTGCCACGGCTACTGCAGCGGCTGCACCACCAATCAGACGCCACGACATCCCACTTAAAAATAGAACAAAAATACCGGGAATCACCAAGCCAATGTTCAAGTCAGGCTGAAGCGCCACCAAAACAAATGGTACGCCCAATAAAATCAGAGCCCCCACAATATGCAAAAATTTGGGAGGAAACGGCTTACGTGCAAAATACCATGCCATCATCAAAGGCATCGCAAATTTCATCACCTCACTCGGTTGCATGCTTCCTACCCCCGGCAAGGTAATCCAGCGGGTTGCACCCAAGCGTTTTTCACCAATCACAAAGACCAGAAGCAGCATGAAGATCCCGAAGGCGTACAGGTATGGACTAATCGCCTGATAAACTTTCGGTGGAATCTGCGCACAGATAAATAGCAGCACAAAACCAATCCCGAAACTGACGGCCTGACGCACCACCATGCCAGAGTCTTCGGAGGTCGCGCTATACACCACCATTAAACCCAGGATTGCATTGAGAACCAGAAAGCACAATAACCATGGATCAAGGTGCAACTTGGTCCATCGAGATGAATCTTGCGGGTTAATACTACGTCCATCACGCAAAGAGTGACGTAAAAACCGATACTGCTGTGAAGGTATCATTGGCCAAAAGGTGAAAAAGAATGATGGCAAAATTATAAGTGAAAGCTATAGCGAATAGATCGCTACAGCCAGATTTATTCTGCTTTTATTTAGGGTGTGTTGACACTTTTAGCTTAAAAAAATAGCGAAGTAGTAAAATCAAATCGCCAAACCCAATTTTACTATTCGCTATGCCTCGTACCATGCTGACAGATCAACACTGGCAAAAGTTGAAAGTTATTCTGCGTAATTTATCCATTCACCACAACTCAAATTTACGCAATTTTATTGAAGCTATTCTCTATAGAATTAGAACAGGCTGTCCGTGGCGAGATATTCCTTGTTGTTTTGGTCATTCAAACTCTATTTTCAAACGTTTTAATCGTTGGTCAAGCAGCGGTAAGTTACTTAGATTATTCAAATTACTAGCCTCATGCCCCGATATGGAGTGGATTTTTATTGATGGCTCTCATGTACGTGCTCATCAACATTCTGCCGGCATAGCGAATCAATCTATTTCTAAAAGTGTAGGAGGAAACTCCTCAAAAATACATTTGATTGTTGATGCACATGGCAATCCTATTGATTTCATGATTACCGATGGAACCACACATGATGTTAAAGTTGCACCTGATTTAATATCAACATTAGATTTAAAAGAGACAAAAGTGGTATGTGCAGATAAAGGCTATGATTCAGAACCACTGCGTGAACAGATCAGGAAAACAGGGACTAAAGCAAATATACCAAAGAAAACAAATAGCCAATCGAACAATGACCATATGGACTGGTATTTATATAAAATCAGGCATTTAGTTGAAAATATATTTTGTAGATTAAAGCAATTTAGAGGAATAGCTACTCGATATGACAAGCTCAAAAGAAATTATCAAAGTTCTGTTGCTTTAGCCTGTATATTTTTATGGCTACCTTTATAGGGTTAATTATGAACAGTAAATGTCAACAGACCCTAAATATTATTTGAATATATTTTTAAGCCTGAGCCTGTAAAATCAGCCTGGCCAGTTCCAGATCATCCGGATAGGTAATTTTAATATTATCGGAACGACCTTGTACTACACTCACCGGCTTACCGATATGTTCCAGCGCACTGGCTTCATCGGTAATCGTGGCACCATCTTGCAAAGCCTGCTCAAGCGCCCGTTTCAACACACCTAGCTTGGCCATTTGTGGCGTTTGTGCCTGCCAGAGCATCGAGCGATCCACTGTTTCCTCAATATCAAAATTGGTTACTACACGCTTAAGTGTATCTCGCACCGGAATCGCCAGAATCGCAGCCTGATCATTTGTAATCGCCGTATTGACTAACTGTTGCAGACAATCCAGACCGACACAGGGACGCGCCGCGTCATGTACCAGCACCCACTCATCTTCAGAAGCGATTTGAGATAAATACGTGAGTGCATTTAACACGGAATTCACCCGCTCGGCACCGCCCAGACAAAAATGGGCTTTCTCTTGACTGGAAAATGGCAGCATTTTTGCGACGTTGTCCTGTTCACCAATCGCCAGGACATAACCCGCCAAAGGCAGTTGATTCAGACGAGCCACCGTATGTTCAAGAACAGTTCGCTCTTGAATCATCTGATATTGTTTCAGTTCTGTTTTGGAGAAACGGCTACCGGAACCTGCAGCTGGAAGAATGACCCAAAGTTTAGGGTGTAGTTGGTGCTTCAGCTGACTCATTGGTTCGCAGGTCTACTTTAGAATTAGGATTAAGATAGATCGGTTTATATTGAGTACTGATCGTGCTCATTTGAATAAAAGTTTCGCGTGGCTTAATCAGACCAAGATCTAAACGCGCATGTTCTTCGATGGCTTCAATACCATTCTTCAAATCATAAACTTCTGCTGCCAGAACGCGATTACGCTCTTTTAGCTCATCATTCAATTCCATCTGTTGCTGGATTTTCTGGGTCAGTTGCTGATGATCATGATAACCACCTTCACCAAACCAGTATAAATATTGAAACCCTGCGATCAAAATGATCGCAAGGCCCAACAGTACTTTACTCGCAGTCGAGTCGAATACATTTAACATTGACATAAGTCGCTTAGTTCAAACCTTTGAACTCAGCTTTACCGCGATATGCAGCATTAGTCAATTCTTCAATACGAAGTAATTGATTATATTTCGCTACACGGTCAGAACGGCAAAGTGAACCAGTCTTGATTTGACCCGCTGCTGTACCTACTGCAAGATCAGCAATCGTTGAATCTTCAGTTTCGCCTGAACGGTGTGAAATTACAGTAGAGTAACCATTTTCTTTTGCAAGATAGATCGCATCTAAAGTTTCAGTCAAGGTACCGATCTGGTTGTATTTAATCAGAATCGAGTTACCCACTTTTTCGTTGATACCACGTTGCAGGATTTTCGGATTCGTTACGAACAAGTCGTCACCAACCAACTGGATCTTGTCGCCAAGAATAGAAGTCAGGTAAGACCAGCCTTCCCAGTCAGATTCGTCCAAACCATCTTCAATCGAGATAATTGGGTACTGGTTTACCAGACCTGCTAAATAGTCAGAGAACTGGTTGCTTGTGAACGCTTTGTTGCCTTCGCCCGCAAGAATATATTGACCATTTTTGTAGAATTCTGAAGATGCACAGTCAAGCGCAAGCATGATGTCAGAACCTGCTTTGTAGCCAGTTTGACCAATTGCTTCAAGAATAACCGTAATTGCTTCTTCGTTTGAACGCAAGTTTGGTGCAAAACCACCTTCATCACCTACCGCAGTGTTTAAACCTTTTTTGTTTAATACTGATTTAAGTGAATGGAAGATTTCAGCACCGGCACGTAGCGCTTCAGAGAATGAAGTGAAGCCTACTGGCTCAATCATGAATTCTTGAATATCGACATTGTTGTCTGCATGTGAACCACCATTGATGATGTTCATCATTGGTACAGGCATGGTTAGAATCGTTTGACCGCGAAGATCTGCGATGTATTGGAAAAGAGGAATTTTCTTTTCTTCAGCAGCAGCGCGAGCAGCAGCCAAAGACACTGCCAAAGTTGCGTTTGCACCTAATTTTTCTTTGTTTTCAGTACCGTCAAGCGCGATCATCGTGTTATCGATGTCTTTTTGTTCGAATACTGATTTACCGACCAAAGCGTCACGGATTAACGTATTGACGTTATTTACCGCAGTTTTAACGCCTTTACCTAAGTAACGCGCTTTATCGCCATCACGAAGTTCTAAAGCTTCACGAGAACCAGTTGAAGCACCAGATGGTGCACATGCACGGCCAACTACGCCAGATGCTAAGATTACGTCTGCTTCGATGGTAGGGTTACCACGAGAGTCCAAAATTTCACGTGCACGAATGTCAACGATTTGGCTCATGAACTATTCCTCAGTTGATTAATATGAGCTGCCTATACGGCAGCGCAAGAGTGATAAACTCAGTGTGTATCTAACTTTTCGAAACCTTTAACCAAGGTATCCAATTCTTTTAGCTGTGCCAGGAACGGCTCAAGCTGAGACATGCGCAGCGCACATGGACCATCACACTTGGCTTTTTCCGGATCTGGATGTGCTTCCAGGAACAAGCCTGCAAGACCCGTTGCCATACCCGCACGTGCAAGCGTTGTAATTTGCGCACGACGACCACCGGCAGAATCTGCACGGCCGCCTGGGGTTTGTAAGGCATGGGTCACATCAAAGAAAACCGGGACATTCATTTCTTTCATGATGTCGAAGCCCAGCATGTCTACAACCAGATTGTTATAGCCAAATGCCGAACCGCGTTCACAAATGATCAGCTTGTCATTTCCGGCTTCCAGACACTTATGCAAAATATGACGCATTTCGTGTGGAGCCAGGAACTGGGCTTTTTTGATGTTGATGATCGCATCGGTTTTTGCCATTGCTTCAACAAGATCCGTCTGACGGCTTAAGAAAGCTGGCAATTGAATAATGTCTGCCACTTCTGCAACAGGAGCCGCTTGGTACGGCTCATGCACATCGGTGATGATCGGTACATTAAAGTGTTTTTTAATGTCAGCTAACCACTCGAGACCTTTTTCCAGGCCAGGCCCACGGAAAGAGTTCAGGCTTGAACGGTTGGCTTTATCAAAGCTGGCTTTGAACACATAAGGAATGCCCAAACGTGTGCAGATATCGACATAAGTCTCTGCGATTTCAAAAGCCAGGTCTTTAGATTCAAGTACATTCATTCCGCCGAATAATACAAATGGCAAATGATTTGCCATTTGTATATCGCCCAAACGTACAATTTCTTGTGGTTTTAATTGCGACATTTAAACTTCCCTAGTTGTGTCCTACGCACCGATTATTTGGTTTTTTGGTACTGCTTTTTCGCAGCATCAATGAAACCGGCAAACAATGGGTGACCATCGCGTGGCGAGCTGGTAAATTCCGGGTGGAATTGTACTGCAATAAACCAAGGATGTGCAGGAATTTCAACAGTTTCTACCAAATGCTGTACCGGAGAATAACCAGAAATCTTCATGCCTTTTTCTTCCAGCACTGGGATATAACGGTTGTTCATCTCGTAACGGTGACGATGGCGCTCGATGATTTCTTCAGAACCATAAACTTCTGCAGTTTTAGTCCCTGCAACCAGTTCAGATTTTTGCGCGCCAAGACGCATCGTACCACCCAGATCAGAATCAGCAGAACGTTGCTGAACTTCACCACGCTCATCTAACCATTCAGTAATTAAACCAATCAATGGAGATTTCGTTGAACGGTTAAATTCAGTCGAAGTCGCATCTGCAATACCAGCAACATTACGTGCGTATTCGATCACAGCCAACTGCATACCCAAGCAAATACCGAGGAACGGCACACCGTTCTCACGTGCGAACTGAATCGCCTTCATTTTGCCTTCAGTACCGCGCTCACCAAAACCGCCAGGAACCAGAATCGCATCAGCATCTTTCAATACTTCTGCTACATCTTGGCTTTCAAGCTCTTCAGCGTTTACGTAGTCAATCTGAACTTTCACACGGTTTTGAATACCCGCATGTAGAAGTGCTTCGTTGACAGACTTGTATGCATCTGGAAGTTCAACGTATTTACCAACCATTGCAACACGTACGGTGTATTCAGGGTTCAGCAGTGCTTCTACAACGTTATCCCAATCTGTTAAGTCAGCTTCAGGAAGATCGTTATAACCAAAACGTTCACAGATTAAATCGTCAACATTTTGTTCGTAGAATGTACGTGGAATCTGGTAGATCGAACGTGCATCTTTACATACCACAACGGCACGTGCTTCAACGTTGGTAAATAATGCAATCTTACGCGTCGTATCTGCATCTACATCGTATTCTGTACGGCAGATGAGAATGTCTGGCTGAATACCAATCGACAGGAGTTCTTTAACAGAGTGCTGTGTTGGTTTGGTTTTTAATTCTGCTGCAGACTTAATGTATGGGAGTAACGTTAAGTGCATTAACATGGTACGTTTATGACCAAGTTCAACCATTAACTGACGTACAGATTCCATGAATGGGAGAGATTCAATGTCACCTACAGTACCGCCGATCTCTACGATCGCAACGTCATAACCTTCGCCTGCACGAAGTACACGCTCTTTGATATTGTCAGTAATGTGTGGAATAACTTGCACAGTACCACCCAGGTAGTCGCCACGGCGTTCTTTGTTCAGAACATCCTGGTAAACACGGCCTGATGTAAAGTTATTCAGTTTGGTCATTTTCGCACGACGCAAGAAACGTTCGTAGTAACCCAAGTCTAAGTCTGTTTCAGCACCATCTTCTGTAACAAAAACTTCACCATGCTGGAATGGGCTCATTGTCCCTGGATCGACATTAATGTATGGATCCATTTTTACCATGGTCACTTTTAAACCACGAGCTTCTAAAAGTGCAGCAACAGAAGCAGCTGAAATACCTTTACCTAGTGATGAAACTACACCACCAGTAACGAAAATAAAATGGGTCATTGGGTTTCTCGTACAATCGAGCCTAAATCGGCCTGCAATGTTGCGCAATTTTACTTTACCTTGTACCTAGAAAGCAAAGTCAATCCGCATCAATTCAAAGAACAATAAACAATTGACTATTCTAACAGCAATTCCTATAAAAAATTACAGTAAGTTCATATGATTTCTATCTTGCATTTTGCTGCTATAATAGTGTATCCCCTCCACACTTTTATGTTTGATGCAATGATGATGAAGAAACTTTTAATCTCCACCCTAATCCTGACTGGCCTGACATTAACTGCGTGTGTAAAAAAAGAAGCACCAAAAGAAGAAGAGCAAGTAGAAGTTACTCCAGCATCTGAAATCTCGACTCCAGAACCAACGCAATTTGAACCGCTTGAACCTGTAGAACCAGCGGCAATTGAAGAAGAAGTAGCGCCAACAGTTGAAATTCAACGTGAGCAAACTGAAAATACCACGACCGAAATCCGTCGTGAAATCAAAAAGCCAGAAACGACTGAGCCGGCACCAGTGCCTGAAACCCGCGAAGAACCTGCGTCAAAGCCTGCTGAGACCACACCTAAAACCAATTCAAACTCAGAAAATAAGTCTGAGGATGATGCAGTTGCTGACGCGATTGCTGCAGCGATGCCAGCACTTGACTGATTACAGGATCATTCAACAAAAAAACCCAGCAGATGCTGGGTTTTTTATTGGAACTTTTTAAGCAGATACTGTTGCCGGTGCACGAGATAAGTGAATCAAATAGTCTGCCATTAGTCGGGTAGCCCAAGATTCGGTTTGCATTAAGCCCTGATAAAAGCCGCAATGACTGCCTTTTTTGGTGGTAATCACCATAATATTGGACATCTTCCGAATTTTTTCTTTATAAGGTTCTAAATTTCGGATGTGACACACCGGATCATCCTCCGCATTTAAAATCATCAGCGGAATTTTGATACTTTCAAATACATAAATCGGATTGGTTGCCTGGGTATAACTGGCATAATCCGTAAATCCAGCCAGTTCAAAATAGAGTTTTTCAAATTCGGACAGATCTTTAACTTCTAATAACTGTTTCCAGCTTGGGCAGACCTGCCAGGTTTCCTGATAAGGATGAATAAAGCGCTTAATCAGTTTTTTGGCCATAACTTTACTGTAAAACGGATGCACATTGGCAAAACCAGTTTCAGTGTTATAGCCAGGACATAAAGCAAAAGCTGCTTTTAATGGGGTTTGTTCACCCTCTTCGCCCAGATAACGCACTAACAATCCCGTACCCGCAGAAGAGCCAACCCCATAGAGATCGGACTGAGGAAATCTGTCCTGTATATACAAGAGTTGTTCACGCAAATCCTGAGTTGAACCAAACAGGTTCATTTTAGGCACAGGCATGGGTAAGTCTGCATGACCACGGCGTAAACACAATGCAACACGCCAACCCGTATATTTATGCAGATCACGAACCAGTTCACGCATTGATTCAGGAGAACCGGTAATAGTATGAAGTAATACAATGGTCGGCGTGCTTGCCGGAAGATCGAGTCCATACCAGGCAATACCGGTAATTCCACCATCTGACATTTTCAGCTGTTCAAGCGCATCATATTTCAGTTTAATGGTGCGTTTTTTAATTAAATCGAAATACAGAATATGTGCGTGTGCATTGGCTAACCAAGGTGTAGGACGATATTTTTGTTGCAGCTGCGGTAAGCGCTCAATGAGTCCTGAAAATACACCATTCGGATTGTAATACAGGGTCGGCTCGTCTGCTCCACTGAAACGATCCAGATACTCACTGGAAAGCTGACCCAATTTTTTAAGCAACATTTTCATCTGTCATCCCCCTCTAGTTGTACTAGCTGTGATTTACAAATTTCATGCCGACTTGAATCAATAGTTCAAATTAAGTTTTAGCTTGGAATGATTGCATCCGCTGGCCCATCTGTACAGCCAGGGCTTCAAGTCCGGACTTAGGTCGAATCATGACTTCAAAATCAATCATCTGACCCTCTTCATTAAACTGAATCATGTCAACTCCCTTTAGTTTTTTATCGCCCACATTGGCAGAAAACTCAAGTACGACATTGTTACCATCTTCACTTATAAATTCACGGTGATAGGTGAAGTTTTCAAAGACTTGAATGACATTGGTCAAAATAAAAAATACCACCTGTTTTCCAGGATAAGGTTGAAAAGCCACAGGCGAACGAAATACCACTTCTTCAGCAAGTAGTTCATTCAAGATCGACATATCACGGGTTTCCAGCATCTCATGCCAGCGTGCAATGGATTTTCTGGTATTTTCGATGGTCATTTTGGATTCCTTCTTTTTTGATATTTTCTAATAAAAGCTTAAATACTTCTTTCTTTTAATTGAAAGAATTCCCCCTTTTATTAAAGGTGAGAAGTACTGCTTCGCAAGGGGGGATTCTTTCTTACAAATCCTCTCCCTAACCCTCTCCTTTAATAAAGGAGAGGGGAAAAAGCAGGTTTTAATATTTTCAGATCACCGCCGCCAATTCAGCACCCTGACGGATTGCACGCTTGGCATCCAGCTCACCCGCTTCTTTCGCTCCACCAATCAGATGCACATTTTTACCCGCCGCTTTTAGCTCATCAAACATGGCGGTATAAGATTCCTGACCGGCACAAATAATCACGTGATCGACTTCCAACACAGCAGGCTTGTCATTCACGACAATATGTAAGCCCTGATCATCAATTTTTTCATAATTGGCGCCCGCAATCATTTTTACGTCACGGTGTTTTAAACCGGTACGATGAATCCAGCCTGTGGTTTTACCCAAACTCGCGCCGACTGAAGCAGCTTTACGTTGCAATAAATAAATTTCACGTTGCGGTTTTTCTACATTTGCAGCTTTTAAGCCACCGACATTTTCATAGTCAGTATCAATACCCCATTCATCATAGAATTTTTCCGGATTGATACTGCCACTTTCCCCTTCATGGCTCAAGAATTCGGCTGTATCAAAACCAATACCGCCTGCACCAATAATGGCAACTCGCTGACCCACCGGCTTACGTTCTTTCAAAACGTCCAGATAAGACAGTACTTTTGCATGATCAATGCCTGGAATCTCAAGCTGACGTGGTGTCACGCCTGTTGCCACCACAATATCATCAAAGCTTGACTGAGCCAGCTCTTCCAGACTCGCCTTATGATTCAGTTGCAATTTGATACGTGGTTGTAATTCAATCTGACGCTTGAAGTAGCGCAAGGTTTCATAAAACTCTTCCTTGCCCGGAATGGTCTTGGCAATATTAAACTGCCCGCCAATCTGAGCAGCGGCTTCAAATACCGTCACCTGATGACCGCGATTTGCTGCATATACAGCAAAGCTTAAACCTGCAGGACCCGCACCAATCACAGCAATATTTTTTGCTACATTGGTTTCTTTAAAAATGAGCTCTGTTTCATAGCAGGCACGTGGATTGACCAGACAGGTGGCAATTTTCATTGAGAAAATATGATCCAGACAGGCCTGATTACAACCGATACAGGTATTGATCTCATCGCTACGACCCTGCTCCGCTTTCAGGACAAACTCAGAGTCTGCCAGCATCGGACGGGCCATAGAAATCATATCAGCATCACCAGACGCCAATACATATTCAGCCATTTCCGGAGTATTGATACGGTTTGAAGTGATTAAAGGAATCTTCACTTGACCTTTCAGCTTACGCGTCACCCAAGTAAAGGCTGCACGAGGCACTTTGGTGGCAATGGTCGGAATACGCGCTTCATGCCAGCCAATGCCGGTATTGATAATGGTCGCACCGGCTTTTTCAATTTCTTTGGCCAACTGGATGACTTCTTCCAGAGTTGAACCGCCTTCGACCAGATCCAGCATAGATAGGCGATAAATAATGATAAAGTTCTCACCGACCATTTCACGGGTACGGCGTACGATTTCAATCGGGAAACGGATGCGGTTTGCATAGCTTCCACCCCACTCATCATCACGATGGTTGGTACGCGCGGCAATAAACTCGTTAATCAAATAGCCTTCCGAGCCCATGATTTCTACACCGTCATAATCGGCGTATTGAGCCAGCTTGGCACAATTGGCAAAATCATCAATGGTTTGCTGCACTTCAGCCGAAGTTAAAGCATGCGGTTTGACCGGATTGATCGGTGCCTGAATTGGGGATGGCGCGACATTTTCAGCCTGATAAGAATAGCGTCCGGTATGCAAAATCTGCATGGCAATTTTCCCGCCCGCCTCATGTACGGCCTGGGTAATTACCTTATGCTTTTCAGCTTCTTCAAGAGTGTCAAGTTTGGAACCACCATGAAACGTCACCCCATGATCATTTGGTGAAATCCCGCCGGTGACGATTAAAGCGACTCCACCTTTGGCACGCTCTGCATAGAAAGCTGCCATCCGATCATATCCGCCGGGTGCCTCTTCAAGACCAACGTGCATGGAACCCATTAACACGCGGTTTTTAAGCGTGGTAAAACCCAAGTTCAATGGGGCAAGTAAATTCGGATATTTAGACATTTCAACTCCTGAGCGTGCGTTTAGGCTGGCTATTGTTTTAGCAACTGGCAGTTTGATCCCTCAAACTTTCCAGTTTAATGCAACTTGTTGCACTAATTTATATGCCAGAATTGATTTTTATGCAACATGTTGCATAATAATCCTGAGTCACTTTTTTGAGACGCTTATGTCTTTAGCGCATGTTTTATTGACCAGCCTGATTGAAAAGCCCAGCACCGGAATCGAACTGGCCCGCCGTTTTGACCGATCCATGGGCTTCTTCTGGAATGCCACTCATCAGCAGATTTATCGCGAGCTGAATGCCATGCTGCAAAAAGGATGGATTTCGACGATAGAAGAGGAAGATTCCAATAGCCGCAAAAAGACATATCAGGTGGAACGTCTGGGCCGGGAAGAACTGGCCAACTGGATGCTGCAACAAAGTCCACCGGCACAACTGCGCGAAGAACTGATGGTGCGTTTACGTGCCGAAGCCCAGCTTGGTGGCAATAACACCTTGGCAGAGCTGGAACGCCATCTGGAACTGCATAAAGAAAAACTAAAAACCTATCAGCAGATTTTTGCCAAGGACTTTGCTCAAGCACACGAAAATGACCGTACCTTGTATATTCATAAAATGATTTTACAACTGGGGATTGATCAGGAACTGGGCTGGATTTCCTGGCTGGA
Organism: Acinetobacter sp. CIP 51.11; assembly: GCF_000369665.1. Lineage (GTDB taxonomy): Bacteria > Pseudomonadota > Gammaproteobacteria > Pseudomonadales > Moraxellaceae > Acinetobacter > Acinetobacter lwoffii_S. Next base: position 1,146,183 of record NZ_KB850129.1, read on the forward strand.
ACAGGTCATTCAGCGACTCAAACAATTTGATGCAAAATAACTGTAAATACGGAGACACACATGCCCTTTTATCGCATGCCCGATGGTGAACAGCTATTTGTACTCGAATACGGTCAGGGACAGCCGGTACTGGTACTCTCAGGACTCGGCATGCTGAGCTGGCAATGGAAAGCTTTTCTCTATGCGCATCAGAAAAATTTCCGTTTCATTATTCCGGAATGGCGCGGCTTTGGGGCTTCCAGTCGCTGTAAAATTCCGCAAGATCTTGATGCAATTTCCAGTCACTGGTTGGATATTCAGTCGGTAATTCAACAGCTCAATTTAGATAAATTCATTGTGCTTGCTTACTCTATGGGCGCAACCACAGCAATGCACGGCATACATTATGGCAACTTTTCCAGTCAGATTTCTGCTTATTTACATATCGATCAAACACCTAAAATTCCGGTCGATGATGCTTGGGCTTTTGGACTTTTTGGTCCACGTCATCAGGAATTTATCGACATCCTGCAGCAGCTCTCTGCCCTACTTGCACAATACCAGCAAGTTGAATTGATCCGCGATCTCGACATTTCGGTACGTAAACAAATCGCTGCCCTATGGCTAAAGTTTATTCAGCTACAAAATGAACAAAAATATAGTCTGAAAGCTTTCGCATTTATCCTAAATCAACCTCGCCTGCAAAGCCTGTTATTACCTTCCAGCCGGGTGGATTATATGGCGTGGTATATCAATAATTATTTATATCATCGTGAAGATTACCGCGAGGCTCTAGCTCAGCTTAGCTGTCCGGTGACCTTCTTTAGCGGTGTACAATCCAAGTTGTATCCTTTTGAAGGTCAGCGCCTGATTGCAGAAAGCCTGCCTCATGCCAAACAGATAATTTTCAGCAAGTCTGGCCATACGCCTTTACTGACTGAACCGCTAAAATTTTCCCGAGAACTTGGCATCTTCTTGAAAGAAAATTCGCAATCTAGCGGTTCAGCTACCTAAAGATTCAGGAGACAGAATAATGAAAAAGCTGGTGGTCTTTTCCGGTGCAGGCATGAGCGCCGAAAGTGGCATTAATACTTTTCGTGACAGTGATGGACTTTGGGAACAGCATCGTATAGAAGAAGTCGCCACACCCGAAGCCTGGGCCAAAAACCCACAACTGGTACAACGCTTTTATAATGCCCGCCGTAAAAACATTCTGGAAGCACAGCCAAATGCAGCCCATCAGCTGATCGCCAATCTTGAAGATAACTTTGATGTGCATGTAATCACCCAGAATATTGATGACTTGCATGAACGTGCCGGCAGCTCCAAGGTGATCCATTTACATGGCAATATTCGCCTGGCCAAAAGCTCAGGCCCCGATGCACAAAGCACAACCGAGTTTTATCCAATTGAAGGTTCTGAATTAGATTTAAATCAACACTTTTGCAAGGCAGGCTATCCGCTGCGTCCTCATGTGGTCTGGTTTGGCGAAGCCGTGCCCGCGTATGAAGAAGCTCAAGACTGTGTACAGGATGCCGATATTTTTGTGGTCATTGGTACCAGCCTGCAGGTTTATCCGGTTGCCGGATTAATTCATGAGATTCCTACGAGCTGTCAGGCCTATTACATCGACCCGAAAGCCGAGCAGCAGCATTTGCCTGGGCAGTTTTACAAAATCCCCCAAAACGCGACCGATGGCATGCAAACACTGCTAGGCTTACTGAAATCCGGGAATTAAATCTTTATGCGCTGCATTCTCTGATTGACAGTATGCAACAATCAATTTTTAATCAGCTTATCGTTGCAAGAATGGAATTAAACCATGCTGTCTGATCTGGATGACTTTTACTGTTTCGCTCAGGTGGTGGAACATGGCGGCTTTAGTGCAGCCGAACGTGCGACCGATATTCCCAAATCCAAACTCAGCCGCCGGGTGTTTAATCTGGAAGAGCGTCTGGGTGTACGTCTGATTCAGCGCAGTTCGCGTCATTTTGCCGTGACCGATATCGGCATGAATATTTATCGGCATGCACAGGTGATGCTGAGTGCTGCACAGGCAGCGCATGATTTGGTGGATCATCTGAGTACCGAACCGCGTGGAACCATTAAAGTCAGTCTGCCAGTCTCTATTGCCCAGAATGAACTGGCAAAAATTCTGCCAAATTTCCTGAAAAAATATCCTGAAATTAAAGTCCAGATGATGATCACCAATCGACGGGTCGATATTATCAATGAAGGCTTTGATCTGGCCTTACGTGTCCGTTCCAGCCTGGATGATGATCCGAATCTGGTGATCCGCCAGTTTGAAAAAATTGAGCAGCATCTATTCGCCAGTCAGGGTTATTTAAATGAATTTGGTGAACTGAAAACCCCTGAGCAACTGGCTGAACATAAAATCCTGAGTATGGCCGAAGACCATACCGAACAGTTTCTAACCCTGCAAAATGAACAGCAGGAACAGAAAAAAATCCGTGTCAGTCCAACGGTTATGGGGTCTGACCTAAATATGCTGGCACAACTGGCCGCATCAGGCTCAGGCATCACTTTGTTACCAGATAATGTGGTCGAGCAGTACGTGGCAAGTGGTGAACTGGTTGGGGTACTTCCCGACTGGAAAGCACCGCATGGTATTTTCCATGTGGTTTATCCTTCTCGTCGTGGCCTATTGCCCGCAGTCCGGGTCTTTATTGATTATCTGGTTGCTGAATTAAATCAGCGCTAAGTAATATGCTTTTGAAGAAAACTGGATAAAAAAATAGCTCATTCTTGGGGAAAAATGAGCTAGAGAAACTTTCACTACAGCATAGTGAGCGAAAAAAAGGGAACCTATGTATCTGACTCTTAGTTTAATCAGATATAAAATCCTAAACCACTGTTTAATGTAGTGTTTTGTATGTTTTCGTCAGCAAGAACGAGTGAGTTGTAATTTATGTAAGTGGATTATCTGAATAAAGATCATTCAATCAATATTTTAAATTTCCGGATACTCACCTGTGCCTTCAGGCCAAGGCGACAAGACTTCAAACCCGGTTTCGGTGACATAGACCATATGTTCCCATTGCGCCGACCAGGATTTATCCGTGGTGACTACAGTCCAGCCATCTTTCAGCTCTTTGACGCGGGCTTTTCCCATATTCACCATCGGCTCAATGGTAAACACCATGCCTGGAACCAGTTTAATGCCCTGACCTGGCTGACCGTAATGCAGAATGTTTGGCTGCTCGTGATAGACCTTACCGATGCCGTGACCGCAATATTCGCGCACGATGGAATAGCCTTCACGCTGTGCGACCGTTTGAATCGCATAGCCGATATCACCTAGAGTCGTGCCCGGCTTCACCGCATGAATCCCGGCCACCATGGCTTCATAGGTGGTATTGACCAGTCGCTTGGCTTCTGGAGAAGGAGTTCCAACATAGTACATCCGGCTTGTATCACCAAAATAACCGTCTTTAATAATGGCAACATCAATATTGATAATATCGCCATCCTGCAGAACGACTTTCGATGATGGAATGCCGTGACAAACCACTTCATTCGGTGAAATACAGGTGGTTTTGGTATAGCCATAATAGCCAATATTGGCGGGCGTCACTTTTAAGGTATTTACAATAAAATCATGACAGAGATCATCCAGATATTCAGTCGTGACACCTGGCTTGACATGCTCCCCGATCATCGCTAAAACTTCTGCAGCCAAACGCCCAGATATCCGCAGTTTTTCAACATCTTGCTCAGTTTTAAGACTTATCGCTGGAGCTCGCATATACCTATCCTCACTATGAATCCCTGAATTATAATCCCTTTTTTGCGAAATATGTCGCAGTTGTTGAGTTTCGGCACAGCAATTTTCCTTGAAATAGGACTTTTCACTGCTGCTTATTTGTACAAACAATAACTGACATATTTTGATATCAAGTGCAGATATTTTTTGAGCTTGTAAGGAAAAATATATTTTTCAGCGAATTATCAAACATATATTTCTACCAAGATTTGAATGACCGGTTATGTGATCCGCAAACTCACTAGAATCAAGGCTTCCAGCCTTAAAATAAACTCCAAAAAATTGGACATATACACTAAAATCGCTTTCTTTTGTTCTATTGATCTCCCTTTATGACAAGTCTGCGTACCCGGGATATTGTCGCCCTAGGTTTTATGACCTTTGCACTATTTATTGGTGCGGGCAACATTATCTTCCCACCGATTGTGGCTCAACAAGCCGGTGAACACGTATGGCTCGCTGCTTTAGGTTTCCTTATTACAGCAGTCGGCTTACCCGTGATTACCATTATTGCGTTGTCTCGCGTTGAAGGTTCCATTCAGGCACTAAGCTCGCCTCTTGGCAAAGCAGCCAGCATCTTGCTGACTGTAATCTGTTACTTAGCTGTTGGCCCTTTATTTGCGACGCCGCGTACCGCAACCGTTTCTTATGAAATCGGTTTTTCATCTTACTTTGGCAATGAATCTGGCAGCCTGCTCATTTACAGCATCATCTATTTTGCTGTGGTGACCATCGTATCTTTATATCCAAACAAGATTCTGGATACCGTCGGCTATTTCCTGTCACCACTTAAAATTATTTCTTTGATAATTTTGGGTGTAGCAGCCGTGATGATCCCTGCCAGCAATCCGCCTGCAGCGATCGATAATTACGTTACCAGTCCAGTGACTGAAGGCTTCGTAAATGGTTATTTAACCATGGATACTTTGGGCGCTTTAGTTTTCGGTATTGTGATTGTCAAAGCCATTACTTCACGTGGTGTAACGGATAAAAAACTGATTACCAAATATGCGGTTAATGCCGGCATTATTTCTGGTATTGGTTTAACTCTGGTGTATTTAAGTCTGTTTAAACTTGGACTGGGTAGCCATGAGATTGCACCAAATGCAGCCAACGGTGCCATTATCCTGCATGCATATGTACAACATGCTTTTGGCGATATGGGCGCTTACTTCCTGTCTGGCATGATTTTTATTGCCTGTATGGTCACTGCAATTGGTCTGACCTGTGCCTGCGCTGAGTATTTCTCCAGCTTGACCAAGATTCCATACAAGATCTTTGTCTTTATTCTGGTGGGCTTCTCACTGGTGATTTCAAACCTAGGTTTAACCAAACTGATTGCTGTTTCGGTTCCAGTCTTAAGCGCGATTTATCCGCCTGCAATTAGCGTCATTATGCTGAGCTTCTGTGCGAGCTTCTTCAAGAAACCATCTCATGTGATTGCGCCAGTGACCCTGGTAGCCTTGATCTTTGGTATTTTTGACGGATTAAAAGTTGCTGGTTTTGAATTGGCTGCATTACTGCAAAATTTACCTCTATCAGAACAGAATCTGGCCTGGTTTATTCCATCCATGATTGTATTGCTGATTACAGCTGTGATTGACCGTATTAGAAACTAAAATTTCTAGGATGTCTGAAAAATCGTATTTTTACCCAAAATCCGGTTTGAGCGTGATCAATAATTGTCAGGTTTTACCCAAACGGACATTTATTGTTTCTTAATAATGACATCAAATCACCACTGTAAATCTTGATACTAAGATTTTCTATAAAATATGATGTATAGAATTGCACTTTAATTATTTTATTTTTTATATAAATATAAACAGAACTTTTAATTTCCTGATTTTAGATACTTATTGTTGCCAACTTAAACCAAGTCCCCCTCCGAGTCATACACAGGCTTACAAAGTATTGATTAACACTACATATCTTTGGCGTAGAATTTGCATTTTCTATCTGGTCGCATTAATTAAATGATAACTACATCTTATTTCCAAAATTAGCTGGAGGTGAAACCTGAAAATATAATTCTTGCCTAATCAAGTGATTATGTAGTTATACGACTAAAGATGGCCATTTTGACTGTAAAAGCCTGCCACAGCAGTTGCAAAGGTCCAAATTAAACAGTACAACTATATATTCAATTCTGACTGATTAAATCTGCTTTAATCTTCAATAACATAAATAAATGGGAGGGATGGAGATGTTATCATTACATTTCAACAAGCAAGTCTTCATTGACGCTCTTAAAGCCAACAACACCAATCTGGTGACATTTATATGCACCACTTTTGCACTCATGCTGACTTTAACCGTCCATTGCTTAATTCAAGGTAATTTAAAACTTGAATACTTTGGCTATGCACTGATTGTCTCAGCTGCATTTTTCCTATGGGCTGCCATAGACCAGAAATACCGATAATCAAATTTTAAATTAGCCCAGATGGATGATTTGGCCAGTCATCCATCTGGTGAAAAAAGTGTTTTAACTTTCAATCATTCCCACATCATTTCAGATATAAAAAAACATTAAAATAATCCGATAAATGCCCCATAGAGCAAAATCCCTGTCCCGCCCAATTCTGCAACAATTAAACCCAGCATTGCCAAAGTCATCAAACTTCCAGGCAAATGAAATTTACCCAGTTGATGCGGCTGTTTAAACTGATTCGTTGTGTCTTGGAGGAAACCATGCAACATATAAGCGGCAATCGAGAAGCTGAAAAACAGAATATTGATCAGTACGCAAATCAGATTCACCATACTCGGCAACACTGAACAATAGGCCAGCACTGCCAGAATTAAAGTTGCAGGTGCATAAAGCAGGCTGCTGCGATGAGCAATATCGACATAATAATGTGCACGTGACTGAGGCGATTGACGGATCTGCCAGTATTTCCAGACGCCGGTAAACATCCCGATCCACAAGAATATCCCACTAAAAATAATGGCAGTTTTAACGGCCAGCTCAAGTTCTATTAGCTGCATAAGTTTATTCCATCTCTATTATTTTACTGACTTTTAAGTCATGTTTTCCCCAATCCACCCTGCTAAAAATCTATACAGTAAAAGCTTCATCAGGATTCTAAAAATATAGTGTAACGTATGTCTGAATTTGAAACATTGACTCTCCAGTGTCAGGATGGCTATCGCTTAAGTGCACGTTTTTATACGGCTATTTCTGAATCTAAAAAACTTCCGGTATTAGTTTGCCCGGCAACTGGCATTACCAAACAGTTTTATCATCAGTTTTGTGTCTGGTTACAAGCTCAAGGCTATGCCGTTATGGTCTTTGATTTTCGGGGGATTGGTGATTCACTGCACGGTCCGTTGAAAAATTCAAAAGCCAGTATTGTGCAATGGGGTCAACTGGATATTCCGGCAGCGATAGATGCTTTATTAACGCGTACCAGTACAGGAAAAGTGACTTTACTTGGACATAGTGCTGGTGGTCAGCTTTTAGGCATCGTGCCAAATCATCATAAAGTCGCAAAGGTCGTGGCCGTGTCTTGCTCAACCGGACATATCAAAGGACTTAAAGGTAAAACCAGACTGCTTGCACCGGTCATGTTTAATGTCATTTTCCCACTTGCCCGAATCACCAAAGGCTATGGCCCGACTCAAGCGATTGGTATGGGTGAAAACCTGCCTAAAGATGTGGCACGAGAATGGGCACTGTTTTGTAGTAAACCGGGCTATGTGATGAATGCGATCGGTAAACTTGTATCGCCTAAAGCAGATTTTCATGCTCAAATCACCTGCCCGATTACCTCGATCTGGTCATCGGATGATGAAATTGCCACTGAAGCCAACGTGAAAGATTTACTGCGTTTGTATCCGAACGCAAAAACTCAGATGATTGAACTCAAACCTAAAAATTATACGTATAAAACCATTGGTCATATGCTGATGTTTAAAAAATCTCATCAAAACTTATGGCCATTGATTGAGCAACAACTAGCAGTTTAAATAATATTTAGATGGTTATTTGCAGGTTGCTGTGTTCTAATACGCTTAGTTTGAGATGAGCCTCTTACAGTATATGGGCTTGACCTATATACGACTAGCCCCTAACCATGGGGCTTTTTATTGCATGTATGATTTTAAAAACGTATTAACATTTAGCCGAAAAATGCAATGATGCTTTGGATCACCACAGCATTCACAATATCAATAAAAAATGCACCACACAGCGGTACAATTAAAAAAGCTTTATGTGATGGACCATAGCTATTGGTCACCGCCTGAATATTGGCAATCGCTGTCGGTGTTGCCCCCATACCAAAACCACAATGCCCTGCTACTAATACTGCTGCATCGTAATTTTTGCCCATAATTCTAAAGGTCACAATTGCGGTAAATAAAATCAATACCGCTGTCTGCGCCAACAAAATGGTAATGAGCGAACCTGCCAAATCGGCCAGTAACCAGAGTTGCAGTGATAGTAAAGCCATAGATAAATACAGGGATAAAGACGCATTGCCAAATACATCGATTGCACGATCGAAGATATCGACTTTTAGCACATGCTCCAAGACATTACGCACAATCACACCTGTGCTTAAAGCCCATACAAAAGTGGGCAATTCAAACCATCTTCCCTGACTGAAGTCTGTCATCTGATTGGCGACAAAAACACACAGGGCAAACATCCCCAAAGTCGACACGGCATTACTGGATGTAATTAATCGGGTTTTCTTTGGATACTCAAAGGGTGCGGTGTTAATGTGCGATTCGAGCTGCTGTTCATTGGTCTCTTGCGCTAATGTTTCAGCCAGTTGGTTGCGTTTAATCAGGAACTTGGCAACTGGACCGCCCACAAGTCCACCAATAATCAAGCCAAAGGTAGCACTTGCCATACCAAGGACAACTGCTCCCTGGATCGCATATTGAGTTTCCAGAACCTCGCCCCAGGCACCGGCGGTACCATGGCCACCCGTTAATGTGACAGAACCAACAATCAACCCGATCAATGGGTCAAGTCCAAGCGCTGTAGCTAAACTCATACCAACCGCATTTTGCACGACTACAAATAAAATGACACAGACCAAGAAGGTCAGGAGCGATTTTCCACCTTCTTTCAGTTTCAAAAAGTCTGCACTTAAGCCAACAGAAGTAAAGAACATCAGCATTAGGATAGTTTGAATTTGTGCGTCAAATGTGGCACTGATATTAAACAATTTATAGAGAATAAAGGCCGTAATCGCTGCGACTAAACCACCGATTACAGGTTCAGGTAAGTTATAGTTCCTAAAGAAGCTAATTTTACTAACAAGATACCGCCCAATAAAAAGAAAAAAACAGCAATTACTAGAGTGCCAAAGGCATCTATTTCATAAGTCATAACATTCCCTATTGGCTTTATTTTCATACAGTTTTAGGAAACATGGGCGAAAAATCAACCACAGAAATGTAATGCAAGTTATTGTTTCTAATAATTGTTTAATTTATAGCCTGAATAGATGCAATTAACGGGATGGAATATCATAAACCCAGTTGCGTGCTTGCTGATCTGTGGTGCTTTCACAGACGTAATAATCATGATTCCAAGCATCTGGATGGAAAATTTCTTTTTTATAGTAAGTCACATTTTTAGACTTTTCGACGCAGACAAAGCTGTCACCTTGGTCTTTGACCTGCGTTCCGTTGAGGAAACCACCAATACAGAGGAATCGGGATTGTTTGGGCATTTTACGTCAACTTTCAATAATTTTTAATGTTTGAATTAAATAATATATTTAATAAATGTGTAATTTACAGAAGTTTTTTAATATATGACTATCTGAAAAATGATATTACTTTACATTCTTCATAAAACCACATTTGTACTACCAGCATATTATTAAAAGTGTCTTGATAAAATGCATATTGGAAAATCTCAGGATTATCGCCCTTTCTTTTAATATTCTTAAATTTATTAGAATAATAATCCTCCATTTGACTTTGTTGTTCTATCCAATTTTTATCAAGGATTGGTGAGAATAGAGGAGTTGAGTGTATTGACCCCTTATATTTCTTTCCAAATTCATAATAATAAAGTCCTAGAGCACAACATTTTAAAACTTCTTTTAATCTATCTCTATCTATTGTTAACTCTAAAGCCTCAAAAATATCTTCTGACTCTGGATCTTTTATTTTTACTGTTCTAGCTGTCGATAGTAATTTTTCTTTCAGTTTAGAAATTCGATCCTTTCTGGTCCAAGAACGCATTACCTTACTTTCAAAATTTAAAAGTCCATATTTACCCGTTTGAATCGTCATTGACAAAACATTAAACAGATATTCATCATCACCTGACTTCTTACAATTATGATCCACGCATGAAGGTACCTTGATTAGGGCTTTCCTTAAATCTAGGCTAATATCTTTTAAGTCCTTCTTTTCTGGAAATAAGCATTTTGGTGGCACGTGTTCTTTTGTTGTCGCCAAATTATCACACATATAGCAAGTCTGATTATTCATATAAAAAAATAAGGGCTGATTACTCAGCCCTTATCTTATACCGCTTATTGCTTAATTAACAAAGCAAATCATAGATTTGCTCTTGCGCTAGGGAAAAGCCTTTCGGCTTTTCTTAGTCCTAGCTCATTAAGTTAACTGAGCAGCAGCAATTTTCTTAGTATCAACGTCTTTAGCAGCGTTAGTATATTCGCTCATCTTGTCGAAGCTTAAGTATTGATAGATGTCAGCTGACATGCTGTCAATTTGAGCTGCATACTGTTGGTATTCTTCTGGAGAAGGTAATTTACCCAATACAGCAGCAACAGAAGCAAGTTCAGCAGAAGCCAGGTAAACGTTAGCACCTTGACCTAAACGGTTCGGGAAGTTACGCGTAGAAGTCGATACACAAGTCGTGTTCGGAGCTACACGTGCCTGGTTACCCATACACAATGAACAACCTGGCATTTCAGTACGCGCGCCAGCTTTACCATAAATGTTATAGAAACCTTCTTCCATCAACTGATGTTCGTCCATACGCGTAGGTGGAGCAATCCACAAACGAGTTGACAATGCACCACCTGGAACTTTCTCTAACAATTTACCAGTCGCACGGAAGTGACCGATGTTAGTCATACAAGAACCAACGAATACTTCGTCAATTTTCGCGCCTTGAACATCAGAAAGAAGTTTTGCATCATCTGGATCGTTCGGGCAGCAAAGAATAGGTTCTTTGATATCTGCAAGATCGATTTCATACACTTTGGTGTATTCAGCATCAGCATCTGCTTTGATCAGGCTTGGGTTAGCCAACCATTTTTCCATGTTCTCAACACGACGAGCCATAGTACGCGCATCGCCATAACCTTCAGAAATCATCCACTTCAACATAGTGATGTTTGAACGAAGGTATTCAGCAACTTTCTCTTCAGAAAGCGTGATAGAACAACCAGCAGCTGAACGTTCAGCAGAAGCATCAGAAAGTTCGAATGCTTGCTCAACAGTCAGGTCAGTTTCCATTTCTGTTAAGTCGATCTCAAGGATACGACCAGAGAAGATATTTTTCTTACCTTTCTTCTCTACAGTTAGGTCACCTTCCTTAATTGCGTAGTAAGGAATTGCATGTACAAGGTCACGTAGCGTGATACCAGGCTGCATTTTACCCTTGAACTTCACAAGTACAGATTCAGGCATATCAAGTGGCATAACACCAGTTGCTGCAGCAAACGCTACAAGACCAGAACCCGCCGGGAATGAAATACCGATTGGGAAACGAGTATGCGAGTCACCACCAGTACCAACAGTATCTGGAAGAAGCATACGGTTTAACCAAGAGTGAATAATACCGTCACCTGGGCGTAAAGACACACCACCACGGTTCATGATGAAATCAGGAAGCGAGTGTTGCATTTGAACGTCAACTGGTTTTGGATATGCAGCTGTATGACAGAAAGATTGCATAACAAGGTCAGCAGAGAAACCTAGGCAAGCCAAGTCTTTCAATTCGTCACGAGTCATTGGACCTGTTGTATCTTGCGAACCAACAGTAGTCATCTTAGGTTCACAGTAAGTACCTGGAAGTACACCTTGACCTTCAGGAAGACCACAAGCGCGACCAACCATCTTCTGAGCTTGAGTGAAACCTTTACCAGTTGCAGCAGGCTGAACCGGAGTACGGAACATTGTAGATACTGGAAGACCTAAAGCTTCACGAGCCTTAGTCGTCAAACCACGACCTACGATCAGGTTAATACGACCACCAGCACGAACTTCGTCAAGAAGTACTGGAGTTTTAAGTTCAGCTTCAGCGATTTGCGCGCCGTCTTTGAACGCAGTTACTTTAGCAGCAGCGTGATCGATCTTAAGAACGATTTCATCGCCCATGTTCATGTTAGCAACATCGATCTCGATCGGTAATGCACCCGCATCTTCCATTGTGTTGAAGAAAATTGGAGCAATTTTAGAACCTAGGCAGTAACCACCGTCTTTTTTGTTCGGGATGTGCGGAATGTCGTCACCGAAGAACCAAAGTACAGAGTTAGTTGCAGATTTACGAGATGAACCTGTACCAACAACGTCACCTACGTAAGCAACCTGGTTGCCTTTCGCGATCAATTCTTTGATTTGGTTAAGTGGACCTACTTCACCAGGAACTTCTGGATTGATCCCGTCACGTACGTTTTTCAACATTGCATTTGCGTGCAATGGAATGTCTGGACGGCTCCAAGCGTCTTGTGCAGGTGACAAGTCGTCAGTGTTGGTTTCGCCAGTTACTTTGAAAACAGTCAGTTTGATTTCTTCAGGAACGTCTTTACGGCTAGTGAACCATTCAGCGTCAGCCCAAGACTGCATCACTGCTTGAGCATTTGCGTTACCAGCTTTTGCTTTATCAGCAACGTCATGGAATGCATCAAATACAAGAAGCGTTTTTTTCAATGCTTCAGCTGCAAGTTCAGCAAGCTCAGCATTATCTAAAAGTTCAACTAAAGGTGCTACGTTATAACCACCAAGCATAGTACCTAGTAAGTAAACAGCACGTTCTTTAGAAACGAGTGGAGAGGTTGCTTCACCTTTTGCCAATGCAGCTAAGAACGCAGCTTTTACATATGCAGCTTGGTCAACACCTGCTGGTACACGGTTTTCAAGCAAATCTACCAAGTATGCTTCTTCACCAGCTGGCGGGTTTTTTAGTAGTTCAACTAATGCAGCTGTTTGGGCATCGTCAAGTGGCTTCGGTGGGACTCCGAGTGCGGCACGTTCTTCAACGTGTTGGCGGTAAGCTTCTAGCACAGTGTTATTCCTCTTTTTTAAAAAATTACTTATGAATTCCTGCTTATTCCAAGCTTCATAAATAATATGGACTCCGAAATTTTACTAAATTTCCAGTTAAAAGTTAATGCAACTCAAGTGTTTCTTCGTGATGCTCGTTATTTTATAACTAAATGATGCTCTTAATGATTATTCCATAATCAGTTCCAGCTTACACCACACGAAACAAGCCCATGAATAGGCCCTTTTAACTGAATTTAATGCATAAAAAAGGCAACCCTGATGTTGCCTGATTTGAGGTTAAAAAGATACTCCACCTTAGTGTACAGTGGTCGAGTTTAAATACTGCTGATATGAGTCTCGGCAGCCTTGGAATTTCACCACGCATTCATCTTCACAGGTTGTACTGTGATTATTGCTGGCAAAGGAAATATCAATCTGATAAAGCTTTTTATCTTGTTCTAGCATCTTCTTTAAAACGACTTTGTCACCAACGCTGAGTACATAGCGACTGCCGCCAATAATGACCACACCTTCTTCATCTTCCAGCAGTAGATCAGAATGATGCAAATATCTTACGACTTCCATATTGTGCTACTCCTTGGTTAATTGGAGTTAAATTCATTATTCAATATAAAGATAAGTATTTCTATATTTTAGATTTAGAAATTGTCACAAAGTGTACATTTTGCTTAGGCTATTTTATTATTCAGTCTTTTGAAGATGTGTATATTTAAATACCTTTAATTGGAAATATGAGTTGAATAATTTTATGCAGATTTTAAAAACCGTTCCTTAGAACGGTTTGTAATCTGGTAATTCATCATGCGGTGTCGCAATACACTTTGCAGTAAATTCAGCGCGGACTTTTTCACGGGCTGCTTTTACATCTACCTTAATCTCTTCGGCTGGAATCGCATAGACTTCATCAATAATATTCAGGATAAAACCTTTGGTGGTTTCATCATCGATCTTGTTGGCATGCTCGATTGCTTTTTCTTTCTCAATCGCATTCTGACGATCCAGCATAATGGTACGCGCCGCATTACCGACGCTTCGACAATAACCTTGCCACTGCTCTTCAGGGGTTAAGGGTTTCTTCTCGGCACAACCGGCCAGCGCCAGCATAAACGATAAAGCCAATAACTTTTTCATGAATTTCTCCTTCCGAGGGGCAATATAAAAGATCGGGGAAGATTTGTCATTTCAAAATGCGAGTTGTATGGAATTAAAAAAGCCCACTAATGGGCTTTTTCATTTTGTGTAATTAACCACATGAAGCTTGGATAATCTTTTTGCTTGTAGGATCCACCGTTACAGTCACTCGTTCTTCACGATAATCCATCGTCACCGCTTGACCCGGCTCAACCATACGTACAATTTGTGCCTTGGTTTTCTGCTTGATTTGCGCTTCAGTCAAATTGGACTGACCCACCAATGCCGCTGCCTGATCAGCAATACATTTAGGTTGATTCATGTGCAGTAATTCCCACTCCTCGACCACCTGACCATTCTTTAAATGGCAATATCCGACCTGACCATTGCTTTCAGTACGAATCTCAAGCTTGCCACCCTGATTGACACAATAAGCGCTTGCAGGATTCGCTGAACCTATTTTAGGAGCTTCCGTCTCAGATTGCGGCGTGGTGGTACATGCGCTTAGAGCGAAAGCCAGCAAACCGAACAACATTGTTTTTTTCATGAGAGCCTATTCTTCTTCAATAATACTTCACCAATTTAGCATATTTCCTTGTCCTTGCCAGAGACAAGTCTGTGTACATTTTTAACCGTACTTTTTCATTAAAGAATGGAAATAAGACCTTTGTGCATTAAGGACTTCAACGCTATAAACTCTCTCAATGAACAAGATAAACAGAAGAGAAGAACCTCTCCATAATAAGGAAATGTCGGACGAATCGCCTAAACCAAGTGATTATGCATTTTAATAGCATTACATTGTCATTACATCATTCAAATATGACTTCGCTTTTAGATTTGTGATCTGTGCTGGATTGATTTAATATTTGATTGAATTTTAAACTTTCTATTGGCATGACAGACGATCCTCAACTCTCCCTCAAGGAATATCTTGCTACGGTTCAGGAAGTGGTCAAACTCACTTTCGATACACCAGTATGGGTCAAAGCCGAAATTCGTAATCTAAGTATTAAAGCCAGCCATTATTATCTGGAGCTGGCAGAAAAAGAAGCCGATAGCGATCAGGTGATTGCCAGTTGCCGAGCAACCATCTGGAAATTTAGTGCCCAGAAAATTGTCACGCAGTTTGAACGTGAAAGCGGGATTGAGCTGAGTCGTGATCTGAAAGTGCTGATTAAAGTCAAAGCCAACTTTGATCCGCAATATGGCTTTTCTTTAAATATTGTCGAGATTGATTCGGGCTATACCTTAGGAGATATTGCCCGGCGTTATCAGCAGATTGTTGAGCGGTTGACGACTGAAGGACTGATTCAGCGCAATAGAAACTTGCCCAGTCCTTTTGACCTGAACCGGATTCTGGTGATTGCTCCCGAAAATGCAGCAGGCCTGGGAGATTTTAAAAAAGATGCCGATGCACTTCAGCGTGCGCAGGTGTGTGAGTTTATTTACTACAGTGCGACTTTTCAGGGAAATACTGCCCCGCAAAGTATTATGCAAAATCTGGCGCAAGCGCTCAAACAATGGGCACAGACTTATAATACAGCACCGGATCTGATTGTGATTATACGAGGTGGTGGCGCAGTCAATGATCTGGCTTATTTGAATGATTATGATCTGGCTGCCCTGCTCTTTAAACGTTCGGTGCCGGTCTGGGTCGGCATCGGACATGAAAAAGACCGTACCATTCTGGATGAGATTGCGCATCGCTCCTTTGATACTCCGAGTAAAGTCATTGCAGGAATCCGCAATCATATCTTTGAACTAACCCAGGATGTCCTGAATTATCTACAGCGCATTCAGCGTTTATCTCAGCAACAGATTCAGGCTTATCAAAGTCAGAATGATCAATTTTTGAAACTGATTCAAAGTCTGGCCAATAACCAGATTATGGATGCGCTGCAACGTCTGCAACAGATCAAGGCCAATACTGCCAGTCTGGCCCAACAGCATACCCTGCTCATCAATCAACAGCTCGATGCCCTGATGCGGGAAACGCTACTACAAAATCCTAAACATGTTTTATCCAAGGGTTATGCCATCGTGCGCCAGCAAGAACATATGGTTGCCTCTATTCAACAGATTCAGTCCAGCGATCTGGTTGAAGTCGAATTACATGACGGCATTTTTTCAGCACAACTTATACAGGTACTTCCTTATGAATCATGATACTTTGAGCTTCCAACAAGGCTATGACATCTTGAAAAAGAATGCGGAACTGCTTGAATCTCAGCAAGAACCGGATATTGATAACTTGATGAAAATCGTGGAAAAATCCATGACTGCCTATAAAGCTTGCAAGGCCCGGGTTGAAGCGGTTCAAACTGCTTTAAATGAGACGTTTAACGATTAATTGCACCCCATTTTAAATATCTTATTAGGCTATTTTGCTAGATTGAATTGACATAAAAGCTCTCATGAATGAGGGCTTTTTTATTAAGTGAAAAAAATCATTTCAATGACTATTTAAATTTTCTAGATGGGGATTTTGATCAATCCGCTCAATTCTAAATGGGAAATATTGTATTTTCATTCTCATCCACCAGACGATAAAAAAGCCCAATATTAAATTGGGCTTTTTATTACTCTTCAATTTCTATCGGATCACCGTCTTCAGGGCGAATATGACGCGTCCCATCATCCGCAGGATCAACACTAGAACCATCTTTGGTAATAGCATTGTACATTTCATCCTCTTTCTTATCATCGATAAATTCTTCATCTTCGAAATCTTGAGGCTCACTATCGTTGTCGAAGTTTAAAGGCTTTTCTTCATTTATCATGGCGATCCATCACTTATTTAACCAATAAAATATCATGCTTAAATATTTGAAAGATTCATTCAATAGTCAACGATGATCATTTGTGTAACTGAATAAACACAATAGTAATTGGAACTTTACTTTTCCATAGATAAAAAAATGCCTCCTTAGGGAAGGAGGCTGAAATTGGAAAGAAACTACAGCGATAGAATCTATTCATGCATTATATATAAACTTATAATTTATACATTAGCATAATATTACATTAATTTTTCAATTAAAAAGCCCACTTACTTTTTCAAATAAGCGGGCTAGTACTGTAGTCATTTTCTTCGTATTATTTGCGTTTTCTTGTTTTCGCAAAACGAATATAGCACTGTGAATTTACCAATAAAGTATAGAGAGTATTAATAAACTGTTTTCTTACATTTGCTTTAAGTTACTTTTCGTTCAATAAGCTATACATATTAAAAAAGCCCATCTTTCGATGGGCCTTCCCCTTTATCACTTTTGCGCTGACTCAGGTATGTTGTCAAAGTGAGCAACGACTAGAAAATACGCAAGCTATTGGTAAAAATATATAAATACCCCATTAACATATAAAAAAACTATAGTTTTATAAAAAATAACTATACTTGTTGAAGTAATTGACGATTTTAACCTTCAACGACACCTTATAGCTGACTTAATTTGCTAGACATATAAGTTAAAAATAACGTCTTATCCTGAAAATTAGGCATTTCAAACACCCAAAAAATGTAATTTTTAGATCTCAATTTAAGCTTCACATTCACAGCCTTTACTTGAATTATTACATCCTCATGCTGCATTTCTGCGAATAATTCTAAAATCAGCGCAAAGAATCTCAGTTTGTTGACTGTGTTGTATTTTGTTGGTTTATATATTCTCAAGGCTTCAGAATATATAAGCTCGCACCATTCATTTCCATCTTCATCATCCATTAGCTCTCATTTAATTATTTAAAATAGATCAAGAGGTAGGTTTATAACATGGTGGCTATAATTAAACTGCTTTTAATCTGAATATTAAAATTATAATTTTTTAGAAAATAAAAAAGCCCATCATCCGATGAGCCTTTTTGGAAAATATATCGTGAAGAACTAAGCTGCAAATTCTTGCAGTACAAATCGTTTTACACTTTCATCAAAGTCAGGTTTTGAAAGAGCAAGCTTGCCATTTTTCATAGTTTTATAACAATAACTCGCTGCTACTCCCATACCAACCAAAGTCAACAACTTCATTGCTCACCTCTTTACTGGGAAGATTTGAATACAAAGTTATCATTCAAATTTGTAGTTTTCCAACTCAGTTTCGATTGTTTTCTGTACTACATGTTAATGAATGTATGAATAATAAATGAAAACCTGCCGGATGATGTGTTTGCTTAAAGTCTTTCAACTAGTGGTTAATTTGCGTATCTATCCAGTTAAGGAAATTTTCCTTATTACTGAATTCTGGCATAGACCCTAAATTTATAGACTCTTTAGCACCAAATTTTCCAGCGACATTATTCGGTGCTTGAACTCTAAAATCCAGAGGATCACTTTCATGTAGAGTTCGAAAATATTCTACCGCTTTATCAAATTCACTTTTATCCTTAAAACCTGGTCGTTCCTTTAAAAAGTCATAAACTTGTTCTAGAGCTGGTAGATAATTATTTTTAGGCATTCTGTTTTCTCTAAAATGATGAGTTTTATGATGAAGACCTATTTTGAATGAATAATGATAAGAATATTCCCTTATTTCTTAGAGTTTATGTAAATCATGATGATTTGAGAGTTAAATCCAAATTCTGAAGTAACCTGATAAAAAATGAGCGTAAACATACACTCATTTTTACTACATTTTCTAATGCATGCTTAACTGGCTGGCATTGTTCTAAAATAAAGTCTGTTTAATTGAACAAAGTGCAAATATCGGCTGCTCTATCAGCAAAGATTAGATGCGCTTTAAATGCGCCAGTTTAAGGTTCAAGCCTAATTAACGCTATGAATATCAAGTTCATCATTGGTGGTCAATACAACAGAAGCCAAAATTGGAATGCCCAAAATGAAAGGTACAGCGAAAATCCATAGAACTAAGGTTACATCCGATTTAAAGAAAAATTGAATGGCTAATGCAGTCAAAATGAGTACAGAAAATAAAATCGCAGCAAAACGGATGATAAATTTAGTTGACATGCGAAGATGCTCTTATGCGTGAAATCGTATTTTCAATATACACCTATTTTTATTATGGGTTTATTGATTTTCAGTCTGTTATTGCATGTTTTAATTGATTTTCTATATGTGATAGCTGACTTATGCGACGAGCAGCTTTCTTCAGCATAAAAGCTAACCCTAAATTCTTTCTCTACTCGTGATTTCATTGTCGTATATATAGAGAGATTGAATTCAGACATTAACGCTTCTACTGATCCATAAATCAATCTACTGTATGACCAATAAAATTTGTGTGCTATCTCAAATTAAAAAAGCCCTAAAATTAGGGCTTTTTTAATGAGATTAGAATCGCCAATTATAGAACAAGTCAATCGCACGCTCTAAAGACTGACTCGCTTCCAGATACAGGCGCTGATTTACCTGATAACGTAAAGTCAGCTTATTCACCGGTGTAAATACTCCAACTCCATAACGAAGATATAAATCAGGCGTAATATAACCAGTCACAGAAACCTGGGTATCATCTCCTGTACCTTGGGCATCCAGAGCTAGACCAGTTAAGCCAAAACTGCGCCCGATCTGGTTGGTCAGTGCGCGGGTGCCACCCAAGCCCAGACTAATCCCCGCAGCAGCGATCGTATTATTCACATCGGATCTAAATCCTTCAGCCTGGCTTAAACCAGATACACCTTCATTGACACGGCCGGTAATCAAGGCATTCAAGGCTTCCTGTTCTGACAGGCCTGCATCATTATAAATCTGAATACTTGGACTCGATGCAGTCCCTGTTACGCGCACTCCAACTGTACTACCCTGAACCGATTTATTGGCATCAATGTCCAGTGTCGGATTGGTAAGTTCACCATTAAAACGTGCGATAGCACGATTCAGGTCCAGACTTTGACCATAGGCTTCGATTTTCACCCGCTGTGATACCCCGATTGCACCATTGGCACGCATTGCGGTTTCCAGCCCCCGCTGTGACAGATTGACTCGACCCAAGAGTGGAATACGACTGTCAAAGCCCTGAAAGATCACCTGATTCCCTAAAGAAACGGCGACATCTGCCCGGATATCCCAAGGACGTGCAGACTTCAAGATCGCCAGCTGATCATCACCTTCACGCACGACACGTACATCTGAAGATAAACCAACTACAGGTTCTGAGGCTTCAGGCATTGAAATCAATGCCCGCGGTACATCGACTGTGCCACTCAGACTCAGTTTTTTATTAAATGGATACATGTCCAGGGTCAAATCAGGTGTCACCACAGCAGTAATTAATGGGGCCTGACGAATCAGCAGATTGTCACCTTGCAGTTTTAACTGCACCCGCGGATCGCCTTTCCAGTCCACAGAACCGGTTAATTTACCCACACCACGACCACTGTTGAATGCCCCATTGATGCTGGCAGAATTCTGACGTATGGATGAATAAAGTTGTACATTGGTCAAGTTCACCGGCAAGGAGATCATGCTGATCGAAGCATCTTTGACCCGAACCTCACCTTCGAGTAAAGGATCCGTTAAAGTTCCACTAATTTTTCCGGCATAAGATAAAATCCCGTCCAGATTACGGATGTCCTGAATAAATGGCTTAAAGACCTTGAGCTGTACCTGGTTAAAGGCTATTTCACCACGCATCGGTTTACTGTCACGATATGGATCAATGATGACATTGGCATAGCCGGTTCCGATATCTGGTGTTTTGACATCCAGACGAAGCTGCAAGCCATCTGCCACACTTTTTGCGACCAACCCGACTTCATCATATTTGAGTGTAGAGCCCAAATAATCTGGATCCTCAGAAGATAAGCCCACCACACCATTACGCGTCACCAGACGTGCATCGATTTTAGGTTTAGCGCCTTGCGCCCAGGCAGCCTTGGCATAACCATTGACTTTCCCTGTTAACGCCAATCCATCAGGCAGGAATGCACTGAAGTCTTCCAGATCAAGGTTTTGAGTAATAAAAGAGGCACTGCCACGGGTTTTGTTGACCCGAATCGGCTGATCAAAACACAACTGGCTTTGCTGACTCATCCAGCAATGAGCACCAACAAACAGATCCGATTGAGCACTGTTATAAATCACTGCTGCATTTTGACGCTGCACCAGACGAGCACGTAAAGAGTCGAAATCACCTTTTTGAATCTGACCCAGCCAGTTATTTTGGGCATTAAAGCCACCGGCGAGCTGCACAAAGAATTTTGACAGGCGGTTTTCTGCCTGCACTTTGAGAATGTGCGCAGCACGGGTACCGGCCAGTGATATCTCACCGCGTACAATCTCGCGTGAACCGCTACGCAGGCGATCCATTGTCGCGGTCAATAAGGTTGGTGTGCTTTGCGATGTTGGCAACTGTCCGCGAACACGAACTTTCTGCACGCTAAACAGGTTTTTAAAAGCAAAATTATCGATAGATAGATTAGCTGAAGCCTGCAATCGTGGCTGCGCCTGCATATTGATATAGCCCTGCGCACGACCTCTTAAGCCCGGATACAATTCAAACAGGGCCGGCGCATTCACTTTTAGTTGGAGGTTTTGTGCATTACCGGTCGCCTGAATCTGGTTGCTGGCATAAGACAGGAACAGGTTATTGGCTTCAAACTGCTGTGGTACAAAACCGCGCTGATTTGAGTTAATGATGACCGATAAATTACCTGTGCCACGTACCGGTTTGTTATTCAGCATACCGGCCAGATTCAAGCGTTGAATCTGAATGCGTTTTAGGGTATCTGACCAAACGCCTTGGGTTTGCACATTGCCTGACAATTCGCCTTTGAGTTTGGCATTAAAATATTGCGGCTTAAAGCGGATTAAGGATGCATTGATATCCCAGCCAATGCCATTCGCCAGATTGACCAGACCGCTGGCATTAATCTTGCCAGCCACACCATCATGACGCAATTCATTTATCTTCAACAGTTCCGGGGTGCCTGAAACGCGCAGTTTCAGCATACCCTGACTGGCTTTAAGCTGGCTGGCATTTAAAGCACCATCATAATTGACCGCGTAACCTTTAAATCCGCCACCCGCTTTTTCATTATGGAATAACAAGGCAATGGTACTGTTACCGGTCAGACGTACGGTTTCATTTTGCTCTGCCAGTCGTCCGGTCAGGTCGACACTATTCAGTTTGATAATCTGCTGATTCGGTTGCGCATAACCATTGGCTTTAACTTGGCCATTCAAACGATCTACCGGTGAAGCTGCGGCAATACTTTGAGTATTCAAATTTTTGGCATTTAATACCGCGGTCCATTTTAACTGACGTTTTTCCTGTGGCAGTTCAATCCGTGCATTGCCGCTTAAGCTGCCTGCTGCATTGGCGCTGTAATTAAAGCTCGGCACATTCAGGATATTCTTGTTCAGATTGAGCTTGGCTTGGTACATGCCTGCAGGTAGAAGTCCTTCTTCATGCTGCTCGACTTTAGTGGCCACATGAATATTCTGTCGGCCTTCGACCAATGCCAATTTGACATCGCCAGACTGACTGCTGAGCCAGCCCACATAAGGTACGGCGCGATCAATATTTTTCCAGGCAACATCCAGCAGCATTGGTTGTACTTTATTGCCTTTGACCGGGTTTTGATCCAGCTTCAGATTCCAGCTTTCATAGCGATCAAAATCAACCAGTCCGGTAAGGTGCAAGCCATTTTCCAGGTTACCCGCAGAAGCAATATTCGCATCCAGACTTGGCGGCAAGAAATCTTGTACGACTTGCGGAATGCGCTCATGTTTAGGATCAATCCCGTTCAAACGCCCAGCAAGATCCCAGCTAACCCGGTCTTTCCAGCCTACTGTCCCGGCAAGGCTAACTGCACCTTTCATTAACTGACCATTCAGATCGGTAATATTCAGCTGATTGACCAGATCGGTATACATCACCGCACTATACTGGCCTTGCGGAATATTTTCCCCAATCAGGTCAGTCTGGACGTTCAGGTCCAGACGCTTGATATCGCCATTAAACTCGGCAATGCCATCTTTGGTAAACAGTTTCTGTTCGGCCAGAATAGGCCAATGATAATTCTTGAACTTCAACTCGCCGCGCATCGGTACCTGAGGACGCATCGGATGCACGATAACCCAACCCGTTAATAAATCGGGTGTATTGGTCGCTACGCCAGCCTGAATCGTGTCCAGTGTTCCGCGTGCCCGCACCTGAATATCATGAATATTCAAGCTGTCTCTTAAAGAAGGCAGATTGACGATGCCTGTGGCATCTAGAGGATATTTGCCTTCAAACTGCATTTTACCCGTGGCTTCACGTACCGACAGATAGCCCATGTCCATACGGGAATCTTCAAAATTTAATTCGGTACCAGACCAGAGTGCCTCATTTAGTTCAATATTATAGAAATCGACTGCATTGGTCTGGGTTTTAATCACCAGATGATCGAGTAATAGATGATCAACGCGCAAGATAAAAGGCAAACGGATAGCATTAAACTTGAACGGTTCGCCCGTTGAAGGTCGCTTGTTAATAATTTGCAGATTGAGGACATCGGCTTCAGTCAGATGAATTTCTTTTTTGACAATCGCGCGCCAACCCAGCTTGACATCAGCACGATCAATTTTGACATCGACTGGTTTCAGGCTGACCAGCACATTTTTAAGAATAATTCCGCGCCATAAATTGCCGCCTTCATATTCATATTGAATAATTTGCTGACGTTCCAGCACCTGATCCAGCAGAAATTTACTGCCCTGATTGGTCGAAAACAGTAGAGCCAACACAGACAGCAGAAAAATCAGCGAAAAAAGCACCGACAATAGGATGCTTCTGAATATACGGCGCTTTTTCGGCACAACGCTATCTTGTGGTTCTTGTTCTGGCTGTGGTTGGTTCTCGACCATGATCTACCCAAATAACTATTTTTTAAAATGATGTTTTATAACTGTGATCCAATAAAGAAATGTAAACGAATCGGATAATTGTCATCAGACAGTCCAGTCGCAACATCTATACGTATTGGCCCAATCGGTGAAGCCCAACGCACACCCACACCCGCGCCATATTCGGTCGGATTACTGAATTCTTTATTATAGGCATTTCCGGCATCTGCAAAGACCGCAGCACGCCAGCCTTCCTTAAACTGATAATTATATTCTAATGAAGCCACGCCCAAGGCCTGACCACCTACTTTAAAACCGTCAATTTCCGGAGAAAGGCTCTTATAATCAAAACCGCGGATACTCTGGTCACCCCCGGTAAAATATCTCAGGTTATACGGCACTTTGGCAAAATCTTCAGTAAAGATATAGCCTGCATCGGCACGACCCACAAACTGATGGTCTGCATTTTCACCCAATGAATAGATAAAACGCCAGCCCGCATTCACAATGGCCATATCTGCATCAGAGAGTAAAGCCTCACTACCCAGTTCAATCTTATAGGTCTGCTTAAAACCTTTGGTTGGGTTGACCCGACGATCGCTCTCGGTACGTGAAACTTCATAACCGACTAATAGCGATTGCTGCTCATCTTCGGTATTAAAGCGAAAAGCTTCTGGAATCTGGTTAAAATCGACAGAACCATCCTGCTTCAAACGATCCAGACGATAACGTGCGCCAAAAGTCCGCTGCCAGCTACCACGTGGATTCTTGATAATCCGGTCTGCACCTAAGACTGCCGATTCAATCAACAGGCCTTCACCCTGTGCGACGCCTTCACGCTCTTCACGCTCATAACCACCCACAATACTGACATAATCATTCAGCGGATGGTGATAGGGAATATTATAACGTCCATCAATCGACTGACGGATGCCAGATAACTCCATGTTGGCATCAAACGAATGTCCGCGCTTGTTCACAATGGCACGACGATATTGACCACGTAAGCGGATATCGGTATCTGTGCCATAACCCAAACCCACTTCAGCACTATTTAAACGGTCTGCATTTAAAGTCACAATCACTGGAATCTTTTTCTCTTCCCGTGCCTGTACTTTTAAACGGTCCTGTTCATTCTCTTTGGTTTGCTGCTCAACCCGTAAAGTTCTTAAATTTGCGCTTTCCTGATCGCGGCTACCGGCAAACTGGTCTTCATCTACGACATTCTGGGTCACTTCCTGAGAAGAGGATACCGAGCGAGCTGGTTGCATAGTAGCAGCCTGATCTTCAGTCCGTTTCTGTTCTTCAATCAGGCTTTGAATATCGGGTGCCAGTTCCAGCTCTTTATCAAGCGGATCAGGGCGAATCGCATCCACCAGAGTATAGTTAAAATAACGTGAGTTGGTCAGATTATTGGCCAAGCCATTCACCCGCCAGAAGGTATAATCTGCACCATCTGTCCAGGTGACCAGACTTTCCAGTACGTCTCGATCCAGCGGAAATTCCTTTTCAGGATCGCTCATTCTGAACTCGACATTGCCTAATTTATAACGTTCACCCGTTTCAAAACGCAGATTCACATCGGCGGTGTTTTGTGGCTGGGCAATCTTCACATCATGCAGACGCCAGAATGAATCAAAATAACCATTGTTATTGGCTGCTGTGGTAATGCGTGTCTTGGTTTTTTCATAATTGCCATGATTGAAAATATCGCCTTCTTCCTGTTCAGGTAAAAGACTGATGACCTGGAATTGCGGCTGTTCGGCGCCCTCTCCAGTAAATTCAATATTTTGACTGCTAATCAGGACAGGTTCATTCGGGGTCACAAAAACCCGAACCCGACTGTCAGAGATTTTTTCAAACCTGAACTGAGCATTATAATAGCCCACCGCTTGCGCTGCCTGTCTGGACAAGGTGCGTAATTGCGGCAAAGCCGAATTAAAGTCGCCAAAAGACTCTTGGGTAAAACTGGATAATTTGGCTTTGACATTATTTCTTAAATTCAGATGGCCTTCAGGCACATCTTTACGATTCAGCATACCGTTACTTTGCGCCACACCTTGCCCATTTATGATCACCACATCTGCACTAATGCGGGGAACTCTTGCGGTCATGATCTGACGTGGAGGACGGATTTTATAAAATAGTCGTTTGAACAGATTCGGACGTTTATCATCCTCAGCGACAAGCTGACCTGGCACTTCTGGCAAGGTCAATCCGGCTTCATTATTTTGTACAATAATCTGGCTGTCAGCCTGAATCGATTGCATCAACTGATCGACATTAACCGGCGCCTGATTAATTTCCAGCAGTTCTTGCTGGCTGATATCGGCCACCACCGTTTCGCTGGTCTGACTATTGCGATAGTTTTGTGCTTCCTGTTTGGCTTGCTCGGCTACCTGATAAATTTCATTGGCCATGTTCTGATCAATAGTCTGTACTGGCAGATCTTCCAGATCATCAAACTCGATCGGCGTAAATTCACCCAGACCAGATCCTGCATTTTGCTGTTGTTCCAGCATCAACATGCTGTCAACTGGTACTTCCGGCTCCAAGGCTTCTTCAATTTTTTCTTCCGCTTCCGTTTTGGACGTGGCCACACCCTGACGAATCGCTTCTTTAGATAGCTCGTCCACCATTTCTGCCTGAGAAATGGCCACGGGTGTTTCGGGCTGTTCAGTTTGTGCCATGCTCTGATGGGATAACATCATAAAAAATATGCTCATACACAGCTGCATACCACTATGCTGTGGTATGAGAGGTCCCATACTGCGATTTAGCATCGTTTTTTTAAAATTTTTCTTTGCAGGCATAGCAAACTCTAAACGAATACATTCTTTAATTGATTATTTGACCGAAAAATATAAGCTAAGGAGCTTAATTAATTGGTTTTTACCTTTACATGGCTGAAAGTATCTTACATGATTTTTCTCAATGTTTACGCATAACTGACATTTCTTAATAAAACTTAATGTAGCACGGCCTATATGAACAAAAATGAACATTTGTTAGCTTCTCGGCGCTTTTTACCGATGTTTCTGACGCAGTTTTTTGGTGCATTAAACGATAATGTATTTAAACAGGCGTTACTGCTGGTTATCACTTATGGCTGGATTCAACAGCAATCGGCCAGCATCAGCACATTGAATAATCTGGCGGCTTTACTATTTATTCTGCCTTATTTTATTTTTTCAGCTACTGCCGGTCAGATTGCCGACAAATACGAACGTTCACAGCTGATTCGCTATCTCAAGCTTCTGGAAATTGTCATCATGTTGCTGGGAACTATCGGTTTCCTGATGGGCAATTTATGGATTCTGTTATTTGCCTTATTCCTGATGGGCACCCAGTCCACTTTCTTTGGTCCGATCAAATATGCCATTTTACCGGAAGTACTGAAACTAGATGAACTAATGTCCGGCAATGCCCTGTTCCAGTCCGGAACTTCTCTGGCAATCCTGTTCGGTATGATTCTGGGCGGAGCAGTTATTGCAGCGTCTGCTGGCAACCTGATGTGGATCAGTTTAACCATCATCAGCATCGCCTTGATTGGTTATATATCCAGTCGTTATATCCTTAAACAAAGCATTCCCGCACCTGAGCTGCAAGTCGACTGGAATTTTTTTCGCACCAGCTTGCAGACCTTGAAATATGCCAAAGGCTTACCTTTGGTTTTTACTATTTTACTGGGCAATTCATGGTACTGGTTTTATGGTGCAACCTATCTAACCCAAATTCCACAGCTGACCTTACAAAATCTGCATGCCTCGGAAAATGTCGCCAGTCTATTGCTGACGTTCTTTTCTGTCGGAATCGGACTAGGGTCATATTTATGCCGAAAAATTGGTGGCAGTGAAGTCAATATCAAAATGGTGCCTTTTGGTGCGATTGGTCTGGTGATCTTTGCCCTGTATCTGGCCGCAAGTCTGGCCTTTGTGCCAGTACGTAGCGGCGAGTTAATCGGTCTGGCCGAAGTGTTTCAGCAAGGCTGGAGTTATTATCATGTAATGCTGGCTGTCACCTTGCTCGGCATTAGTGGTGGTTTTTATATTGTTCCGCTGTATGCCATGATGCAGGCGCATTCGCCTCGCTCACATCGTGCGCGGGTGGTTGCAGCAAATAACATTTTGAATGCCGTTTTCATGGTATCTTCTGCTATATTCTCGATTATTATTTTAAGTGTTTTAAAGCTTGATCTTAAAATACTTTTTTGTATTACCGCAGTATTAAGCGGCCTGTTTACTCTCTGGCTACTTTACCGGCTGAAACCAATGATCAAAACTGCAAAAGCGCCCTTGGAGGATTAATTCATGCGTCAATATACAGGTCTCGATAAACTGATTCACTCTTTTGACCAGGCATTACGCAGTCTAGTCCCGGGCACGACTTCGGCCCAACGTGAAAATCCGGCCCAACCGGTAGAAACACAGTTAACCGTCAGTGATGCACGTCATGTGGCAGGTTTAATGCGGGTCAATCATAGTGGTGAAGTCTGTGCACAGGCGCTGTATCATGGTCAGGCCATGACGGCGAAACTCCCGAATGTGCGTCGCGAAATGGAACAGGCAGCGATTGAAGAACAGGATCACCTGGCTTGGTGTGAAGACCGCTTAAAAGAACTGGATAGCCATACCAGTCTGCTCAATCCGGTCTGGTACGGTCTTTCCTTCGGTATGGGTGCAATTGCCGGGATCGCAGGCGATAAATACAGTCTGGGTTTTGTGGCTGAAACAGAACGTCAAGTCAGCATGCATTTACAACATCATATTAGTCAGTTGCCACCGCAGGATGAACGTTCTCGTCGTATCTTGGAACAGATGAATGAAGATGAACTGCATCATCGGGATACAGCTTTAAACGCTGGCGGTGTAGATTTACCCGTTCCAGTCAAGATCGCCATGACCGGCATTTCCAAGTTGATGACCAAAACCAGTTATTTTATTTAAATAAGACGGTTTCAGTTTGAGCCCACTCATTTGTGGGCTTTTTAATATGTGTCAAATCTTGAGCGAGATAATAGTAACTCAAGGCATATAGCGATCTTATTACTTATAAGCTCTATAAAATAATAGAGAGTCCCCCACAGCATCCTTTAATCTTTTTTGCTCATTTCAGAAAGCAGGTCCAGCTGGATTTCCTGAATTTGCGCCAACCGTTCCCATTGATGCAGCAACAGATGATCTAATTTTTCATGCAAATGCTGAATTTCCAGTTCGGCTTTTAAGTTGATCTGATAATCATTTTGCGAACGTAAGCGGTCTTTGGCTTCCTGTCTGTTCTGGCTCATCATAATAATAGGTGCCTGAATCGCCGCGAGACAGGACAGAATTAAATTCAACAGAATAAATGGATAAGGATCGGCAGGTTGTGTCACCATCACCACAGTATTTATCGTAATCCACAGCCCCAAGAAGATTGCAAAACAAATCAAAAAAGTCCAGCTTCCACCAAAAGTTGCAATTTTATCGGCGAGCCTTTCTCCCAAGGTCCACTTTTGCTCTAAGGTCGTTTCCACATTTTTAGTGATCAGTTCATGCTGATGCATGCTATGAATCACTTCGAACTCAAGGTCAGTCACTTCACCCTTTTCCGAACTTAATAATGAATGTACATACTGTATACGGTACCGGGTTAAATCTACCTGGCAAATATAATCTTGCGGTGTCCAGCCTGGAATATCCCTGGCAATCTCTTCGGTAATGACTTTTCTGACTGTTCCCATCGGGGTGAGATTTTTCAGAAGAAAGTGCTTGCCGCATACCAAGCATTTATGGCTTTCATGTTTTTCTTTCATGATAATTCTCTTTTTAAACCGGCTCACTCAGCTATTATTTTGTTCGATATGTTTGATTTGCTTTAGTCATTTTTACCATTCGTAAATCAATTATGTATCAAGTGCGTCTGATTTCTTGAAATTATGAATCTCACTTCGATTTTATCTTGGATTGATAAAATGCTCAGCCAAGCGCACGATGAGCTGATCATTCAAGATAATTTTCAGATCGATTCAATCCTACTATCTATACATGACTTAAATTTACTATAATCATGATGATAATAAAAAAGGGGCTTCATTGTGCGCCACTCATACCATCTTGAAAAACATTATATCGAACGTGCGGGCTGGCTTCGTGCAGCTGTACTGGGGGCAAATGACGGGATTATTTCGGTCACCAGTCTGGTGGTGGGTATTGCAGCCAGTGGAGCATCCACGGAAATTTTATTGGTGACCTGTGTTGCCGGATTGATTTCTGGCGCCGCATCAATGGCGGCCGGTGAATATATTTCGGTTAAATCCCAGCAAGATATTGAAACCAATGATCTACTCATGGAAGAGCGCGAACTGCAGCGCCATCCCACGCATGAGTTAAATGAGCTCAAAACGATTTATATACAACGAGGTCTGGAACCTGCTTTGGCACAACAGGTCGCTGAACAGCTGACCGACCATAATGCCTTGGATGCCCATGCCCGGGATGAAATTGGTATTTCAGCACATACCTCTGCCCAACCCTTTCTCGCTGCATTTTCTTCGGCTATGGCATTTACGGTAGGTTCATTATTTCCTTTAATTTCAATCATGATTTTACCGGAACATTATCTGGATAAAGGCGTCATGCTGATTGGTGTTTTAAGTTTGGGGATGATGGGCGCACTGGCAAGCTATGCCGGTGGAGTAAGTGTCTGGAGAGGTGCAGTTCGGGTCATGCTCTGGGGAATTATCGCCATGTTATTCAGCGCCTGGATCGGATCATTATTTAATGTGTCTGTTGCCTAAATATGTGTTTATTTTTTAGTTAGACACAGAATAGGATTGAACGGTTCCTCTATTACCATCACTGAAAAATGTTTTTTCAAAAACTAGCGGCTCTAACAAAACTTGAGTTTAATTAATATATGTTCGGTTTTAATTTAGATAATTAAAGCCAAAGATCTATGCCCGAGAGGTATTGTTATGGAAACTACCATCATTCTTGCCATCTTGGCGATCATTATCGTATTGCTGATCATTTTTTATAACAAGAAAAAGTGAAATAGCGATGATGCTTTTTTACTGCTTTGAGGGTTTTTACTAATCTTAGAGTAAATTCCAGAGCTTTAATCAATCAAATATTAATTCCCTGTTGGGAAACCATGAAATCCTCATTGGATTACATAAAGAATCCCGAGGATTAAAATCACAGAAACCACAATTTCCAATATTTTCATTTTTAAATGACTTCTAAACTTAAGCATCTCATCTTATCTGAATTTTCTTTTACTCTAAAAACAAAAAACTGCATCATAAAAAAAGCCTGATCTTGCTTGATCAGGCTAGTTAACCATTCGTACTAGATAAATTGTATTAGCAGAAAATTAGGTGATTTGATTCAAATCAGCTGTTCAACTGTTGGAAAGCTATGTGATCCATGTTCAAACATGGCATCATGCCAAACATCAAACATGGGCACTTTCACATCCAGAGCCAAGGGCAATTTTTTTTCATTAAACTGCATATGCTTAAGATCTGATCCCCAGGCAATCAAATCAACATCCAAAGTAATCTGATGGGATGGACGTACTCGCCCTGATTCCTGTTCCAGCTGTTTGAGCAACTCAATCATCTCCTCACTGGACACCGAACTTCGCAATAAACACGCTGCATTCCAGTAATCTGCGCCGATGCCATCGCGGCAAGGAATCATATAAATGGGAGAAAACTGAACTTCTCCCCATTCAGAAATACGTTGCTGTGCAGCTTGAAAATGTTGCTGAGGATGACAATTACTCGCTAATGCTAGGGCGAAAATCGTTTCGGTGGCGTTCAAGACGTATCCCTACAGAATTGGCTTGCGCGATAATGGCAGGCTTACGGATCGTAATATTAATCGATTCAATTGCTGTAAAGGTAGTAAAAAGTGCATTCAGCACTAACTTTGCTGCATGTTCAATCAATTCAGGCTTGGCGTCTTGAATGACTTTGCTGGAAATCTCACAAATTTCTGCATAATTCAGTGTATCTGCAAGTGCATCTGAGTTTGATGCCTGTTCTAAATCGGTTTGAATGGTCAAATCCAGCATTAGAGGCTGAATAATTTGACGCTCCCAGTTAAAGCAGCCCACGACTGTCTCAACCTTTAAACCTTCAATAATAATGGCGTCCATTGGATTGCTCGAGAATATGATATTTACAACTAATCTCCCTAAATCCCTCTTTTATAAAGAGGGGTTTTTATCGCTTATACTTTATCAAGCAATGAGACACTCCTCCCTTTAGAAAGGGAGATTGGGAGGGATTAAATTAATGCTTTAACAGCAGATTCGGATCCATGCTCTGTACCATCTGCAAACGCTGATCGGCATAGATGTCGGTATACGGCGCCAGAATTCGCATGAAACGGTCAAAATACAACATTTGCTTGAACAGCAAGGCAAAGTCACGCGGGAAGCGGATCCCGTGACGTTCACCCACAGCCACCATATCCATCATGATATCGTTCAGGTCAGCAGGATTGGACGTTAATAATTCCTGCGGATCCGCCATCAATACACCGCTAAATAAGCGTTCCAGATCAGCAGCCAAGACTTTGGTGTCAATCTGCACAGCGGTCATACCCATTTTCAGCATGTTTTGCGCCATCAGCTCATAATTGGTATGTTGCAATGAATCCATAAATGCCATACAGGCAGTCCATACCTCAGGCTTGAGCTGACCGACAATACCGAAATCAATAAAACCGACACGGCCATCTTCAAGTAGCATCAGGTTGCCTGCATGCAGATCGGCATGGAAACTGTTACACATCATCAAGCTGCCAAACCAGGTATTCATCGCGGTAATGAGTACTTGAGATGGATCTTTAGATACTTTTTTGACCACTTCAAAATCTGTCAAAGGCACACCGTATAAACGCTGCATGGTGAGCACACGACGGGTCGAATATTGATGATAAACCTTAGGTGCAGTCGCTGCCTGATTGTTGGTGATATTCAGGTAATTGACGAAATCATCCAGATTCTGGGCTTCTTCGATAAAATCGACTTCGCGCACCATACGGGTTTTGATTTCTTCGACAATATCAGCCAGTGAAGCAAACTTGACTTTCGGGACTGCTTTTTCCAGCAACTTGGTTGCCCAATGCAGTACATTCAGGTCAGTGTACAAAATGGTTTCTACACCTGGTTTTTGTACCTTAATCACGACATCTTCGCCAGACACCAGTTTGGCTGCATGTACCTGTGCAATAGATGCAGAGGCTAATGGCGTTTCATCAATCGATGCAAAGATTTCGTCGAGATTACGCCCTGCAAATTCAGAGGCTAAAACCTGCTGGATATAACTAAACGGCAAGCGTGGTGTCTGATCCAGACAGCCTTGAAATTCTTCAACGTATTCACGTGGAAACAGCGACGGCGTACTGGCAATAAACTGACCAAGCTTGATATAAGTCGAACCTAAGGATTCAAAAGTTTCACGCATCAGTTTGGCATTGCTCGGCTTTTCAGTGGCATATTTAAAGCCCGCCTTTGCCGCAACGACTGCTGTTTCTCCCATACGGGCAACTGAACGTATTCCATCTAACCAGATATTGTTTTTCATAATGTCTTAGGAAAAATTAATTAAACGCAGTGTAGCAAAAAAAATTCACTTTGCAGGCTTATCTTGCCTGACAGATTAGGCAATCTGTATCTTTTTCGAAAGTGAGAATCCGCTGCTTAAAACTCATACCATCCCACAACAACAGCTTTTGTCGAAGTGGCATCTGGCCCAATCCCAGATATAACAAGGCATGATGTGCCTGCAAACTGGCCATCACATTCGGGGTAGTCGCCAGTACACCGGAGTCTGCACAGCGCAAACTTTCATCGGCCTGATTTTCTGGCGGGAACAGGCAGGCATAACAGGCAGAATCCCCTTCGACCATAAACAGCTGGCCTTGCAAGCCAATCGCAGAGGCACTCAATAAGGGCACATTCAGCTCCACGCAAATGTGATTGACCAGATAGCGTGTGGCAAACTGATCACAACCATCCAGTACCAGATCCTGATGCTCGATCACACTTACTGCATTGTCAGCCGTTAAGGCCTGATTGATATATTCAACCTGTACGTTCGGATTAACCTGACTCAGTCTTTTGGCGAGAGTTTCTGCCTTATAAAATCCAATATCCTGCGGCATAAATGCCAGTTGTCGCTGTAAATTACTCATCTCGATAGTATCTGGATCGATCAGGGTAATTTTTCCCACACCTGCGCGTGCCAGAAGTTCTGCCAGTGTACAGCCAATCCCGCCACAACCAATAATGCAGACATTAGAAAATTTTAACCGCTCCTGAGCGTCAATATCCCAGCCATCCAGAAGAATCTGACGGCTATATAGATGCAATTCAGCATCAGTGAGTTCAAATTCTGGGGAGGTGGCATCCATGTTAAATGTAGACAACGTCTTTCCTTGTTTCGAAAATTTTTAAAAGCGGTGGCAAAGATTAGCTTTACCGAAGTGTTTAAGTACTGATAAATTTCTGGAATATCAATCTCACAGTCAATTTACAGCATATCAATAAATGGTTCGGCCATCGTTGATGGCAAATAGCATATCAGCTAAACGCTCGGTATCAAGCTGCAGCGGCTATGGCTTGGCAAGATTTTTTGAATCACCTCAATTCAATGGTTCCGGCAAACAGCTTTTTCTAACTTATAAAAGGTGTCAGACCTGAAGTTTTTAAAATCTTTGTTATTAAATTTCCCTGTAAATCGAGCTGTCTTGTTTAGCAATTCTGTAGTCTCTGCCTATATTTGAGTATGAAAATGTATGAGTTCAGTGAGACCTAAGGCATCTGTCTCTAAATATGATTAATCTGAAAATACCAAGCAATCTTTTCAGCTTTCATAAAATCGTATGGAGAACATACATGACCGAGCATAACAATACTCAACATGATAATCGTGAAAAATTATGGGAATTGATCAAGGATGTTCGTTACACCATGATCAGCCATTTAACCGACACACATGAAATACACTCCCAGCCGATGACCATGCTGAACTCCGAGCAGATGAATGAACGTCAAAACTTATATTTCATCCTGCGTAACACCAATGATCTGGTCAAAGCAGCAGAAACAGGCCGTGGTCAGATTGGTCTGTCTTTTGCAAAACCATCAGATGGTATTTACGTGTCGATTAGTGCACATGCCCAGATCAGTACTGACCGCATTCTGATTGAACAGTTGTGGAATCCGTGGGCTGAAAACTGGTTTGAAGGCAAAGATGATCCTACCGTACGGGTATTGATTGCTGAAGCAATCAGCGCAGAATATTGGAATGTGACAGACAACAAAGTCACCCAGCTTTTTAAAGCCTTAAAAGGCGGCGTAACTGGTGAAGCGGGCGAACCGCATGCAGAACATCAAAAAGTGAATCTACAAAGTAATATCTGGTAATGAATGAGATTTAGCCTCTTGAAATTAAGAGGCTAATTTTTTGATATATTTAATTTTAAATATCAATGTAATTCCACTGTAATGACATAAAAAATTATAATTTTTGCTTGCCTTAATCTGCTCTCTTAAAAATATAAGCTTGGGAAAATCAGCTCAATATCTGACTAAAATTTAAGTAGAAGATTTATTTCCTAAAAAACCAAAAGGCTGCCATGGCAACCTTTTAGCATTCAATCAAAAAACTAATTTGAGAAACTAACTAACTAAATTAACTGACTCGCTTCATCTCTTGGACTTTGGCTATTTCCTGCTGTTTGAGTAAATTGCGCTGAATTTTGCCGCTCGATGTTTTAGGCAAAGCTTCTACAAACTCAATCTCTTTCGGATAGGCATGTTTGGATAAGCGTGAACGTACATAACTTTGCAGTTTCAACATTAAATCTTCAGTAGCAGGATAAGCCGATTTAAGCACTACAAAGGCTTTCACAATTTCTGTTCGTTCTGGATCTGGCTTTCCAACGACTGCGGATTCAAGCACTTCCTCACATTCAAGCAAGGTACTTTCTACATCAAAAGGCCCAACCCGATAGCCCGAGGTTGTAATGACATCGTCTGCACGCCCAATAAAATCAATACCGCCATATTCATTCAGCTTCACGGTATCACCAGTGAGATAATACTGCCCGACAAATGACTTGCGGTTATGCCCTGCATAGCCTTCAAACCACATCAAAGGTGAAGCTGAACAGTCGATAGCAAGTGTTCCAATACCGCCTTTTTCTACTTCCTGATGTTCTTTGTTCAATACAGCAAAACGATGCCCAGGAATGGCAAAACCAGCTGAACCGACTTTTTTATAATGCTCCAGGCCATGATGATTGGCGATCACCATACCCAGTTCAGTCTGTCCATATTGATCGTAAATATTCACATTTAAATCATGATTGAACCACTGAATTACTTCAGGCGTGAGCGGCTCACCCGCACTACTTACCACGCGTAAATGCGAACTGATGCCTGCATCAAATTTTTCTTTAAAGCCAAAGAACATGCGAAATGCGGTTGGCGAACCGGTCAAGTTACTGACCTGATATTTTTGAATGATTTGTACGGCATTATCGACACTAAAGCCACGTTCATCCATGATGATGCTGTGCCCTAAACTGAGCGGCCCTGCAATGCCATAATACAGTCCATACGCCCAGCCCGGATCTGCCAGATTCCAGAAGGAATCTTCATCTCGCAGATCTACAGCGTGCAGCATATAACCCTTAAAGGCCAACAAGGCTTTTAAAGGCACAGGAACCGATTTCGCCAAGCCTGTGGTGCCTGAAGTAAACATCATCAGGAAGACATCATTAAACTGGCAATTTACCGGTTCAAACTCTTCCGGTTGTTGCTGTAAGGCTGTCCAGAAATCCGCATCTTGATAGTCATCTGCCGCTGCCTGATGCACAGTCAGAATATTCGGGACATTGAGATCATGGAGTTTCAGTCGCTGCTCTTCATCAGTAACAATCAACTGGGTATTGGCGGTACTGATGCGATGTTCAATGGCTTTGCTTTCAAAGGCAGTAAATAAAGGTTGGTATATGGCACCGATCCGCCAGGTGGCCAATATGGTAATTAAGAGTGCTGGCGTTCTTGGCAGCAATCCTGCAATACAGTCACCGGCCTTTAAACCCAGAGAATGCATATAATTGGCCAGCTGTCCTGAAGCCACGGCCAGTTGTTCAAAGGTCCACTGCTCTGCGTCTCCGTTTTTGCCTTCCCAAATCAGTGCAGTTCGGTTTTGACCCAAGTAGCGACCACAGCATTCGGTATACGCATTGATGTTCTCTGCACTTCCAACCAGATGTTCTTGAACCATATTTTCAAAATTAAAATCAGCATATGCCTGTTCTAGTGTCTTCATGACGACAACCTCTTTCCTGTTGTAGTTTTCAGGCGACCTTGCCTGAGTTTGTCCATTTGTATTTGTTGTTCCTGCTGATTCCATCAGCATACTTTCTCAAATCTGCATTCATGCCCTATGGCTAGAACATGAATAAAGCTTATTTTTCGATTATTCGCACTGTATGTCTTTAGATCCTCATGTTCAGTTGAATCCTGCAATTTCCATAGCCATCAATGTAAGTGCAGGATTTGAACATCAATCAAAGTCTGTTTTTTTAAATTAAAAATCAGCGTTGACACACTTCACGCGCAATCACCAGTCGTTGAATATCTGATGCACCTTCATAAATCTGGCTCACTCGCACATCACGATAAATTCGCTCGACCGGAAAATCAGAGACATAACCGTAGCCACCATGAATCTGAATCGCATCTGAACAGACTCGCTCTGCAATGGTCGATGCAAACAGTTTTGCCATCGATGCTTCTTTTAGACACGCCAAGCCTGCATCTTTTAAGGTTGCAGCATGCAAGACCAGTTGTCGCGCTGCTTCAATTTGTGTTGCCATATCTGCGAGTCTGAATGCCACAGCCTGATGCTGCACAATTTCCACACCAAAAGCTTTACGATCATTGGCATATTCCACTGCGGCATCCAGCGCAGCCCGCGCCATGCCGACAGATTGTGCTGCAATGCCGATCCGACCCGATTCAAGATTTGATAAAGCAATTTTATAGCCTTCACCTTCCTGCCCCAACAAGTTGGCAGCAGGAATTCGGCATTTATCCAGAACGATGGTCGCGGTATCGGAACAATGTTGACCCATTTTCTCTTCTAGACGTGACACGATATAACCCGGTGCATCGGTCGGCACCAGAAAGCATGAAATACCCTTTTTCCCTGCAGATTTATCGGTCACAGCAAAGACTAGTGCAATCTGTGCATGTTTACCTGTCGTGATAAACTGCTTGGTGCCATTTAACACCCATTCATCGCCATCACGTTCGGCTTTACATTCCAGCGAGCTGGCATCCGAACCGGCCTGAGGTTCTGTCAAACAGAAACAGCCGAGCCATTCACCTGTTGCCAGTTTGGTGAGATATTTCTGTTTTTGTTCCTCTGTGCCATAACGCTGAGTAATGCCACAAGGCAAAGAATTCTGCACACTGACAATCGTCGAGATTGCACCATCACCTGCGGCAATTTCCTCAAGCGCCAAGACCAGTGACACATAATCCAGACCTGCACCGCCCCATTCTTCAGCCACTGTCATACCCAATGCGCCAAGCTCACCGAGTTCTTTAAGTTCTTGTGCTGGGAATTGTGCCGTTTTGTCGCGTAAGGCCGCTGTCGGTTTCAGTTTCTGCTGCGAATAATTGCGCATCATGTCCTGAATCATTTTTTGTTCATCATTTAAAATCATCGAACTTCCCTTTCTATATCTATTTTATTTACTTCAAGCTTTTTACTATTGAGATCGTTGGCACGTCGGATAAGGCGGCATGGATGTCGCCTGCGAAACTGAGATACAGGGATGTATCTTCAGTTTCGCAAAGGATTTTTGTTTCTTTTGATCCTTCAAAAGAAAATGCATGCTTAAGCAAATTCATTTAAATTCAATGAGAAATTGGTAGCTGTGCAAATCATCATGTCCTATATAAATCGAAAACTTATTTAGGCTGCATACGGATTGCGCCATCCAAACGAATGACCTCACCATTCAAATAACTATTTTCAAAAATATGCCCCACCAATTGGGCGAATTCCTGTGGTTTTGCCAGACGTGGTGGAAACGGCACCATTTGCCCTAAAGCATCCTGGACATTTTGCGGCATGCCTTTCAGCATCGGAGTTTCCATAATGCCCGGCGCGATGGTCATGACACGGATCGCTTCACGAGCCAGTTCACGTGCCAAAGGTAAAGTCATTGCGACGACTGCACCTTTGGATGCCGCATAGGCAGTTTGACCAATTTGGCCGTCATAAGCGGCAACCGAAGCGGTATTCACAATCACGCCACGTTCTTCTTCACCAGCTTGCAGCTCATATTTTGCAATTAAAGCCGCCGCATGACGCAACATATTAAAAGTACCATTTACATTAATATTGAGCACTTTTTGAAACATGGCTAATTCATGGATGCCGTTACGACCCAATACTTTGGCAGACGGTGCAATCCCGGCACAGTTGATCAGACCATTCAGTTGACCATACGTACTTTCAACATGAGCGAAGAAACTTTCAATGGCTTGTTCATCGGTAACATCGAGCTGTACAAACTCAGACTGTGCACCCAGTTGCTGCTGTAGTACTTCACCCTGTTCCTGATTCATATCGACCAGAATCACTTTGGCACCGTGTTCAACCAGATGAGTCGCTGTGGCTGCACCCAAACCTGAGGCACCACCGGTGATCACAATAACTTTTCCCTGAATGTTCATGTTTATTTCCTAGCGATTTTTCTATTTCAGATACGACTTAATATGCAGAGTAAACAGAGTTTTTATTCTGTACAATTTCCAAATATTGCATCTTGCATGATGTATTTGGACAATGAAAACAAGGATGTCAGACTGAATATGCATAAGCCTGCACTGGAATATAGCAAAGGCACCATCTCGATTGACCTGGTGAACGAAGCATTGCTGGATGCCAAACGGCTGCAATTTGATATCCCTGCCATTCTGAAAAAAGCCAATATCCCAGCAGAAGTATTGAATGCTCCCAAGGCACGTGTATCCGTTAGCCAATTCGCCCAATTATGGACTGTGCTTGCAGACAGCATGAATGACGAATTTTTTGGCATGGACAGCCATGCCATGCGTCGTGGCAGTTTTAAATTGCTTTCGAAAATGGTTATGCAGGCAGATACACTGGAAAAAGCGCTGCAAAACATTCTGCAATTTCTCAACTTGGTTTTGGACGACCTGCAAAGCACGCTCATGGTTGAGGAACACTATGCCTATATCGTGATTTATGATTTAAAAGCAACCAAACGCATGTTTAGTTATGCGACTTATCTGATGCTGATTCATACCCTGATCTGCTGGTTAAGTGGACAACGGATTTTACTTAATCAGATTCAACTCAAATGTGCAGCTCCCCTGGATGATTTCGACTATAAAGTTCGGTTCTGTGAACAGATTGAATATCAGGCCAGCGAAAATTACGTGCAATTTGATGCAAGCTATCTGCAATTGCCGATTAAACAGGATGCTCAGTCCTGGTATCAGTTTATTCAGCAAACCCCACAAAATTTATTGGTGCGTTTTAAAAACCCCTATGCCTTGAGCACCCAGATTCGCCGTCAATTACTGCAAGTTTCACCGGCAGAATGGCTGGAACTGAATGAACTGGCCTTAAAAATGAATATGTCTGAAGCGACCATGCAACGGCGTTTAAAAAGTGAAGGTGTCAGCTATCAACAGTTAAAAAATGAGATACGCCGGGATACCGCCATTGAATTGCTGACCCGTACTGAACAAAGTTTACAAGAGATTAGCGATCAGCTTAATTTTCAGGAATCCAGTGCATTTCATCGTGCATTCAAAAAGTGGACTGGCGTCAGTCCAGGCGCGTATCGACAAAATAATATTAGATAATTTATATAAACTTAGACTTCAAAAATATTACCTAAAAATACTTGGATTCTAAGCATTTATTTTTATTATGATTATATATTTCAAGCCCCAAAACATATATTAGCAGGACTACACAGTCACCCGGAAAGCTTTGCAATTTATCCGAGAATAGATTATTTTTCATTCAATTTATAGCACTTTTGCTATTGGCTGTACTCTCCATTTTCCTTTCTAGTTGAAGGTATCTCCATGTTAAAGATGACTGATGTGCTTGGGCAAAATCTTGTTCAAAACTTCTCTAAAGCTTTATTTTCTTCGACTGATCTCATCACAGAACAGTTGAATCAAGGGATTTTAAATGCATCGGATGCAGAACTGAAAGATGCAATTTTGCACTTCTTTAACCAGATAGATGCTGTGGAAGCGGCTCAGGCCCTTGAAATTCCAGCAGAACGTATAAGTGGATTACAGGAAGGTATTGCCTTGAAAGATGAAAAATATCTGGCAGATACTTTGAAAGTTGTGGCACTTTGTCTGGCAATGGAAACCGGTAGCCTAGATCAGGTAGAAGTCTATGACTGTCTACAGGATTATCCGATGTAATTCTTTTTAAGAATTCCTCGAAAGCGATGCTCTGGCATCGCTTTTTTTGTTTTTAGTTATACTGCGTTGGCTTGATGTCATTCAAAATACTTAAGGTTTCAAATGCAGTCAGGAATTTATAAAGAAAAAATCCAATAAAAAAGCGACCACATCGGTCGCTTTTTTATAGAGAAGAATTACAGATTAATGGGGCCACTGCGCCAAAGTCACACGATCATTACCGCCATAATCTTTAACCGTGCGGACTTGCTTATAACCTGCTTGTTTAAATAGATGTTGTACGGCATCTGCCTGATCATAACCATGCTCAAGCACCACCCAACCATTCACAGTCAAATGCTTCTTGGCTTGTAGAATAATCATTTCAATATCGGCCAGACCCTTTTTATCTGCCACCAGCGCACGTTCCGGCTCAGTCGCCAGATTCTGCATATGCACATCATCAGCGTCGATATAAGGTGGATTCGATACAATGGCATCAAAGAATTGACGGCCAAATGGTTTCAACCATGAACCCAGAACAAATTCTACATTCTCAATATCATGTTGTTCCGCATTATATTTCGCCACCTCAAGCGTAGGCTCGTAGATATCGGAAGCCGTTACTGTCCAGTTAGAACGTTCAGATGCCAGTGATAAGGCAATTGCGCCAGTACCTGTACCCAAATCTACTACACGGGCATCTTCAGGCAGGTCTAACTTCAATACCGTCTCAACCAGTACTTCAGTATCCGGACGTGGCACCAAGGTATCTTTGGTCACTTTGAGGTCCAAAGTCCAGAATGGCTGTGAACCAGTGACATAAGCCAAAGGCTCACCGGCAGCAATACGCGCCAACCCGTCTTTATACGCTTGTTCCTGTTCCGGCGTTAACTCCTGATCCTTTTTCATCAGCAGATCAAATGAATCAATCTTGGTGATGTGTTCCAATAACCAGGCATTTTCCTGACGTTCGTAACTTTCAGCTTCGCCGCGTAAAGCCAAGGCTTGTAAAATATTCATTAT
Source organism: Acinetobacter sp. CIP 51.11 (assembly GCF_000369665.1). Taxonomy (GTDB): domain Bacteria; phylum Pseudomonadota; class Gammaproteobacteria; order Pseudomonadales; family Moraxellaceae; genus Acinetobacter; species Acinetobacter lwoffii_S. The sequence goes on from NZ_KB850129.1 coordinate 1,188,608, forward strand.
CCACCATTCTGCTGTGCAAGCATGGCCAACTGATCCGCCTGATATTCGCGGTGCAGACTATCCAGCAATTCGGTCAAATCACCTTCCATCACGGCATCCAGCTTGTATAAAGTCAGGTTAATGCGGTGATCGGTCATACGACCTTGCGGATAGTTATAAGTACGGATACGTTCCGAACGATCACCCGATCCCACCAGGTCACGACGCATTTCCGAGGTTGCTGCATCTGCTGCTGCACGTTTGGCATTTTCCAAACGTGATACCAGCAGTGCCATCGCTTTGGCCTTGTTCTTATGCTGTGAACGCTCTTCCTGACATTCCACTACGGTGCCAGTTGGAATGTGGGTAATACGTACTGCAGAATCGGTTTTGTTAACGTGCTGACCGCCTGCACCTGAAGCACGATAGGTATCAATGCGCAAATCAGATGAGTTGATTTCGACCGAGGTATCAACATCAATTTCAGGAAGAATCGCAACGGTACATGCTGAGGTATGCACACGGCCTTGTGATTCGGTCGCTGGTACACGCTGTACACGATGCGCACCACTTTCAAATTTTAGACGACCGTAAACACCGTCACCATTAATCAGGCAGATGACTTCTTTATAGCCGCCATGTTCGCCTTCATTTTCAGAGAGGATTTCAATACGCCAGCCTTGGTTTTCCGCATATTTACTATACATACGGAATAAATCGCCTGAGAAAATCGCAGCTTCATCGCCACCGGTTCCGGCACGAATCTCAAGATAAGCCGAGTTGGCATCATTCGGATCTTTCGGAATCATCAAGATGTTCAGATCAGCTTCAAGCGATTCAATTAAAGCTTTATTCTCTTTAATCTCTTCCTGCGCCATTTCCTTAAAGTCCGGATCTGACAGCATGGCCTGAGCCGTTTCAATGTCTTCTTCCGCCTGTCTGTACTTGGTCCAGACATTAGTGATTTCTGTTAAGTCATTATGCTCACGTGACAATTGACGGAAGCGCTTATTATCAGAAATGACTTCTACATCAGCCAGTAATGCGGTCAATTCTTCATGGCGGTCAGAGAGTTGGGCTAATCGTAAACGTAACGATTCTTTCATTTTCTAAAAAATCTCAAACATAGGCTGCGACTAAAAACCGATTTAGCACAGCGAAATCAAAAAATTGCGCCTAGTTTAACGACTCTGGCTTCTAATGAACATCATTATTGAGTAAGTCCGCGTTGCTATCATTCGTGCTCTACAGCATTTGTTAACAAATATGATTAAAAACAGTGGAATTGCTTTTTTTATAGTCGATCTTATTCTTATTTCTTGCTGATTTTACAATTCGCCAAATAAAGCAGGGAATTATGAAGAAACATCTTCATATTGTTTTGGGCATGATTTGTTACATTTTCCGCATCGAAATAACTACAGTCCTGTAGATGGACACGGAGTGATGACATGAAACTCAACGCACTTTTAATGAGTACAGTTTTAGCTGCTGGTTCAATGATGACCGTAAACGCACATGCCGACAGTACAGCGCGTGTTGCAGCAGCAAGTGCTTTAGGTAGTGTTGCAGGTACAGCATTAGGTAAAAACATGGGCGGTAACACCGGCGCAACCATTGGTGCTGCTTTAGGTGGTGCTGGCGGTGCAGCAGTTGCAAGCAGCAAGAAAAACCGTACTGAATCTGCCATTGGTGGTGCCCTAGGTGGCGGTGCAGGTTATACCGTAGGTAAAAATATGGGCGGTACTAACGGCGGTTATATCGGTTCAGCTTTAGGTGCTGCCGGTGGTGCTGCACTAGGTAACAAGATTGCCAAAGATAAAGCAGCTGAAAAACGCTCTAAACACTGGAAAAAACGTTACCGTTAATTTGCGCTCAGGCAGTTTAGACCAGACGCTACATTTAACATGAAAAGCACCTTTTGGTGCTTTTTTTATTGTGGCTTGAATACGTGAATTTTCAATTAATACATGAAATTACCCTGCCCACATCATGAATCAATTAAGGAGATAAAAATCACAATTCGCCAACATTGCCTCCATGCTGTTTGGCGCTTGCTAGATTAAATTTATCTCATCAACAAAATATAGCTAGATATATAAAAGGTGTCCTCATGAACTATAAATCTCTAATGATCGCTGTCGTAGCAACCTCAGCCATGGGTATGACAGCTGCCAATGCAGGCAATACAACCAATACAGCTTTAGCTTCTGCTTTGGGTGGTGTCGTTGGTGCCGCAGTAGGCAATAAAATGGGCGGTACTACTGGTGCAACAATCGGTTCAGCGATTGGTGGTGGTGCGGGTGCCGCAGTAGCAGCAAATAAACGTGACCGTAATGGTGCGATTATCGGTGGTGCTTTAGGTGGCGGTGCAGGTTATGCAGTTGGCCGAAACATGGCAGGCACCAACGGTGGTTATATCGGTGCGGCACTGGGTTCAGCAGGTGGCTCAGCTTTAGGTAAGAAAGTCAGCGAAGACCGTCGTTATGATGACCGCAGCGAACGTCGCTATAACTCTTCTCGTAACTACCGTTATAACGATTATCGCTATAACAACCGTCGTCGTTAAAATTCTCTCCCCTTATTCTTTCCTCCTTTATAAGCATCTTCGGATGCTTATTTTTTTGCCTTTATTTTTTATCTTTATCTTTTGGTTTACACTTATATCGATTTTTTTCGATATACAAATACACTCTAAAGTCGTATGCTTTTAGAGATGTCTATTTAAGGGTAATACTATGCGTACGCTTAACGATACCCAGTTCTCTATCCTCGAACTGGTTCCTGTTCGTGACGACAAGAGCATTCAATTCGCGCTGAACCATGCGCTGGAACTTGCCCAAACAGCAGAAAAATTGGGTTATCGCCGGATGTGGCTGGCAGAACATCATAATATGGATGGTATTGCCAGTTCAGCAACTGCAGTTCTCTTAGGCTATTTACTGGCGAATACCAAAACCTTAACTTTAGGCTCTGGCGGAATTATGTTGCCCAACCATGCACCGCTGGTCGTGGCTGAACAGTTCGGCACATTGGCGACGCTCTATCCGGACCGGATTGAACTGGGTCTGGGCCGTGCTCCAGGTACCGATCAAATGACCATGCGTGCCCTGCGTCGTGGCCGTCAGGAAACCGAAGATCAGTTTCCACAAGATGTTCTGGAAATTCTGCAATATTTTAAAGATCCAGAACCACATCAGCGTATCGTAGCGACGCCAGGTCAAAGTACGCACGTACCCGTATGGCTTTTAGGTTCCAGCCTGTTTAGTGCACAATTAGCGGCGAAACTTGGTCTACCTTATTCCTTCGCTTCGCATTTTGCCCCGCGTATGCTGGGTCAGGCCATTCAGCTTTATCGTGAAAACTTTGAACCTTCTGAATACCTGGATCGTCCTTATGTGTCGATGGGTGTACCGACCTGTGTCGCAGATACTGATGAAGAAGCAGAATATCTAGCGACTAGTGCCTATCAGCGGGTTTTATCACTGATTCGTGGACAAAGCCTGAAACTTAAAGCACCAATTGACTCCATGAAAGGTCTGTGGTCGCCGCCGGAAAAAATGTCAGTCGATAATTTCTTTGCCATGGCTCAGGTCGGCTCCAAAGAAACCGTTAAAGCTGGGCTAGAATCGCTTTTGGCTAAATATGATGTGGATGAGTTTATCTTTACTTGTGACATCTATGACACTGACAAGCGCCTGCACAACTTTGAGCTATTAATGCAAATTAAAAATGGTCAGTAAATGAGAGTTGCATCTACCTATTCTCAGCAATGGGTAGATGTTTTTCATCTTTAAAGATAAATTCTTAAAAGAAACATCTCAGTAAAAGTATTTTTATCGACCTCCTCCATTAAACAGCTTCTTCCCTGAACGAACACTTCACTTCATTTCCTTCATCCATCTCAGCAAGTTAAAAGTCATTCCTTTTGGATCATCTGTAAATCCATTTAGTCTTCAATAAAATCGGATTTTATATTTTGGTCAACTAGATGACTGTCTAAGTTAAATTTTTCACTTTACCCTGGCTTGAGTTTTTGTTTATATCTCATACAAAGAAAATTAATTATTAAATAAATTCAAGGAATTCTAATGTCTACCAAGCAGGATCCACACGCTGGTATTTTTGAAAATCGCCCCGAACATTTTCAGCAGTTTAATGGAATTAAAGTGCCCTCTTCCGAACTGTTAGAATTGGATTATGCAGATAAAGATATTGCGATTATTGGCACGGATCAGTTTACCGTGAGCCAGCTGGATAAAATCAGTCAACATGCCCGTTCGGTAAAAGTTTTCCAGATTAATCCTGCTTTTGTACTGCCCGGTTCCGACCGAATTCTGCAACGAATTATTAATCATCCATTGATTGGTAAAAATCGCCGCTTATTTAACAACCGGATTAAAAGCCTACTCTCTCTGCGGTTTTTAGAAAATCAGGTGCAGAATTTGTGGCTAAGACGCCAGTTAATGCCAAATCTTGCATCTTCCGGTAAAATTTATCTGAAATCAGATCATTATTATGCTGCCCTACAGCGTGAAAATTGCCAGCTGATTACCTGGCCGATTCTGAAAATTTCGGAAAATACGATTCATTGTATCAATGGCGAGCAGCATCCGGTTGATATCATTATTCACACTTATTTAGCATAAAGATAACTCACACTGGCGAGTAAAAATGAAAAATTGGTAAGCTAGTAATAAGATTTTAAATTACATGCCACGAACCAATTGATGATTTATTCAACAAAGTACTCAAAGAATACTATTAGGTATTTTTAAAAATGATACTTGATATTTTATTTAAATTATAAAACTCATACATTATTTCGATTAATCAATGCTTACTTGTAATTTTTAGCTATAAATCAAAGCCAAACTGAAGTTTGGCTCTGGTAGGTTTCTTAACCGATTCGACGTTTTAAACCGGTCATCTGCAACACACGTGTTGAGATTTCTTCAATCGACATTTCAGACACATTCAGGTACTTGATGCCTTCCGAAATATAAATCCCTTCAATCGCACGCAACTCCATCTGACACTGACTAAAGCTGGCATAACGGCTATTGGCTTTACGCTCAGAACGGATAGCTACAAGGCGTTCCGCATCAATCATCAGGCCAAACAGCTTGTTTTTATGCGGTCGCAACACGGCTGGCAGGCGGTTATCGTCCAAATCTTCTTCAGTCAGTGGATAGTTTGCTACGCGAATACCGAACTGCAAAGACAGATAAATAGAGGTCGGGGTTTTACCTGAACGCGATACACCAATCAGGATCAGGTCAGCTTTATCATAATGACGGGTACGTGCGCCGTCGTCATTGTCTAAAGCAAAATGAACAGCATCAATACGAGCTTTATAGGACTCAGAGTCGGTCACCGCGTGGGTCTGCCCGACTAAAGTTGTAGGAATCGTGCCTAATTCATCAGCCAACTTACTAATAAGCCCTTCAAATACATCGAGATTTACTGCATTTGCAGTATTAATAATGTCACGCACATAGGGATCAACTAGGGTATCAAATACCAGGGGTTTCTCACCGTCGATTTGAGCTCTTGCATTGATCTCTGCCACCACGTTTGTGGCCGCTTCTTCGGAGCTAATATAAGGGATAATATGAATGTCAAATTTCACATGCGGAAACTGCGCTAACAGCGAGTGTCCAAGGGTTTCAGCGGTGATGGCGGTACCATCTGAAATAAAGAAAACACTACGCTGAATTTGTTTACCTTCCGACATTAAAATTCTCCTCCAACATTTGTCTTAGTGCTATATAATCTTTATAGTAAACCGATCTTACATGACTGTCGCTTAGTAAAATCAAAAACCTAGATGATTTGCTATACTCTCATGCCGAGATAGTGATTAATACTGCAAAAGTGGAGTAACAACTTTGGAAGCGCGCGTAATTGGTCTGGAAAAATTAGGGAAGCACGACGTTGAGCTAGTCGGTGGGAAAAACTCATCACTAGGCGAAATGATCAGCCATTTATCAAATGCTGGTGTATCTGTGCCAGGTGGTTTCGCAACGACTGCCGATGCCTACCGTGAATTTCTCGAGCAAAGTGGCCTAAACGCTAAAATCAATGCAGAGCTTGCTGCACTCAATGTTGATGATGTGAATGCACTCGCTGAAACTGGCGCAAAAATTCGTCAATGGATTGTGGATACTCCACTTACGCCTGCATTAGAACAAGAAGTTCGTACAGCATTTGCAGAACTTTCTAACGGCAACCCTGACATCGCGGTTGCCGTTCGTTCTTCTGCAACTGCAGAAGATTTGCCGGATGCTTCTTTTGCCGGCCAGCAAGAAACTTTCTTGAACATTCGTGGTATCGATAACGTTCTGATCGCAATCAAAGAAGTGTTTGCATCTTTGTACAACGACCGCGCAATCTCATACCGTGTACACCAAAACTTTGCCCATGATGTAGTTGCCCTGTCTGCTGGTGTACAACGCATGGTTCGTTCAGAAACTGGCGCTGCAGGTGTGATGTTTACGCTAGATACTGAATCAGGCTTCCGTGATACAGTATTCATTACTGCATCTTATGGTTTGGGTGAAATGGTTGTTCAAGGTGCCGTCAACCCTGATGAATTCTATATTTCTAAACCGCTTTTAAATGCAGGCCGACACGCGATCCTTCGTCGCAACCTGGGTTCTAAGCACCAGAAAATGATTTATGGTGAAGAAGCATCTGCAGGTAAATCTGTCGTTGTCGTGGATGTTGAAAAAGCTGAACGCCAACAGTTCGCTTTAAACGACCAGGAATTACAAGAACTTGCTAAACAAGCGCTGATCATTGAAAACCACTACGGTGCACCAATGGACATCGAGTGGGCAAAAGATGGCGATGATGGCAAGATTTACATCGTTCAGGCGCGTCCTGAAACTGTAAAAAGCCGTGAAAATGTCGGCACCATGGAACGCTACCTGTTGAAACAACGCGGTACTGTGATCTGTGAAGGCCGTTCAATCGGTCAACGCATTGGTTCTGGTAAAGTCCGCATTGTGACGTCTATTAAAGAAATGGACAAAGTACAAGACGGTGATGTTCTTGTATCTGATATGACTGACCCGGATTGGGAACCAGTCATGAAACGTGCAGCTGCGATTGTAACAAACCGTGGTGGTCGTACTTGTCACGCAGCAATTATTGCACGTGAGCTTGGTGTTCCTGCAATCGTGGGTTGTGGTAATGCAACTGAAGTTCTTGTAGACGGTCAGGAAGTGACTGTGTCTTGTGCTGAAGGTGATACTGGCTTTATCTATGAAGGCGCACTAGATTTTGAAATTCAAAAGAATTCAATTGAGTCTATGCCTGCTCTTCCATTTAAAGTCATGATGAACGTGGGTAACCCGGATCGCGCATTTGATTTTGCTCAAATTCCAAACGCAGGTATTGGTCTGGCGCGTCTTGAATTCATTATTAACCGTATGATTGGTGTTCACCCGAAAGCATTGATCAATATTGACAGCCTTCCACGTGAAACACGTGCAGCAGTCATGGCGCGTACTGCAGGTTATGCATCTCCAATCGAATTCTATGTAGAGAAACTGGTTGAAGGTATCTCGACACTTGCTGCTGCATTTGCAGACAAGCCAGTCATTGTTCGCATGTCAGACTTTAAGTCTAACGAATATGCAAACTTGATCGGTGGTAAGTTATACGAGCCAGAAGAAGAAAACCCGATGCTAGGTTTCCGTGGTGCAAGTCGCTACGTTTCTGACAACTTCCGTGATTGCTTCGAACTTGAATGTCGTGCATTGAAAAAGGCACGTGATGAAATGGGTTTAACCAATATCCAGATCATGATTCCATTTGTTCGTACTGTTGCTGAAGCGAAACGTGTGATTGAACTTCTTACATTAAATGGTCTTAAGCGCGGTGAAAATGGCCTTAAAGTGATCATGATGTGTGAACTTCCAACCAATGCTTTATTGGCAGATCAGTTCCTTGAACATTTCGATGGTTTCTCTATTGGTTCAAACGACTTGACACAATTAACACTTGGTCTTGACCGTGACTCTGGTATTGTCTCTCACCTATTTGATGAGCGCGACCCTGCGGTTAAAGCGTTACTTTCTCTTGCAATTCAAGCATGCCGTAAAGCTGGCAAATATGTCGGTATTTGTGGTCAAGGTCCTTCTGATCACCCAGATCTTGCACAATGGTTAATGGAACAAGGTATCGACTCTGTGTCTTTAAACCCAGACTCGGTACTTGAAACTTGGTTCTTCCTGGCTGAAGAAAAAGTGCAAAAAGCATAAACAATTGTGAATAAAAAAGACCCTTTGATAGGGTCTTTTTTATGAGATAGATATTATGATTTATTGTTTTAAAATTGATAACTAAAGATCCAATCGAAAGCTAAACAATTGAATTTATAAATACAATTAAATCAAAGCTTATCAATACATGAAAACTGTAATGACAAACAAATACCAACAGTAAAGTCATGTCAAAATGGCAATAATAATGAATACACCTGTAATGTTCGGGAAGATATTTTTAAGAGTGGGGATCCTTGCAATTTTGTATGGGCGCATTTTTAATGAGAAATATGATTGAAAATCCTCAATTAATCTATATCTTACGATGAGAGGATGTTTGTTTTCAAAACAGAATTCAATACAATCTTGATCAAAGCTATTATTAGTTCACATTTATATATTGAGATTCAGTCTATATGCAGATTTACTTGGCCCGAAACAATCAACAAGCTGGTCCATATACGCTCGAGCAATTGAATCAGATGCTGGCGAATCAACAAGTCATGCTGACTGACCTGGCATGGCATCAAGGCATGACCGAGTGGAAAGCCTTAGGTGAACTTACCCAAGGAAAATCGGTATATCAACCCGAAGGTTATGTCGCTCCAGCAGTCACACCTGAAACGCCGGTATTCCAGAATAGCCAACCAACGACTTCGGCCTACTCACAGCCTCATACTCAAACAGCAACTCAAAAAAATGAACTTGCCAGTATTCCAAGCCGCATCCTGGCCAAAATTGTAGACGTATTACTGTGGCTACCAGCAACCTTCATTTTGACTGCTTTTTTTACGCCTGAACAGGAAACCCGGTTTGCTCAACTGAATGAAGAATTCATGAATGTTGTGCTGAGTAGCGATGCAGATCCTGCAATGGCTCAGCAATTACAGACTCAAATGTTTGAGATGTTTTCTCAGCAGGCGTGGCTTGCCACAGCGGTCTATTTGATTATCATGCTGGCCATTCAAGCCTTTCTGATTGCCAAATCAGGCCAAAGTATTGGTAAAAAGCTCACGAAAATTAAAATTGTAGATGCAGAATCAGGTGAAAAGCCCAGCCTGTTGCGCGCTTTTACTATTCGTAGCGTATTCTTCATATTTTTAAATATTGTATTTATGCCACTGAGTTTAATTATTGACTGGGCCTTCGGATTGGGCAAAAAACGTCAAACCTTGCACGATAAACTAGCAAAAACGAAAGTTGTGAAACAATAGCGCAGGAATACACAAAATGGGATGAATATCATCCCATTTTGATTACAGAACTTTGAAATTGAAATAAAATTCCCATAAATCCTCCCCAATCCAGACCAGCAAAATCGGTTTTTATTACAGGCATTTAAAGCGCCCTAGATATAGCTTAGTTCGTGAATCTCAGGCATAATGCCCTACAACGTAGCGGTGTATTGTGATTAATAGGATGTTTTGTAAAATTCAGCCTTTTTTGTCATATGCACTTTAATCGCTATCCCATATTAAATTAGGGAATGGGACTCTTCACCGAGGTTGTAAAATGAGACAAACGATTTTAGCTGTATTGTCTTTATCTGCGATGACTGCACTCTTGACCGGGTGTGGTGGTGATATGGTACTTCTGAACTCTAAAGGTCCAGTTGCAGCAGGTCAAAGTAACCTGATGATGACTGCGATTTACTTAATGCTTTTGGTGGTTATTCCATCAATCATCATGGCATTATGGTTCGGTTGGAAATATCGTGCATCGAATAAAGACGCAGACTATAAACCTACATGGGCACACTCTACTGCGATTGAAATTGTGGTATGGGGTATCCCTGTCATTATTATTGGTATTTTAGCTTGGTTAACTTGGTGGGGTTCCCACAAGTATGACCCATACCGTCCAATTGAAGCAGATAAAGCACCTTTAACTGTTCAGGTTATTGCTGAGCAATTTAAATGGATCTTCATCTATCCTGAGCAAGGCATTGCAACTGTTAACGAATTGCGTTTCCCAGAGCAAACTCCGGTAAGCCTTCGTTTAACCTCTAACTTCACGATGAACTCGTTCTTCATCCCGGCGTTAAGTGGTCAGATTTATGCAATGGCAGGTATGCAAACTCACCTTAACTTCTTAGCTGATGAAACTAGTCCAGCTGAAGGTTATCGTGGTTTCTCTTCAAACTATTCAGGCTATGGCTTCTCACAAATGCGCTTCCGTGCACATTCTGTGACTGATGCTCAATTTGCTGAATGGATTTCTGCTGTTCAGGCAGGAAACGGTACTTCAGTTAACCCTAATGCAGTACAAAAAACTGTTCTAGACCAAGCTGAATTTGCAAGCTTACGTGACGGTAACCGCGGTGTTCACCAGATCGAAGCGATTATTGCAAGAGCTAAGACTCCTGAAGAGAAGGCTGCTGCTGAAGCAATGAAGCCTTACCCTACTAAGCCACATCCTGTGACTTACTACTCTTCTGTAGAGCAAGGTTTGTTTGAATCTGTGATTCACAAGTATATGAGTAACTACCACGGTGCTGACCATTCAGCTCCTGTAGAAGCTGCAGCGACTGATGCTGTTGCTCATGAAGCGTCTGCTTCTGAAGCTCATGTAGCTGGTGAACATGCGACTGCTTCTCAAGGAGAATAAGACATGAGCTTCTTAGGTAAGTTAGGTCCGGATGCAATTCCTTACGATCCAATCGTATTGGCAACTGTTGCAATGATGATCTTGGGTGGTATCGCAGTTGTTGCCGGTATTACCTACTTCAAAAAATGGGGCTACCTGTGGAACGAATGGTTCACATCTGTAGACCATAAAAAAATTGGTATCATGTACCTGTTCGTATCGATCATCATGCTGGTGCGTGGTTTCGCCGATGCGATCATGATGCGTCTTCAGCAGTTCCTTGCAAAAGGTGGCGGCGAAGGTTATTTACACCCTGAGCATTACGATCAGATCTTTACCGCGCATGGCGTGATCATGATCTTCTTCGTGGCAATGGGTCTTGTTGTTGGTTTGATGAACATCTCTGTACCGCTTCAAATCGGTGCACGTGACGTTGCATTTCCATTATTAAACTCACTCAGCTTCTGGTTATTCGCCGGTGCTGCGGGTCTAATGATGGTGTCACTCGCGTTAGGTGAGTTCGCTGCAACAGGCTGGATGGCATACCCTCCACTGTCTGGCATTGAATACTCTCCAGGCGTAGGTATGGACTACTATATCTGGGCACTGCAAATTTCAGGTCTGGGTACGCTATTAACGGGTGTTAACTTCTTCGTTACCATCATCAAAATGCGTGCGCCTGGCATGAAACTTATGGAAATGCCAATCTTTACCTGGACATCTTTATGTACAGCAGTATTGATTATTGCGGCTTTCCCAGTGTTGACTGCAACAATTGCAATGTTAACGCTTGACCGTTACTTCGGTTTCCACTTCTTTACTAACGACTTGGGTGGTAGCCCGATGTTGTACGTGAACTTGATTTGGACTTGGGGTCACCCGGAAGTATATATCTTGGTATTACCAGCATTTGGTATTTACTCTGAAGTTGTTGCGACTTTCTCGCGCAAAGCATTGTTCGGTTACAAATCAATGGTGTATGCAACAGTAGCAATCACAGTATTGTCATTCGTTGTATGGGTTCACCACTTCTTTACCATGGGTGCAGGTGCCAACGTTAACGCGTTCTTCGGTATCATGACCATGATTATTGCGATTCCTACAGGTGTGAAAATCTTCTCTTGGTTATTCACCATGTACAAGGGTCGTATTGTTTACACTACTCCAATGCTATGGACACTAGGCTTCCTGGTAACTTTCGGTATCGGTGGTTTAACAGGTGTATTGATGGCGGTTCCACCAGCGGACTTCCTGGTACATAACTCTTTATTCCTGATTGCTCACTTCCATAACGTAATTATTGGTGGTGTAGTATTTGCGATGTTCGCAGGTATCATCTTCTACTGGCCGAAAATGTTCGGTTGGAGACTGAATGAGACTTGGGGTAAAGCAGCGTTCTGGTTCTGGTTCTTCGGTTTCTACTTTGCGTTCATGCCACTTTATATCCTTGGTTTCATGGGTATGACACGTCGTTTGAATACATTTGACAACCCAGAATGGGACCCGTATGTAAATATCGCGATGTTCGGTGCAGTTCTAGTTGCACTGGGTATTCTATGTTTCATTCTGCAAATCGTGGTTGGTTTCTTACAACGTGACCAACGTCTGGATTTGACTGGCGATCCATGGGATGGTCGTACCCTTGAATGGGCGACATCTTCTCCTGCTCCGTTCTATAACTTTGCTCATCTTCCAAAGATCAATGGTATTGATACTTTCTGGATCGAGAAAGAAAATGGTGTTGCGTATGCAAAACCAACGAAGTACGAAGATGTTCATATGCCAACTAACCGTGCTGCCGGTTTCGTTATCGCGATGTTCATCACTGTTATGGGCTTCGGTTTAATCTGGCACATCTGGTGGTTAGTAGTTGTTACGTTCCTTGCTTCTATCATTAGCTTCATCGTGTCTTCTTTCACCAAGAAAGTGGATTACTATGTTCCAGCTGCTGAAGTTGAGCGTATTGAAAACGAACGCTATGCGATTCTTGAAAAACACTTGAAGAAGGACTAAGACAATGGCTGAAGTACTTCATCACGATAACCACGGACACGATGAGCATCATCATCACGATGATACTGACATCACCGTCTTTGGTTTCTGGACTTACTTGATGAGTGACCTTGTCCTGTTCGGTACACTCTTCATTGCGTTCGCTGTTTTGAGTAGCCACATTCCTGTGGATACTCCAAGTGCGAGAGACCTGTTTGGCGACTCTTTAGGTTTCGTTCTTACTGAAACCTTCGCCCTATTGATCTCTTCTGTAACCTTTGGTTTTGCAGTTCTTGCTGCATACAAAAAAGACGTTGCAAAAGTACTGACTTGGTTAGCGATTACTTGGGTATTCGGTGCTATCTTCATCGGCATGGAACTATATGAGTTCAATCACTTAGTTCATGCTGGTCACGGTCCAAGCACAAGTGCGTTCTTATCTGCGTTCTTTACTTTGGTAGGTACGCACGGTATTCACGTAACTTCTGGTCTGGTCTGGATGATCGTGCTTATGGTTCAAATCAAGAAATATGGTTTGACTCTTGCAAACACGCGTCGTCTAGCTTGCCTAAGCTTGTTCTGGCACTTCCTTGACATCGTTTGGATCTGTGTATTCAGCGTAGTTTACTTGATGGGAGTTCTGTAATGAGTCACGATCATAACGCTGCTGGCGAATCACACGGTAACGTTAAGCAATATACCGTTGGCTTCATCCTTTCTGTCATCCTTACCGTAATTCCATTCGGTATGGTAATGGCAGGCGGTTTTGGCCGTGGTATCTTAATTACTGTCATCGCGATTACTGCGGTTGCTCAGATTCTTGTGCAGTTAATTTACTTCCTGCATATGAACTCTTCTTCAGAGCAACGCTGGAACGTGATTGCATTCGTGTATACCATCTTAACTATCGCTATTCTTTTAGTGGGTTCTGTATGGATCATGAATTACCTACACTACAACATGATGATCTAAACTGGTCGTCATGCTGAAAAAGTATTTATTCCTGACTAAGCCAGGAATTCTCTTCGGTAACTTTGTTACCACTTTGGGTGGCTACTTCGTAGCCACTCAAGGTTCTGTAGATTTCCTTCTCCTGCTTATTACCCTTCTCGGTACTACGCTTGTCGTAGCATCAGGATGTGTGGTCAATAACGTGATTGACCAGGACATCGACCAAAAAATGCAGCGCACCCAAAACCGTGCTCTGGTCACCAAAACCATTTCCGAACCTGTTGCCCTGGCCTTTGCCCTGGTATTAGGCATCGCTGGTTTTAGTCTTTTATGGTTCTGGGTAAATGCGTACGCTTTCTTATTCGCGGTGATTGGTTTTGTCGTATATGTTGGTTTCTACAGCCTATGGACAAAACGAACCACAATTCATCAAACTGTTGTAGGCAGTATTTCTGGTGCAGCTCCGCCTGTCATTGGTTATACCGCAGTGGCCAATCAATTTGACCTCGGTGCGTTACTGATCTTTTTAGGTTATGCGCTATGGCAAATGCCTCACTCATGGGCGATTGCGATTTACCGCTTTGATGATTACAAAAATGCAGGCATTCCGATCTTGCCTGTGGCACGTTCGATTCATCGTACCAAGATTGAATCACTGGTTTATGTGGTGTTATTCACGCTGACCATGAATGCGTTATTTGTCTTTGGTTATGCCAACTGGTTCTATGCAGTGATTTTAAACTTACTGTGCATTTACTGGTTGTATATCGGTGTCATTGGATTTAAAGCTGAAAATGATCAACTTTGGGCAAAGAAATATTTCTTGTTCTCGGTGATCCTGATTACTGTCATCAGTATTATCTTTAGCTTTACCTCAACTGCGCCATCTACACAGATTGTGTTTTTTTAAAAAGATAGAGTTAGTCTCTATCTTTTTTTATTTTGATTTTCCTATCCCCCATTCCAAGTATCTGTAGAGTAGAATCAAAATCTCTGCTTTAGAACCTCCCTCTCTTTTCTTATCTCTGATAAATTTACCGTTTTTTGGTTTTAGCCTGACATTGATAATGTGTATGCAGATTTTAAGTTAGAGAAAGCCACTTGATATTCTCAATAGTACATTTGCTGAATTTAAGCAGTCGAACCCTGCTGTTTTAAAGTTAATGTGGTTTTCTATTAAAAGATCTGACTATAGATATAATTTCGCAAAAATGTCTTATTTGGTTGAAATTATCCCTAAAGATCACTACAATTCCCCCTTCGCAAACACTGCGACACAACTTTGGTTGTGACTCCTTGCTTCAATTTACTTAAATTGGGGCTGTCCAAACCGTAAGGAGCTGACAATGCGTCATTACGAAATCGTACTTTTAGTACACCCTGATCAAAGCGATCAAGTAGTTGGTATGGTAGAACGCTACCTAACTCACATCAAAGAAGCTGAAGGTCAAATCCACCGTCTTGAAGACTGGGGCCGTCGTCAATTGGCTTACCCAATCAACAAGATCCACAAAGCTCACTACATTCTTATGAATGTTGAGTGTGGTCAAACTACTCTTGATGAGCTTGAAGAATTGTTCCGTTATAACGACGCAATCATTCGTAGCCTTATCATCCGTCGTGAAAACGCTATCACTGAAGAGTCACTATTGGCGAAGAGTGCTGAAGAAAAACGTGCGCGTAAAGCTCAACGTGAAGAAGCACAACACGCTCAAGACTCTGCTGAAGCTTAAGGAGAACATAACATGGCACGTTTTTACCGTCGTCGCAAGTTCTGCCGCTTTACAGCTGAGAACGTTACGTACATCGACTACAAAGATATCGACACTTTAAAACAGTACATCACTGAAAACGGCAAGATTGTTCCTAGCCGTATTACAGGTACTAAAGCTCGTTACCAACGTCAATTAGCGTTAGCTATCAAACAAGCTCGCTACTTGTCTTTGATCCCTTACACTGACAATCATAAGTGAGGTTGAGCTGTGGATATTATCTTATTACAACGCATTAAAAACCTAGGTAAACTAGGCGATAAAGTTTCAGTTAAAGCTGGTTACGGCCGTAACTTCCTTATCCCTCAAGGTAAGGCTGTTGCTGCAACTGAAGCAAACACTGCTGCTTTTGAAGCTCGTCGTGCTGAACTTGAGAAAGAAGAAGCTGCTATCTTGGCTGCTGCTCAAGCACGTGCTGACCAATTGAACGAAGTGAACATCGTTATCACTGCGAAAGCTGGTGATGAAGGTAAACTATTTGGTTCTATCGGTACTCGTGACATCGCTGACGCGTTGACAAATGCTGGTCTAGAAGTAGACCGTGCTGAAGTACGTCTTCCAAATGGCGCGCTTCGTCACACTGGCGAATTTAACATCGCAATCCAATTGCACCATGATGTTACTGCAGAAGTTCTAGTTACTATCGTAGCTGAGTAATTTCTCGCCTCAAAAAGAGCATGCGAAAGCATGCTCTTTTTTTATCTCTAAAAAATATAATCTAGCCAACACTGTCAAATTCATTTTATTATTCGTGTTTACAAAAAATTGCACTTCGCATTTTTGATCAGAGCGCGTATCATTTCATCTCGTAGTGAATAAACGCTATTCATCTCCGACGATATTTAACCATTGTATTTAAAATCAGGGATTTATATGTCACAGGCGAATGCCAGCAAAAAGGTAGCTACTGCTAAACCGGAAATTGTTACTGAAAATAGCAATCTCAAGGAGTTCCGTACTCCACCTCACAATTTAGCAATTGAACAGGCTGTACTTGCTGCCCTTATGACTGTGGCTGAATCTTTTGAGCAGGTCGGTGATGTGCTGACCGAAAATGATTTTTATGCCACCCGACACAAATATATTTTCCGCGCCATTGAACAGCTCTCTAAAGAAAACTCGCCTTATGATGCGGTTCTGGTGCATGACTGGCTCATCAAACAAAACTTGCTCGATGCAATTGGTGGCGAAGAATATCTGATGCAGTTAATGGCAGATTCGCCATCGAGTTTCTATAACCTGGAAACTTATGCAGGCAAAATTAAAGAATTCTCTACCCTGCGTAGTATGATTAAAGTCAGCTCTGAAATTTTACAAAATGCCTATGACACCAAAGGCCGTACTGTCAGTGAAATTCTGGATCTGGCTGAGACCAATATTTTCTCGATTGCCGAACAGCATAATAACAATGCCAAAGCGCAAGGGCCTAAGCCGATCAACTCGGTGGTCGCGGACGTATTCGACAAATTAAATGAACTGTCGCAAATGGAAGGTAGCATTACCGGTTTAACTACTGGTTTTGTGGAACTGGATAACAAAACTTCCGGCATGCAATCCGGTGACCTGATTATTGTCGCAGCGCGTCCTTCCATGGGTAAAACCACCTTTGCCATGAATCTGGTCGAAAGTGTTTTATTCAATAATAACCTGCCTGCTCTGGTCTATTCGATGGAGATGCCAGC
Source organism: Acinetobacter sp. CIP 51.11 (assembly GCF_000369665.1). Taxonomy (GTDB): domain Bacteria; phylum Pseudomonadota; class Gammaproteobacteria; order Pseudomonadales; family Moraxellaceae; genus Acinetobacter; species Acinetobacter lwoffii_S. Next base: position 1,205,843 of record NZ_KB850129.1, read on the forward strand.
CGACTCCATCGCCATGCGTTTGATTTCATCATTTGGTCGCGTGCATCAGGGACATTTACGTTCTGGTAAAATGGACAGTGATGAATGGTCAAAAGTCACCAGTACCATTGTGCATTTACAAGAAAAAAATCTGTATATCGATGATTCTTCTGCGCTACCACCAACAGAATTACGTGCCCGTGCGCGTCGTATTGCCAAAATGCATGGCGGAAAGCTGGGCTGTATCATGGTCGATTACTTGCAGCTGATGAAAGTACCCGGTATGGGCGATAACCGTGTCGGCGAGATCTCGGAAATCTCCCGAAGCTTAAAAGCTTTAGCGAAGGAAATGCAATGTCCGGTAATTGCCCTGTCACAGCTCAACCGATCGCTGGAAAACCGTCCAAACAAACGTCCGGTGATGTCCGACTTGCGTGAATCCGGTGCGATTGAGCAGGATGCCGACTTGATCATGTTTATTTACCGTGATGAGGTTTATAACAAGGAATCCAAGGAAGCTGGCACCGCCGAAATTATTATCGGTAAACAACGTAATGGCCCGATTGGTACCGTGCGTCTGGCATTCGAAGGTCAATATACCCGCTTTAGTAATCTCTCACCTGAGTTCTATGCTCAGTATGATGACGAAGAGTAATCAGGCTCTCGTCATCACATTTCCATCGTCCCTCTAGGAGTAATTTAGGGTGCGTCAAGCTACAGTTTATATTGACAGCGCTGCGCTGCAATATAATTTAAACCGTGTCAAACAACTTGCCCCAACCGCGAAAATCGTCAGCATGGTGAAAGCCAATGCTTATGGACACGGAGTTAAAGACTGCTTAGCAGCCTTAAGCGAAACCGATGCCTTTGGTGTTGCCTGTCTGCAAGAAGCCCTGGAAATTCGTGAATTAGGTTATTTACAGCCGATCACGCTTATCGAAGGTGTTTTTTCACCAGATGAGATGCCAATCGTAATTGAACAAAATATTGAAGTCATTGTGCATCAACAGGCACAAGTCGACTGGTTAATTGCACATAAAGATGCCTATATCGCCAAAGAACTTAAAGTCTGGGTCAAACTGAACAGCGGCATGAACCGCCTGGGCTTTAAGATTGAAGCGATCAAAGACGTAATTTATACGCTAAAAGCCGCAGGCTTTACTTGCGTGCTTGCCATGCATTTTGCCAATGCCGATGCTGAGCATCCACTGAATGATGAACAAATCCGTCAATTCTTGGAAATTAAAAATGACTGCGCGCCAATTTTAGCTTCTTGCTGTAACTCGGCTGCAATCTATAAATATCCAGAATTGCATTTTGACTATGTCCGTCCCGGAATCATGCTCTATGGCGCGACGCCTTTTGCAGACCGTGATGTACATGACCTAGATTTAAAACCGGTCATGACGTTTACAGCTGAAATTATTGCCTTGAATGATATTCAAGCGGGTGAGCATGTCGGTTATGGTTCGACGTTCACCGTAGACCAAAACATGACTTTGGCCATTGTTTCAATTGGCTATGGTGACGGTTATCCTCGCGCTTTCCCTAAACAGAACTATGTCGCAATCAATGGTCAGCAAACTCGCGTGATTGGCCGGGTTGCCATGGATATGATTGCCATTGATGTGACAGGACTAGATGTGCAATTAGGTACAGAAGTCGAACTTTGGGGTAAAACCCGTCTAGTGGATGATGTAGCGACAGCCAATGGCACGATTGGTTATGAACTATTATGCCGACTGAGCAATCGTCCACTACGCAAAGTAGTTTGATCTAATCTTAAGAGTTAAAAAAGCCCAATCTATGTTGGGCTTTTTCTTTAGGCTGACTTTTGTTCCTCGCCCTGCTCTATGCATAATTGCATTAATAAGGCATCGACATGAGTTTGCTGAAAGGCAAAAGGATTAAAGTCATCAAATCCCATTTCCCGACAGAATTGTTGGATCTGACTACGTTTGGAAATATATTTCATGGACCAGTCCGGGAAACTTGGATATTCAATTTCCTTGGTTTCAAATAGTTTAATGTCCTGATGGCGAGGATCTTTATTCAGTCGCTCTACTAACAGACTTTTTAAAGTGGGACATTCACCTTCGAGACATTGAAAAAAATGACCATCTGCGAAATACAGTACACCCGTGACTTGATGCTGGTAATTAAAATCACGAGCTTCTTTTAGGATATTCGCCAAATCTTCGAGTAAGTCAGGTTTGGGAGAAGTACTTTTACTGGCGTAACAAAATTGGTACATGCGCTAACTCCTCTATTTTTATTATGCTGAACTGCATAGAAGTTAATACTGTACGCGAAAAGCCTGAATCACGATAGGTTTTTATAAGAAATACTCATTAGAGGGAACAGGAAGTTCTGCCAGTCCTTTTTTTAAGGTCTCTGACCATTGCCGGCTTATTGACGTGAAATACTCATCATCTTCAGCAATACGCTTGCCTCTTGGCATGATCAGGCTGTCTTTTTTATAGACCAGCACATCGAGGGGCATGCCAACCGATACATTGGAACGTAGGGTCGATGCAAATGAAATCAGGGAACAGCGCAAGGCTTCATCCAGCGGCATATCATAAGTCAGCGCACGATCCAGGATCGGCTTGCCATATTTACTTTCACCAATCTGGAAATACGGCGTATCACGTGTGGCACAGATAAAGTTCCCTTGCGGATAGACATGATAAAGCTGCATATCCTGATCTTTAAGCTGCCCACCGACCAGCAGATTACAATAGTAATTGCTTTGTTCCGAAATATCGCTCGTAACATTGGCAATCACTTTTTTCAACGTACTACCTACCAGCTCAGCGACATCAAACATGGTGTGCAGACTCAAGATATTGGGTTCCTGCTTCAGTTCGAGCTGATTTTTGATATGCCCAATTACGGCTTGTGTTGTTGCCAGATTTCCGGATGCCTGTATGACGATCATACGTTCCCCAGGAATACCAAAGGTATACAACTTTCGAAATACAGAAATGTGATCTACTCCGGCATTGGTCCGGGTATCACTAATAAAAAGCATACCTTGCTCTAAACGTAGTGCACAACAATACGTCATTCATTCGTCCTTATTAACATCCTAGTACTTGAACGATGGAATGCATGGATTCCACACCGCCCTTTTCTCTGACACCTCGTACCGGTGCCACATCCCAGTAATCCCGTCCAATCGCCACATAAACATGCGAACTTGGAGTAAACAACAGATTACTGACATCAAAACAATACCATGTCTGGTCTACAAACACCTCTGCCCAAGCGTGACTGGCCAGATGCGAAGCATTTTGTGCATATAAATAACCAGAAACATAGCGTGCAGGTAAACCTAAATATTTGCACATGGCAATGAAAATATGACTATGGTCCTGACAGACGCCCTGTCTGGACTCAAAGGCATCTATTGCAGAGCCTTGCACTGAAGTACTGTTGGAAATATAAGGCACATACTCCAGCAAGGCCTGTGCCAGTCCAATCAAATGCTGACGGGTTAATGCAGGAACATGACGTTGTGCAAAGTCTTTCATTGCTGCATTACATTGTGTCGATTCGGTCGGCTGTAGAAAAAGATTGGGATTGATTGAATCATTCAGCCCACTCTGATGCGCAGGATTCAGCTCGACTATTCCTTGTGCCATGATAGTCAGGGAATGATAAGGCTCGCGCTGGCTACAGGTCATCCACAGATTATGAAATGCATCTTTCCGGATTTCTTTATTACCCGGCACACTAATATCCCAGGAATGCACCTGCTGATGCGCATTGCTCGAAGGCATCATTTTAATGTACTGAATACTGTTCCTCACCTCGGCCGTGTACATATAGTGCGTTTGGTGATTCACCATCAATTTCATACATCTGCCTCAAACAGTTGATGGATATGGTCGCTAAACTGATAGAACTGAATCCGGTTCGGTTCTGTACGCAACTGTTCCCAGTACTGTTCCAGATCATTCCAGCCCATTTCTACCAGAATTCTGACCACATAATCAATCTTGCACAGTGTGGTACTGGTTTCTTCACCCAGACGTAACTGGTGATCGAGCTGTTCTACACATTGCCCTAAACTGAAAAACAGAAAGATATCGGAGGATTCGGCTTCAAGAATATCTTCACATTCCGTCACCACTTCACAGATATAACCAGCATTTTTGTCTGCGGTTTTGATCAGTTTCATCAGTTCCGCATAGCCTGAAGCAGACAGCACCCCGCGTAATTCCTGAATATTGTCTTTGGCCATTTTAAACTGCTGGCTAAAAGACGCTACTTGCGTAGGATCAAGTACCAGCTCATTTAGGGAACTGGCATCAAAAGCAGGTAAACAAAAGGCATGGGCATACGCTACTGCCGCTTCGTCTTCTAAAAATGGAAAGCGCGCACATAAAAAATGAGTGCGAGATAAATAACGCCCTAACCAAAAAATATGTTGTGCATTGCTATTCAGCAAAACCATGACATTTTCCTTCTTTGGAATCTTATGAATGTAAATTGTCGACTACCCAGGTATCTTTGATACCGCCACCTTGTGATGAATTCACCACCAGTGAACCGGGCTGCATCGCCACGCGTGTCAAGCCACCCTGTACGATTTCAGTACGATAAGGCGAACTCAATACAAACGGGCGTAAGTCGATATGACGTTCAGCAATACCAAAATTGGTCAAAGTCGGACTAACCGATAAGTCCAAAGTGGGCTGCGCAATATATAAATGCGGCGCAGCTAAAATTTTCTCCCTGAAAGTTTCAATTTGCTGTTTAGACGCTTGTGGTCCAATGAGCATGCCATAACCGCCCGAACCCTGCGCTTCTTTCACCACCAGCTGATCCAGATGAGCCACGACATAGTCTAATTCTTCAGAATTACGACATTGATAAGTCGGAACATTTTTTAGAATTGACTGCTCGCCCAAATAAAAACGAATCATTTTGTCGACATATGGATAAACCGATTTGTCATCTGCCACACCGGTTCCCGGTGCATTGGCAATCACAACATTATTTTGCAAATAAGCTGACATCAAGCCAGCGACACCTAAAGTGCTATCCGGTTTAAAGCATAAGGGATCAAGAAACGCATCATCGACCCGTCTATAAATAACATCGACTCGTTGGCGACCACGTATGGTTTTTACATAAACCTTCGAGTCATCAACAAAAAGGTCACGTGATGTTACTAATGGCACATCCATCTCTCTTGCAAGGAAAGAATGTTCATAGTAAGCACTATTAAAACGTCCTGGGGTCAGTACCACCACAAATGGCTTGTCGACATAAGCATTTTCGATCAGAATTTCTTTTAATAATTGTGGATATTGCTCGATTCCGGCAATCTTGGACTGCTCGAATACTTTCGGCATCAGTTTTTCACTGATCTTGCGGCATTCCAGCATATAAGACACGCCAGATGGCGTTCTGAGATTATCTTCTAAGACATAAAACTCGCCCTTGGAATCACGGATCACATCGATCCCGCTAATCTGGCTATAAATCCCGCCTTTCAAGCTATGTTGATACATATGCGGCTGATAGGCTTCATGAGTTAAAATCTGCAACTCAGGAATGATATTGGCTTTTAAAATGTCCTGTTGATGATAAATATCATGTAAGAATAAATTTAGCGCCCGTACCCGTTGTGCCGAGCCTAAAGCCACCATATTCCACTGTTTCCGGTCTATGACTCGCGGAATGATATCGTAGGGAATAGTGCGTTCTACGCCTTCTTCATCGCCATAAACGGTAAAGGTAATACCGTGATGTAAAAAATGTTCTTTTGCTACCTGATTCAGTGCATTGAGTTCATCCAGTGTATGTTGTGATAACCATTCTCCCAGTCTTTGACCTGCCTGACTGGACAGCACATGTTCATCCTGCATTTCATTAAAGAACTTTGAAGATAACTGCTGCAGTAAAAGTTGTGGATTCGTTGTAGTAGATACCGCTGTAGTTTTAGTGTCTATAAAATTTTTTCCAATATTCTGGGAACTAAATTTATCAATTGTTTCAATCACATTTGTATCCTGATTTCCTTTAAGCATACAAACCCCCGTATTATCATCTATTATAATTAAATCAAAGCAATATCCATGCCATGACATCTGTATTTCAATTACCATTAATCTAATAAATGCCCAATGAACTCAATGCCATTTTCGACCAAGTTGTTTTAGAATTGTAGGACAAATGTTGCACAGAGGGACTTGCGAAAAAATGAGAGTTTTTTTATTGTGTTAAGCTAAGCCTCAATCCCCTCTTCTTTATTGCCAGCAAAATAAATTATGTCAGCACAAGAAAAAGAAACTTCAAACAGTCTATATCGCCAATGGCAAATCTTGTCGCGTCTTTCTACCGGCAAATGGATGGGAACACGTGAATTACAGGAAATCCTCAATCGTGAAGGCATCGATATCAGTCTGCGCACTATTCAACGCGACCTGAATCAGATTGCGCAACGCTTTCCCATTGAAAGCAGTAAAACCACGCCGCAAGGCTGGCGTTGGCGTTCAGATGCGCCGCTGCAAAGTTTGCCGCATATGACCAGTTCGCAAGCGGTCACTTTCATGATGGTCGAAGAACATTTAAAACATCTGCTGCCGCCGAGCCTGATCGAGGAAATGAATCCGTGGTTTGATCTGGCACGACGCAGTCTTTCTTCCCAGAACAATGTCCGGCAATGGATTAACCGCGTACGCATTGTTCCGGCCACCCAACCCCTGATTCCCCCTGTGGTAGATAAGGCCGCGCAGCAAGCGGTGTATGAAGGCCTGTTACAGGACAAACAACTGGAATGTGTGTATCAGGGCCGTGGTCATAACAGCGAAGAAAAAACCTATATTCTCAATCCTCTGGCATTGGTACAAAAAGGGTCGATCATTTATCTGGTGTGTACCCGTCATGACAAATCGGATATCCAGACCTTTGCCCTGCACCGCTTTAAATCGGCCGTGGTGCTAAATTCCCGCGCCTTGCATCCGGTCAATTTCGATATTGATGAGTATATTGATTCTGGTGCGCTGGGCTTCCGGGTGGACTTTAACCATCCTACCGAAAATGTCACGCTTAAACTCAGCATGTCAGAGTCGGATGCGCATTACTTTGAGGAAAGCCAGCTCAGTAAAGACCAGAAAATTGAAAAAATGGAAGATGGCATGTCGCTGATCACTGCTACCGTGCCATTTACCTCTCAACTGGTCTGGTGGCTGCGTAGCTTTGGTAAAAAGATTAAACATATTGAACCGAGTATTGTGGCCAATGCAGTCGCTCAACTGGATGAGGAAAACCCTTAACTACACAGGCTTCATCCAGACTCTTTTAGGTATTCCAGAATAAAAAAATCCCCAAATTGGGGACTGGAGAATTATGCTTATATTTTTGTTCTTGTTGTGGTGATCTGCCGCTGTGCCAATCTGCTTTTCTTTGACACCCCGAAATGCAGCTTGAATGAAACATCAATATTTAAAAATGACTGAGACATGAGCAAGCCAGCTCAGCATCATTAAAGCGAATGGATTTTTTGGTCATGGTTTAAGACTCCTATATAGTGAATAAACCGACTATAAAGTCATCCGCCTTACTTGTGAAATAAATAGAATGCATGTCTTTTGCAGAATTTTTCTATAGTACTTTTTCCGCAAAATTTATCTGTAATCGCTGCTGATTCATTGCTTGGCTTAATACTATTTTCGGCAAGTTTATAAAATCGAATAACAATTCTCTGCTTGTATAAGATATCTCGCTCTGCACATCATAAAGCCCTATAGAAGTAGAAATAGGGACTTAATTTTACAATGGCTAACCCTGCTCAATTAGTACGTCACAAGCTGCTTAATACTTTCTTTTCCCGCCATTCGGTCTGGTTTGCCTGCATTCTGATTGCAGTAATTTTTACTACATTTCATATCGGTTATTCACCGCGTTATATCTATTATTTTATGCCGCAAACGTTAGTGAATACCCTATGGATCCTGAGCATTCTGCTGAGTTTGCTGGGTTTGTATGATGTACTACAAAATAAGCATTCCATTCTGAAAAATTATCCCATTATGGGACATTTCCGCTTTATCTTTGAGGAATTCCGTCCCGAGATTCGTCAGTATTTTATTGAAGCCGACCGCGATGCACTGCCTTTTTCCCGTATGCAACGCAGTCTGGTGTATCAGCGGGCGAAAAATGAAAATTCAGATAAACCTTTTGGCTCGATCCTGAATGTCTATGAAGATAATTACCGCTTTGTTAGTCATTCCATCACGCCCTGCAAAGTTGCCGACCCGCAGACTTTTCGCATCCTGATTGGGAATGAGCAATGTACCCAGCCCTTTTCAGCTTCTATTTTAAATATCTCAGCCATGAGCTTTGGCAGCATGAGCGCCAATGCGATACGGGCCCTTAATCTTGGCGCTCAAAAAGGTGATTTTTTCCATGATACTGGAGAAGGCAGTATCAGTCCCTACCATCTGGAATATGGCGGTGATCTAGTCTGGGAGATTGGCAGCGGTTATTTTGGCTGCCGTACTTTAGATGGGCAGTTTGATCCGGAACGTTTTGCTGCACAAGCCAAATTACCCCAGGTAAAAATGATTGAAATCAAGCTTTCGCAAGGCGCAAAACCTGGCCACGGCGGTATTTTACCTAAAAGTAAAATTTCAGAAGAAATTGCCCAAATTCGAGGCATCAGCCGTGATCATGATTGTGTGTCTCCTTCAAGTCATCCGGCATTTAGCACACCGATTGAAATGATGCATTTTATACAAAAATTACGTGAACTTTCCAACGGAAAACCGGTCGGATTTAAGCTTTGTCTGGGCCAGCCATGGCAGTTTATGAGCATGGTCAAAGCCATGTTACATACCCAGATTTATCCGGATTTTATTGTGGTTGATGGCTCTGAAGGTGGAACCGGAGCTGCACCCATTGAATTAATTGACTATGTTGGCGCCCCTTTAAGAGAAGGTTTGCTGTTTGTACACAATACCCTGGTTGGTGCAGGATTGAGAGATAAGATCAAAATTGGTGCAAGTGGTAAAATTATTAGTGCATTCGATATTGCCAGTACGCTTGCCATTGGTGCGGATTGGGTGAACTCTGCCCGTGGTTTTATGTTTGCAGTAGGCTGTATTCAGGCACAAAGTTGTCATACCAACCAGTGCCCTGTCGGAGTCACCACCCAGGATAAAGATCGCCAGAAAGCTTTACATGTGCCGACCAAGGCAGAACGGGTGTTTCATTTCCATAAAAACACCTTGCATGCCCTATCTGAACTGATCGCTTCCGCAGGTTTAAAACACCCTTCAGCTATTAAGGCGCATCATCTGGCACAACGCGTGAATAATCACGAAATAAAGAACTTTGCGCAGATTCATTTCTGGCTGAAAGAAGGCGAATTATTGTCCTGTGAAAATAAAGATGAGGAGAACTTCTACTTCCGGATGTGGAATTTGGCCCAATTAGAAAAATTTTAATTTGATGCATTTAAAATCAAAAAAGGCGTTTAATTCAAATGCCTTTTTAAATATTCAATTTTCAATCTATCAATAATAAGTTTTGCTGCCATGTGCATGTAAAAAGGCAGGAATCAAACCCGTGAGTGCAGCACGAATATCAGCACGCTCATTGATTAACTGATGCGAACCTTCTTCTAGCATCAGCAAAGTTTGGAGCCGGAATTTACGCCGGATAAATTCGATATTATAACGCCAGTCGACAGTCTGATCCTGTGCACCCTGCGCCAGCCAGACTGGAATACGACAAGCCGGACGCGCTTCCATTTCCAGCATCCAGCGTGACATCGCTAAAATCCAGTCCATGCCCATTATTCGCGGTTGTAATGGATCTTTAAGCCGGATAAAACGCAAAAACTCCGGATTATGGTTATTGCGTCTGAAATGTCGGGGAACTTCACGTTTGATTCGGCTAATAATGCCCAATCCGACCGAATTATGCCACCAGGCAGTTTTAGCGGGACGAATCAATGGTGATAACAATAAGACTCGTTCAACAAAAGGATTTTCACGACGTTCCGCAAACTCCAGTAAATGGTGCATCCAGATCGCACCGCCGGTACTTTGCCCGATGCCAACCCAAGGTTTGGGTAATTGTGAAGCATGTTGCACATAACGATGTACGGCATGCAAAACCTGCTGATAATGATCAAAATTCTGAATGCTGGCAGGTGAACCATCACTCAGGCCATGTCCGGGCAGGTCATAGGTCAATACGCTAAAACCCTGTTCCAAAAGCTCTTTGACAATAGGCTGATAAATGCCGCTATGTTCCAGATAACCATGTAGCAGAAAAGCAGTTCCCTGAATCTTGTCAAAGCGGGTATTTTCCAGATTCGGTTCAAACACCTGTACATGCAGCCTGAATAAAGGCATCTGTACATAGCCCTGCCAGTGTTTACAAACCAGTAAATCAAAACCATAAAGCTTGCGATAGGACTGCAGCTCAATCGGCGGTTCATCACTACGATTCAGGTTTAAAGGTGGCAAGAGTTGAGGCGTAACATCCCGACTCGGAATGGGTAAATCCAGCTGTTTCAGAATGGTAGGATTTAAAAATGGGATATCAGACATTATGGCACCTCCCGACAGTCACTGGATCCAAACCACATATCGCGCATGGTCGCCAACATTTCATAATTGGCACGACGACTGTGATCATAATTTTGTGCACTTGGACGCCATCGTGTCAATGACGTTGGCATCGGCGCTTCTACCGGAATGGTTTGTATGCCATTTAACGCAAATAAACGGCGGGTACGCGGCATATGATAACGATCCGTAATCAGAATCACTGTAGGCGCTCCACCTTTCTTTTGTAATAATAATGAACTGAAACGGGTATTTTCACAGGTGTTCATGCTGCGATCTTCCAGTAATTTGGCATCGACACCATGATTTTTTAACCAGCGCTGCATATACGGTGCTTCGACCCCACTCAGAACAATCGGTAACTGGTAATGTTTCTCTACTGCCAGCGTGGTTTCCAGACGTAGTCGCGTATAGTTATTGACGATGATCTCTTTGCCTTGGTCATCTAGGGTTAAGCCACCACCCAATACCACAATCGCATAAGGCTGAGAGCGATTCGCCGGTTTAGCCTGCTGTTGCTCTTGTAGTAAAGCCAAGTCCTGCTGGATTTCCTCTCCATCGGTTTCCTGTACCGAACTGGCTTCACCCTGCTCAAGTGGATGCGTCGTCAGAAACTCCATATATTGCTCAATACGTTCCTTGTTTTTACTACTGTCCCACTCCAACAATTCCCGGACATTTGCTGTCGGATCGGCTGGTTCTGCATCTTCCTGTGAGGACAATAAGGGCACCTGAGCAGGTGGACTTTGCTCTGCTTTTTGATCTTGCTGTTCGCGCTGATATTCTTCAATCACCTGCTGCAGTGCTTTATAACGTGCCTGAATCAACATGAGGTTGGCCGAGTTATTTTGCTGGATATCCTGTTCCATGACCTTTAAATACGCCTGACGGGCAATCCACAAATCAGAGCCAGGTTCCAGATTTTCATGTTCGCTGAGTGCAGCCATTTTCTGGCTTTGAGCCGCGACTTCATTTAGCTCTAAGGAGACAAACTGGTTTAAGCCCTTGACGATCATTTTTGAGTAAAAAGGCGTATAAACCAACACCAGTAGACAGCCGCATAGCACAAACAGTCCAGTGACAATTTGTAGCAAACGTACCATCCAATGGGTGTTTTTCATGTTATTCCTCTTCCTGATGAGAACGGATCAAGCCATTTTTATCGAACAATACAGGTTCAGGCTCCAGCATTAGACTAAATTTTTCCCAAACTGACTGTTGTACTGCACGATACGTTTTACGAACATCGGTGAGAGAGGCTTGACCATAATTCACCAAGACCAATGCCTGTTTGTGAAACATGCCGACAGGCCCCAACTGTTTACCCTTCCAGCCCGCCTGATCAATCAGCCAGCCCGCTGCTAGTTTAACTTGAGCATTGGCTTGTTGGTAATGGGGTAAATTCGGGAAAGATACAGCAATTTGGTCAGAGACCGCCTGATCAACCACTGGATTTTTAAAGAAGCTACCCACGTTGGGAAATTCTTGCGGATCAGGTAATTTGCTCTGACGAATCTGAATGACCTGTTGCTGCAAGTTTTCTGCTGTGAGCTGATCACCGACCGCAGTCTTCAGGTCACCGTAATTCAGTTTCAAATCTGGCTGTTTAAGTAATCTAAAAGTCACATGGGTAATCACATAACGGTTAGGATCATCTTTAAAAATACTATGCCGGTAGGCAAATTGACAGTCTGCTGCCTGAATCGAGGCAAATTGTTTCAGCTGACGGTCATAGACCTCGACGGAATCGATAAACTCGCCGACTTCAACGCCATAAGCGCCAATATTCTGTACTGGCGAAGCACCGACACGTCCAGGAATCAGGGCCAAATTTTGTAAACCATACAGACCTTGTGCTGTAGTCCAGAGCACGAAGTCATGCCAGCCTTGTCCGCCGCCTACACGTAAACGTTGCGACTGATCATCAGCATCCAGCATTTCAATGCCTTGAATATCCATATGCAGAACTAGCGCATCAATCTGCTCCGGCAACAACATATTACTGCCGCCTGACAGGATCAGCAAATTGAGTTGCTGCTGTTCCGCAAAATCCAGTGCAGTTAGCAGATCAGCGGTGGATTGAATCTGAGCATAGTGCGAAGCAACTGCTTCTAAATTTAAGGTATTAAAAGGTTTAAGTTGAACCTGGGTTTGAATCTGCATCGCTTAAACCTTGTGTAAATTCTGTTTAAAAATCTCAATCCAGGCCTGGCTGCTGGACTCACACTGATCAAGCACCCGTTCAAAGCCATCCGCTTCGCCATAATAAGGATCCGGTAAGGCCTGTTTCGGATAGGTCTGATCATGTTCACTCATCAATGCCACACGTGCACGTACATGACCAAACTGAGTTTCTGCCAGACGCTGTATGTTCTGGATATTGGATAAATTCTCCAGATCCATCGCCAGAATCAGATCATAATCAATAAAATCATGCGGAATAAGTTGACGTGCGCGAAGTGCTGAAAGGTCATAGCCACGTTTCAGCGCATGCTGCTGGCTACGCAAGTCCGGTGCCTTGCCCGGATGATAATTACTGGTTCCGGCAGAATCGACCACAATATTCAGTTGCTGTTCATCACAATAATGTCTGAGTACAACTTCTGCCGTGGGAGAGCGGCAAATATTTCCCAAACAAACACATAACACCTTGTATGGCGTTCTGGATGACATAAACAACCTCAGAGCTACTTTATTTTAAGGATTCTTATGTTAAGTTATTTATATACTGATTCCTATCTTACAACCATAGAATAATCTCGTATTTGCAATAAAAAAATCAAGGATATCGCCATGAATCGTTTTCAGTTTCAAACCGTCCCCAATATCATTGCCGGACTAGGCACGATTCAGGAATTATTTAAAATTCTAAAAAATGGCCGTTATCAACGTCTTCTGCTAGTGACTGACCCGGGGATGCTGAAGCAGCAATTACATCTGCCGCTTCTTGATATTATTGAATCTGCCGGGCTGGAGTACGTGATTTACTCGGATGTTCAGGCCGATCCGCCCGATACAGTGGTGCTTGAAGCGGCGGCTTTTGCAAAACAGGAAAATATTGATGTGGTGCTGGGCTTTGGTGGTGGCAGCTCGATGGATGTGGCCAAACTCATTGCAATTTTGGCGCATCCCGAGCAGCATCAGACATTGTCTGATCTGTATGGCGTTGATAATGCCACCGGACCGCGTTTAGCCTTAATTCTGGTACCAACTACGGCTGGAACAGGTTCAGAAGTGACGCCGATTTCGATTGTCACCACAGGTGAAACCACTAAAACCGGTATTGTGGCACCGATCCTTTTTGCTGATATTGCCATTCTGGATGCAACCTTTACCCAAAATCTTCCGGCACAGATCACTGCCGCCACCGGCATTGATGCCATGGTGCATGCCATTGAAGCTTATACCTCAAAACACAAGAAAAACCCTTATTCGGATATGCTGGCCAAACAGGCTTTAAGATTACTGAGTGCCAATCTGCAGCGCGTGCTGCAAGACGGCAATGATTTAGATGCGCGTCAAAATATGCTGATTGGTTCCATGCTGGCTGGACAAGCCTTTGCCAATGCACCGGTCGCTGCTGTACATGCGCTGGCTTATCCGCTTGGTGGACATTTTCACCTGTCACACGGGCATAGCAATGCACTGGTTCTAACTGAAGTATTAAAGTTTAATGCGCCAGTGGCTAAACAGCTCTATGCGGAATTAATGACCTGGCTGGATCCCCGCAGTAAAGGTTGTCATGATGGCCTGACCGATCTATTTATTGATCATTTTAATAATCATCTGATGCAAAGCGGTTTGACTCTAAAACTAAATCAGTTGAATGTTCCAGAACATATGCTGCAGGTCATGGCAAAAGATGCGATGCAACAAAGCCGGCTGTTGCAGAATAATCCCCGTGAACTCAAGCTGGAGGATGCTTATCAGATTTATCAGGCGATCTATGCCTAGATCAATTTCCACCTAAGCCTTATCTAGCCGAGGACTGAATAGTGATAAAAGCCACCATCAAACAGCGCGAACACTATACATTTTTCCTGCCCATTCAAACCCGATGGGCAGACAATGATCTGTACGGCCATGTCAACAATGTGACTTATTACAGTTATTTTGATACCGCAGCCAATGCCCTGCTGATTCAGGAGGCTGATTTTGATCCTAAATATTCCCCGATGATTGGGCTGGTGGTCAGCTCCAACTGTCAATTTAATCAGGAACTGTCTTATCCGGAAATTATTGAAGTAGGCGTGGCCATTGAAAGTATGGGAAATTCATCGCTCAGCTATGATCTGGCTATTTTTAAACGCAACTCGGATACAGCCGCTGCGCAAGGTAATTTCGTCCATGTATTTGTTGATCGTGAAACACGAAAAAGCACCCCAATTCCAGTCGAAATGCGGGATGCTTTATCGCGATTTGTTGTGACTTAAAATCCAGCCTATTTCAGCTGAATATTTTGCAGTTCACCATCAAATTGCTGTAGCAGATCGCGTACAGCCGGTTCAGCATGTAACAATTCTTCGGCACGTTTAAAGGCACGTGCCTTACGCTGATGCTGCATGGTATATGGCGTTAACTGATCCACATTTTCAAATTTCACCTGGAAATTGGTTTGCGGCCATTGCTGTTGCAAAGCAGCTTCCAGATGATGTTGCAACTGGGTCAGCAACTGCTGGTACTGTTCAGGAATATGGAAAACGGATTCGCCATTCATCTGGCCAGTCATGATGCCATACTGTGCCAGTTCCTGTACTGCCGGAGAAAGCTGGCTGTTACGGAACCAGTATTCCCATTTTTCTACGCTCCACTCACCTTCTAAGGCTTGCTCAGGAATTTTTAAAATATCCTGTGGCATCAGATTCTGCGTATTTACATCTTGGAAAATCCCTTCCGGCAAAGCTGTCTGTGCAACTGGCTGAACCGACGCTGTATTTTCAAGAGCAGGCTGATCGGTTGTTTCCTGTGAAAGCTCTATTTCCGGTGCAGCAAGACTAAATTCCTCATCAGCAGACATGGTCTCTTGTACTGGCTCAGCAGGAATGACGGCATCTGCAGGAATAAACTCTTCAAGCAGGAAATCATCCGAACTGTTGCTAGTAGCCGGTGCTTCTGGCGTACTCTCGATTTCATCAAAACCAAATAGGCCTTTGTCGTCATTTGGATCAAACACAATCTGATTTTTAGACTGGACTTCCTCAACAGCTGTCTGAGCAATTACCGCCTGAACAGGCTCAGGTGCATGGATGCTGGTTGGCTCATCTTCATCCAAAAAATCATCCGAAGAGGGTTCAGACGCTGATGCGGCATCAATCTCCTCATCCGTCTCATCGTCCAGAGAAAAATCATCAAATACCGGTTCTGCTTCAAATGCTTGTGTTTCTACTGATTCAGATTGCAATTGTGTCTGAACGGGCTGCTGTAGGCGTGTGGTATGGGGCGCTGCGTGTTGCGGTGCAGTCTCCTGCATCACCGGAATTTCGCTGGGCTGTAAGGGACGGAATGCCAGTAAGCGTAGCACCGTCATCTCAAAGCCTTGCTCTTGGGTGACGACGAGTTGCAAGTCAGCACGTCCTTTACAGGCGATTTGATAATAAAGTTGTAGATTCTGAGCAGAAATCAGGCCGGATAACTGCATGATCTTTTGATTGATCTCAGCACTATATTTCAGGCTTAAATCCGGCAGATATTGCAATAAGGCCAATTCATGCAGTGTCGAAATCAACTGATCTAAAACCAGCGAAACATCCAGAGCCTGCTGACGGAACTGCAGCAATAACTGACTGACCTGTGCTTTCTGGTTCTGGTGAATCGCCAGAATCAGGTCATAAATAATAGTGCGGTCAATCAGCCCCAGCATGTCTTTGACGTCCTGATGCTGAATCGCACCCTGACCATAGGCAATCGCCTGATCAGTCAGAGACAAGGCATCACGTAATGAACCTTGTGCAGATTCGGCAATCTGCCAGATGGCATCCTGATCAGACTGAATGCTTTCTTTGCTAAGAATATGGCCTAGATGTTCAGTAATTTCATCGACTGCCAATGGACGCAAAGTAAATTGCAGACAGCGAGAAATTACGGTAATGGGTAGTTTTTGCGGATCGGTGGTTGCAAACAAGAATTTGACATGTTCTGGCGGT
The DNA here is from genome assembly GCF_000369665.1 of Acinetobacter sp. CIP 51.11. Classification (GTDB taxonomy): domain Bacteria; phylum Pseudomonadota; class Gammaproteobacteria; order Pseudomonadales; family Moraxellaceae; genus Acinetobacter; species Acinetobacter lwoffii_S. Next base: position 1,222,560 of record NZ_KB850129.1, read on the forward strand.
TCTTCCAGCGTCTTTAACAGCGCATTGAAAGAATGCGTGGAGAGCATGTGCACTTCATCGATCAGGTAGACTTTAAAGCGACCTTGAGTCGGTGCATAAGGCACATTGTCGAGCAACTCACGTGTATCTTCCACCTTGGTGCGTGACGCCGCATCAATTTCAATCAGGTCAATAAAACGACCTTCATTGACTGCGGTACAGGTTGCACACACTTCACATGGGGTCGAAGTAATACCGGTTTCGCAGTTCAAGCACTTCGCCAAAATACGTGCAATCGTGGTTTTTCCGACACCACGCGTTCCTGTAAACAAATAGGCATGATGCAAACGGCCACGTTCGAGCGCGCTGGTTAAAGCACGTGATACATGGTTTTGCCCCACCAATTCATTGAAATTACGAGGACGGTATTTTCGCGCAAGTACTTGATACATGTATGCTCCTTTTTACAGGTCTAAGCATACTGTTTTTTTATGAAATAGTGAAATGAATGTCGGTTTATAAAAAATAAAAATCCCTTGATCAAAATCATTGAAAAAGGGATATAAAACAAATACTTTTTTAAAATTAGACCGATTCAAACAGGATAAAGTCACTTTGCATCTGGTAGCGTTTGCCTGTTTGATCTTCACGAATTTCCAGAACATGCTTTTTCAGATCGACATAGAGTAGATTCCGGGTATCGACATTCAGCAATTCAATCTTTTGTTGTGATTCATCCTGAAACCGAATATTCCCGCTCATCGTTTCAATTTCATTATGACCACTTAAACTTTCACGCTGTAAAGTAAAGGTCTGATCTTCATTCAAAGTCAAGGCCACTGCCATGCCTGGACAGTCTTCACAACTTGAAAAGCATCCCATACATGGCGTTGTACCTTGATAATTCCCGACCCAGGCAGGAATCTGAGCTTTGGCTTCCATCACCGTTTTTGCAGCCGGCTGATTCGGCTCCTGACATCCGAACAACGCACTGCTTGCGACCAGTGGAATCACCAGCACTTTTTTCATTACTTCACACCATAGCCATGGACTGCGCGACAAAATAACATATTTGTCTGATGGGCTAAACTCCCAAATCAGGGATAACTAGCGCCAGCCTTTGCGGCCGGTCAGTACCGCATCCGCACAGCGCAATGTTTCCTGCGTCAGGCCCCAAAGACGATAATCTCCGGTTAATGAACCTGTCGGGAAATTATGGGTATAGGCAAAACTTAAATTCCGCTCAGGATCGCACCAGGCACCAGAGCCATTAAACCCCATATGACCAAAACCTTTAGAGGCTTTTCCTAAAGTGAGAACACGGTGATAACCCAAACGCCAGTGCATCGGTAAAGGCATGACCCGATCTCGTGTTTTGTATTGCATCTGACTAAGTCGCTGGAACACCTCAGGCGAAATCAGTTGCTGACCTTGCCATTCACCATGATTCGCCAGCATGGTATAGATTTTTGCCAGACTCTCTGCAGTAAAGACACCATTGGCGGAGGGAATAATCGCTTGTAGCCCCTGTTCACTAAAGAAACTAAATTTCTTCATGCCTTTGGGAATCATGGCATCCTGAAAATCCTGAGGATCCTGCCCGCTAAAGACCAAGGCTCGCTCCATCAGGTTCGGCTTTCTTGGTGTAGTTTTTTTCGCAGTCTGTGTTTGAGACTTGGCTGCTTTAGGCTTTAAAATGGGCAGCGCTACCCGAGCTAACTCATTCGTCGGTACGCTAAAATAAGCACCATTTAACTGTAGTGGCTGTACCAGATATTCCTGCATCAGCTCACCCAGTTTTTTACCAGTCGCTTTTTCTAATGCTCCACCCACCTGCCAGCCAAAAGTCAGCGGTTGATAGGCTGCATCTGTTGCAACTCGAAAACGTGGTTCCGCTGCTGCAATCCGGTCCAGCATATGCGACCAGTCGGCCATTTCAGTGGCATCATCAATCATATTACGGATATCAAACAGGCCACTTTGATGACTCAGCATATACGCCAGAGTAATATTTTCTTTACCCTTTTGTGCAAATTCAGGCCAGTATTCTGCAACCGGTCGATCATAATCCAGATAACCTTGACTCACCAGAATGTGCGCCAAAGTCGCCAGCACACCTTTGCCTGTGGAATAACACAGCGACATGGTATCCGGTTGCCAGTTTTCAGTGACAGACTTTTTACCGGTATAAATATCGACGACCTTTTGTCCCTCAAAATATACCACCAGTGCGGCACCACCCTGTTCGGTACGTGCATCCTGCAAACGGCTAAACTGACGGGCAAGGTCACTGAAACGCTCATCGACATTGCCCTGATAATTATGCTGATCAGCAAACAGATAATCTTTAATTGGCTGCATCATTCTATCCATAGAATATTGATCCCTTAAAATGAAAAAGCCTAAATCGGGTTTAGGCTTTTGATCCAGATTTAAATCGCTTTGATATGACCGGTGACATGCGGTTTTTGACTCTTACTGTTTCGAATCAGGAAATCTGTCTCATTCGCTGCCTGCGCGGTCAGGAACTCAACTTTAGATGGCAAGTACATCGGCAACTTGAACCAGACATCAACTTCATAAGCATCTGGCAATGACAGATTCGCCAGTGCTTTGGCTTTGCTCCACATACCATGTGCAATTGCCTGTTTAAAGCCAAAGGCTTTCGCTGTAACTGCATGAATATGAATCAGGTTAAAGTCACCTGAGGTCATGGCATAATGGCGACCCGTATTCTCCGAGATGCTCCATTCATTATTCAGTTTGTATTCTGGCGCTTGGCTTTCTGCAAGTTTAGCAGCCGCTTTAGCATTGGTCTTTTGACGTGACAGATAAGTGGTTAATGCTTCAACTACGACCTCACCTGCCACTTTGACTGTAGTAATGAAATCAAACTGAACGCCTTTATCATGTGGCTGTAATTCACCAAATTTGCATGATAGGGTCAAGGTTTCATTGACGCCGATTTTACGGTATTGCTTCACTTGGTTACGGATATGTACCAAGCCCAAGATCGGAAATGGAAATGCTTCTGAAGTCATCATGTGCATTTGCAGGCTTTGTGAAAGAACCGTCAGATAAATCGCTGGTATATAACCATTATTTTTAAAGCCGCAGACTTCATTATAAGCTTTCAAATGTTTTTGATCGACCTTGAATGAATCCACCACATATTCAACTTGCGGTAGAACTTTTTCAGCTTTCGGCTTTTTAAAAATCAAGCCTTGAATCACTTTTGGATAGGCTAAATAAGGTTTTGGAAGTTGACTAAAATGGCGCGTATTCATACTGAACCTTTAAAATATTCTTTTCATTTATATATGAGTGGAGTTCTCTCTCCCTTTGGGAGAGAGTTAGAGAGAGGGCTAAAAAAAGGCCCCTAGTCTCCCTCTCCTAAATCCTCTCCCTGAGCTTTAATTAAACTGCAAGAAAGGACTTGATGCTTTAAGCCCCTAACAGACTTTGACCACATACACGTACCACGTTGCCATTTAAACCTGTTGATGCAGTAGCAGCAAACATTGCAATCGTTTCTGCAACATCGACAGGTAGACCGCCTTGACTCATCGAATTCATACGGCGGCCCGCTTCACGGATCGCAAATGGAATCGCAGCCGTCATTTGTGTTTCGATAAAGCCCGGTGCAACGGCATTAATGGTTATACCATTTTTTAAAGTTGGTGCTGTGAATTTCACCACACCAATCACACCCGCTTTAGACGCTGCATAGTTGGTTTGACCCAGGTTACCTGCAATGCCTGAAATTGAGGATACACAGATAATACGACCATTGGCATTTAGACCATCGTTGGAGATTAAATAGTCATTTACACGTTCAATCGCCGACAGGTTGATGTTAATCACCAGATCCCACAGTTCAGGCTTCATATTGGCCAAGGTCTTGTCACGGGTAATTCCGGCATTGTGCACAATGATGTCTAAGCCGCCATGCTCTGCTGCCGCTGCCTTGATCTTCTCACCTGCATCTGCAGCTGTAATATCAATAGCCAAGGTAGAACCGCCGATCTCACTAGCTACACGATCAAGGTCAGCCTGCTGTTGTGGAACATCCAGACAGATGACATGTGCACCATCACGGGCCAATACATGGGCAATCGCTTCACCAATACCACGGCTTGCGCCTGTCACAACCGCAGTTTTACCCGCTAATGGCTTGGTCCAGTCTACGTCTACTTTTTCAGCAGGTGAAACACGAATCACCTGACCAGAAACATAGGCAGAACGTGGAGAAACTGCAAAACGTAAAGCAGACTCAAGGTTTGTTTCTGCACCAGCATCTACATAGATCAGGTTCGCTGCAATTCCCTTTTTAAACTCTTTACCAACAGATTTTACAAAACCTTCCAGTGCACGTTGAGCGATTGACTGACTGACTGATTTAGCAGTTTCAGGCGTAGTCCCTACAATCACGACACGGCCAGAACTTTGGATTTGACGCGCAATCGGGTTAAAGAAATCATAAAGTGATTTTAACTGTTCTGAATTTTCGATTCCTGAAGCATCAAAAATAACGACCTTGAATTTTGATTCTTTATCGCCCGGGTTAAATGCACCCAGATTCAGCCCAGATGCTGCAGCCGCCTGTTGCAACTCAGCATTATTACCTGCATAGCTGTTGGCATGAATATTTGCCAGAACCTGAGCAATAGCACCCGTCAATGGACTTGCTGGTGCTGCGCCCAATAATACTGCGCCTTTTACCACCGGCGTAGCAGACTCAAAACGGTCTAAAGAAGTTGGGGATGGCAAACCCAAATTTTTAATGACAAATTTACCAATAGGAGATTTTGCAAAAGTTTGGTACTGATCAGTCATGTTTATTATCTCTCATACAAATTAATTTTTGGTTGATCTAAAGTTACCCTTAAACTTCAATATGATGCCAGACATATATATTTCAATAGATCTACCAGTTTCCGCCCAATCATACTTGAGATAACAGGCAGATGACTTGACCTAAGCGCAGTCTGTAATGTCATTGTAGTCAATACAGCCTATCCTCTTCTATGCTAATGTAAGCGCCAAGAAGACGATCTATTTGCCTGGTAAAGCCTTATGAGCAAAACAACTCAAGAAAATCCAGCAGTCGAGAACTCTGCGACAGAAACTGTGTCAAAACCATCAACGCGCACCAAGCGTAGCACTAAAAATACTGACACAGCCACTGGGACAGAAAAAAGTCCGACTAAAACCACGCGTACACGGAGCACACCTGCCCGTGCCAAAAATACGACTTCATCTGAAAAAGATTCAACCTCTACAACACAGACTTCTGTTCTACAGGAACCAAACATGAGCCAAAATACAGTTCGCCGCGTTGCGATTATCGGTGGTAACCGCATTCCATTTGCACGTTCTAATGGTGCTTACTTTACGGCATCCAATACTGACATGTTTACAGCAACCCTGAACGGCCTGGTTGAACGCTTTAATCTGCAAGGTCAACGCTTGGGTGAAGTGGTTGCGGGTGCAGTACTCAAACACAGCCGTGACTTTAATATGACCCGTGAATGCGTATTGAACACTGCCCTTGCACCTGAAACGCCTGCTTATGACATCCAGCAGGCATGTGGTACTGGTCTGCAAGCGGCATTTCTTGTTGCCAACAAGATTGCTTTAGGTCAAATCGAAGTGGGCATTGCAGGTGGTGTAGATACGACTTCTGATGCGCCAATTGCTTTTGGTGATGGTTTACGTAAAGCACTGCTTGAGCTAAACATTGCGAAAACTGCAAAAGACCGTCTGAAAGCACTGACCAAAATCAATGTGAAAGACCTTATGGATGCACCAAAAAATGGTGAGCCGCGTACAGGTCTGTCTATGGGTGATCATCAGGCGATTACTACACTGGAATGGGGAATTTCCCGTGAAGCACAGGATGAACTTGCTGCATCTTCACACCAGAAAATGGCTGCAGCGTATGAAGAAGGTTTCTTTGATGACCTGATCACACCATTCTTGGGTCTTAAGCGTGACAATAACCTGCGTGCGGACTCAAGTGTTGAAAAACTGGCGAAATTAAAGCCGGCCTTTGGTAAGGGCGATGCCCGTACCATGACTGCGGGTAACTCTACGCCGCTAACAGATGGTGCTTCTTGCGTGCTCTTGGCTTCTGAAGAATGGGCGAAGGCAAATGGTCATGAAGTATTGGCTTACCTGACTTTCCAGGAAACTGCCGCAGTTGATTTTGTCGAGAAAAAAGAAGGCCTGTTGATGGCGCCTGCTTATGCCGTGCCGCGTATGCTGGAACGTGCAGGTCTGAAACTGCAAGACTTCGACTATTATGAAATTCATGAAGCTTTTGCATCTCAAGTATTGTCTACGCTGAAAGCTTGGGAAGATCCGAAATTCTGTAAAGAGCGTTTAGGTCTGGATGCACCATTAGGTTCAATTGATCGTGCAAAATTGAACGTAAAAGGCTCTTCACTTGCTGCCGGTCACCCGTTTGCAGCAACTGGCGGTCGTATCATTGCGACAGCAGCAAAACTGATTAACCAGAAAGGTTCAGGTCGCGTACTGGTATCGATCTGTGCAGCCGGTGGTCAAGGTGTAACGGCGATTATTGAAAAATAATCTGTTGACCGATCCAATTAAAAAGCCCCTCAAATGAGAGGCTTTTTTTATGTTTTAGGGATTTGGCATCGGGTTATTTTTAAAATATTCATCCACTTTGTTCCACGGTGCAGTCGATGCCACACCTTTCACCATATTCTGGTTCACACCCTGACAAAGCGCGCTGTCGGGTGTTAGGTGGAAAGCATTCACATTTGGGTCCATATAAGGAATTGAGCCTGGACGGCGCTGGAAATAGAAGTTTAACCAATCGACCATAGCTTCAAAGCCATAATTCGACATGGCCCAGGCACTATTATGCCCGCCCCAATGATGACCAAATTCATGTGCAATAATTCGATAACCAGATAATCTGTAATGGCCATAGAATAACCAAGTATCTACTCCTAATACTGCTCCACCACCTAAACCACCACCCATATTGGTAATCCCAAGATTAATTTCATTGCGGTTAAGAATTTCCCGATAGATCCGGACATAATCTTCTGGCTGAAAGAAACCATTCGGCCCTTCTACCTGACCATCATTGCCAAAAAAATCGTGTCCCATGACCGCTTTATGGTTAAACCATAAGGTTTCAAATTCTGGAGTACTGAGCATATAGGCCAGATTGGTCATCATCATGACCCATTCCCGGGCATAGACCGGCGTAATACGACACCATTTATTCGGTTCATCATAGGTACCAAAATAAATTTTCCATTTGGCTTTAATCTGGTTCAGCTTTTTGACGTGCTCATCGGTCTCAGAGTTAATTTTCAGATCAAAAATATTGCTTGGATTTTGCGTGGTCTGACTCAGACCTGCTAGCTGGATCGAGCCTGTGCCATCGAGCAACGGGAAACGGGATTGATCGGTCAGTTTGAGATCAAAGCTGGCATTCGAAAATGGCGTCAACTGATCCAGCTTTGCCAGAATCACCCAGTCTTCTAAGTTTTTAATCTTGGCACGAATCTGCAAATCACGTACAGGCACAGCACTGTAGCTTTGCAAATGCAGGCGATTGCCATTTAGGGTTGCCGATAAAATATGGTCCATATAGACATGACGCTGGCTGCTATTGGTCAAGGTTTCCCATGATTCACCATCCTGCAAGACACGGCTTCTCTCGCGTGCTTTAGATTCGGTTAAAATCATAGCTTGGTTTAGCTGGGTGGATTTATTCTGTTGCAGGGTCAGCATTGGCAGAATATAAATTTTCTGATTGGCCATGTGCAGCAAATTCTGACCATAAATATAAAGATCACTGGCCTTGGCCAGTTGGCTGCTCTGGTTTTGCCCTTTTAAAATATAATCTCGGAAGGTATCCACACTTTTATTGGGTAAGATAGACTCCAAGTTAAAAGATTTTTCCCGGTAGCTTTCTACAGTGCCATCATTCCGTGACACATAAACCAAGCCATCATTATGGCGATGCATGACTGCCGACAAATTGGTTTCTGTTAAAATGGGCGCAATATTATTTTCATTTTCCTGAATCTGATTGATATCGTGGACATAGGTCATACCATCCGGCAGGCTGGTATACAGATAATCACCTATGACTTCCATGCGTGCATTACAGTTGCGCGCACAGCCCGGCAAGCTGAGCCGTGCAAATTTCCGCGCTTTTAAATGGTTTTGCGCCGTTACATCACTTTGACGCCACACATTAATGCGGCCTTCAATATCAGGCACATACACATAACGGTCGTCAGCAGTCACCGCATTGCTATGTACCAGCGCGTAATTAAGCGCATCGCCCCACCACACACCTGTACCGAGTGCCATAATGAAGCTCGGCTGTTCACCACTAATATCTAGAATATCAATTCGGTTCGAGCCATAATTGGCCACATATAAACGCCCTGCATGAATTTCCAGATCATTCAGGCTGTCCCATTTTTTGGCCAGACCCGAAATTTTCATAGGATCAATCGCACTGAGTGCACGTTTTTGTTTTAAGTCATAACGTAAAATATTCGATTCGGCCTGACTATTGGCAATATAAAGCACATCGCCATTCACCACCATGGCGGTGGGATTCCAGGTTTTCAGACCAAAATTCCCTGCTGTTAATTCTGAACCCACATCCAGAACCTTAAATTCCGCAATTTTGCTCAGTTGCTCTCCCGTACTGGGTGATGTCATTGAATCTGGCCCTGTTGGCTGTGAGGTACTGCTATCGCTTCCTCCGCCCCCACAACCAGACATCAGCAACACGATGGACACTGACAAGATCGCTCGTCTAAATAGCATTGAATTCCCCAATAAATTTAAAAATTAAAATAAAAAATCAAAGTCTTATAGCTTAATTTCTAGTTGGGTTCGAGCATAAAAAATGAGGACTTGATCAAGTCCTCATCGCTGAATATTTCACCTTTCGCATTCTGAAAAGGGAGTCTGAACTGTGTGGTATTTTTTATGGCATATTTTATGATGAGATTTTCCGATAATCCGGCTGTAGCCCCAGTCTGGCTTCTAGATGATCATAAATCCACTGAAAAATGAAGGTATACACCAAGATACAAAGGGTCAAAGCCAAATCCAGCAGAAAGGCCTGAGCCAGACTCATGTGTAAGGCATAAGCCACCATCGGAATGGTCGCCAGCATCAAACCACCTTCAAAGCCAATTGCATGGGCAATCCGCACTTTAATGGTTCTTTTCAAACGATGTTTTGCTTCAAATTTTTCAAAATAATGATTAAACAGCATGTTCCAGAGTACTGAAGTCACAGCCATGGCAATTCCTAGCATACCTGTGACCTCAAGCGGCATATGCATCAAAGTACTTAGCAGGACAGCGATCACGACCAGTAAAATGCCTTCATATAAAGCGGCATGAATCAACCTTCTTTTGGAAATTAACATATCAAATCAGCTCAATTCATTACATGATGCAAGAATTTTATTTCTTTAAATCTGACTATTCGAGTTAGAATCTATCAATAAAAATGAAAGATAAAATTATGAATGTTAATCAAGAACAGCTACTGATGTTTAAAACTGTGATGGAAACCGGTTCTTTCTCTGCAGCTGCCCGTCAACTAGGTAAAGTACCTTCCGCAGTCAGCATGGCCATTGCCAATCTGGAAATTGACCTGCATCTAGAACTGTTTCAGCGTATAGGTCGTGAACCAAAACCGACCGCACAGGCGCAGTTATTGTATGAAAAAACCCAGCAACTTCTGGTCGAAATGAATCAGTGGAAACAGCATGCTCAAGCCCTAAGTTCAGGCCTGGAATCTGAACTGAATATTGTGGTGGTTTCAGAATTACTGCATACGCGTTGGACCGATTATATCGTGTTACTGGAACAGGAATTTCCTGCACTGCAAGTCAATGTATTTAGTGCACCTCAGGAAGATGCACATCGTATGCTGTTCGAAGGTTCAGCGCAGCTGGCCCTGATGTTTGAACGCGAACAACTGGAAACACGGGAACAGTTTGTGGAATTGAAACGTGAGGTACTGGTCGCTGTAATCGCCAAACAGCATCCCCTAAGTCAATTCGATCAAGTCAGTTATGAACAGATTTTGCAAAACAGGCAGATTGTGGTGGCCAGTCGGGATCGCACCATCAAGCCGGAACTACTCTTTTCACGAAATTACTGGCGCACCGACAACCATCACTCGGCTTGCAGCATGATTCAGCAAGGACTGGGCTGGGGGGTTCTGCCACTCGAAATGCTGAATGAGCAGCCACATTTGCAAGATCAGTTACAGGTTCTCAACCTGCTCGATTTCACCCCAAAGTTTGAATATTTTGTTGATCTGGTCTGGAGCAGAGAAACCCGATTAGGCACAGCTGCTCATTTTTTGATTAATCACTTGCGCAAACAACGTAAAACCGGGCATTAATCACAGAAATTCAACGACAGTCTACTTGGTAAACCGGCCATTTATGATATATAAGAAAGCATAAGCAATAACCATAGAACTAGATCGTAATGACATTAACTGCATTAAACCAATTAAAAAACTTGACGACCATTGTGGCAGACAGCAGTGATTTGAGTGCCATTGAAAAATTTCGTCCGCTTGATGCAACCACCAATCCATCGCTGATTACTGCAGCAGCGAAACAACCTGAAAATCAGGCCTTGATTGAAGCTGCTTTTCAGCAAGCCCAGCAAGAAGGCTATACAGATGACGCCCTGATTGAACGTACCATTGATATTTTGACGGTCAAATTCGGTGTAGAAATCTTAAAACTCATTGAAGGCCGTGTTTCAACAGAAGTCGATGCTTCGCTGTCCTTTAATACTGAAGCTACCATTGCCAAAGCCAAAGAGTTACTGGCACTTTATGCGCAATATGGAATTGACTCAGACCGCATTCTGATCAAGATCGCGTCTACCTGGGAAGGCATTCAGGCAGCGAAAGCACTGGAAGAACAAGGCATTCATACCAATCTGACTTTATTGTTTGGTCAGCATCAGGCCCATGCCTGTGCTGATGCCAAAGTAACATTAATCTCGCCTTTTGTCGGCCGTATTCTGGACTGGTACAAAAAAGCTGAAGGCGTTGAGTCTTACCCGATTGAAAAAGATCCGGGTGTACTTTCGGTTAAGCGTATTTATGAATTTTATAAAGCGCATGGTATTCAGACTGAAATCATGGGTGCCAGCTTCCGCAGTATTGATCAGGTTCTAGGCTTGAGCGGCTGTGACCTGCTCACGGTAGCACCAAACCTGCTGGCCGAACTGGAAAATGATCAGCGTGAAGTGCAGGCCCAACTCTCAGCCAAAGATATTAAAGTTCAAGGTGAACTCAGCCCAATCAGCCCTGCCGATTTTGATGCACAATTGAAACAGGATCCGATGGCCAGTGAATTATTGCAAGGCGGCATTGACGGTTTCATTAAAGCCCGTGAGCAACTGGCTGCTTTATTACGTGAAACTTTCCTGAGTACCACTGAGATTTAAAGAAAATTTAGCAAATTTCTCCAAGCCGATGTTGCTATAATGCCGCATCGGCTTTTTTGTTCATGCGAGTTTTTCGTGTTTGGTATCACAGATCTAACGACCTTTATCATTGGAACCACGTTGATTGTGCTACTGCCCGGGCCGAATTCCCTGTATGTCATGTCGATTGCTTCGCGCTTTGGGATTAAGACGGGATATATGGGTGCCTTGGGGGTTTATACCGGTGATCTGATCCTGATTATATGTACAGCATTGGGAGCAGCTTCTTTACTGCATGCCTTTCCGGTACTGTTTATTGCACTGAAAGTTATTGGAGCGATCTATCTCAGTTACTTGGGTATCAAGCTAATCATTGCGGCCTACCAGACTTTCTTTCCGGAAAAGTCATCACAACGCGTCCAGATTAAAAAGACGACTCCAGATACGGTAGAATCTGTTCAGCCCTTTCGTACAGCGCTCACAATCAGTATTTTAAATCCTAAAGCGATTCTGTTTTATCTGTCTTTTTTTGTGCAGTTTGTCGATCCTGCCTATCCTTATCCAGCCCTGACATTCACGCTTCTGGCTGTAATCTTGCAATTGATCAGTATGACCTATCTTTCAATCCTGATTTTTTCTGGTGTAAAACTGGCGTCCTATTTCAACCAAAATTATAAAGTGACTGCCAGCTGTGTCGCAGCGGTCGGGATCCTGTTTTGCGGTTTTGGCCTTAAACTGGCGACTTCAACCTTCTAGTAATGACCGGCTTCAAACCAGTAGACCTTTGGATAAAATTGTTAAAAACATTGTGTTGATACGTGAAAAGCGTATGATTTAAACGCATTTAAAAATAGTGTCATGGATGATGCCAAAACTTTTACAAGATCTCTCCTTTCCTGCCGTCATGGCCGGTTTTATTACCTGCATGATTGGTATTAGTGTTTCCGCCGTACTGGTTATTGAAGCTGCGCAAAGTCTGGGTGCCAATCAGGCACAGATCAGCTCCTGGTTATGGGCACTCGGCATCGGCATCGGGGTTTCCGGATTTTTGCTTTCCTGGAAATATCGCTATCCGATTTCAACCGCGTGGTCGACTGCCGGTCTGGCGCTGGTCATTGCTTCTGCCGGTCATTACAGTCTGGGTGAAGCAATTGGCGCTTTTCTGATTTCTGGAGTTCTTATTGCCTGTCTGGGATTTTTTGGAATTTTTGAGCGAATTTTCCAGTTTATTCCACAAAGTTTGACCAGTGCCATGCTGGCAGGTGTTTTATTAAAATTTGGCATCTCGGTGTTTGGCAGTCTGCAACAGTCCTGGGAATTTGTGCTTTGTGTACTGGCGATTTATCTAGTTTCCAAAAAACTGAGTACGCGCTATAACATCGTGATTACCGTGTTAATGGCTATTGCCCTCTGTCCGTTCTTTATTAATTTTACTATTCCGCAACTGAACTGGAGTATTGCTAAGCCGGTATGGATTACACCTGAATTTAGCCTGCAAGCTGTTTTAGGACTGGCCTTACCTTTAATGGTGATTAATCTGGCATCGCAATACCTGCCTGGCTTGGCCGTCATCAAAAGTTATGGTTATCCGCCGAAAGTAAATTCTATTCTGGGCTGGACTGGTATTACACAGACGATGTTGGCGCCATTTGGCTGTTTTAGTGTCAATCTTGCCGCAATCAGTGCGGCGGTCAGTCTGGATGCTCAAGCGCATCCTGATCCGGCCAAACGTTATATTGCCGGTATGAGCTGCGGCCTATTTTATATCCTGATGGGTTTTTTTGCTGCGACCTTGACCAGTCTATTGATGGCTTTTCCGGGGATTCTGATTACAGTATTGGCAGGCATTGCCCTGTTTGGCACCATTGGCCACAATATCGCGCTGGCTTTTCAGGACAGTCATGACCGTGAAGCAGCACTGATGACATTCCTGTTTAGCGCATCTAATATCCAGTTTTTTGGAATCGGTTCAGCTTTCTGGGGACTGCTACTTGGTTTAATGGTTTATTTGCTGTTTAAGCTTAAACCGCAAGTGGTATAAACTTATTTTAGAAACAGGGCAGCTACTTTGTCTGCCTTTTTAATGTCCTGCAGTTTGAGAAAACAAGTTAATCACCACCACACCGGAAATGATCAGTGCAATCCCGATAAAAGCGGGCAAATCCAGCGCCTGCTTAAAGATTACATAGCCCACGATTGCCGTAAGAACGATGCCTACTCCCGCCCAGATCGCATAGGCAATGCCTAAAGGAATGACTTTAATGACCTGAGACAGCAAATAAAACGCAATACAGAATAAAATGACTACAGCTAGAGATGGCCATAATCGGGTAAAGCCTTCTGACTTCACCAGAAATGTTGATCCAGTCACTTCGGCAATAATAGCCAATGCCAACAACAAATATGCCCATGAGACAGGATTCATTTTTTAAACTCCAAACAATTTTTCAATGATTGCTGTCGGGACGATCTGACATGATCAATCTTGAAAGATTTATTTTTCACAATTTTCTCTTCAAGGTGAAAGCTGATGTAAAAAATCCAGGGTTTTGACAAAGGTTTGCTGACTTTCCTTTTTGCCCATAAAAAACTGATATTCATGAATGAGCCAGGCTTTAGACTCTGGATAAAATATTTCAGTCACAGGAACCTGCTGTTCCTTCAAAGCTTTTACAAATGGTAGTGACTGAGTATCGGTCAGAAAATCCTTATTCCCACCACTGATCAGGACAGGTGGATAAGACGGCGTAATATACTGAATCGGAGAGATCTGCTTTAAAAACTCGGCATCATGTTTACGCTCGCCGGTATAAGCCTGAATCAGGTTAAAGACACCCCATTCGATAATTTTCATTTCTTCAGGTGCTGTGCTGGCAAATGCTTCCAAGTCATAAATTCCACAATGCAAGATTAAACCTTTAAGCTGCGTAGGTTGCAGATGAGGCTGAATACCGGATTGGTCGGCAAATACAGGATTGGTCAAAAGCGCGGCGTAATGGCTGGCCATATTCGCCCCGGCAGAATCTCCGGCCAGATATAAGTTCTGGGCATCGATTTGGTAGGTGTCTGCATAGGTATCGAGAAATTCAAGTGCCTGATTGATCTGGTGTAACTGGCTTGGATAGGTCACTTGTGGCGCAAACTGATATTGCACGGATACCACGTTATAGCCCTGTGCCGCCAGCAGCTTGAAATAACCCCGTGCATGTTCTTTAGAACCTGAAATCCAGCCGCCGCCATGAATCCAGACAATGGTCGGTCGTGGGCCAATACTGGCAATATTCTGCGGCTGATACAGATCCAGAGATAATTTCTGTTGCGGCGCATAGGCAATATTCTGCTGCACGATAACCGCACTAGGTGCATAACGATCCATCACTTTTTGCTGCAAGCCTGTGGTCAGGTTAAAAGCACCGGCAATGACTTTACTGTTCTGTGCGGTCTGACAGCCGGAAAGAATAACTGAACTTATGAGCAAAAGATGAATGGCAAAAAACCTCAAAACTGTCCCCTATACATGATCTAAAAACAGGCTACGACAGTTTAAACTATCCTGCTGCAAACAAGGACTATTCATCCTCTTATTTTTGATCACTAAAACTGCAATTCCGAGTTTTTTACTCTGTTTTTTTCATCACTTTTACATGAAAAATATTTGTAATTTAATGAGTTTTTTCAATTTTACCGCTTTTTTGCAATTGCACCCGCCACAGCACTGTGCTATCAATAAACCAAGCCTAAAAATCAGACAACCTGCGGAGAAAAGCCATGGCCTATCAACATATTTTAGTCCCAGTGGACGGTTCAGAAATTTCCTTTTCTGCAGTACGACATGCTGCCAAAATTGCCAAGGCATTTGGTAGTCAGCTTTCCCTGATCAGCCTGATCGCAGAAGATCCTTTTACCGAGGCTGATTTCTATTACAGCTCCTCTATCATGAAGGAATATTTTATCGAGGCACATGCCAATGCCAAAAAGGCCTTGAAAGAAGCCACTGCCATCGCAGCCGGTGAAGGTATTGAAGCGCAATCCCGCATTGTCACAGGTTTAGTCAATGCAGAACATATTGCTGAAACCGCGGATGAGGTGAAAGCCGACCTGATCGTCATGGGTTCTCATGGCCGTAAAGGCTTCCAGAAAATGATTCTGGGCAGCTTTGCACAAGATGTATTGGGTGCGAGTGAAATTCCCGTACTGATCGTGAAAAAATAATCCTGATGCTGCGCATCTTCAAGATGCGCAGTACTTGCTACTTTTACATTTGGAAGTCTAACAAAACATGCTGTGGAGATTTACTCGCTTAAACCACACTCCCCCTTTACTGCAATAATAAATATGAGGAAGCACCATGAATAACTATGATCATCTTCTCGTAGCACTCGATGAGTCCTCGATTTCCTATGCTGCCGCAGATCATGCCCTGGAACTGGCCAAAGTATTTCATAGCCATGTCACTTTACTCAGTGTGATTGCGGTGGATCCCTTTAAGGGCGTAGATTTTTACAAAGTTGCTCCAGCAGTCACAGATTACTTTATGCATGCAGAACAAAATGCACTTGATCGTTTAAATGAACTGAAACTGAACTTTGTTCGTGATGGCATCCAGGTGACGACAAAAATCCTGCATGGCATAGCACCGTCAGAAGGCATTATGCAGGCTGCAAATGAATCCCCGACCGATATGATCATTATGGGTTCACATGGTCGTAAAGGTCTGCAAAAACTTATGCTGGGCAGTGTCGCTCAAAATGTTCTGGCACTTTCCTCTATTCCAGTACTCATCGTCAGACAATAAGATGCTTGATCAAAGCCTGTATGATGCAGGCTTTTAGCGAAGTTTTTGATTTAACTCACTTAAGAAAATTTCAGCATCAAGCTGGCTTTGAAATACTTTTTTGTATTCTCCGACCTGCTGAATGGAATGCGGCGTATATTGAATGGAGATTTCAAGTAAGCCATTTTCAGGATTCTTGCTGACATGTACGGCAATAATATGCTGGCTATTTAAATAAAAACCATCTTCAATTTTCACTAACATATCTTGGACAACCTCTAGTAAGCGAATCTGTAGATCCCTTTACCTAGCTTACAGCTTAATAAACAAATACTCTTTTCCGTATAATCATACTGTAACACCCTTTAGTACTTACCTAAGCCTTTAGAGAAATTCAACTGTATTTAAAGCCAGCGTTTGAAATAAACAGGAAATAAAAAACCGGATCAGGTCGATCCGGTTTTTTATGAATATTGATGTTATACGCTGAGCATACTATTGAGTGTCTCAGACACATTTTTAGATTTAACCAGTGGCTTTAAGGTTTCAAGCTGTGCTTTCACTTCACTGCGTTGCGGTTCTGCCAAGGTATACCAGCGTGACAATACCTGTAGCAAACGTGAGCCTACAATCGGATTTTTCTCGTCCAGATATTTTGCCAGTCCAATAAAATGCTGCACGCCAAAGCTCCAGGTATTGACCGGATTAGCATTCAGCCCCCCGCTCACTGCACGGATACGGTTAGGCACAGCCAGATCATAATCCGGATGCTGGGTCAGATACGCAATCGTTGCATCCGTCGCTTTTGGATGTGCTGCCTGAACCATAAACCATTGGTCTAAAGACAAGGCTTCATCTTCAAAGCGGCTATAGAAATCTGCCAAAGCTTCTTCTGCTTGTGGTGCATCATTCCAGACCAAGATTTTCAGCGCACCCAAACGTTCAGACATATTCCCCGTGTGATATTGCTCATAGGCTAAATCAAAGGCAGATGCGTCTCCCTGACGAGCAATCATCGTCAGTATAATATTTCTTAAAGCACGCACACCCATCGCTTGTGAGAATTCAGATTGCAGATCAGGATCCAGACTAAGATAAGTTTCTTTCGCTGTTTCTCCAAAAGCACGTGCCAAGGTATGCAGCAAAGCCTCACGCTTTTCCTGAATCATGACCGGATTATAATCCTGATCAATACGGCTACCTAAATAACCTTCCGACGGTACATCAAACAGACGTGATGCCAACAGCGGATCTTTCTCAATCACATCCGGCAAGGTATTGAGCATAGCCTCGATATAAATTTCTGCAGGCTGGTCATCCAGCAAGATACGCTCGAGTAAGGTCTGAGTTGCTTGCCACTGGTTAAAACCATTGGTCTCGTATTGCAACAGGAAAGCCAGTTCTTTTTCTGAATAGTCAAAGTCCAGATTCACCGGTGCAGAGAAATTACGCAGCAAGGACACCACCGGTTTTGCTGTCACACCGCTAAATTCGATCGTGGCTTCATCCTGATCAAACAGATACACGCCATCTTTGACGCCATTTTCAAAGAGTGCCTCAGAGTTCAGCGTTAGCTGCTCACCGCTTTCAGCATCAAACAATGCCAAAGCCACTGGAATTGGAACTGCTTTCAGATTCGGGTATTTGGCATGCGGTTTCAGGCTTTGCTTGAAGTGAAGACGATAGATTTGGGTCTCAACATCGTACTCAGCTTTTACTTGCAATTTAGGCGTACCTGGCTGGTTGTACCAGGTCAGGAAGTTTGAAAGATCCACACCTGAACCTGCTGTAAGCGCGGCCACCCAATCCTCAACTGTTACCGCCTGACCATCATGACGGCGGAAATATTCATCGGTTCCCTGACGGAATTTTTCCTTGCCAAGCAAGGTCGCCATCATGCGGTTAATTTCCGCACCTTTTTCATAAACAGTGGCAGTATAGAAGTTGTTAATTTCTACAAAATGATCCGGACGCGGTGGATGCGACAGCGGCCCTGAATCTTCCGGGAACTGATGCGCTTTGAGAACTGCTACATCATCAATACGTTGTACCGCAGCCGACTGTAAATCTTCCGAGAAAGACTGGTCACGGAATACAGTCAAGCCTTCTTTCAAACATAACTGGAACCAGTCACGACAGGTAATCCGGTTACCAGTCCAGTTATGGAAATATTCATGTGCAATGACTGACTGCACTCGCATGATTGCGGCATCAGTGGTGTACTCTTCATCGGCCAGCACGCATGAAGTATTGAAGATATTCAGACCTTTATTTTCCATGGCACCCATGTTGAATGCACTGGTCGCCACGATCATGTAGTTATCCAGATCATAAGGCAGACCATAATGCTCCTCATCCCAGCGCATGGAATGTTTGAGCGCTTCCATGGCGATTTTGCATTTTGGAATATCTTTTTCTTCTGCATAGATTTCCAGAGCTACATTGCGGCCTTCCGATGTGACATAAGAATCTTTCATCACTGCCAAATCACCAATGACACAGGCGAACAAATAGCTCGGTTTCTTGGTCGGATCCTGCCAGATGGCATAATGACGATTGGCATCGACTTCACCTGTTTCCAGCAGGTTACCATTTGCAAGCAAAACCGGATATTTCTTATCTGCTTCGACACGCGTCGTAAAGACCGACAACACATCTGGACGGTCTGGATAGAAAGTAATTTTACGGAACCCTTCTGGTTCATTTTGGGTCACAAACAGATCTGAACTGGCCTGATATAAACCTTCCAGCATCGTATTACTTTCAGGGTGGATTTTAACCACAATTTCAAGCAACACTTGATCAGGTGCATTGGCAATGACCAGCTGTTCAGCATCCAAGTGGTAGTCACTGGCATTCAGGGTTTGACCATTTAACTTAATCGATTGCAGCTCTAGATCGCGGCCAAGCAGAACCAGATCGCCAGCAGTTTGGCGCTGCATCTCCAGCTTGCTGCTGACCAGACTGTGGTCACTATAGACTTGAATATTCAGGTCGATGGAATCAACAATAAAGGAAGGTTTTTGATAGTCTTTTAAATAAATGGTTTGATCCGCTTCGATCACCGGGTTTGCCGCAATATTCATGTCCTGTCCTAATCTTTTATCGTGTTCGACATTGTTCATGTCAAAATCATACGCCAAGTTTTAAACGCTGTCTGTGCATTTGTATTGTTAGATCTAATATGGGCATTTCATGCACCACTTTCAATGCATTCTGCCTAATTGAGCAGCACTCGACTCTACATAAGAAATATCTGTGCCATAAAAATAGTCAGGATCATAATTTCTGACATTTTCATAAATAACTGATTTAAAAATATATAATTTTATTTGCTGAGTACCGAATAAATTCTGATTAATAAATGAGCATACTTCTTGCTACAGTTAAACTGTGTTTTTCCACACTTCCAATGAAAGAATAATGATAACGATGATGAGGTGAGCCATGTATTTAAAACAGCATGTTGTACGGATCGAAAATATCAAAACTTTGCAGACCCTGGATCAGGCCAATATTGACCATAAAGTGATTGCCCTGTTGATGAGCTGTGAAGGCATTCCGCTTCAGGCCCATGAAGTGACTGCCATTCTCAACACCTACGATGCACTCGGTGCCAAAAAAGTGCCCTCTAAAAAGGTTCAGGCCTTAATTCATGCCAAACACCGCGGCGAGGAGGACGACACATTACCCTGCCCGGTTTAAAAAACGTCATTTCATGTTTTTAAAATCAGAGCTACTTCGGTAGCTCTTCTCTTGTTTGGGTGACTAATTTTGATTTAGAAAAATTGCACCAGTCCACTACGTTTGCATCTCATCAGCCGTGTATAATCAAATGCCCTTCCATTCTAGAGTTGCTCGCGACCATGGTATTCAGTGTTCTGCAAAAACAGCTTGATGAAAGTACTCACTGCCCATTGTGTAAGGCATCGATGTATTGGATTGAGGCAGAACAATATGATCAGGAGCTGAGCTATCATGAATGCAGCCATTGCCAGCATCAGCTTTACTCCGATCAAAAGCACAATTGTTATTGCGAACAATGTCTGGCGCAGCGTAAACGCATGCTCAAGGAAGTCCGTTTACAGGAAAACCGTCAATATCATAAAAAGCAGGATCGGCCGGTTCTTGAGCTGAATCAGCTCAGTTTTATCAATAAACTGTTTTTACTTGCGATTCTGGATGAACAGGTGCAGGAATATAGCCAACACCGTGAATATATTGACTGGCATCAAATTCGATATTATTCCATCAGTCCCAACTATCTGTTCCAACATGGTCTGGTAAAAAGCCTGATCCGGGATCAGGTTCTGATTCCCAAAGATCTCCAGCAGGAAAATCAGCATTATTATATTAATGTGCGACTGGATGGTTATTCTGAACCGACCCTGTTCAGTATCACCCAGCAGCTGCGCAACTGGTTTTATCAAAACCTGAGCCAAGGTGTGCCCTTTAAAAGTGCAGATGAAGTCAAAGATGCACTCTATTGCCTGCTATATGAAGAAATCATTCAGTTTGCCCAATTCTATTGCCGTAGCTGGAATGTGCAAATTGCCGGAAATCAGAGCTTTCAGACCTTTTGCTATCGTCTTTTGGATGTACTGGCTGTGGGTCAGATTTATTATCTGGTGCAGACCGGGCTGGAATATCTATATAAACAAAAAGCCCTCAAGCCCCGCAATGAAAACTTTATTAATACCAATCTGCTGAAAAAAACCTTGCAGCAGTACCGCGAACGTTCAGTTACAGAAAAATGGGAAACCTCTACCCTGCCGCGTCCACCGCAACTGGCATTCAGCAAGATGAGCGAAATCCTGTTTTATCGGTTTTTGGGCTATGATGAAAATATCTTCTTTCAGCCGGTGTGGCGTTCGTGGCACAAGATCGAACCTCGCCTGAAATTCTATTCCCAAAAACGTTGTATGCATTGCGGCTCACAGGAACTGTCGGTGGATTATGATGCCAGTGACTATGTCAGCCTGTTCTGTCGTAGCTGCAAGCATCAAGACCATTATTTTACCCGCTGACCGAATACAACGAATCTTTCTCTTATTCTAAATGACCATTATGACGACTTCTACGCAAGCACTACAGCAAACGCTTCTGGATCAGATCTGTGAGGCCTGGTTGAAACTTCAGCAACAGCAGCCCCTGGTGCATATCATGACCAATACGGTGGCCAGCAACTATGTCGCCAATATTGTACTGGCTGCGCATGCTTCTCCGGCCATGATCGACAATCCGTTTGAAGCTGAAAGTTTTGCCAAGATTGCAGCAGCGATCAGTCTGAATCTGGGTACACCAACCACCGAGCAAGTTCAGGCGATGCAGATTGCTGCGAAAACTGCACATCAATTGCAAAAACCGTGGGTGCTTGATCCGGTCGGTTATGGAACAGTTCTGCACTGGCGTTCTGGCATCGTAGATCAGTTGATGCATTCCCAACCTACGATTTTACGAGGCAATGCTTCTGAAATTGGTGCCTTGGCCGGTAAACAGATTGAGTCCAAGGGTGTAGACAGCACGGTAGACAGCGCAGATGTTTATTTACAGGCGCAAACTTTGCTGGATTATTGTGAATGTATCGCGATCTCCGGTGAATCCGATTACATTATTTCTAGAGACTACCCTGTGATACAGGTGTCAGGCGGTTCTGCTTTACAGCCCCGAATCACGGCGATGGGATGTGCGCTCGGTGCACTGATTGCTGCATATAGTGCAGTAACGTCTCCCGTCCTTGCTGCATTGACTGCGCATGTACATTTTGCAATTGCCGGTCAATTGGCATTTGAACGTGCGCAACAGTTAGGCTGTTTTAATGTCGCCTTTCTGGATGAAATCCATCAACTCAATACTGAAACAATCCGACAATACGCCAACTTTAAAATTCTGCCAGAATCCATTTAGTTTACGGGTCACTTCATGGGTGTTTATTCTCTTTAATAGATAAACATCCCTATTTAGATTGATCCTACTCATTTGCTTTATTGACCTCATTAGAAATGTTCTGCCTAGCTCTTTCGGAGATCATTTTTGAGTAGTTTTATTCTGAACTGAGTAGGCTTTATACAACTTATCTAGTGATTTCCACACAAACGGTTTCCATTTTACTTAAGATCTGTTTGCATCACGCAAATCTAGTTCATGTGAATTGTAGTTCAATTTTTTGTCAGTATTTAAATATGACTTTTAAGTTTTGATTAACAGGTTACATAAATCAATATTTAAAGCCTGATCATGCTTATTTTTGATTGCTGACTTGACTTTTTCGGCTTCAAAATCTCACTGCAATATCCGGATATTCAGCTCAATCGGGAACATGACTAATAGTATGAATAAACTGATAAAAATCAGTTTAAACGAAGGCTCATATTATTTTAATGAGCCACATTCAACAGACATGCATTAAAAAAGCCAGCTGCCACTAAAGCAACTGACTTTTAGAATTTGAACAAATAACGTGTTTAAAACACCTGTTTAACCTACGTAATGAATGCTGACCGACTTGATACGATTGCTTTCAATTTCAGTGACTTTGAACTGCACACCTTGATAATTTAACTCGGTGCCCACTTCAACCGTACTGTTGGTTTTATCCAGAATCAAACCCGCCACACTGATATAACCGGCATCTTCATCAATCAGATCAATCATGCCAAGCTCAAGCTCAAGCTGATAAAGATCTAACATGCCCGATGCAATCCAGTGCGTATCATCGATTTTAACTAGATCTAGCTGTTCGTCTGCATCCGGGAATTCACCAGCAATTGCTTCAAATACATCTAGCGGTGAAATCAGACCCTGTACATTACCAAACTCGTCACTCACCAAGACCAAAGAACCTTTAGAAGTACGCAAGGTATTAATCGCGTCAATAACTTTCATCTTTTCAAAGATA
This sequence comes from Acinetobacter sp. CIP 51.11, assembly GCF_000369665.1. GTDB lineage: Bacteria > Pseudomonadota > Gammaproteobacteria > Pseudomonadales > Moraxellaceae > Acinetobacter > Acinetobacter lwoffii_S. Next base: position 1,245,691 of record NZ_KB850129.1, read on the forward strand.
TAAATTGGGCGATGACGTTTAATCAGTGCTTTTAATTCTTCCGGCTCTTCCAGTACATCCAATAATTCTTTGGCACGTACTACGCTAATCACCTTATCTAGGCTACCGCGACATACCGGGAACAGACTGTGTGGAACAGACAGAATTTTTTCACGGATCTGTTCTGGGCTATCTTCCAGATCAACCCATGAAATCTGACCGCGCGGCGTCATGATCGAAGCGACTGAACGCTCTGCAAGGGTAAGCACCCCACCAATCATATAGCGTTCTTCATCTGCAAAGGTTTCTTGTGCCTGATTATTTTGACTGTCGGTCGTCTCTAGCTTGCCACCCATTAACTTCAGGATCGAGTCAGCCGTACGATGACGCAAAGGAATCTTGGATTCATGTTTAGCAGCATTACGCTGACCGAACTGGTTGAATGCTTCGATTATGATCGCAACACCAATACCTGAATAGATATAGCCTTTTGGAATATGGAAACCAAAACCTTCTGCAATCAGGCTGATACCAATCAAAAGTAGGAAGCTTAAACACAGAATCACCACGGTTGGATGGCGATTCACAAAGTTGGTCAATGGTTTCGATGCCAGTAGCATCACGCCCATTGCGACAATCATGGCAGCCATCATGACATAAATATTGTCGACCATACCAATGGCGGTAATCACTGAATCTAAAGAGAAAACAGCATCTAAAACAACAATCTGTGCAACAACAGCAGTGAAACTTGCATATACCACATTGGTAGACACTGTGACTTCAGGTTTACCTTCAATCTTTTCATGCAGCTCAGTAACGGCCTTATACACCAGGAACAAGCCACCAAATAACAAGATCAGGTCCCGACCGGAGAAGGTCCAGTCAAACACAGTAATCAATGGTTGTGTCAAAGTGACCAACCAGGCAATGGCAAATAACAGGCCTAGACGCATGAATAATGCGAGAGACAAACCAATAACACGTGCTTTATCGCGTTGTTCAGGAGGAAGTTTTTCAGCCAGAATGGCAATGAAGACTAGGTTATCAATACCTAAAACAATTTCAAGAATAATAAGAGTAATTAAACCTACCCAGATTCCGGGATCTAATAAAAATTCCATTAGAGAATGACCCCGTTCGAGTAAGCTAGAAATAGAGATGGAAGATCAACGCACGGCGAGGGATCCATTAAAATTTAACCTATGCAACTTAAGACTATTCCATTATGCATAAACTGAGTATTTTGTAATGTATTAATTTACAAAAAAATTACATGATCATGATTTTATTGAGACTTTTATGATCAACTGATTGATGCTGAAACTGATTAATTTTAATTTTTTCTACATCATTTATTCGAATTGAATTAAAAATAAACAGAATTTAGTTTGATTAGACCATTACTTTTAAGGTCACTTAAAGATTAGAGCATAAACTATTTTTTTATTGAAAGAACAATCACTTAAAAATATAGCTGTAAATAATCATTTACTATATTGACTAAAACCACTCAATCACCCTATATTTCTTAAATCGATTAATTTATTGAAATACAATTATTTGCATTAAAACCTATTCAGACAGGCTGCTTAAGAACAATAAAAAGTCTTGGAAAACATTTCTACTCACGAAATACATAATGAGGAATTAAATTTATACAAAATATTATCGCCTTTCATCCGATTTTAAAGAACAATCTTCGCGCCAGATAAGGCTCACATGCAGAACTGATCAACTCCTTGGGATGTTAAGCAAAACTAAAAAGTGTTAGCGCTTTAACATTTTTAAAATAAAGGTTGAAATATGCATAAACTTTTTCATAAAATGAACGGGCCCTAGAAAAATAAATACAAGGAACATTTCATGACTAAGAAATATGCAAAATTTTTGCCGTGTACGGAAGAATTTAATTTAGAAAACTTTCCATATTATTGGGTAACTCAGGTTCATGCTCAATACGTCGTTAATGTCGATCATGCACTAAAAAAGTATGGTGTTGACAATTCCCGCCGCCGCATCCTTCTTGCACTAAAAGCCAAACCGCATGCCAGTGTTTCTGATTTGTCAGAGATGGTTGTTTCTAAAATGTCGACCACGACTAAAATTGTCTACCGCTTAAAAGACGAAGGTCTGGTTGAAACCTATTCATGTGAGGATGACGCACGGATTACCCGAGTATTTTTGACTGACAAAGGCATGCAAATGACACATAAGATCAATGATCTGACCAATGTCGTACTGGAACAGTCATTTGAAGGCCTGACGCCTTTGCAAATTGAAAAAACCATGGAAAGTTTACGTCATATTTTCAAAAATTTAGCTCGTTAAAGACCTACTTTTTATTTTAAATAGACGCTGGCGAATTGGCGCATACTTTATAATAATAAATAATTCGCCAGAGCTTTCTAAAAATCAAAAAAGTTCAGTTGTGGACTGACTTTTTTGATTTTTTCTTTTGGTACATGTGAGCATTCAAAATCTTCTACCGGAAAGCCCTCTACAAAGCTACGAATATCCGGATGCCTTAGCGTTAGCCATTCTTGCAGTCGCTGCTGTGGAATCACAATAACCGAGCGTTTGATATTACCCGGCTCATGAAACTCCTTCATCATGGGATGGTCAATTGCATCCATGGTAATCATACTGGCAGAGCGTACAATTTCCCCTTGTACCCGAGCAATCTCATACACAGCTGCAATAAAAGTCGCCTGACCATCTTTACGTCTTACACCCCAACGCTGCGGTTTATTGTCAAAATATTTGGACTCATAAAATTCCGATACCGGAATGACGCCAAAATGACATTTGGCAGTGGCCTCAGCAAAAGTGGGCTTTTGCAGTAAGGTTTCATTTCTGGCGTTATAGGTCTTGGTGCCTATAGTTTTGTCTTCTGCCCATTTCGGAATGAGTCCAAAATTCACAGAACGCCATTCCAGTCCTTGAGCTGAATGAAATAAAAGCGGTGTAGCATAATTGGGATAGACCTCCTCTGGATATTCAAAAGGAATTTCTGGCAATCCCAGATTATGCAACTGCTCTAAGGTTAAAGGCTTAAAATTGGCGCACATGGTTCATATATGTAAATCATTCGACCATCAGATTATACCGTGATGCCAAGTCGAAGCCTGTCGTATTTCTATAGTTTTAGGCGCGTTGACTGTTATGAATTCGGGACAGTCAGCCAATGTGTCCGGGTAAATTCCTCAAAAATCCAGCGGCCATTAAAACGACCCAATCCTGAATTTTTCTCGCCGCCAAAGGGTGCATTTGACTGATCTGCAACACTAATACCATTAATATGCGTCATACCAATATCCAGTTGTGCGGCAAAAGCAGTGCCTCGCTCGATGTTTGAAGTACATACTGCGCTGGATAAACCAAACTCGGTCGCATTGGCCAGATTTAAAGCATGTGCTTCATCCCGGGCTTTTAAGATAGGTAAAATTGGACCGAAGCTTTCCTGCTGCGCCAGATCGGAATCTTCCGCGACATCAATAAAAATATGTGGATAGACCAGATTCCCTTCAATTCCTCCTTCATACACCAGTTGCGCGCTCTGCTCACTGCCTGTTTGAATGATCTGTTGATGCTTTTCAACCTGACTCTGGTTAATGATCGGACCGATCACGGTATCTTCCAGATTTGGATCACCCACCGGAATCATTTTGATCCGATCCAGAAGCTTATCTACGTAAGCATCATGAATAGAGGTATCAACAATGACCCGGTTAGTACTCATGCAAATTTGTCCCTGATGCATAAAACGCCCCATCAGCGTTAGTTCAACCGCAAGATCAAGATCGGCATCATCCAGAATGACCAAAGGTGCATTGCCACCCAGTTCGAGTGCCAGACGCTTGATTCGGGAACTGGCCAAGGCTTTACTGCCTACACTTTTCCCCACTTCAGTCGAACCGGTAAATGAAATCATTTTCGGCACTGAATGCTCAACAAAATAATCCCCGATTTCACTGCCAGCACCGGCAACAATATTCAGTGCACCTGCAGGCAAACCTGCCTCTTCAAATAATTTACCGATTAAGGTGCCGCCAGTCACTGGTGTATCACTGGCTGGCTTCAGCACAACGGTATTACCACAGGCAATTGCAGTTGCCACTGAACGTAAGGATAAATGAAATGGAAAGTTCCATGGACTAATGACAGCAATCACGCCTAAGGGCTTGCGCAAAACCATACTTTTACGTGCCGGATCCTTACTTTCCAGCTGTTCTGTTTGGATCCAGTCTGGAAAAGCCAGACTTTCCTGAATGATGCCCAGAGCAGCATCCACCTCAACGCCGGCTTTAATGCGCGTACTGCCTGATTCAATAATGAGCCAGTCAATGATTTCGTCCCGACGCTGCTGAATGATCGCGATTAAATTTTGCAGCACTGTTTTACGTACTTCAATGGATTTCAAGCCCCCCTGCTGGAAAGCCTGCTCTGCTGCGGTATAAGCACTGTCGACATCGACAGAACTGGCAGCTGGCATACTAAAAATTTCGCTCTGGGTATAGGGGTTGATATTTTTTATTGTTCTGGTTGAAGTACCGGCTTGCCACTGACCATGAATAAACTGCTGGTCTAAATTTTGATATACCGTTGTCATTTTATTGTTTCCTCGCATGCTTTGCCCCACTTTAAAAGTTCGGCTGGAAAATTTCTAGTCAGAACGACAGCGGCTTACCATTAGACAATAAAAAAGCCTCCGAAGAGGCTTTTTTAAGCTAGACAGGATTAATCACCTGTATAACCTTTTAACTTTAAACGCGCTGCATGTAGAAGCGGCTCGGTATAACCTGATGGCTGCTCACCACCTTTAAAGATCAGGTCAGATGCTGCCTGGAATGCAATATTGTTGGCAAAGTCAGCAGACATTGGTGTATACAGTGGATCATTGGCATTTTGCTCATCCACAATTTTCGCCATACGTTGCATGACTTCTTCTACCTGTTCACGACTTACGATACCGTGACGCAACCAGTTCGCAACATGTTGTGAAGAAATACGTAAAGTCGCACGGTCTTCCATTAAACCGACATCATTGATGTCTGGAACTTTAGAACAACCTACACCCAAATCTACCCAGCGAACTACATAACCTAAAATACCTTGACAGTTATTTTCGAGTTCTTTGGTTTTTTCTTCTTCAGACCAGTTAGTGTCTTTCGCCAATGGTGGTGTCAACAAATCATCTAGAGATAAAGGCTGAGTCGACAATAATTCTTGCTGACGGTCTGCAACATTAATCTGGTGATAGTGAATCGCGTGAATCACCGCACCTGTAGGTGATGGAACCCATGCACAGCTCGCACCCGCTTCAGGATGTTCAGTTTTGGTTTTGTACATGTCAAGCAGCATGTCTGGCTTTGGCCACATGCCTTTACCGATTTGTGCTTTACCACGTAAACCTGCTTGCAGACCAATCATCACGTTACGGTTTTCATAAGCCGGGAACCAGATTTGGCCTTTTACTTCGCCTTTACGAACGAATGGACCAGCTTCCATAAAGGTATGGATTTCATCGCCGGTACGGTCCATGAAACCTGTATTGATGAAGATCGTACGATCTTTGGCTTGTGCAATACAGTTCTTCAAGTTCACAGAAGTACGGCGTTCTTCATCCATAATCCCGATTTTTAAAGTTTTTGCAGATAAGCCAAGTGCCTGTTCTGCACGTTCAAACAATTCAACGGCAAATGCCACTTCTTCAGGACCATGCATTTTCGGCTTAACGATATACATTGAACCTTGACGCGAGTTCTTGATCGTGTTTTCACCTTTGATGTCTGCAAAAGACAACAATGGCGTAACCAATGCATCCATGATGCCTTCATAGATTTCTGCGCCATCTACCAGAATCGCAGGGTTTGTCATTAAATGACCAACATTACGCAGCAACATCAATGAACGGCCGTGAACTTTAGTTTCACCACCTTCTACATTTTTGAAAGTACGGTCTTCATTCAGTTTACGGGTAACAGTTTTACCGTTTTTCTCAATAGACTCTTCTAAAGTACCTTTCATCAGGCCTAACCAGTTACGGTAGCCTTCTACTTTCTCTTCAGCATCAACAGCTGCAATCGAGTCTTCCAAGTCCTGAATGGTCGTAACCGCAGCTTCAAGAACTACATCTTTTACACCAGCGGCATCAGTTTGGCCAATCGGGCTGCTGGCATCAATTTGCACAATAGCGTGCAGGCCATTATTTTTAAATACGATTTCAGTCGGTGCTGAAGCTTCGCCATTGTAGCCAACGAATTTAGCTGCATCTGCCACAGTTGTTTTTGAACCGTCTTTTAGGGTAACAACCAGTGCATTAGCTTCAACTGCGTATTGAGTTGCATCTGCATGCGAACCTTGTGCCAATGGGAAAGTTTCGTCGAGGAAACTCTTTGCAAATGCGACAACTTTTTCACCACGTTTCGGGTTATAGCCTTTGCCTTTTTCCGCGCCATCTTCTTCAGAGATGACATCGAAGCCATAAAGTGCATCGTACAAAGAACCCCAACGTGCGTTTGCAGCGTTCAAGCAGTAACGTGCATTACGTACTGGTACCACCAACTGTGGACCTGCCAGTATTGCAATTTCTTCATCTACATTTTCAGTGCTGATTTGAAAATCTTCTACTTCTGGTAACAAGTAGCCAATTTCAGTCAAGAAAGCTTTGTAAGCTTGTAATTCAAATGTGTTATTGCGGTGCCATTCATCAATTTTCGCCTGAATGTCATCACGCTTAGCCAAAAGTGCTTTATTTTTAGGGCTAAGATCAACAACGACTTGTTCAAAGTTTTTCCAGTATGTTTCGCTGTCTAAACCAGAACCTGGTAGTGCTTCATTTTCGATGAAATCGTAAAGTTCTTTAGCAATCGCTAACTTGCCTTTTTGAATACGTGCAGTCATTGTCTTTCCTGATATTGCTACTTTTTATACAAGAGATTCTAGTATACCGATTAAAATCTAGCTGAATAGTATTATCACATTGCTAAATACTGAGCATTTTTTCTAATATGAATACCCTCATAAACATATTTGATCTTTCTCAGTTACAAATAGATATCATTCTGCTAAATACCCTAATGACAGTGTATAAAGTTTTCGAAATGTAGAAATTAGACTTAAGTTCAGATTTTCGAGTAAAAATTATGCATTCTAGTTATACACGATCACATTTAGACCAAGATTAAGCCATGTTTAATCAGGCTTGTCGATAATTTAAGTCCCTATTTTTATAAAAAAAGCGCTGGTAAATGACCAGCGCTTTTATTCTTAGTCTCCGTTCACGGAGGCGATTTTCTCAATCTGGCGATGTTCAGAATTCAGGTATTCATCCGACTGCATTTCCAGCAAACGGGAACGGGTCCGTTCAATTTCAAAGGCCAGTTTTTCACCCTGGTAAATATCCACGATATTATCTTCTGAGGTTAAGAGTAACTTGACGCCACGGTCATAAAATTCATCGACCAGATAAATAAAACGGCGCGTTCCATCATTCAGGAAATCGGTCAGGTGTGGCACATTACTCACCAAAACCGTATTATAAATATTGGCGATTTCAATAAAATCAGCCGGACTGCGTGGCTTTAAACACAGTTCAGAAAATTCACACCACAATACATCTTCAGTATGTGACACGGTTTCAACAATACGGTTGTTGATAATAATCGGCTCTTCAGAACAGGTCTGAGTCTGGGTCAAAGCGCTAAAACGTTGAGCAATCCAGTTTTTATGATCATGCGTTAACGGGAATTTAAACAATTGTGCCTGTTTTAGAACCCGTAGACGGTAATCGACTCCGGCATCAACATTTAAGACCACACAGTTTTTCTTGACCAGTTCGATGGTAGGCATAAAACGGTCACGGTGAATGCCGTTCTTATATAAACCGTCCGGTGCGATATTCGAAGTAGCGACCAAGGTGATACCACGTTCAAACAGCTTCTGGAACAGATCGCTCAGGATCATTGCATCCGTCACGTTAGACACAAAAAATTCATCAAAACAGATGATGACCGCTTCTTTATAAATTCGATCCGCCACGATATCTAGCGGATTACGCTGTCCGGATAATTTGTTTAACTCACGATGCACATGCTGCATAAAATGGTGAAAATGCATCCGGGTTTTACGGCGAAACGGAATCGAATCGTAAAACTGATCCATTAACCAAGTTTTTCCACGCCCCACACCACCCCACATGTACACCCCTTTCGGAGATGTCTGACGGCGAAAGCGGCGAAATGCTTTTTTCGATGCCTTAAAACGCTGAATCAATTCCAGCCAGACACGATTCAGTTCATGTACTGCCATTGCCTGTGCTTCATCAGGCATAAACTGTCCCGAAGAGATCGCTTGTGCATAACGTTCTGCAGGAGAAATCGGACTAAAAGCGGTGCTGTGCTGTGAATTAAAATCGGACATAGAATTTCGTACTATTTGGGATCAATTTAATTATAGCGGAGTTTAATCAACACGCTATAACACTTTGGCATAAACTAACTTAGGCTATTTTATATATTGCCGAGGACTTTGCCCAAACCAGCGTTTAAAGGCATGGTTAAAAGCGGCCGGCTCGGAATAGCCTAATAATTCTGCAATCATTTCAATCGAATACTGTTTATATTCAATCAGTCGCAAAGCCTTATCTTTAATAATTTCTTCGCGAATCTGCTTATAACTGGTATCACACTGCTGTAACTGATGCCGCAAGGTTCGTTCCGGAATATTCAACGCCTGTGCCGTTTCAGCCATGCTCGGCATCAGGCCGCTTTGGATTTCCAGATAATCCTGCACACGCTGCACCACAGTCGGCGTCTGCTCATCCTGTTGCAAACGCTCCAGTTCAGCCAGACATTTGGCTTCATAGACAGCAAAAGTGACCGCATCTGCAGAAGGAATTTTAATATCCAACACTGCTTCATCAAACCAGAATGCTGCCCGAGATGCATCAAACTGTACCTGTGTTCCATAATAATCATGATAGACCTTTAAGGTATTCAGATCTTCTGGATAGGCAAATGGCAACTCGATCCGCAAATCAGGTTTGGATAAGCCCATCAATTTGTAGATTTCCCGGATAAACTTAAACGTTCCGGAAATCTCTGCCTGTGCCAGCAGCATACCCAAATGATCATCCTGCTGCTTTGCTCGATAACACAGCGCGCTATGATGCTCGCTTTGCTGCAAGGCCAACTGACCGGTCAAATGCGTCAACTGCTGAAAACGGATCACCTGATTCAGTGCATCGCGTACTGTAGGACTGGTCACCAGCAACATGAGTAAGGGACCATAACCTGCCAAAGCATAATGCTGGCCAATCAATAATCCCTGTTCAGGTTGGATTTCCTGTCCCACCACCTTAAGCACATCATGTTCCAGACTAGGGTGAATGACCGAGCTTGGATCAAAGGCATCTACACGCAGCCCAATGTTTTGCAGTTTCTGATCGACCTCCATGCCAGCCTTGCGCATTCCTTGAATCAAATACATCAGACTGAGAACAGAACGTTTCATAACCATACAAATACAATGTGATTATTCTAGTTGTACTATAAAAATAATGTGTCGGCTATTGCCGTTTAGATCAATTTTCTATCTAATCATCAAGGAGCAAATTACGATAAATATCCAACATTAAAATAAGTAAGGAATTTACTGATGCTAGATTATGCCACCACTACACGTTCCCATCCCCATACTAAAGTTGCCATTATTGGAGCTAGTTGCGGAGGGATTGCCATGGCAATACGTTTACAACAGCATGGTATTTATGATTTTATTATTCTTGAAAAAGGTAACGATTTTGGCGGAACCTGGCGGGACAATCAGTACCCTGGAGCAGCCTGTGATGTGCAATCACATTTATATTCCTTGTCATTTGCACCGAAAAGCAATTGGTCCAAACGTTATGCGGAAGCACCCGAGATATTTTCTTATATTCAGGATCTGGTGACCGATTATAACCTGCGTGCTTTTTGCCGTTTAAATACCGAAGTACTGGCAGCACATTACCAGGCAGAACGCTGTCTATGGCAATTACAGCTACAGGATCAAAGTATCCTTGAAGCCCAGTTTGTTATATTCGCTTCCGGACCTTTACATATTCCGCAAATCCCAGATATTCTCGGTATTGAGAAATTCCAAGGCAAAGTCTTTCATTCTGCGCAATGGGATCACACTTATGACCCGACTGGCAAAAATGTCGCATCGATTGGAACAGGTGGCAGCGCCATTCAATATATTCCGGAAATTGCCCCGAAATGCAAACAACTGTATGTCATGCAACGTACTGCGGCTTGGGTCATTCCTCGGGATGAACGTGCCTACCCGAATCTTGAAAAGAAACTCTTTAAAAAATATGACTGGTTTAGAAAGCTACACCGTGCCCGCCTGTATTGGTCAAATGAATCGCGTGTGGTACCGATTGTCAAACCGGGCATTATGAAATTCACCCAAAAACTGGCAGAACTATTCATTAATGTGGAACTGGTGACCGAGAAGATTCAGGAACTGACTGAACACAGTATCATTACACAAGATAGAAAAGAGCGGCCGATTGACTGTCTGATTTATGGCACCGGATTCATTACCGATCCACGTATCTATATGAAGAATTTTCAATGTACCGGGCTTGATGGCGTAGAACTGAATGAAATGTGGAAACAAGGTGCTGAAAGCTATTATGGAATTTGCGTGAAAGACTTTCCAAACCTGTTTCAGTTACCGGGGCCAAATACCCTATTGGCACACAACTCTGTCATTTTTATGATTGAGGCACAAGTTGAATATATTTTGCAATTGATGCAACTGGTCGATCAATCCCAAAGTGATGCCATCATGGTCAAAGACCAGGCACAGGATGCATTTAATCAGCAGGTGCAACATATGTTTGAAAAGACTGTGTGGCAATCTGGCTGCGTCAGCTGGTATCAGCAGGAAGGCGGCAAGAACTTTGCCTTATGGCCAACTTATACCTGGAAATACTGGCTCAAAACAAAAAAGCCAAATGCCGCAGATTATCGATTATTGAATAAAGTCGCCTAAAAGCTTTTTACCATCTGACATCAAGCGGTGGCATAATTTATAGGTAATTTTTTCAATCCATTAAACTTATGCAATCGCTTTGGCTTATCTTTCAGCTTCTATTCTGTCTAGCACTCGGTTTTGCCATGGCAAAACGAATTCCGATTTCGATTATTAAAATCTGTTTCAAGCTATTGCCCTATTTTAGCTATGTTTTATTGATTGCAATTGCCTTTGAATTTTCACAACTGGTAGATGAATTACAGCATCCTCTCCAGATTTTGAGTACGTCAATTAGTATTGCCTTTCTAACCTCACTCGGCGCTTTTGCATTTTGTTACCTACTATTTAAATGGGCAGGTTTTCTTCCGAGTTCAGGCCGAGTCTCCGTCGACCTGGTACTTAAATCCTTGCTGAATATGAGCTATACTTTTTTAGCTCTCGCAGGTGGATATTGTTTACATGCGGGCTTGAATCTGTTTGATCTATCCGTGCAAATCAGCACCTGGCATTTGTTGCTGGTATTTATGTTCATGATTGGCCTGGATCTGGCTTATTCACCTTTAGATCGTTCCTGGTTAAATTTTAAAATTCTCTTAGTTCCGATTGGTTGTATTTTTGGTTCATTATTTGCAGTCATGCTTTATTCATTCTGGAATACAGACATCAGTCTAAAAGATTTGATCATGCTGTCACAAGGCTATGGATTTTACTCAATGTCAGGTGTTGTCGTAACAGAACTCAGAAATGCAGAACTCGGCAGTATCGCGCTAATGAATGACCTGTTTAGAGAAATTTTTGCCATCTTACTCATGTATTGTATGGGCTGGAGATACCCAAGATCCGCCATTTCCGCAGCGGGTGCAACTGCGATGGATGTGACTCTACCGATGGTTAAACAGGCCTGTGGGCATGATTTTATTCCACATGCCATGGTCAGTGGTTTTATTTTGTCACTGTTAGCACCAGTCATGGTGAGTGTACTGGCAGCGATTTAATTACTTTATCACTTTCTCAATCTCACTAAATTCCTCTTTTATAAAGAGGAACTCTCCTCCCTGATTCAGTTTAAAAGCAGAATTTTAAAACGAAGCACAAGCAAGTAGGCCGAGAGGGCTGACTAAAAACTTAAATCAATATCACTTAAGGCATCGCCTACTGTTTCAATAACATCCGAAGCAAGACTGATGGCATCAGATGCCAAACTGACCACATCGATCCCCGCTGTCCGATCTGCTGAGCTTGCCTGCTGTTGTTGCTATTCTTGTTGCTTAAGCTGTTCTGCCTGTTGAATATTTTGAATCACGTCATTCTGTACTTTTTCTAATTGTGGTTCAGATGAAGTCATCATTTTTCCTTTTTATTTTATAACCATTTTTTCAATATATAAAAAAAGCCTTTCGACTGAAAGGCTTTTTGTCATTCAAACCGTATTAAAGCGTTGCCAAAATATCTTTCAAAGTCTGACGCATATTTTTAGACTGGGTAATCGGGCGACCAATTACCAGATGTGTTGAGCCATCTAGCATTGCCTGTTTCGGTGTCACAATACGTTTCTGGTCATCTGCATTCGACCCTTCTGGACGAATGCCGGGTGTCACTAATGCAAAGTCTTTTCCAATCGTTTCACGTAACATTTTCGCTTCTTGAGCTGAGCAAACCACCCCATCTAGACCACTGTCTTTTGTCAGTTGTGCCAGACGTTTTACATGCTCATTTGGCTCAATATCCAGACCAATATCTTTCAAGTCTTCACGGCCCATTGACGTCAATACAGTCACTGCAATCAACTGAGTTTTATAATTACCCGCTTGCAAACGCTCTACACAGGTTTCCATCATCTTGCGGCCACCTGAGGCATGCACATTGACCATCCACACACCCAAATCTGCTGCCGCGCATACTGCCTGTGCTGTTGTATTTGGAATATCATGAAATTTCAGATCCAGAAATACATCAAAGCCTTTATCTTGAAGTGCTTTGACAATAATTGGACCTTCATGGGTAAATAACTCTTTACCAACTTTAAGTCGACACAAGGCAGGATCTAACTGTTCTGCAATGGCTAAGGCATCAAATTGGCTTTTGGCATCTAGTGCGACGATGATACTCAAGAGATTACCCCTTCATATAGGCAAAAAATAAGCCCATTATAATGGGCTTTGATTTTCATTGGTAATATCTAATACAGTTTTTTCATGCCGGGTATGGGCTGCTGCTTCAGCAGCCATTAACTTGGCTGTATTCAACTGTTCCTTACGTAGATGTTCAATGTCTTTACGCAGTCGTTTAATTTCCCAATTCGTCTGAAAAACCCGGAAGATCTGAACGCCCAATAACAGGCCCAAAACGACACCTAAAGATAATGTGAGGAGAAGTAATAATCCCAGGCGCATTGCGGGAACTTGAGTAAATAACAAGTCCACTGACAATTCAGTACCGTTTTGCAAAACTAAAGCTAATGAATAACCAAACAGTACCAATAAAAGAATGACCAGAACGTAACGCATGAACACCCCGCAAAATATTTACAATTATTTTTGTGCAGACTCGTTCACAGCGTCACGAAGTGCCTTGCCTGGTTTAAAGTGCGGAACTGCTTTTGCAGCCACTTCTACTGATTTACCAGTTTTAGGGTTACGACCTACGCGCGGTTCACGGTGATGCAATGCAAAACTACCAAATCCACGAATCTCGATACGATTGTCAGTTGATAATGCTTCTATCATTTGATCAATCATAATTTTAACTGCTTCTTCCACTAAAGGCTCAGCCAAATGCGGATTTTTTAACGCAATACGCTCTATTAAGTCAGACTTATTAAGTGCTTCAGTAGTCATCTGCGACCTCTTTAATTATCAAGCTACTTGGGATCTATTTCCCGATAATAACCTGTTTAAATACAAAACGGTAGCGCAATAATTAAATACTACGCTACCGTTTACAGTATTTGTATAAAAAGTATTAGTTAACTTACATTAACAATACAATTCAAACGCTTACTTAGTTGCCCATTTGAGCTTTGATCAGGTCACCAATCGTCTTAGGACCATTGTCTTGACCAGCAGGAGCTGTTTTCAAGTTAGCAACTGCTTCTTTCTCTTCAGCTTCGTCTTTCGCTTTGATAGACAAGTTGATTGCGCGAGATTTACGATCTACGTTGATGATCTTCGCTTCAACTTCTTGACCAACTTCAAGGAACTTAGTTGCATCTTCAACGCGGTCGCGGTTGATTTCAGATGCTTTCAGAGTCGCTTCAACTTCGTCAGCTAACTTAACAGTCGCGCCTTTAGCATCAACTGCAGTTACAGTACCTTTAACCAACGCACCGCGTTCGTTAGCAGCAAGGAAGTCATTGAACGGATCGTTGTTCATTTGCTTGATGCCAAGGCTGATACGGTTGCCTTCAGCGTCTACAGAAAGGATAACCGCTTCAACAGTGTCGCCTTTCTTATAACGACGAATCGCTTCTTCGCCTTGTTCGTTCCAAGAAATATCAGACAAGTGAACTAGACCGTCGATACCGCCTGGTAAACCGATGAAGATACCGAAGTCAGTGATAGATTTGATCGTACCAGAAACTTTTTCGCCTTTGTCGTGGTCTTTAGCAAACTCTTCCCACGGGTTAGCACGAGTTTGTTTGATACCAAGAGAAATACGACGACGTTCTTCATCAACTTCAAGAACCATAACATCAACTTCGTCACCAATCTGAACAACTTTAGATGGGTGGATGTTTTTGTTCGTGTGATCCATTTCTGAAACGTGTACTAAACCTTCAACGCCTTCAGCGATTTCAGCGAAACAACCGTAATCAGTCAGGTTAGTTACGCGCGCTTTAACGATTGAACCTTTAGGGTAACGGTTCATGATCGCTAACCATGGATCTTCGCCAAGTTGTTTAAGACCTAGAGAAACACGGTTACGTTCGCGGTCGAATTTAAGTACTTTAACAGTAACTTCTTGACCCACTTCAACAACTTCTGAAGGGTGCTTGATGCGTTTCCAAGCCATGTCAGTGATATGAAGAAGACCATCAATACCGCCAAGGTCAACGAATGCGCCGTAGTCAGTAAGATTTTTGATCGTACCAGTAACTGTTTGACCTTCTTCAAGCTGAGCAAGAAGAGCTTCACGGTCAGCTGAAGATTCAGCTTCCATAACAGCACGACGTGAAACAACAACGTTGTTACGTTTAGCGTCAAGTTTGATTACTTTGAATTCTAACTCTTTGCCTTCTAGGTGAGTAGTATCACGAATAGGACGAGTATCAACTAAAGAACCTGGAAGGAACGCACGTACTGGACCGATGTCAACAGTGAAACCACCTTTAACTTTACCAGAGATAACACCAGTAACGATTTCGCCGTCTTCAAAGATTTTTTCAAGTTTAGTCCAAGTTTCTGCGCGTTTAGCTTTTTCGCGAGAAAGAACTGTTTGACCCATACCGTTGTCAAGTGCTTCAACAACTACGTCTACAGTGTCGCCAACTTGAACTTCAAGTTCGCGCTGTTCATTTAAGAACTCAGCACGGTCAACAACGCCTTCAGATTTAAGGCCAGTGTCAACAGTTACCCAATCAGAGTCAATGCTTACTACAACGCCCTGGATAACTGCACCCTTTTCAACGTTGAGGTTTAATTCGCTTGCTTCAAAGAGGGCTGCAAAAGATTCGGTCATGATATTTCCGATAAAGTCAGCGGTCTTGGATCAGACAAGGCCGGTTTAATTAAGCATCTACATAGTCCATATAAAACTGATCAAGCTATGCGTTTGCTGATAAAATTGGGTTAATTTGCTAACTGCTGATCCACATAAGTGGTCATCAGCTGGAATACTTCATCGATATTCAAATCTGAACTATCAATAATGTAAGCATCATCCGCAGGCTTGAGTGGAGCGACAGCGCGTTCCGTATCTCGTTTATCGCGAGCGATGATATTAGCTAAAATGTCGCTTATTTTAACATCCAGCCCCATGCCCTGCAACTGCTTTACACGTCTTTGCGCGCGTGATTCAGCCGAGGCCGTCAAATATATTTTTGCCTGAGCATTCGGGAAGATACTTGTCGCCATATCACGTCCGTCTGCTACCAGACCAGGCGCCTGTGCAAAGGCATGCTGACGTGAAACCATCGCTGTTCTAAGCTCAGGAATTGCTGCAACTTTTGAAGCAAACTCTCCTACCCGTTCAGTTCGAATAGTTTGGGACACATCTTCACCATCCAGCCACACCTGCACCCCGGTGTCGGTACTGACAAACTGGATATCTAAATTTGTTGCGATTTGTACGCATTCTGGCAATTTCGTGTCTAGCGAATCCAGCAAATCATGGTGATGCAATGACAAACCCAAAAGGCGGTATAAAGCACCAGAATCCAATAAGTGAAACTGATAATGTGCAGCCAGTTTCGCTGCTAACGTGCCCTTGCCAGACCCACTTGGACCATCAATGGTAATAATTTGAACTGTCATTGCTTTCCCGTTGTTGTTTAAACAGATTTTGCGAGTTTTGTCAGGCCTAGTTTAATCGCTGCCTGTAACTGTGCAAGGATTAATTTACTCACAAAAGGCGCACGTGCCTGCAATTCAATCGTATAAGTTACTAACGTTTTGTCATCAGCCAGTGCTTCAAATTCAATAATGCCTAAATGATGCTTGATCAATGGATTTTTAATAATCTGATATTCGATGCGATTATTTGGCTCGAACAAGGTAATTTGTTCTTTCAGCGGCTTCACTGGCCCCATACCCATTGCACGTACTGAACCGAGTCCATCAGGATATTCAGCATCCGCAGAATCCTTGATTCGTTCGACCTGCATCGGTGCGAAGGCAATATTATAGGTGGCATGCTTGGACATCAAATTGAAGACATCATCAAGGGCTGCTGGGAATTCTTTTTTTACTTGGATGCTGTTCATTATTGTTCCTGAAGATTGCAGATATTTGAAAGTGGGAAAATTTTAGCGGATAAAGTAAATTTACTTCTGCGTATTTAATAACTTTTCTTGTAACTTGAATTGTCGTTTCTGCTC
The DNA here is from genome assembly GCF_000369665.1 of Acinetobacter sp. CIP 51.11. Lineage (GTDB taxonomy): Bacteria > Pseudomonadota > Gammaproteobacteria > Pseudomonadales > Moraxellaceae > Acinetobacter > Acinetobacter lwoffii_S. The sequence goes on from NZ_KB850129.1 coordinate 1,262,732, forward strand.
GCGACGCAACTTAAAAAATGCACTGAGCTGTTCAGAGCATTGCTGCTGCATGCAGCCTGCCTGGAAAGAAAATACGTGATTATAATAACCGGTTTCAAACAGTTGACGCGCACTCACCAGTGAACCTGCTTTCGCTTCAAATGCGCCAAATACTACCCGTGAAACCCGTGAATGCACCAGCGCACCAACACACATGGTGCACGGCTCTAAAGTCACATAAAGCACTGCATCATCAGGTAAACGATAATTCTGGATGTTTTGACAGGCATCACGTAGTGCAACAATTTCAGCATGCGCAGTCGGATCATTCAACGAGATGGGCGCATTAAATCCCTGACCAATGATCTGATTCTGACTGACGATAATTGCCCCGACGGGGATTTCTCCCTGTGCAGCAGCAAGTGCAGCCTGCTCGTAAGCACGCTGCATCCAGTATTCATCTGTAAATTGTGTTTCGGACATTGAGGCTTAAATCACACCATAATGCTTGAGCAGCTCATTCCAGCTTTCAATAGTCGTAACTGGAGGATTTCCAGACAGGATACCTTTTAAGCTCATATCTACACCTTTTTTCCACTCAGGACTAAGGTCTTTATCGACCAGACGCGCTCGCACTCCCTCGACAAAATCATGATGACGGATTTTCCAGTCAGAAATTTGAACTTCCAGCTCGAAAACTTCATTCCAGGAATGTACCTGCTTACCCCATTGCCATAATAGCCAGGTCAAGGCTGCGGTAGTCGGCGAACCTTTTTTCAGGTTTTCACTGGCCTGACGCAACCAGTCACTACGCGCATCACTCAGGCCAATAATCGACTCATAATCATGCTCAAAGTTGATACCACGGCAAACACTATGAATCACATCCAAGGAGTTTTGCAGCGGTCCTGGGCCGACTGGACGGTGCATACTATTCAGGGTATCATCAATGGCACGAAAGTCACCTGCAGGATAATGCTCCCAGTCGATATTAATGACTTTATCCAAAACTGAATCACGCTGTGCATCACAAATATGCGTTGCCCAGCCAATCCCATAAGCGCCCGCAGCGGTCATGATCGAACCGGTCAAGCCAGTAAATAGACCAATCGCACCACGATCTGCTAAGAAGCGGGTTGCACCCACGTCTGGATACAAACCGATATTAATTTCAGGCATCGCCAAACGCGAATACGGCGTCACTAAACGGAAAGGCGCTGCCATAAACAGGCCCAAGCCACCACCCATCACATAACCTTCACCCCAGACTAAAACGGGTTTGGCATAATTATGCAATAACAGATCGAGTGCATATTCTTGTTCAAAAAACTTATTGGCAGCCGCCACTTCATCATTAATCACTAACTGACGCAGTTTACGCACATCCCCACCCGCACAGAACGCTTTCGGTGTGGTTGAATCGAGCCAGATGGCTTTTACGCTGTCATCATGATGAAAGTCCTGAAATACTTCCAAGAGTGCGGAAGCGATCGACTCATCCAGCGCATGCAAAGATTTCGGGCGATTTAAACGAACGATACGCCAACCATTGTGCGCTTCTTCAACAATCAAATCCGGATGATAATGTTTAGTAAGGGGAGAATATTTCATGCGTCCAGCTGCCAATCTATAGGCTCAATGCCATGTTGTTTGAGGTAGTTATTCGATTTTGAAAATACTTTACAACCAAAAAAACCACCACGGTTTGCGGCCAAAGGCGATGGATGTGCTGCCTTTAACACGAGATGCTTGTCTTGATTAATGCGCTGTCCTTTACGCTGTGCGTATGCGCCCCAAAGAATAAAGACAATATGTTCACGCTGTTCATTTAATACATCAATGACGTGATCGGTAAATTCTTCCCAACCACGCTTTTGATGCGAAGTCGGCTGACCTGCTTCGACGGTCAGTACTGCATTTAACAGAAGTACACCCTGCTCTGCCCAATGCGTCAAGTCACCATGCTTCGGTCTTTCAACCCCGACATCAGCATGTAACTCATGAAAAATATTACGCAAAGATGGTGGTAATGCAACCCCCTTTTGCACGGAAAAGCTTAATCCATGCGCCTGATTTGGGCCATGATAAGGATCTTGCCCTAAAATCACCACTTTTACCCGATCTAGCGGTGTGGTATTCAAAGCATTAAAAATCAGATGATTGGGAGGATAAATGATTTTATCTGCTTTTTTTTCTTCAACGAGAAATGCTTTTAATTCATCCATTTTCGGACTGAGCAAAAATTCACTCAATCCATATTTCCAGCTTTCATCCAGCTGAACTTTATTCAGCTTGGCCAGTTGCTGTTCATTTAAAGACATTCTTCAATCCTAAATCTATGTCAATGGATTTAAAGTCACGCAGACTTTAAATCTGTACCTGTAAATCTACTGTAGGGTTATGAAATGGTGTGCCCTGTTTGAGCTTGGCAAACATGTCCGGATCTGTCCATTCAGCTTGCACTTGTTCAGAGAACTCAAGTTGCTCCAGACTCAAAATTCCCATCTGTTCATTTTGAATATCTTCTAAAAAGCTTTGTGCATAGCCGGTATCGGTTTCATGCACAATCACAGAATAGACTTCGACATCGCCTTCACCATTTTGTGTCACCGTCGATGCCAGCACCTGCTGTGCCAGAAAGAAGAAAATACGAGAAAACTGTTCTGCTGATGGCGATACCGGCAAAGACACCCAGCGCGCACTAAAATCCTTGCAGGCCTGAATATATTCCGGATCGTCATTTTGCCAGAAGCAGATAGCATGATCGAAAGAATCAAAGAAATCCTTAATCACACTTTTAAGCAGACCAAAGTCATAGACCATTTGACCATGATCTAGCTTCGAGGCTTTTAGCAATAACTCGACTTTATAACTATGGCCATGGATCGAACGCTTACAGCGATCTGACGTGCAGTTACGCACAATATGAGCATTCTCAAACTTAAATAACTTACGAATTAACATATGCCGTAATGTCGTCAAAAAATAGGTGAATTAATTTTGATTATAAAGCAAAAGTAAAGCTTTGAGGATTAATTTTGCTGTTTAGCATGATAGGAAAAAGGCATCAGCCCGGCATTTTCGCTTATACAGCCTGTACAATTCATGAGCTAAAATTAAAATGGTGCCATGCTACGGTAGGCCACATAAACCTGTTTGTCCTGACGGACTAGATCACTGCTAAATTGGCGCTTGCGCTCACTTAAAACCACTTCAATCCGAGCTTTAAAATAATTGGATTGCACCCCGAGCTGACTATTTAACAGATTGCGCTTGCCCGCCTCCACTTGGGCGAAAGGCTCAAGTGACCATAGCTCAGAAACATTAGAGAAGTGCTCCAGATTGGCCTGTCGCTGATCCAGCAATTGCTGCACGGCATTTACGTCCAGTTTTTCATCCATACTGGCCAAAAGAAAAGCTGAAGCTGTATTGATATTCACTGGACTCTCCTGCAGCGGCGCTGCAGTTAAATAAGGTTCAACCAGCTTGTATTTATTCTCTTCAAAACCGCGTACCAGCTTTAACTCTTCGATACTATGAAATTTGGCATTCGGTGGCAAAGCAGCATTGGGTATACCCTGATAATAATTTGACTCAGCGCCCATAGCCCCACTGGTCAACTCATCCTGATCCTGCCAGTCAATGACTGCTTCACTGAGCTGTTCCGGCAAACCGGCACATTTTAGAATCAGCTCGAACCATGCCTTGGCATTTTCATTCACCGTACCTTCGGCGGTGATCAGGCTATTTAAATTAAACTTTCCCGATTCATCCTGCACAATTCCGGAGACATAACCGTCATCTACCGGAAAAGCCGGCATGGGTTGCGCCCAGGTTTCCTGCAGATGGTCGACCTCTGCAGCATTTTCAGCATCATCGACCAGCAATTCAGAAAAAAAGGCCTCAGCACTTTTTGCATACATTAAGGACTGGTTTTGTCGCATCAAATAGGCAGTGCTTTCAGCAGTTGCAGCTTGACGTTGCGCAATCGTAGCCGCCAGAATAGTCGCTAGCGCTACCATCACCAGAATGGTAATCAGTGCAATGCCCTGCTGCTGTTTGATCATGATCGCTTTATTCATTTTCATTTCTTATTATTCTGAGCTGGGTTGACCGGTGTTCTGAGTATCAAGCAAAAAGTCCGTATTTAATAAACTGAACATCCATTCATAACTGACGCCATTCACGGTTAAATTGATTTTAATCCCTTTAGGCAAACGCTGTTTATGCTCTAACTGATTCAGATCAGTAGAAGTATCCGGCCATTGCGTGAGTTCATTCGGATTGAGTACGACGATCTGGAATTGTTCCACTTCCGACAATAAAACACTGGATTCGGGCTGATCTTGACCTGTCTGATTTAGATTCCGGTATTTCAAGCGATAAAGTTTCTGCTCATCGGCTCGGTACTGATATTCAATGCGTTCATCTGGGGAAATCCCTTCTTCTAAAGGATCAGTTACCCCGGTTTTACTAAAGTTAAAACGTCCGTTCTGCAGCACCAGAGCCGGTTGAATATCGCCATTGATGTTGGCCGTTAAGGGTACTGCCTGTACGGTATCTCGCAGAATCTGCTGATAGGTTTGCTGTAACTGACCTAAACGCTGTTCATGAATCACATTCTGATCTTTCGTTTTGACAATATAATCAAAAACTTTCCAACCCAAAGCAGACAGCACTGCAAAGATCGCAATTGCGACCAATAATTCAACCAGAGTAAATCCTTTAGACTTCATGGAGTATTGTTCATACGATGATTAAAGAACATCAGGCTGCTGATACCAGATTCCACCTGACCACTGTCCTGATTAACCAGACTCACCTGCAGCTCGATTCGCTGAACATTCGGACTGACCGTCGGTTCACTGCGTTTATCGATCTGCCAGGTTTCACCTTGCTGGGTCAGCTGTTTGGAAGCCGTCCCTTCCATCCATTCCTGATTGATTTCCATTTGCGCCACTTCATTTAAGGCAACAAACTGTGCTTTGGTACGTAGAATGGCATTCGAGGTCGACTGGGTATATTGCATTGCGACTTTGGTCAGGGTCATAGCTGCGGTTGCAAAAATTGCCAAGGCCACCATGACTTCCAACAAAGTAAAACCTGAGGCACGATTAAGTCGAGTAACACTCGACCTGAGCGACATTGTCGCGCAAGAAAGTCCGATAGCAGCGCAAGACGAAGTCCTATGCTTGCAGCACACATGATCAAATCCATGAACACTCGCCTTAAACAACTTGATTACACCAGACCCAGCGCTCTGCTTGAAATATCTAGATTTCATTGATTTTACCCAGATGATCAATCTCAATCGCAGCACCCACTTCACGGTCTTCTAAAAAGAACTGAATCCGCACCGGTTTGACTTCACCATTGCCGAGCCAGATTAATTGAGGTGAATTTGCCTGAGTCAGGTCACGATTTTGTGCCCTGGCATAACGCTGCTGTTCCAGTGCCTGAATTTGAAAGGAAATATGATCAGGCAAACTACGCAATTTAAAATCTGCATAATTTTGCCATTTCTCATTTTGCAGGTTCGGTTCAGTCTGCGCTGCCGAACGATATTCTATAATTCCATAGCGAAATGGCGTGACATCTGTCGCTGATTGAACGTCAAGCGCGAGTATTCTGGATTGGTCATTAGCCTCGCGTAGCACCCGTTGCAAGTCCACCAATAAAATTTCCCGTGCCTGCATCGCTTTGCGCTGATCGACACCACTGGTATTCAGCAGCACTAGTGAAGCCATAATTCCCATAATCACAATCACCACCATCAATTCGATTAAGGTAAAGCCACGAACTGCACTGTGAGGTGATCTGATCATAGGACAACCTTAGACAAACTGGTCGGCAGAATGCACCTGCTTGGGCAAAGCCAGCGCCTGATCGATATAGGCCACACGCAAGGTATCGCGTGAACCCAAGTAACGCTGATAGAAACTGGAATTGAGAATTGCGGCTGCACCATGGGTCAGCGACCAGATCGACGCTAGATAATCGCGTACCGACATGCGGCTGTTGATCGATGCCAGATAAGTTTCTGTCATACGGATAATCAGGCGTAAGCGCTGTTTGCGCACCTGATAAAGTTCGCTAAACAGGTGCTGGATTCCAACCCCAGTCGTCGACAGGCGTTCTTCAATTTGATGAAACAGCACAGTACGTTCAGGATGATGCAAATGATGCAGCATAAAGAAGGCCAGATGTTCAGGAAAGGCTTTATCGCTATCCTGAATCATTTCCAGCAACATGCGCTCATTTCGGATAATCAGCAGCATGTATAGTTCATCTTTACTCTGGAAATGTTTATAAAGTGTCCCTTTGGCCAGATCAAGCTCGGCGGCAAGCGCATCAAGCGTCATTCCTGCTTCACCATTTTCTAACAGGAGTTGCTCTGCTACTTGAAAAATCAAGGTTTCTCTTGCTCGAAACTGAGCTTGACGATCCATCTTCACCCTATAAACTCTCTTTGTACTTTATATAACTTTATTTACTTTAAATTCAGAAGATTTTCAAAGTTCTGCTTTGTGATATAAGCCATTTCTTCCAGTGACTTATCATATACATCGCAAAGCGCTTTGGCTACATAAGGAACGTATTTAGGCTCATTAGATTTGCCACGATACGGCATTGGCGCAAGATAAGGACTATCGGTTTCAATCAGCACACGATCCAGCGGAACCTGTTTGGCGACATCACGCAGATCCTGCGCATTTTTAAATGAAACAATTCCGGAAAATGACACATAATAGCCGCAATCCAGTACCGCTTTAGCGGTTTCCCAGTCCTCGGTAAAACAGTGCAGAATGCCATGCGTAGATTTTTCCGCGCGAATAATATCGACGGTATCATGCTTGGCGGAACGGGTATGAACGACTACAGGTTTTTTGGTGATTTGTGACGCATGGATATGCCGGGCGAAACAGGCTTTTTGCTCTGCAATAAAATCGGTACTGTGGTAATAGTCCAGACCTGTTTCACCGAGCGCCCAGACTTTCTCCGGTTGTGCCAGCTCGACCAGATATTCAGTCGTGGCACGCGCCATGGTTGCAGCATCTTCGCAAGGATGTACGCCAACGGTATAGCCGACATCTGCATGACGCGCGGCAATTTTGGCCAGCTCGATATGATCATCCAGATCGACCGAGATACTCATGAATTTGGAAACACCGGCTTCACGAGCCTGAGCCAATGCTTGGTCCAGATCACCATGATATGGTGTCAAATCAAGCAGGGTTAAATGACAATGAGTATCTACAAACACGATGCGTTCCTACCAAGGGTAAATTAACTACATAGTGTAACTTTTACGTCCTTCAGATTTAAGACCCGCAACCAGACGATCTGCTTCATTTTTGAAATAAACGCCTTTTTCACCGCTTAACTGGATGCCAAAGCCTTGGGGCTTGATGCCATTCTGCTTTTGCGAGACCCAGATGACTTTACCAGTTAAAGGAATTTTCTGGGTCTGGTCAGGCAAAGTTGTCAATACAAAAACTTCTTCGCCCAGTTTGACCGGCTGCTTGGAAGGAATAAAAAGCCCACCACCCACAACATAAGGCATATAGCTGGCAAACAGTGTTTCGATGTCAGGAATATTGGCCTGAATAATACCGCCCATACGTGGTTGCATGTGATTTCCCCTTAATTAAAGATTCATCAGCTTGATAAACAATTCATCAATAACCAGATTGCTTTGGACATTCTGTTCAAGGAATTGTTTAGCGCGCTGAAAATCTTCATAAATTTTAAAAAGTGCTTCTAATGAATATTGTTCGGCAAGTACATTGAATTCAAGATCAATGTTTTTCACCGTCTGATTTAGCTTGACACAAATTAAATCGGACAACAAGTATTCAAACATTTGAGCAAAGTCACCAAAATTCAGGTTTTTATTCCATTTGGTCGCAATTGCCATCAGCATATTTTTTTGCATGACCAGTTTTTGCCAGTCTTGCAGGAATTCCTGACGTAGTGGCAGCCAGGCACTTTGTGCAACCTCTAGTGCCTGTAACGGCATCTGATTGGACAGGTTCATCAATAACTGTTGTTGGCTAGCACCTGCATCTGGGAGCTGATTCTGGACATAATCGCTAAATTGTTCTGCGGAAATCCGGTCCAAAGCAAAATGCTGCAAACGACTGCGTATAGTCGCGGGCAATTTTAAATAATGATTCGCCAGTAAAATAATGACCGTATTATCACCGGGTTCTTCCAGTGTTTTGAGTAAGGCATTGGCAGAGGCAATATTCAAGGCTTCTGCCGGCTCAATCACAATCACGCGCCAGCCATCTACAGTCTGTTGCACAAAAGGCAGCAGATCGCGAATCTTCTCGATCTTGATTTTGGCATTCTGTTTTTTATTGTCGTCATCGGTACTGATATGCACATAGTTGGGATGGGTGTCTGCCTTTAACCATTGACAGCTACTGCATTCACCACATGGCCCGGCAGGCTGACGATTCAGGCATAACACCCAAGCCAGAAACTGTTGGGTAAACGCTTCTTTACCACAGCCTTTTTTTCCATAAAACAATAAACCATGTCCAAGCTTGGGAAAGCGCCCGGTCAGGGTTTCCCAAACCTGTTGCTGCCATGGATAGATATGTGCATTGACATCAAAAGGCATGTATTTGACTCTTCTTAGGCAAAATGGGAAAGATCCATCTGATTCAGGCGATCCAGATCTTCCTGAGTATCTACCCCTGGCGGCAAATTGGCTTCAGCCACCGCAATGGCAATACGGTGTCCATTTTCCAGTACCCGTAACTGTTCTAGAGATTCCAGTTTCTCCAGCACACCCATTTCCCAGGTCACATATTCTTGCAACAGTTTTACCCGATAGGCATATAGACCTAAATGACGATAGGCCTGATCATGCAGCTTCGGTTCAGCGAGTTTCGCGCCATCACGGTCATAAGGAATGGTAGCACGGCTAAAATACAGTGCCTGCTGCTGTTTTGACATTACGACTTTTACAATGCTGTCGCGTTTGAATTCATCCAGTTGATGGATCGGCTCACATAGCGTCGACATGGAAGATTCAGGCTGATCTTCCAAGAGTTGAGCAACCTGTTTTACCAGTTGCGCCGGCAGTAAAGGTTCATCCCCCTGTACATTGACAATGATGTCATCACTGGCCCAGCCTTTAGTTCGAGCCACTTCACTCAAGCGGTCTGTGCCTGAAGGATGATCCGCTGAGGTAATCACCACATCAATGCCTTCAGCACGGCAAACGGCTGCAATACGCTCATCATCAGTTGCCACACACAGATCGTCAAAACCTTGCACTTTTTTGGCTTGGTCCACTACCCGCAGAATCATGGGACGACCATGAATTTCCAGCAAAGGTTTACCCGGTAAACGTGAACTGGCGAAACGTGCAGGAATAACAATGTGTTTCATAATGAATGAGCCTTAAGAAATTTGAATACCGTATTGTTGTAACTGTTGCTGCAAGACTGTATAGCAGGCTGGCGATAGGACTGCATCGACTGGCACCACCCAGATATCCTGTTTAAAATCTGGATATTGTTTAAGTAGCGCCATAATTTTTATTGCGTCTTTTTCAGTGGTAATAATCGGATTGTTATCATCGAACTGTAAATCTTCAATGTCATAGTCATGATGGTCTGGAAACTCATGACACTGAAATTGTTCTATGCCTAAATTTTGCAAGGTCTGATAAAACCGCTGTGGAAAGCCAATGCCGACTACCGCATAAAAAGCCGCTTGAGGATCAAAGATTTTATTGTTGTCCTGATTAAGCAAATAAGGCTGTGATGCAGCCAGATGCATATGCAGTTCAGAGCTTGGGTTAGCCGAATGCTCAATTACGGTTCCCGTTTTCAAACGGGTCACTGGTTCACGTAGATAACCTTCTGGAAGCAGTTTCTGATTACCCAGACCGCGATTATTATCCAGCACAATCCACTCAATCTGGCGATTCAAGGCCCAATGCTGCAGGCCATCATCACAGATAATCAGATCCAGTTCATGTTTGTGCAGCAATAACTCGATACTTTTCTGCCGGTTGGGACCAACTGCCATCGGCACACCTGTTGCCTGCACAATCAAGGCAGGCTCATCTCCGACAATCTCCGGCAAGGTATTAAAGTCGACATAGGCAGGAAATGGACCTTGGCCGCCATAGCCTCGACTGATCACGCCTACCCGAACATTTTTCTCGATTAAATAATCCACCAGATGAATCAGCAAAGGTGTTTTACCGCTACCACCGACCGTGATATTGCCAATCACCATAACGGGAATCGGTGCACTATAACTTTTTTTAATGCCTTTTTGATAAAGCCAGTGATTGCTGACAAAACCCAGGCGATACAACCATGACAAAGGACGCAGCACCACCAGCCACTTTGCCTGTGCATTCCAAGCCTCCTGAATGATTTGTGCCAGTGCCATAAGTTACTGTTCCTCAAAGTTACGCTGATGCAACTGATAATAAGCACCATGTAGCGCAATCAGTTCAGCATGACTGCCCTGCTCAACAATACGGCCCTGATCCATAACCACAATACGATCCGCGTTTTCAATCGTCGATAGACGATGTGCAATTACGATGGTGGTACGGTCCTGCATGGCTTTATCAAAGGCACGCTGAATAAAGTATTCCGACTCGTTATCCAGCGCACTGGTCGCTTCATCCAGAATCAGGATAGAGGCATTTTTCAAAATTGCGCGTGCGATCGCGATGCGCTGACGCTGGCCACCAGACAGGTTTAAACCCTGGGCACCCAGCTGAGTATCATAACCTTGCGGCAATGCCATAATAAAATCATGCGCATAGGCTGCCTTTGCTGCCGCGATAATATCTTCATCGGAGGCACCTTCAAGCTGACCATAAGCAATATTTTCCCGCACAGTTCGGTTAAACAGTACTACTTGCTGGTTCACCATGGCAATTTGGGTTCGCAAGGCGGTAATTTCAAAATCTTCAATCGGTTTCTGATCCAGCAAGATCTGCCCAGAAGTTGCATCCTGATAACGCACCAGCAGATTCACCAGAGAACTTTTTCCTGCACCAGAACGTCCTACCAGCGCTACTGTTTCACCGGCCTTGACCTGCAAATTAAATTCATGAATAGCATGATGGCCATCATCATAAATCAAGTTAACATCTTTAAACTCGATATCGCCTTTTAGGCTATCAGTCAACGTCCCGGTATTTTTTTCCTCAGGCATATCCAGCAATTCAAATACTGAATGTGCTGCGGCCATACCCCGTTGAATCTTTTCATTGATATCCGTCAAGGCTTTGATTGGTCTTGCCAGCATACCCGCCGCAGTAATATAAGCAACAAATTCACCGGCAGAGGTGTCACCCAAGATTTGTGGACGCAAGGCAATAAACATCACAATACTCAGTGAAATCGACATGATCAGCTGAACCACAGGACTATTCAACTGTTGTACAGCGACCATTTTCAAGCCACGACGCAAGTTTTCCAGCGAGTTCTGTTTAAAGCGTTCCTGCTCATAACTTTGCCCTCCAAAACCCTTGACGATCAGGTTGGCATTCACCGTTTCCTGCACCACATGGTTTACATCACCCATGGTGTCTTGCACTTGCTGCGATAATTTACGCATCCGTCTTGCAGCTTTACTGATAATAAAGCCAATGACGGGTGCAAAAATCAGGATACACATGGTCAGACGCCAGTTGGTATACAACAGGTAGCCTAATAATGCCAGAGTGATCAAACCTTGTTGCAACAAGGTTCTTAAAGCTTCAGTTGAAGCAGCGGTTAGCTGTTCGACGTTATACATGATTTTGGCAGTAATATGCCCGCTGGTATTATCCAGATAATACTGGGACGGTAAACGCAGCAATTTTGCAAAAACTTCCTGACGGATGTTGAATACCAGATTCCGGGAAATTACCGCAGTAAAATATCCACCCATGAACAAACCCAGGCCCCGGAAGAACATGAGTATGACCACTAAAAACGGGAAAAGTGATGTGAAACTCTGGTCTTTATTTTGAATCGCCTCAATAATATATTCCAGTAATTTAGCGACAGAGACTTCCGTAGCGGCATTAATAGAAAAACCCAGCAGGACAAGCAATGCAATGCCCCAAAACGGTTTTAAATAACTTAAAAGGCGAAGATAGACCTTAAAATCGTGCTTCACTAATAACCTCGGGTGGGTACTTTGGTACTGATATTAATATTTACAAAGCCGAGCTGCCCGGCCACATCCATGACACGAATCACGTCCTGATGGCTGGCTTTTGCATCAGCTGCAATGACAAACATTAAATCACGGCGTTCATTAGAAATCTGTTTAATTGCAGTATTTAAATCCGCGACTTCCTTACTGGCCAAGGATTGACCATTGACTGCGTAATGACCATTGGCATCCACAATCACTTCAACTTTCTGATCATAGCTTTTAGGCGGTACACCTTGCGCATCCGGCAAGGTCAGATTCATTCGGCTCATTTGGCTAAATGTCGTCGACAAAAGTAAAAAGACCAGAATAAACAGCAGACAATCAATCATCGGTGTCAGATTAATATGTACATCTTCCACCTGGTTGCGTTTGAATTTCATCATCCGCCTCCTAGCTGGCTTTTTGCATGTCTTGATCTATGTCCGCATGATTACGATAAAAAAGATCCGCATGAAACAAAGTCGCTTGCTGCTCAAGTTCAGCCACATATTCCTGAACAAGACGCTGAAAATAACGGTGAGCAAACAGTGCAGGAATTGCAATCAGCATACCGGCTGCCGTGGTAATTAAAGCCTTGGAAATACCGGGCATCATCAAGACCGGATCACTTCCAGTTCCCACATCGATCATCAGGAAAGACTCAATAATCCCAAGTACGGTCCCCAACAAACCGAGTAAAGGCGCAACTGCACTCAACGTGCCCAGAAAATTAATATTTTTTTCCAGATAACCGATTTCCTGTGACGCCACCACTTCCATCTGCGCGCGAGCATACTGCTCACCCTGCGGCTTACTAGTATAGCCCGCAGCCAATACCCGGCCCAAAGTGCTTTGCTTTAAGGCCGCACTTTGATTCATTTTTTGCATGACTTGTGCTGTATTTTGCGAAGGCCCCATCAACAGGATCGACGGAAGTACTACGTTCTTTTTCAGGCGGATCAGGCGCTCGATCGAAATCGCCAGCATAAAGATAGAACACAAGACCAGGGGCAGCATGAGCCAACCACCTGCTTTAACCAATTCCCACATCTAATTTATTCCCCAATAAAAAAAATATATAAATTATTCATCTTCTAAAATAGAAAGAATGCCATCAAGTTCTTCTAAAGAGTGATAGCTAATAACCAGTTTCCCTTTACCTTGCTTGTTATAGTCAATTTTAACATCTGCACTGAAACGCTCTGAAAGGCGCTGGGTCAATTGCTGAATATCTGGTGCTACCGCTTCTTTTACTTTTTCTTGTTTAGGTGTATTGAAATCACGGACTAACTGCTCGGTTTGACGCACAGACAGACTTTTTTCAATTACGATATCTGCAACTTTGAGCTGATCTTTAGCTTTTAAGGTTAAGATCGCACGTGCATGCCCCATATCCAGCAAACCTTGTTGCATAAAGTCTTTCACTTCTTCAGCCAAGCTGAGCAAACGAAGCAGGTTACTCACTGTCGTACGCGCTTTACCAACGGTATCTGCAATCTCCTGATGGCTTAAACCAAATTCTTCATGGAAACGCTGTAAGGCCAGCGCCTGATCAATCGGATTCAGATCTTGACGCTGAATGTTTTCAATCAGCGCCAGTGCAATGGCAACCTGATCATTCAGATCCCGTACAATCGCAGGAATTTCGGTTAAACCCGCTAACTGTGCCGCACGCCAGCGACGCTCACCTGCAATAATTTCATACGGATAGCGCTCATCGTCAACCGGTCGGATCACGATTGGCTGCATGATGCCATGCTTTTCAATCGATGCCGCCAGTTCTTGCAAATCCTGCTCGTTAATATAACGGCGTGGCTGGTATTCACCGCGCTTGAGCAAGTTTACATCGATCTGTTTTAGCTGACCATGATCAATGCCTTGGGCTTCCATCTGTAATTTTTCTTTTTGAATTGATCCCAGCAAGGCATCCAAGCCACGACCTTTGGCGAGTCCACGTTTCTTGACGGTCATGCTTTACTTCCTTTTTTCACTTTGCTTTTCTTTAATACTTCAGCTGCCAGATTTAAGTAAGCAACCGCACCCTTTGAACTTTTTTCAAAATAAATCACTGGCAAACCGTGCGCCGGCGCTTCAGCCAGACGGATATTTCGTGGAATCACGGTTTCATACAGTTTTTTACCAAAATATTGTTCTAATTCTTCAGATACGTCACGGGTCAAGGCATTGCGTGCATCGTACATGGTGCGTAATACACCAACTATTTGCAGATCTGGATTCAAGGCCTGTTGAATTCGGTCGATGGTTTGGGTTAAATCAGCCAGACCTTCCAGTGCATAGTATTCACATTGCATTGGAATCAGCACACCATCCACTGCAGCCAAAGCATTGACAGTAATCAGGCTTAAACTTGGTGCACAGTCGACAATGATATAGTCGAACGAACCTTCAATTTCCTGCAATGCATCACGCAAAATGAACTCGCGCCCTTCCTGCTCTGCAATCGCAAGCTCAACCCCAGCCAGATCACGGTTTGCCCCAAGAACCTTGTAGCCGACTTCTGCTTTAGAGATCGCCGTTTCAATCGGTACTTCACCCAGCAGTACATCGGTAACCGAATAAAGCAGGTCATTCTTCTGAATGCCAGACCCCATGGTCGCATTGCCTTGCGAATCCATATCGACCAGCAAAACACGTTTTTTTAACACAGCTAAAGATGCCGCCAAATTTACTGCGGTTGTGGTTTTACCGACACCACCTTTTTGGTTTGCAATCGCAATAATTTGTGCCATGTTGCCCCCAATCCCTTTAAAAATCTTAAATACGTTTTAATAGAAGTAAATGACGCTGTTCGTCTAAGCGCGGAACTTTAAGTTCAATAATCTCACAACTAAATTCATTTTTTAAAGTAGCAACTTCATCTTCAGGAATTAAGCCTTTCATTGAGGCAATAATCGTTTGCTCATGCATATATGGCTTAGAAGCATCAACAAAGTCTGTTAATGATGCAAAGGCACGACTAGTAATCACATCAAATTGACCCAGCTCATTGATGCTGTCTTCATTTTCTACACGCGTTTGCACGGCAATGACATTTTTAAGTTTCAAGTCAGCAATAAACTGCTTGAGGAAACGAATTTTTTTACCGTTTGAGTCCAGCAATACACATTCACGCTCAGGCTGACATAAAGCAATGATCATGCCCGGCATACCACCACCTGTGCCGATATCCAGCAATCTGCCCGCAGGCAAGTCCTTTAAAATACTTAAACTGTCGAGTAGATGCTTGACCAGCATTTCTTTAGGATCACGGATTGCAGTCAAATTGTATGCTTTGTTCCACAGCACCAAAGCATCCTGATACTTGAGTAATAAATTTAAAGCTTCATCAGATAGCTCTAAACCCAAAGCCTGGCTACCCTGCTTTAGTTCTTGAAAAAACATGTGCATAAACAATCTACGCTCGAAAAAGTTAGGTGGAAGTATACCGTTTTCTCTATATTGGCACAGTAGGCAGTGCTTAGCGAATATTCACTTAAGCAAACTTCCCTTCACGGATCGCCGTATCCAGTGCCGTTAAACGCTCTGGGGTTCCTACGTCAACCCAAATGCCTGCCAGTTTAGAAGCTGCAACCTGCTGATTCTGCATTGCTGCTTTTAGCAACGGAGCCAAAGGACGTTTGCCAGTCTCTAAGACTTGGAACATCTTCGGATCAAGTACGGATACACCACTAAAAGTCAGGTTCTCACCTCCGACTTGCTGATCAAAGGTATAAGCTTTACCTTCTGCAAGCGTGAAATCACCCTCTGGGTGTTGTTCAGGGTTCTGCACAAGTACGAGATGCGCCAAATTATCCTTTAGATCAATATCCAGTAAAGGTGCAAAATCCATCGTGGTCCAGACATCACCATTTAACAGAATAAAAGGTTCATCACCGAGTAGCGGCAAGGCATTAATGATTCCACCAGCGGTTTCCAGACCTTCACCCTCATGTGACCAAAGGATGTTAATGCCAAATCGTGAACCATCGCCCAAAGCTTCTGCGAGTTTTTCACCGAGCCAAGCCGTATTGATGACAATTTCAGTAACACCGATCGCAGCCAGTTTCTCTATATGCCAGACAATTAAGGGCTTGCCCCCAACTTCCAGCAAAGGCTTTGGCGTATGCAGCGTTAGCGGCCGCATACGATTACCGAGTCCTGCGGCCAAAATCATCGCTTTCATTTAGGCAGCCACCTCATATGACCCATATTTGGCTTCGAATGCAGCCATCACTCTGTCATGCATAAACTGCATGAATGGCTGAAGTTCAGTATAGGCTTTAGATTCCTCGAGCAGATACCACATGACACGTGGTAAATCTTTGAGATAACCCGACTTGCCATCACGTTCAAATAGACGCACAAAAATACCGAGGATCTTGATATGACGCTGAATCGCCATCATGTCGGCGTCTTTTTTAAACTGTTCAAAGTCACGCTCTTCTTTAGCAGATGCTGGCAACAAGTCATAAAAGTTTTTGAACCAGCGATACACACGATCGGCATTCCACTGTACATAGGCATCACGGGTAATCGAGATCAAGTCATAAGTATCCGCACCAATCACAGCATCCTGAAAATCAATCACACCGAGTTCGGTTTCATTGTCGATTTTCATCAAGTTACGACTATGGAAATCCCGATGCACGATCACCTGTGGCTGTGCCAATGCGGCATTCGCCAAAATCGCAAAAGTGCGTTTGATCAAGGCGCTTTCTGATTCAGTCAGTTGAACCTTTAACGCTGGTAACATCCAGTCAGTCAGCAATTCCATTTCCGAGATCAGTTTTTCATAAGAATATGCCGGGAAATGCCCTTCTCCAGCAATCGATTGTAGTTGAATGAGCTGCTTAAAGCTTTGCTCATAATAGGCATCTACAGTCTCGTCATTCAGCAGATTCGACAGCAGCACATCACCAAAGTCTTCGAGCAGTAAAAAGCCATTTTCCAGGTCTTTTGCCACGATATGCGGAACGCGCACGCCATGTACATCAAAAAACTCATCTATCGTCACAAAAGGCACACAATCTTCTTTTTCTGGTGGTGCATCCATCAGCATAAATGTTTTATTATTCAGTTTGATTCGTGCATAACGACGGAAGCTGGCATCACCTGCTAAAAAATGAGTTTCAAATTGATCTGAACCGAGTACAGAGGCAATCCAAGATTGTATCAATTGTTCGCGTTGTGTATTCATTTGCAATTAATTCTAATACAGGCTGAGTTTTTAAAGTGCTAAGTGTAGCTACTTATCAACTTTTTCTCTATGATGCGACAATAATTAATTGCGATAAAAGCATGATTGGTTAATGAGACAAATGAAGCATCACTTTAAAATAAATCCTCTAGCGACTGCGATCTTAACCCTTTTATGTGGCAGCTCAGCCTCCGGCTATGCTGCATCAAATGTCTCGTCCGATGTAAATGCAGAACAACTCAAACAGCGCATAAATGAGACCTATCCAGGTGAAGCATTCTTTTCGCAATACTATGTCGACAAATCCTCAGCTGAGGCACAGCAGCGGCAGGAAAAATACTTAAGTTCAGCTTATTGTGAAGGCACCTGGGTGACCCCGATTGCCCCAGATGCAGCAACCGTTGCGCCAGATCAAGCTACATCCACCATTACTGCAGATTATGGTCACTACAATCCAGCAGGTGACTCTTATTTAGAAGGCAATGTCATTATTGACCAGCAAGGTCGCCAGATTCGTGCTGAACGCGTAACGATTGATCAAACCCAGACCTATGCCAAAGCAGAAGGTCGGGTACAACTTGCTCAGGGTGGCCTGCTCTCACAAAGTGATGATATTAATTATAATTTAAAGACCCAAGAAGGCGACCTAAATAACAGCTTCTATATTGCCGAGCAGCAACATGCGCATGGTCGGGCAGAAAAGATCGCCAGAACCTCGACCGAGACGGTAGAACTGGAAAATGCCACCTATACCACCTGTCCACCTGAGCAAAAACCGACTTGGAAAATCCAGGCAGAAAAGATCAAGCTGAATCAGGAAACCGGACGGGGTGAAACCCGGAATACCAAGTTGTATGTTAAAGATGTTCCGGTTTTAGCGGTTCCCTATTTCAACTTCCCGATTGATGACCGCCGCACTACCGGTATTCTGACGCCGACATTTGGCTTTACCAATGATGGTGGTCTGGAACTGGGTGTTCCGGTTTACCTGAATTTAGCACCACAATATGATGCGACAATTACGCCGCGTTATATTGGCGATCGTGGGGTAATGCTGGATGGCGAGTTCCGTTATCTGACTGAGAATTATGGTGAAGGCCGTATTTGGGGAGGTTATTTACCTTCCGATGAAAGCTATAGCGACGAAGACCGTAAAAGCCTGCATTTCTTACATAACTGGCAGATCAATAATCAGCTTTCCACCAACCTTGAATATAACTACGCTTCAGACAAAGATTACTTTGCCGATCTGGACAATAACCCGAACTCTAAAACTGACCTGAACTTACGCCGTGCCTGGGAAGTCAATTATAAAAATGGTATTCCTGGCTTAAAGGCACAATTCAAAGTCGAAGACTTCCAAACCCTAGATCCAACTGTACTGGATGAAGACCGTCCTTATGCACGTTTGCCACAGCTTTTAGTCAATTACAAAACTGGCAATCCATTGGGATTACAACTTGAGTTTAATAACGACACAGCATATTTCCAGAAGGATCTGAGAAATTTCGCTGATACTGACCCAACGGGTGAGAAGGTATATCAACCGAGTGGTACACGGATCTATAATGACTTTTCCGTGCGTTATAATCATTTTACCCCGTGGTCATTCTTTATTCCTCAGGCGACTGTACGCAACATCAATACTTTCTATGATGAAAAAACCCAAAGCCGTAGCGCGTCTAGTGAAAATAATTCAATTGTGGTGCCACAATTCACGCTGGACACCGGCTTAATTTTTGAAAAAGAAGGTACGTATCTACAGACCTTAACGCCTCGTCTGTTCTATGCGTATTCACCTTATGAGAACCAGCAGAATCAGCCAAACTTTGATTCAGTCGTCGCTTCGATTAATTATGATCAACTTTTCAGTGCGCGTCGCTTTTATGGTAATGACCGCCTGGAAGACAATAACTTTGCCTCCTTAGGTCTGAGCTATAGCCTATTTAATGAAGAAGGTCTGGAGCGCCTGCGTGCCAGCGTTGGACAGAGCTTTTTCTTTGAAGATCGCCGTGTAACGTTGGAAAATGATGCAGATGAATTCGACCGTGAAAGTCATACTGGCCCTGTAATTCAACTGACCAGCCAGCTGTCAAATAATGTTCACGTTAATCTGAACTCAAGCTGGATGTCGAATGGATCGAATGCCCAACGAGATTTGCAGGTTTATTATACCGGTGAGCAAGGCAATCTTTATAACCTAGGCTATTTCTATCGCAAAGATATTCCGAACCGTCAAAAGAGCTATGATCATGTGGTGGGTTCATTTATCCAGCCGATTGCCAACAACTGGCGTCTGGTTGGACATGCCCAGTTTGACCTCGACAATAGTGTCGCACGGGAATATTTACTTGGCGTGAACTATGAGTCATGCTGTTGGGGAGTTTCTGTTTACGGTCGCTCATATTACAATGACTTAGACGACGTTAATGATTCAAGCGTCAAAGCCAAACGCGCTATTATGGCCGAAGTCAGCCTGAAAGGCTTAGGTGGGTTAAGCAGCAAACTCACCTCATTACTAGAAAATCGTATTCTAGGTTTTAACAATATCAATCAAACTTGGACAGAACGTTAATGAAGACAAAACAGTTAAAACAAATTTTTAAAGCAACCGCACTTGCGCTATGCCTTTCTTCAGCGATGACGACTTTTGCTGTTGCCCAACCTAAAGATGAAGTTGTAGCTGTAGTCGACAATAGTATCATTCTACGTAGTGACCTGGCTCAAGGTGTAGCCGAAATCTCACATCAGCTGCAAAAACAGAAAAAGACAGTTCCACCACAACAATATCTTGAGCAACAAGCCTTAGAGCAACTAATTATTCGTCAGGCACAGCTTGAACAAGTTAAACGTTATAATATTCGTCCAGATGAAAAAGCTTTAAATGAAGCCGTCCTGAAAGTTGCCCGTGATTCTGGTTCACCGAGTCTGGAAGCATTCCAGCAGAAACTGGATGCCATGGCGCCCAATACCTATGCTTCTTTACGTAACCGTATCGCTGAAGATTTAGCACTGAATCGTTTACGTCAACAAATCGTGACTTCACGTATTCAAATTACAGATCAAGATGTTAAAAACTTCCTAAATACCCCGCAAGGTCAAGCTTTGCTTGGCAGTCAGGTCCATGTACTGCATTTACGGGTAAGCGGTGAAAATGCTGAACAAATTGCAACAAAGGTAAAGCAAGAATTAAATAGCAGCAATGACATTCAGGCGATCAGCAAAAAGTACAGCACTGGCGGCGTTAAAGTCGAAGCTGCTGATATGGGTGTGAGAAACCTGTCAGAAATTCCAGCAGAACTGGCTGCACGCGTGACCACCCTGCAACCAGGTCAAACTTCTGAACTGATTCCTGTCGCTGATGGTGTACATGTTCTGAAGCTCTTGGAACGTAAAGGTGGCGAACAGAAAGCCCTTGTTCCTCAATATTTAACACGACACATTCTGATTCAACCGTCTGAAGTGGTCAGTCCTGAAAATGCCAAACAAATGATTGACAGTCTGTATAACCGCCTCAAACAAGGTGAAGATTTTACTGTTTTAGCTTCAACGTTCTCCAATGATACTGGCTCGGCTCGTGATGGCGGAAGTCTTGGCTGGGTTAGCCCAGGGGTAATGGTACCTGAATTTGAACAGCAGATGAAAAGCACCCCAGTAGGTCAGTTCAGTAAACCATTTCAATCCCAGTTTGGCTGGCATATTCTGCAAGTGAGTGAAACACGCCAACAAGATATGACACAGGAATATCAGGAACGTATGGCTCGCCAATTGCTTGGTGAACGTCAATTTGATACCGAATTAGATAGCTGGTTACGTGAAACGCGCAATAATGCTTATGTAGAAATCAAAGATCCTCAACTGGATCCTAAACGTAACCGTTAAGCCTTACCGGAATGCTAAAAAGCCAACGACATCTCGTTGGCTTTTTATTTAAACAACTTAAAACTTACAGATATAAAAAAACCTCTCATTGAGAGGTTTTTTCAATTTTCAAACTCGATTAACGATTGTTTTCATCGTCTGAAGAGTCTTCAAATTTAGTATCGTTGTCAAAACCAGCGCCTTGACCACCAAAGCCAGCACCTTGACCACCGAAGCCGCCTTGACCACCGAAGCCAGCGCCTTGACCGCCAAAGCCACCTTGACCACCGAAGCCGCCGCCTTGACCGCCGAAGCCACCGCCTTGACCACCGAAGCCGCCGCCTTGACCGCCAAAGCCACCTTGACCACCGAAGCCGCCAGCACCTTGACCGCCACCAAAGCCACCTGCAGCACCTTGACCACCGAAGCCCGCACCTTGTGGACCAGCAGGCGCGCCAGCAGGACGTGGATTACGTGCAGGTACTACAGTTGAAATTGCATGCTTATAAACCATTTGGCTTACTGTATTTTTTAATAAAACCACGTATTGGTCAAAAGATTCGATATGACCTTGTAATTTAATACCGTTTACCAGGAAGATAGATACTGGGATACGTTCCTTACGGAGAGAATTCAAGAATGGATCTTGTAAAGTTTGACCTTTAGACATGTTATAACTCCAAAAAAATTAAAAATCAGCGCAAAAACTATCTCTATTTTTCAATTAAAAATTATAAAAAAGATAGTCCCTAAATTTTGCTTTATCCGTAACAGTTTCGCAAGTCTTCTTGAGCCTGCTGTAGCGTAAAATATGTTGTAAATTTATGCTTTTCTTGCAAAGACTTTAACCACGTATATTGACGTTTTGCAAGTTGTCGTGTCGCAAATAAAGCTTTATCCTCCATTTCCCGTTGCTTTTCCTTGGTTTTATCAGCATTTTTTAAGAATTCTATAGCCTGACGATAACCCACTGAACGCATAGAAGGTAAATTTTCATTAAAATCGTATTTTTCAATTAAATTCACAACTTCATTTAAAAAACCGCTTTTCCACATAATTTCCAGACGTTGTTCAATACGCCCATGTAATTCTAACCGATCTGGCATCAGCGCATAATTATGGAAACTGTAACGATATGGTAAGTTTTTAGGTTGTTCTGCCTGTAGTTTTGTAATCGGCTCACCAGTCAATTTAAAAACTTCCAAGGCCCGAATAATGCGCTGCTTGTCACTGACCTTGAATTTTTCCCCGGCAATCGGATCAACTGCGCATAATTCTGCATAAACCGCTTCCCAACCCTCCTGCTCACCTTTCGCCTCAATCTCTGCCCGTATAGCATAATCTGCACGTGGTAGGTTATCTGACAAACCTTCAAGCAAGGCCTTAAAATACAGCATGGTGCCACCGACTAGGATCGGAGTCTTACCACGGGCATGAATATCATCAATTAAACGGCAAGCATCTTCGACAAAGTTTGCCGCAGAATACACTTCAAGTGGACTGATAATATCAATCAGATGATGCGGATAGCGCACCAATTCCTCTTTAGAAGGTTTGGCTGTACCAATGTCCATTTCCCGATAAACCAACGCAGAATCGACCGAAATCAGCTCAAAATTTCCTTGCTCATACAGTTCACATGCCAAAGCGGTTTTACCACTTGCAGTTGGCCCCATTAAATTGATGACCGGCAATTGATTGGACATGTAAAACTACTCTCCTCGAGCAAAAAGTTTATCTAGTTGAGCCAATGGAAAGGCGCGCCAAGTCGGACGGCCATGATTACATTGACTGGCAAATTCGGTTTGTTCCATCTGCCGTAATAAAGCATTCATTTCAGACAAACTTAGGATACGATGCGCTCGCACTGCACCATGACAGGCCATTCCCGCCAAAATTTGGTCACGCTTCTGCAATAGGCTTTGTGCTTGATCCCCCGGATCTAAATCATTCAATAATTCAGGAATCAGGGCATCGAAATCGGCCTTGTGTAGAATAGCCGGTACACCACGTACGATAACTTGCTCATCACCATACTGATCGATTTCCAGCCCCAAACGTGCCAACTGCTCTTTCAGCTCTTCGACACGCATGGCCTGCATCCGGCTAATATTCACGACTTTTGGAATGAGCAATTGCTGTGATGTCCAGAATTCAGGTTTATCCCAAGCCGATTTCATTTGCTGCAAGACAATACGCTCATGCGCCGCATGCATATCCACAATAATCAGACCTTCGGTATTTTGCGCCAGAATATAAATGCCATGTAACTGGGCAATAGCAATGCCCAATGGATGCTCATCCACTTTAGTGTTTACATGTGTCTGAAAAGACTGCTCAGGGCTGAATATTTCGGTTTCCGAACTTTCTCTGAGCGGTGCTAAATAACTTTGCAAGGCATTATTCAGCTGCTGTGAACCAGAATAAGATTTACGGTAATCTTGGGAATAATGCACTGTTTGTGGACCTGAAGATGCAAAATCGGTCAGCACATCTGAAGTTTCATTTTCACTTAAGGCAGATGTCGTTCTCACCACCTGTGGCTGAGAATGCGCAGTCTGATGCAGGCTGAACTGTTCCTGATAACGCGGTTGCGGGGCCGTCAAGCCAGGCTGCTCATCCTGTTTCATTGCCTCGGCTAAATCTGCAGTTGCGGTCTGGAATTGTGCCAACGTTTCTTTGGCATAATGCCGTACGAACTCATGTACTTCACGTTGATTCAGGAAGCGAATTTCATGCTTGGTCGGATGGACGTTTACATCCACATTTTCTGGATCAACTTCTAAAAACAGTAAATAAGCCGCATGCTGATGCCCATGCAGGATGCCGTCATAGGCCATCCGTAAGGCATGGGAAATGGTTTTGTCTTTGACAATCCGGCCATTTACATAGACATACTGCAAATCAGCCTGTGCACGTGCATCTGAAGGATGGCCAAGCCAGCCAGACAAACGCATGTTGATACTGTCTGCATCCATCCAGTAGGCATTTTCAGTAAACTGGCGGCCAAGCAATTGCTGTACCCGCTGAAAACGCAAAGCGCCGCTATCCGCCACGGGTAAATTCAGTTTGATGCTTTCATTATGTTCTAGCACAAAACGGATATCAAAATGCGTCAGTGCCATACGGCGCACAATTTCTTCGATATGACCAAATTCAGTGCCCGGTTTTTTCAGGAATTTACGCCGTGCAGGCACATTAAAAAACAAATCCTGAACCCGGATATGCGTCCCTTTTGAGGCCGCAACAGCCTGAATTTCCTGATGATCAAAAGCCGTGCCATTGACTTCGACCTGATAACCGATGCCCTCGTCACTTTGACTGCTGATCATGGTCAGGCGTGAAACTGCTGCTATCGACGCCAGTGCCTCACCACGAAAGCCCAGACTGCTAATCGCATACAGCTCATCGGCGCTCTGGATTTTGCTGGTGGCATGGCGCATCACGGCCAAAGCTAGATCTTCAGGATGAATTCCGCGTCCATTGTCGATGATTTCAATTAAAGTACTGCCGCCCTGTTCGACCCGAATGATCAGTTCTGTCGCCCCCGCATCAATCGAGTTTTCCAGTAATTCCTTGACTACAGAGGCCGGACGTTCAATCACCTCACCTGCGGCAATCTGGTTGGCAAGTGCAGGATCAAGGGCACGAATACGGCGCAGACTTAAATCATTCGACATGTGAAAATTGACGCTCCAGAGCCTGGCGTAAGGCAAGATTCGATGAAATCAGGCTTGCAGTACGGGTCAGCTCATCTTCAGATTTTAAAATTTCAATAATCAGGTCAGCTTGCGGAATTTCATCGCCACCTTTGGATGGCCATTCAAATAAAAATAGCGCATTCGGTGTTTCCAGATAATCCCGGATTCCCATCAGTTCCAGTTCATACGGATCATTCAGACGATACAAGTCAAAATGAAAAATATCCTGACCATTAATTTGATAGGGTTCGA
The DNA here is from genome assembly GCF_000369665.1 of Acinetobacter sp. CIP 51.11. Lineage (GTDB taxonomy): Bacteria > Pseudomonadota > Gammaproteobacteria > Pseudomonadales > Moraxellaceae > Acinetobacter > Acinetobacter lwoffii_S. The sequence continues at coordinate 1,287,896 of NZ_KB850129.1, forward strand.
CCAGTGTATAAGTTGGACTTTTCACTGAACCTTTATGACCCAGCTGTTGCAAATAATAACGTGTTAACGTCGTTTTTCCTGCCCCTAAATCACCGATCAGATATACGACTCCCGCAGGGAAATTTTCTGCCAGAACCTTGGCCAGTTTCTGGGTATCGTCTTCATGATTTAAAGTGACATTAAATGAATAAGGCATATTACTCACGACATGATGCAAAAGAATAAATATGATAGCATCGCCACGCTTTAAAAGCCTATTCACCTGTGTGAGAAACTGTATTTTTTCACAGCATCTGTTCCTTAAGAGGTTAATCTGCCTGCCATGCAATCAACAGTTGATTTTAACCCGCCTATGCTGAATGGGGTCAGTGCCAGTAAAGTGTTTTTGCCAGCCAGTCCGGATGCACCCCTGACAGTTTTTGCTTATTTATGCACGCAATTTGCGCATATCGCAGCAGATGAATGGCAATCCCGTTTCAACGAGGGTCTGGTCTATGATGCTCAGGGCAATCAATTAAACACAGAAAGTCCATTTCAGGCCAATAGTCACTGTTTTTATTACCGTTTTTTGGCACATGAAGTGCATGTTCCTTTTCAACATCAGATTTTATTTGAAAATGAGCATTTCATGGTGGTCGATAAACCGCATTTTTTGACCATGAGTCCGACCGGACAGTATGTGCAGGAAACGCTATTGGTTCGGCTTAAAAAGCAGACCGGCAATGAACATTTAACACCCATTCACCGGCTAGATCGTGAAACGGCAGGTGTAGTTCTGATTTCCAAATGCGTGGAATCACGTGGCCTATATCAGCAGATGTTTGCTACACGGCAGGTACAAAAAACCTATCATGCGATTGCGGCCTATCATCCTGATTTAAAATTTCCATTGATCACGCGATTAAGAATGGAAAAGGGACAGCCCTTTTATACCATGCACGTGTTAGACGGAACGCCAAATAGCGAGACGGCGATTGACCTACTGGAACATAATACAGAATGGGCTAAATATGAGTTGAAACCGCATACTGGCAAACAGCACCAATTACGGGTGCACTTGAATCATCTGGGTATTCCGATCCGTCATGATCCCTTTTATCCACAGGTAGCGCACAAGGCGGAAGATGATTTTTATGCACCTTTAAGTTTATTGGCCAAACATATTCAATTCATCGATCCGATCACGCAGAAAAGCATGAATTTCAGCTCGCAACTTGAATTGACACTGTAAATCGCTTGTCATTACAGATTATTTTCTAAAATCGGTTGCTTTAAGATTGAATTTCAAACGTAATTGATTAGAATAAAGGCGAAAAGTTAAGTAATTTAAAGCTTTAAAAATATTATGAGAAAAACTGAAGTTTATCAAATTCGCTTGGACTCGCAAGAGAAGAAACAAGCCTTTGCAGTATTTAAGCAATTGGGGATTACGCCAGCTCAGGCAGTGCGTCTTTTTTTCAAGCAAGTGGTGATTACCAAATCAATCCCCTTCTCGATTGAAAATCAGAATATCAATCTGGAACAGCTGATTCGGCTGCGCAAGCTGAAACAAAATGAAGCGAAAACCGAGCAAAATGCGCTTTCCAGTTCTGCCCTGAATCTACTCGATGATCAGGAGATTCAGCTGGATGATGATCATCTTGATTTATTTGAAGAACTGAATGCCATTTTGGGTGAAAGCGACAAAATTTAACATTGTTGCATTTCCGAACAATTTCTAAAGCCTGCCACTCCCAAACTTCGCTATGCTTGATGCTGATAATCAATAAAAAATTAGCATGGAGTATGCAATGCTCGTACGACGCGCCCAGTCAGCAGACCTGAATCAGCTGGCGGTATTATTTGATGAATATCGACAGTTTTATGGTACGTCTTCCAATCCTGAACTCTCTTACCAATTTTTAAAACAGCGTTTTGAAGATGGGCAAACCGTCATTTTCATTAATACCAAAGATGATACTTTTACCGGCTTTATTATCCTGTATCTGGGTTTTTCTTCAGTGGCCTGCTCGACCTATTATATTCTGGATGATGTCTATATCACCCCGGTTTTTCGGCGTCAGGGCGCAGCCAAACAACTGATTGATACCGCGATTTTATTTGCCAAACATGAACAGGCCTTAAGAATCACCCTGGAAACCCAAAAAAATAATTATCAATCGCATAAATTGTATGAATCTATGGGATTTATCAAGGATGATGAATTTCAGACTTATCACTGTTTCCTGAAGTAAGTCCTAATCTTTTCATCACATTTCAAGCGAATAAAAAATTTATTATTCTGAGCGGAATTTGGCCTGCGCCACCTGTTCTGCATTTAAATACAACCATTCTCCTTCAGCCAGTTCAGGCAAGGCCAAAGCACCAATCTGTGCACGATGTAGCTGTTCAACTTTATTACCTACGGCAGCCAGCATGCGCTTTACTTGATGATAGACCCCTTGATGAATGGTCATTTGCAGACGATTTTCAGCCAATCGAGTCACTTCAGTAGCCGCAAAAATACCTTTTTCATTTCTCAATTCGACACCTTGTTCTAGTTGCTGAATCTGTTCATCCGTGACTGGATCCGCAGTTTGCATCTGATAAACTTTGGCGACATGCTTTTTCGGATGGGTGAGCGCTTGCAGAAACTGTCCATCATCGGTCAGCAATAATAGTCCAGTGGTATCCTGATCCAGACGTCCCACACACTGAATCCCCCGATTCAGCAGAATGTCATCAAACAGGTCAAATACACTAAAATGATGCGTCGCCTGATGCGAACACTCATAGCCTTGTGGTTTATTTAAGGCGATATACACTTTTTCCCGATAGGTATGACTTTTCCCATAAACCTCGAAATTTAAGTGATTTAAATCCAGGTTATATTTAGGATTGTCAACCACTTCATCTTGAATTGAAACAGCACCATTTTTAATCAGTTGCTGACAATGCTTGCGGGAGCCGAAACCTTGTGACTGCAACATTTTTTCCAATAGCATCTGTTTATACCTGTATCGAGTGAAGACCTGTGCATTCTATCCTGAAACAGTCCTGAATTTGATTTCTTCCGCTGTTTTCTAGGTATCATGCGTTGAAAAGCTCTACAATAGCTTTATTTTTCACTCTATCTCTCCCCCTTATGTCGCAACTTGATTTGAATCTGATTGTTCTTTTGGTTTTACTGGCTTGCGGTATTTTCAGTCACAATAGTGCCGTCACCATTGCTGCAGCGGTATTAATTGTTTTAAAAATCACACCTCTCAGCAGTTTATTGCCTTATGTACAGGCGCACGGTTTAAATATCGGCATTATTATTCTGACCATTGGTGTTCTGACACCAATTGCCAGTGGCAAAATTTCAGGGGAAAGTATTCTCAAATCTTTCCTGAGCTGGAAGTCTTTGCTGGCAATCGCGATTGGGGTCTTTGTCGCTTGGCTGGGAGGACGTGGAGTGAAGCTGATGTCCAATCAGCCAGATGTAGTGGCCGGACTGTTATTAGGCACAGTAGCAGGTGTAGCAGTATTACGCGGTGTTCCAGTCGGTCCTTTAATTGCGGCTGGGATTTTATCCTTATTGATTAGTACACAATAATGTTCAAATCATCAGCGCCCTTCACCAGTATGCAAAGATTTCTCAAAAATAATCATATAACGGGAAATATGCAGATCGCCCGATGATTATCTTGCGCTAATCTCTAACGCAGTACGTCAGGCTTGCTCAGAAGATACTATCAAATCAACGGAATATTTATTAATTCGATCTTTCAAAATTCAAGCAAAGGAAAGTGAATGATTTTTAAAAGCGGTGACCTGATAAAAATCAGAAATTCAATAAATGACACACACCAGTCTAATCTTTCAAAGCATAGACCAAACTTTCTATCATCTCACCATTTTCCAAATATACTTTAACCGGAATACGTTGATATTCATCACCTTCAAACCTATCCAGCTCATTCCAATATTGGGGAAGATTCTCGGATATGAATACATAACCAGGAACAGTCTCACCCGAATCACTGAGCTGAATACCCGGGCTACCCAGTTCAGCACCCCAACCACGCTGCTGCAAATACCCACGAATATAACCAGCTTTCCAGCTTCCTCCAATCCGTTCCATAACGGGGGCATTGGGTTGCTGGAGACGAAGCGTGCCGTATACGAATAAACTGTGCATCTTAAGAACTCTTAAACATCATTTTGATGATTATTCTACAAATAGTAGAGCCAGACGCACCTGGTCATAAGCCATTTTAGGCGTGGTCAATTCCACAATCGGACGCAGCTTAATTGAACCGTCATCATTAAAATGTTCCAAGTTTTGACGCTTGGTTAGGCGTTTATAAATCTTGCGCACCTGTTCCACCACTTCCTCACCCGGATGTGCCAGCGAGATATCCAGCCCCTGCTCTTTATGCAAACGCCCCAAATGATTGATGATGGTTGCCGGAGTCAAACCACGTTCAGTCGCGATATCGGCAATTTCATAACCTTCTTCAAACAGTTCACGCGTTTCGTCTAGCGTTGCAGTGGCATAGCTTTGTTTCCCCGCATTCTTGGAAATTTTCTTTTCATTGCGCTGGATTTCAACTTCATTCAAAGTCCCGCCACAATGCCGGATAAAAGCTTTGTGCTGCGTCGTCAAATCAACATTTTCAAAATTCGCTTCAGCTTCATCAGAAAGCTCCTGAAAACGGCGATCGGCTTTAATCGCCAGACTATCAAGTTCCAAAGCCTGCTCATTAAAACCTTTTAAACGTAAGCCATTTAAGCTTTTCAAACGGGATAAGGCGACATAGCCCTGACCTTTTTCAAAGGTATGACTCAGATCAATTTCTGCGGCTTCCAGGGTCATGCCTTGTGATTTATGAATGGTAATCGCCCAGGCCAGACGCAATGGAATCTGCTGAAAACTGGCAATGGTTTTACCGGCCTCATTGTCTACCGACCAGGTTTCAGGCTCAACCACCAGTGTAGTGCCATCGGTCAGTTTGACTTTAGGCAGCACGCCATATTCATCATCTTCTTCAAAACTGATCACTTCACCCAGACTGCCATTGATATACCCCATATCAAAGTTGTTTTTCACAAACATGACTTTGGCATGTTTTTTCAGGGTTAAAGCTTCAGGCGCTCGCACTGACGATTTTAAAGTCTCGATCAACTTTTCATTACCATCACACTGTGCATCAAACTGACGCGGATCATTGTCAATTTCATTCAGATGTTTATAGTTAATACTGTCTACATCCATATTATGCGTATACAGGCGCGTATAGGTATCGCCGATTTCTTGATGTCGGGTGGCCTGTAAAGCAGTACGGTGTTCATGATTAATTGCCTGCGCACGAATCGCGTTCAGGATGTCATTCAGATAATCATTTCCCTGACGATGCTGCTCGGTCAGGTAACAGACGCGAAACTTCGCTTCGACCCAGGCATCCGACATAAAGCAGAATTTATCCCGGTTACGCTCATCATTTTTACCGACTGGCGGTAACTGGAAAAAGTCACCCGCTACAATCACCTGAATGCCACCGAAAGCTTCATCACTTTCCTTAAAATATTTCAGTACCTGATTGACCAGATTCAGCTGCTTGGCATGCAGCATGGAAATTTCATCGATAATCAGGACTTGCGCATTTTCCAGATGTTCTTTTAAGTATTTGCGCTCTTTCATCCGCTTTAAGTCTTCTTCAGACAAAAAGTCTTTAATGCCAATGCCTGCCCAGGTATGAATAGTCATACCATTCATGTGTGTGGCTGCAATACCGGTCGATGCGGTAATCGCGACGGCGACCTTACGTGCCTTTAAATAATTAATATATTGATTCAGCGTATAGGTTTTTCCCGCACCGGCAGAACCGGTTAAAAAGACATTTTCTCCTGCTTTGAGTAACTTAAGGGCAGTTTCCTGTTTCATAAGAGCAATACCGTAAAAGAACGGCTATAGCCTAACGATTTTTAGCGGAAAAGTTAAGCGTCATGGCGGAAAACAAGCTGTATTGAACTGTCAGGCCTGCAAGTTGAGCCAGTTAATAAAATGCATGGCGATATTACTGTATTCAGCTTCTGCTTTCTGGTTATTCGGATATTCCAGCTGATCAAAAATCACCTGTCCATTCACTAATTGACACCCCAAGATCAAGGGTAGGCGCACAGCAGGATGAGACATACGAAAGGCCACATACTGCCCTTCCAAAATTTGCTGAGCATAGCTTGCCGCCAGACAGTTCCTGAAAATTTTAGATTCCTCTAAAATCCGATCCAAAGTTTTAAGTTCTTCAAAACGCCAGTTGAAATACAGTAAAAATGAAACCTGAGTGATTGGTGTCCAGTTCACCAGTGCGAACTGTTTTTTCAGCTTGGCGATCATTTCCTGCTTTTGAACCTGATCATGCCAGACGACCGCCTGATTAAACAAACTGGTCCAGCTCAGATTTTTCGGTATTTCTGTATGGCTGGAAAAATACTCTACCAGATAGTCACGCACATAACTGTCAAATAGCGACTCACGTACATGCCCGCTTTGCAAATAAAACAGCTGCCTGAACTCAGTAAAAGGAATGCGATAGCGGTGCAGAACATTATAGAAATCACGATTCTGCTGGCTTTGAGGCTGAATATACACCAGAACCTCATCGGGTAAATGCGCCGTAATTTTATATAAATGCTGCATATGAGCCTGCATCATCCGGCTCAAGTTCACATAAACCTTTTTAGTCAGCTGATCATCCATTTTAACCACATTGCGCAGCAGCTCCATCCATTCGTCCAGATACAGAATTGAAGGGCTAATCGCAATCCGCTGATCCTCAATCGATTGGCGTGTGCCTTTTAATACCACCGCCTGATTATACTGATGCTGAAACCAGTCATGCTGGATTGCATATTCATGCATGCTATGAATAAACAGTCGCGCCGAGACATATTGAAAATATTGCAAAGTCGCCAAAATAATCTGGGGATGAATATGATGGCTGTCTACAAAACTTAAGGCAGTTACTGCAACGCGTACACTGCTATGCTGGATATTATTACTGATCCAGTCCAGTACCTCGGCCGGTTGCTTGAAGATCCAGTTCACGGCACGATGACAATCAAATAGTGGCAATCGGGCTACTTTTTTCTGCCATAAATACGGATGATTTTCCAGGAAATTCCGTTTGGATAATAAATCATCCCGATGCCACACGTCCCGGTTCATCAATCGGACAAAACCGAGCAAATTACTTTGCTCCTCAGCATGCCTATATAGCAAACAGATATCATCAGTATGATCATTCAATTCATGCAGATTAAAGCGCTCTTCAAAAGACAGCGACATAATCCGGAACAGTGCCGGAGGCAAAAACTGTGCGGCGCTAAAACAGAACTCATCCAGACTGTCCATCAATGACTGGATCGACAGGAATTCATCCTGCTGTAGACACTCCAAAGAAAAAGCCTGTTGCAAGCTTTCAAGAATCTGCTGTGGAATCTCTTGTTCATCCTGAATAAAGTTTTGCATGACAGGTGCTGTATACAACCCGGCCTTGATCAGCTGCTGGTCGATAATCTCAGCTTGAACAATCGACATTTGCTGCAAAAATTCGGACACCCGTTCCAGGCCATTGACCCAAGCATAGACCTGAGCCAGGATAAGCTGACGTAACTGTTTGGCTTTGTCGCGTAAATATAGTGAATGCTGCGGTTTTAAATCCCCGGTCAGGAAATAGATATCCTGTAAAAAGAATTCCTCTAGCGCTTCTGCCTTGCATTGCTGGAAATAAAAATGACTGTCAACCAAAGCAGGTGCAGCTCCAGAGTCTAGTGCATAGGGAGTATGAAACTGGATATAAAACAGACCATCCAGCAATTCAATCCGGCACTGATCCTGCTGAATTTTTATTAAATTTTGTGCATTCAGATGACCAATTATTGCCATCTGATCAAGATAAAGCTGGTTCAGCTCTGGAGAAATCCGTAAACATTGTTGTGCCAATAACCTTAAAGATGCTACCAAGCTTTCCTGTTCCATACGTATACCTCGGTCATCTTAGAATCATCTTATTTTTATATTGGATCATGCTGAGTCCTTGATCGCCAATCAGTGAACACTTAAAAATACATTATGGCATCACTTGCACTATAAAACCGTCCATGCATCCTCATTGCTAAAAATAGAACATTTCAATAGATCATAGCCTAGATTTTACAGGAAGAATTTTTCTTTTTTAGTCTTGCTGACGTAGCGCCTTAAGCTCGGCCAAGCCGGTATAAATATGTTGCTGCAAGCTGTGTCGAAATGCAATCAGCTCTTCCTGAGTCTGAGCAATCGATTGTCGCGGCATAAACTGAAAATAAAATGGCAGGCGTTTTGGGAATAATCGTTTAGGCAAAGATGGAATCACATCGCCCTGACGTAGTAATTTATTGAGTTGTGGTACTTTGAGAAGTTTTTGAAAATATTTATGCTGGATGATCTTATTGGCATCAAAGCCGATCTCATAGACTTCATCCCCACCGAGCGCGGCAAAAGGGACAATATCATAGTTGAGTTCCTGAGCTAGCTTTAAAAATCCGTAACGTTGCTTCCAGATCAGTTGATACTGTTCACCCTGACGTTTAAGTACTTCGCGACCGCCTCCCGGAAACACCAGAATGGAGTAGCCCTGCTGCATCACAGCACGTACATAATGCTGGATGCCATCGACTGCCCCAAACTTTTTCACGGCTTCACGCCATAGCGGTACATAAAAATGGCTATGATCCGCAATACTGACCACAGCCACCTTATGTTCGTTATAGAGATAATCAATCAGCATCGGCGAATCAAAGATGCCGTACATGGAATGATTACCGACATACATTGCAGGCCGACTGGCATCAATATATTCTGCCCCTAAAAAGGTAGGGGTAAAATATAATTTGGATAAGGCACTTAAGCGTCTAATCCATTGCCCATCATGTTTGACCTGCAAGCTGTTTGCTCCCTATTGACTCCGGATTATGCTACGCGCTTTTGGACCAGAATCGAACCCACCGAATAACCCGCACCAAATGAGCACAACACGCCGTATTCACCATCTTCAACTTCATGTGCACTACGGTGCAAGGCGATGATCACCCCGGCAGAAGAAGTGTTGGCAAACTCATTCAGAATGATCGGTACCAGACCAGGTTTGGCATTTTCTTTACCAACGACCAGTTTCAGGATCAGTTCATTCATGCTGGCATTGGCCTGGTGCAACCAGAAGCGTTTAACACCTGTCGGCTCAATCTGGTTCTTCTCCAGTTGCGCAGTAATCATTTTCGCAACCAGTGGACAGACTTCTTTAAATACCTTACGACCATCCTGACGGAAACGTTTGTCGTCAATGTCAGCATTTTCAGAAGTATTCAAGAAACCAAAGTTATTGCGGATGTTATTCGAGAACTGGGTAAACAACTCAGAATCCAGAATTTCAAAACCGGTTTTGCTGTCAGTATTTTCAATAATTGAAGCGGTTGCCACATCACCAAAAATAAAGTGACAGTCACGTGAACGGAAATCGGTATGTGCAGAGGTAATTTCTACATTCACCAATAACACCCGGCGCGCGCCCGCTTTGATCGCATCATAAGCCTGTTTCAGACCAAATGTTGCTGCAGAACACGCCACGTTCATGTCATAGGCATAGCCTTTGATGCCTAGAGCGGTCTGAATCTCGATCGCTACAGCAGGATAAGCACGTTGCAAATTCGAACATGACAAGATCACGATATCAATGTCTTCGGCAGTCACACCGGCATTTTCCATCGCCTGCTTGGCTGCGATTACGCCCCATTCTGCTTGCAGTGAAATTTCATCATCTGCACGTTCACGTAAATTTGGACGTAAGCGTTTTGGATCAAGAATACCTGATTTTTCTACGACATAACGGCGTTGTACGCCAGATGCTTTTTCAATAAAGTCTGCGCTAGAACCACGACGTGCTTCCACTTCGCCTGCAGCGATTTTGTCAGCATTTTCGTGATTAAACAGTTCCACATAAGCATTTAAACTTTCAACTAATTCTTCATTGGTGATGACATGTTCCGGATGGAATAAGCCAGTACCCGTAATGCGGATGCCCATGTAAAATTCCTTATCTGAATTACCTATATCTTAACTGATTCCAAGACGATCCCATACTTTTTGCAAGCGAGTTGGAGACACGGGTGCTTTTGTTTTCATCGGTTGTGAAAACAATGAGATTCTTAACTCCTCGACCATGAAATATAATTCTTTCAGACGAGGGTCATCTTTAAACTTGAATAATTTTTCCATCCATTGATCAATTTGGTCAATGGCGGAATTGTCCCTTTGTAGATTATTGGGCAAGCGCTCTAAACGCAAGATCAAGGCTTTTAAATAACGTGGAAATTCGCTCCACACATCGGAAGGTTTACGATATACAAAGTCAGAAAGGTTCATTAAATCAAGCTGATCTTCAATATCATTGATATTTTTCTCAAACACAGAATGGTCTAAAACCAATAATTTCCGGCGGATTTCCTGCCACTGGATATAAATATCCGTGATCTCTTTTAGGGCAACTTGGCCATAAGTCAGGAAAGATTTTTTTACATCTTCAACTAGCTTTTGGAACTCTTGCACATTGACAGGCAGCTCATTTATGGACATGTGTAGTGTGGCATAAACTAACATTTGTTCCAGTTGCGCTTTATCACCGAGTGGCGAATAAGCCAGCGCCAAAGGTTTCGATATCTGTTTTTTTAACTGACGAGTCAAGTCTCCGAGTTGCATATGCACCAGTCGGATCACCCCTTCACGATGTTTTTTGACCGCTTCTACCTGATCATTGAAAGTCTGAATCACCACACCCGATTCATCTTTCTGCTCTAGGGCAGCAAAAGCTTTGGTCGGAACCAGCGCCTGATACTGCTTGACCACGACACCAGTGACTTTTTGCGAAGCTTCAAATACAAAGTTTTCCGGGAAGGTTTTAAATTCACCTTTAAGCTGTTTGACCGGACTATGCGTTTCAGTGCGGCAGCGCGCTTTCAACTCAGCAAGATCACGCCCCTGCTCAATGACACGGCCTTTTTCATCAGTAACTTTGATAAATGGCAACAGATATTGATCTACCCGGTCAAAACTGAAATCTTTCTCAGTGATTTGATCGCCCCGCAGCTGGAATGCCAAGAAACTAAAAATATGTTTCTGTAAATCCTGCGCATCTACTTTTACCATGAGTTTTCGTGCAGTATCCGGAATCGGCACCAGATTACGACGCTTGTCCTTCGGCAAAGCTTTTAGCAATGCTTCAATAAGATCCAGACGCCAGCCCGGAATTCCCCATGACCAGATCCCTTCATCGACCTGGGCCAAAGCTTGCAGTGGAATTTTAACTGTCGCGCCATCTTCATCATGACTCGGGTCAAAGCGATAAGTCGCCGCCAGACGCAGGCTACCATTCTGCAAATAGTCCGGAAATTGTTGTGTGGTTGGACGATCATTTAGCCACAGCGCATCGTCATCAACAAATAAATAGCGTGGCTGTTGAGGCTCAACCGTGGCACGCCAGTCTTCAAAAGTACGACGGCTGGCTACTTCAGACGGCACTTTGGAAGCATAGAACTGGTAAATGGTTTCTTCATCAACAACCAGATCACGACGGCGCAGCTTGTCTTCTACCCGCTCGACTTCTTCCAGTTTAAGCAAGTTATGCTTTAAAAATGGTGGAGTAATCCCTAGATGACCGGTAGTTAAAGCATCCCGCAAGAAGATTTCATGTGCAGCTGCCTGATCAACTTTTTCATAATTGATTGGGCGTTTCGGCTCAATAATCAGACCAAACAGGGAAATCTGGTCATAGGCATTCACTACACCAGCTTTTTTCGACCAGTGCGGTTCAAAATAATGATGTTTGAGCAGGTCACGCGCGGCCAGCAGAATCCATTCCGGTTCAATCTTGGCAAGGGTACGCAAATACACCTGGGAAGTCTCGACCATTTCAAAGGCCATCACCCACGGCGTATTGGTCTTGTGCAAGGTAGAAGCCGGGAAAATCCGAGCTTTTTGCTGACGTACTGCCATAAAGACATTACGCTCATCGGTCTTATTGGCGATAAACGATAACAGACCGGTCAACAAGGCACGGTGCAGATTCTCATAACTGGCTTTCTTTTCATTAAATGACAGTTTTAAACCCTTAGCCAACTCCACCAGCTGCTCATGAGTTTTCTTCCATTCACGCAGACGCAGCCAGCTCAGGAAGTGATTACGAGCAAAAGTACGGCGCTTATTTTCACTCATGCTTTCGCGGTTATTATGCAGCGTCTCCCAGAGTTTAATATAAAACAGGAAATCAGAATCGGCTTCACGGAATAGTGCATGTTTCTGATCCGCCTGCATCTGCTTGTCCGCAGGGCGTTCACGCGGGTCCTGAACTGCAAGTGCGGCCACAATCACCAGCACTTCATTTAGCACGCCAAAATGTGCACCACCAAGAATCATGCGGGCTAAACGAGGATCAATTGGCATTTTCGCCATTTGCTGACCGATCTTGGTTAAGCCACTGCTTTGAAGTCTCCCTTTCTCAAAGGGAGATTTAGAGGGATTTGCTTGATCATCTTCAGTTTTAGGAGAATTTTTCTCGGCCATTGCCCCCAGTTCAATGAGGAGCTTGCGGCCATCATTCACCAAACGGTGATCTGGCGGTTCGATGAAATCAAAATCCTCCAGTGAACCCAACCCCAGACTTTGCATCTGCAAAATTACAGATGCCAGGTTGGTTCGCTTGATTTCCGGTTCGGTAAACTCTGGACGGCTGAGGAAATCATCTTCAGAATACAGGCGTATACAGACACCCGGCGCAATACGGCCACAACGACCTTTACGCTGATTGGCTGCTGCCTGAGAAACGGCTTCAATCGGTAAACGTTGCACCCGTGAACGATAGTTATAACGCGAAATACGGGCAAAACCGCTGTCAATTACATAACGGATATTCGGAACGGTTAAAGCCGTTTCTGCTACGTTGGTGGCAATAATAATGCGTCGCCCACCACCAGAAGGATTAAAGATTTTTTGCTGTTCAGCCAGCGCCAGACGCGCATATAAAGTTAATACTTCCGTGTGGCGTGGCCCATGTTTGATCAGGGTTTCCTGTAGCTCGCGAATTTCCTGTTCAGTACTGGCAAAAATAAGGATGTCGGCATGTTCAGGATGGCCTTTTTCCTGTGCATCCTGAAAGCATTCTTCGACTGCTTTGACCACAGCGCGAGGCAGATTTTCTTCAAAGTCATCAAACTCGTCATCATCACTACCGCCAATGCTCATTTCCGAGATCGGACGATAACGTAGCTCGACTGGGAAGCTGCGGCCTTCCACTTCAAAAATTGGTGCACCATTGAAGTAACTGCTAAAACGGTTTACATCCAGGGTTGCAGAAGTAATGATGACTTTCAGATCAGGACGACGCGGCAACAGCTGCTTTAGATAGCCCATAATGAAGTCGATATTCAGCGAACGTTCATGCGCTTCATCAATAATAATCGTGTCATATTTGGTCAGATAGCGGTCATGTGTCAATTCGGCAAGCAAGATACCGTCTGTCATCAAACGCACAATTGAATCTTGTGAACCCTGTTCCGTAAAACGCACTTTAAAGGAAATTGATTCCCCAAGTTTTTCACCAACCTCTTCGGCAATACGCTGTGATACGCTGCGAGCTGCCAGTCGACGCGGTTGGGTATGCCCGATCATTCCGGTCAGACCACGTCCGGCCAGCATGGCAATTTGTGGTAACTGGGTGGTTTTACCAGAACCGGTTTCACCGGCCACAATAATCACCTGATGCTTTTGAATCGCAGCAATCAGCTTGTCAGTGTATTGGGTAACCGGCAGATCCTGATTCAGCTTGATGTTCGGAAGACGTTCAAGCCGTTGCCGTACTTTCAGATTGGATTTTTCAAATAATTCCTGATACTGCTTGGCATCTGCGTCTTTCCCTTTTTTCAGTCGATTTAAACGGTGACGGTCATGCGCCATTATCCATTGATCTACATTTAAATGACTCTGCACAGAGAAAATACCCACATCAAAAAACCGGAAAGGTTTATTTTACTTGGTTCATTAGATTTCAGATAGTCGTAGTTCTGTTAAGTGCCGGACAAATTGGCTTTGGCTGCCTGATTTCCCACAATTCAGCGCCATAAACCTGTCAAAATATCTATATGACACCCTTGAATTTTCCTGACTAGATTTAATCATCAGTTTAAGTTTGGAATTGATATTTAAATTATTTTGGGTAAATTATGCTTTTTTCCAAATTGACCCTTGAATTTTTTGGTTTCAACATCATGTTTGCTAGCACGAGGAAAAAGAGATAATTTTGTCTTCAGGCCATCATCTTGATGCTGCTGAATGAACAAAGCGATTTTGCCGAAGTGGCGCGTTTTTACTTAATTCGGTTTTTCCGATGTTTGTAATGTAAAAATACCATTTTAGCATCAACCAAAATTTCGATACTCTTATTCAAAATCAAAGACTACCTCAATCATGGAGACAATGATGAGCTTAATTAATACTGAAGTTAAACCATTTAAAGCAACTGCATTCCAAAACGGCAAATTCATTGAAGTTACTGAAGCTGACCTGAAAGGCAAATGGTCTGTTGTATTCTTCTATCCAGCTGACTTCACTTTCGTTTGCCCAACTGAACTTGGTGACCTTGCTGACAACTACGCTGAATTCCAAAAACTAGGCGTTGAAATCTACTCAGTTTCTACTGACACGCATTTCACTCACAAAGCTTGGCACGATTCTTCAGAAGAAATCAAAAAAATCCAGTATGTAATGGTTGGTGATGCAAACTGGACACTTGCTAAAAACTTTGACGTATTAATCGAAGCTGACGGCCTTGCTGATCGTGGTACTTTCGTAATCGATCCAGAAGGTAAAATCCAAATCGTTGAAATCAACGCTGGTGGTATTGGCCGTGATGCTCAAGAACTTCTTCGTAAAGTTAAAGCAGCTCAGTACGTACATGCTCACCCAGGCGAAGTTTGCCCAGCTAAATGGAAAGAAGGCGATGCAACTCTTGCTCCTTCAATCGACCTAGTGGGTAAAATCTAATTTTAATTAGATTGAACTGATTCAAAAAACCACGCTTTTTAGCGTGGTTTTTTATGGTTTGAACTTTTATCTCAGCACAATACTGGATTTTATTTTTTAAATTATTTTGTTAGGACTTTAAATATTGCAGTCCTATTTTTTTCTTGATCCATCATCTAAAAATTCAGGCATATCTTTTGCTTCGCTTTCTCATAATCCTTACTCATTCTTACAATTGAGCTATACATCTGCAGAGCCATATGGCATAAGTTCAAATGATAAGATAAAAAATATTCAGTGGAGGAACGCATATGCAAAAACTGCTTACTGTGATTTCTTGGAAATACAATCCCTCAAGCCGCCACCTGAAAATTGTATACAGTAATGGTCATACCGAGCTGTATCATCCCGTACCTGAATTTATTTATGACAACTTACTAAGACGCCAAGACAAAGCTGCATTCGTAGAAAAGTATCTCGAATATAATTTACATTTTAATAAAATTTGCATGGATTAAAGCGAATCTAATTATCGAAATCCCACCATCAGCAAACCTGCGCCTATGGGTACAGTACTCATGATAAAACGTGGGTCTTGCTGAATTAAGGCAATAAACTCTTCGACTTCTGCTGCATGTGAAATGACATTATCAACTACCAGTAACCCGCCCTTTGCTTTAAGTAATCGACTCAAATGTGGCCAGTAACTGACATAAGCATCTCGTTCAGCATCTAACAGGATAAAATCAAATATTTCCTGTTCTTCCTTCAGATAAACTTGTGCATCAATCACTTTAAAATTGATTAAATCTGCAAGATCTATTTCTGTCGCATATTGCTTTGCCTGAGCAACCCGTTCTGCATCAACTTCAAGAGTTGTAATCATGGCTTGAGTCTGCCGAGCCGCTTCCGCCAGCCATAGAGTGGAATAACCGGTAGAAGTGCCAATTTCCAAAATACTTTTCGATTGTTGCGCACGAATCAGCATAGACAAAAATTGACCGGATTCTGGCTCTATATTCCGGTATCGGTGCAGGCGATCTGCCTGCTTATGATCATGCATATGAAATTTTTCATATAATTCTTGCATGAATATTTCAAATTCATCTGAGTTTTGCATCACTCTTCCCTGAGTCTGTTGGGCTTAAAGTGCCTGAATCAATTTAAAACGCTCCACTTCACGATCATCGTTGGTGGTAATGGTTTCAGTGAACATCGTTAAAGGACGTACCCAAATTGAATAATCCCCATAAAGACATTGATAAACTACCAGCTTTTCTTCAGTTTCACTGTGCGTGGCGACATGGAACACCTGATAAAGCTGTCCCTTATAATGTTGATAAATACCGCGTCGTAATTCCATCATTCAAGTCTCAAATATCTTGTTTTAATCTTAGCTGAAAATCCTTATTCTTGCTCTAAACTACTTGAAAATTAATCTTTCACCCCCATATAAAACTTTGAAATTAATGATGAATTTTTCAATAAATCTGTAAATCCGATCAGTAAAATAAAAACAAACTGTTTTACCTATTTATTCAATTCATTTAATATCCTGTTATCAAATAAACATTTACTCCTTTGGAGACGTTAGCAATGTTAGATCAAAATACTTCAGCCCAACTTAAAACCTTATTAGAACGCCTAGAAGGCCCGATTGAACTGGTGGCGAATTTGGATGGCTCTGACAAATCAGCCAAAATCCAGGAACTGGTGTCCGAAGTGGCTGCACTGTCTGACCTGGTCACTGCACGCTTTGACGGGACCAATGCACGTGCGCCAAGTTTCGGGATTGCAAAAGCTGGTGAGGAACCACGTGTATTCTTTGCAGGCTTGCCAATGGGCCATGAATTCACTTCGCTGATTCTGGCATTGCTGCAAACTTCAGGTTATGCACCAAAAGTCTCTGATGAAGTTTTGGCGAATATCAAGAGCCTGGGTGTTCAATCTAACTTTGATGTGTTCGTCTCTTTAAGCTGCCATAACTGTCCGGATGTGGTTCAGGCACTTAACCTGATCGCCATCTATAACCCAGGCACTACAGCGACCATGATTGATGGGGCTTTCTTCCAGGAAGAAGTAGAAGAACGCAAAATCATGGCGGTTCCGATGGTGTTCCAGGACAACCAGCATATCGGTCAGGGTCGTATGACGCTGGAAGAAATCATTGCCAAGTTGGACAGCAATGCCGCTACCAAAGATGCGGAAAAGCTGAATGCCAAAGATGCCTTTGATGTCCTGGTGATCGGTGGTGGACCTGCTGGGAATACCTCTGCAATCTATGCAGCACGTAAAGGCATTAAAACCGGGATCGTGGCTGAACGTATGGGCGGTCAGGTCATGGATACCATGGACATCGAAAACTTTACGTCTGTACAAAAAACTCAAGGTCCGAAGTTTGCAGCGGAAATGGAAGCCCACGTGCGTGAATATGGTGTCGACATCATGAACCTGCAACGCGTGTCTAACATCAAAGGTGCGGATGAAACAGCCAATGGTTTGGTGGAAGTGACGTTAGACAACGGGGCCAAACTGGAATCAAAAACTGTAATTCTGTCGACCGGCGCACGCTGGAGAGAGATGAACGTTCCAGGTGAGCAGGAATACAAAACCCGTGGTGTAGCCTACTGTCCGCACTGTGATGGTCCACTGTTCAAAGGCAAGCGTGTTGCGGTCATCGGTGGCGGTAACTCGGGTGTAGAAGCTGCGATCGACCTGGCCGGTATTGTAGAGCATGTAACGCTGGTGGAGTTTGATACCAAGCTGCGTGCGGATCAGGTGTTGCAAGACAAACTGAACAGCTTGCCAAACACTACGGTGATCAAGAATGCCTTGTCGACAGAAGTACTGGGTGATGGTTCACAGGTGACTGGTCTGAAATATAAAGACCGTGCCACAGATGAAGAGCATGTGGTTGAGCTGGCGGGGATTTTCGTGCAGATCGGTTTGTTACCAAACACTGATTTCTTAAAAGAAACAGCTGTTGAGCTAACGAACCGTGGTGAGATTGTGATTAACGATCGAAACGAAACCAATGTGAAAGGTGTATTTGCGGCAGGTGACTGTACCACAGTGCCATACAAGCAGATCATCATTGCCACCGGTGAAGGTGCCAAGGCATCACTGTCTGCTTTTGATTACATCATCCGTTCAGGGCAGTAATAGTTAATTAGTTTCCACATAAAGCCCGCTTCAAGCGGGCTTTATTGTTTATGATTGGCAATGTTTAGCTTTGTAGATGCAGCACATTCTGTGGGCATTAGGTCCTTTCTTTTTCTTGATTATGCAACAAGCATGTAATTAATTTTAATTCTATATAGATCGTATGTAACTATCGACAATCGCATATTGCAAGCCTGTACAAGCTCTCCTATGATAGGGTGCTAAATCATCTTTCATGATCAAAGAATAAAAAGGATAACATCCTGGGAGAAGAACAATGCATTATCAATATCAATGTGCCTGCTGCGAGAAAGTCGTCGACTCTACAGAAAAATCATGTCCGGATTGCGGTTCGCATCATATTCGCAGTCCGTTTGGTTTCTGGATTTTATGTCTGGTGGCCTGTCTCGCTACAGCAATCGTGTTTAAAGTCGTACATGTATATGTACAATCACAACAACAAGAAATGCCCGTACCACACTCTATACTTGATGTTTTGCAGGAAGAAAATAAAGGCCTACGCTAATTTTTACTCACCTCTCGGCAAAAGACCTGTTACTAGCAACAGGTCTCTTTCATGATGTATTAATCCTCAAACAGGCATGCAGAAAAACACACTTATAAACTCCAGATCTGATTTACAATAGTGCTTATTGAAAGTGGAGATGTACCATGGTTCAGTTAATTAAAAAAGGTGGATTACGCGAACGTGCTAACCGTAGCCGCAGCTATCAAGGCTCTGAAAATACTGAAACCACCTTAAAGCCTAATCGTTATCAAACGGCGGTTAAAACACCAGACAATTTAGCCTCTCCTTCCCCGACCTCACCAATATCTCCAGCATTAAATGAAGATACCCTCCTTAATTCATCAGAATAAGTGCTTCATACCATAACCACAATGCAAATAGCAGAAATAGTCCGCCTGACATCATATCAATATAACTCCCCGAACGCTGGTACAAGATTTTAATTTTTGGTTGGGAAATCAACAGCATCAATAAAGTGAAGGTGATAAAAGTCTGCAAGGGAATAATTACCGCTAACTGTGCTTTCAAATAATCGGAAGCAGACGAACTTAAGGCCAGTGAAAATACGCTACTAAAATAGATCAGTGTTTTGGGATTAGAAAGATTGGTCCATAAGCCCAACATAAAATAGTTTTTAGCTTGCACCTGTCCATTTGTATCGTCGTCGGTCTGATGTCTATTTTTAAAGCTATGCACACCACCCTTTAACATGGCCCATCCCATCTTCGCCAGGAACATGCCACCCAAAAGCATTAAGGCTTGCTGGATCCATGGAAACTGGCCAATTAACACAGTAAAACCCGCAAGTGTCAGTACTACCCAAACCACGATACCGGCAGAGATCCCTGCAATAATTTTCAGGGCATTCTGGCGTGTGGTGGATGCAGCACTTTTGGCAATAAGTAAGATATCGGGGCCGGGACTGAGTTGAGCAACAAAATGCAGGAGACAGATCGTAAAAAGCAGAGACATTAAAATAAGGTAAATTTATAAAAATATATTATAACGTTTGTTCAAAGAGATTAGAAAGCTCCAATAAAAAACCGAATCATCAGATTCGGCTTAAATAGAATTTTTTAAATAAAACATTTATTTTGGATTGATATCTTTCATTTCAATTTTTTTCGCCTCAGGTCTCACTTCACGTGCTTCACCATCAATAATGTTGGAATCACCGCGACCTGATTGCTGATTTTGCATATCCTGCATTTGACGCATCATCTCGGCAAATGGGTTCTGGCCTTGTGCACCACCCATATCGCCCATCATGCCACCCATCATTTTTTCCATCATGAGTTGCTGACGTTTCATCATCGCTTTCATTATAGCAGCCTTAAAAACCTGCTGAACCGCTGGAATGAGCATCAACACTGCCAATACGTCGGTAATCAATCCAGGAATAAGCAGAAAGAAACCTGCCAGAATTTTAGGTAAATTTCCTGTTAATGCAGGATCTGCACTCATCTGTCCCATCTGCATTTGCTGCATTTGTGGCATTACACCGGCCGAGTATTTACGGATCAGATTCATACCAATAAAAAATGCGGCCACAAACCAGAAAAATACGTACCACATGCTCCCGACGAGGTCACCCACGCCAATCCAGACAAATACTTCTAGGATTAAGCCTGCAAGGATAATAAGAAATAATTTCATGAAAATTAATCTAATCTCAGTAAAATAAATAATAGGATGCTGGAATCAACTGCTTCATCAGGATCAAGCTTTTTTGATACGCTTATGTAACAATATGGGCATTATTCTATTTTTAAAGTGCGGGCATGTCATTAATTATTGGGATTGACCCCGGTTCTCGTTTAACCGGTTACGGAATTATCGAAAAAGACGGCTCCAAACTGACTTTTGTTGATGCCGGCACCATCAGAACAGAAACGACTGAAATGCCTGAACGTTTAAAACGGATCTTTGCCGGCGTGGAGCGCATTGTAAAATTTTATGGTCCCACTGAAGCTGCGGTAGAACAGGTCTTTATGGCACAAAATCCGGATTCTGCCTTAAAACTCGGTCAGGCCCGTGGTGCTGCTGTTGCGGCACTGGTCAATCTGGATTTGAAAGTCGCTGAATATACTGCGCGCCAGATCAAGCAGTCGGTAGTGGGTTATGGCGCTGCGGATAAAGAACAGGTACAGATGATGGTGATGAATATTCTAAAACTCAGCATCAAACCGCAACAAGATGCGGCGGATGCCCTGGCGGCTGCCATTTGTCATGCCCACGCCTCAGG
Source organism: Acinetobacter sp. CIP 51.11 (assembly GCF_000369665.1). Taxonomy (GTDB): domain Bacteria; phylum Pseudomonadota; class Gammaproteobacteria; order Pseudomonadales; family Moraxellaceae; genus Acinetobacter; species Acinetobacter lwoffii_S. The sequence continues at coordinate 1,308,902 of NZ_KB850129.1, forward strand.
CAGCATGAGTAAAATGGCAGTATTGAATGCGTTGGGCGGTATGGCACGCGGCCGGAGTCGTGTCAGCAGCCGTCGTCGCTAAGGTTCAACGCAATATTCTAAAGTCTTGAACATCTAGGTCAGATTCCAGATGCTTTTGAATAACCGTTTGTACGATGGCACGAGCAGGCCCTTGCCAACTTCGTGTAATCATTTCCTGAAGCTGAGAGTCTGTTCCAACAATAACCGCCTCCACTTCACCCGTGCTTAAGTTCCGTACATACCCCTTCAGCCCAAGTGCTTGAGCCTGCTCGGCAAACCAGTAACGGTATCCGACTCCTTGGACTTGGCCTGAAATATTCAGTTTGATCACTGGCACACTATTCTCCTTAGCGATTCACCACCTGATAAATCGCATGTTTCATATCCTGTGCCTGTAAACCACGTTCGCCATTTTTGGCCAATTCATCACCTGCAAGTGCATGTAAAGTCACAATTTCATGCAAATGAATTTTTTGTGCAAATTGCGCCTTTAGACTGGCAATCATGCCGGCCAGTACATCCCCCATTCCGCCAGTGCCCATACCGGCATTCCCGGCATCACAGATGTAAAGCTTTTCTTCCAGAATCAGACTGCCTGAACCTTTTAGCACCCACTGTCCCTGATATTTTTGTTGCAGGGCATGAATGGCTGCAATCCGATCCATTTCAACTTCCGCAGTGCTACATGCTAGCAAAGTTGCAGCTTCTCCTGGATGTGGTGTGGCATAAGTCTGGGAATTCAAAACTTGAGGCTGCTTGGCCAGAAACCATAAGGCATCCGCATCCAAAACAACCTCCAGATCAGATTGCTGAGTCAGCTCAAACCAAGCTGTATATTGTTGCTCTGACCAAGAATCACGACCTAATCCCATGCCAAAACAGACTGCATCGACCTGCTGAATCAGTGCTTGGCGTTGCTCCTGAGTTAAAAGATTGATATCACGCAGCATGATATTCGGTGCACGTGACAAAATCGCAGTATGGTGTTTTGCATCACAGACGATCGTCACTTTACCTGCTCCGGCAGCAAATGCTGCCTCTGCTGCCATGATCACTGCCCCCCCCATATCGGCATGACCACCTACAACCAAGACATGACCATAACTGCCTTTATGACCAAAGGCTTCACGCTTCGGCAATTGAATCTGATGTGATGAAAGACAAGCAATTGGTTGAAGCTCAGTATCTGTCGGGATAGCAGAAATCAGTTCGATCTTGCCCGCATATTCTTTGCCTTGTCCAGTAAACAGTCCTGCCTTAAGCCCTAAACCCGTGAAAGTGTAGTCAGCTTTAATCGCAACAGGCAAAGGCTGGCCGGTATTGGCATCCAATCCACTCGGAATATCAATTGAGATTTTTAATCCAGTTTGCTGATTGATCGTTTGAATAACATTTTGCCAGTCAAAGTCCAGCTGACGGTTCAGACCAATTCCGAATAATGCATCGATATAGACCTCACATTCAGATTGAAAATCAAAATGCGAATAAGGCTGCAAGCCAGCTTGCTGAGCTTCCTGCACAGCCGATGCTAAATCTTTGGAATTACCCAACTCAACTGCATAAATATCAACACTGAAGCCCGCCTGTTTGAGATATTTGGCCACAAGATAGCCATCGCCGGCATTATTACCCTGACCACAGCAGACAGCGATTTTTTTTATTTTTTGCTGGGAAAATAAAGTGATCAGCCGCTGACTAATCCCCCAGGCGACTTGTTGCATTAAACCGTAGGAACTATTTTGCTGTTGAAACCAGCGCTGCTCCCATGCTTGTAGATCACGGCTATGGTAAACTTGTTGCTGCATTTCTTATTCCCTGTCTTTGGTTTATGGCAACTCCCGATTCTCAAGCGCAAATTAAAGTTTATCAACAAGATCCAGCCGAGCTAAAAGCATGGATTAAAGCGCAGGCTTTAGAATTGGGTTTTTCTGATTGTGTCATTGCCAAACCAGATGCTCAAGCAGAATTAGCACGCTTACAGGAATATCTGGATCGTGGTTATCATGGTGACATGAAGTTTCTGGAAGAGAATCTGGAAAAACGTGCCAATCCCGCCTTACTGGTTCCCGGCACACGTAGCATTATCTGTGTGCGTATGGATTATCTGGTCGACGCACCAGAACCACGTTATATCCCTTATGCACCCAACTCTGCCATTATCGCGCGTTATGCTCGTGGCCGGGATTATCATAAAACCATGCGCGGTCGCCTGAAAACCTTGGCGACAAAAATCCGGGGAAAAATCGGAGATTTTGAATCACGTCCTTTTGCGGATTCTGCACCCATTTTTGAAAAATCGCTGGCTGAAAGTGCCGGCATGGGCTGGACAGGTAAACACACCATGCTGATTCATAAAACATCAGGCTCATTCTTTGTACTGGGTGAACTGTTTACTTCACTGGAACTGCCCTTTGATGAACCCGCGACCAAACATTGTGGCTCCTGTACTGCGTGTATCGACATCTGTCCGACTCAAGCCATTGTCGAGCCTTATATGTTAGATGCTCGCCGCTGTATCGCCTATCTGACCATCGAATATAAAGGCATTATTCCAGAAGATTTGCGACGCGGAATTGGTAACCGGGTTTTTGGTTGTGACGATTGCCAGCTGATATGTCCATGGAACAGTTTTGCCCAAGTGACCTCGATAGAGGATTTTCATCCGCGTCATGGTCTGGATCAAGTGAGTTTACTGGATTTATGGCAATGGGATGAAGTGACCTTTTTAAATGCGACTGAAGGCAGCCCGATGCGTCGTACAGGTTATCAAAGCTTTATGCGCAATGTCGCCATTGGTTTGGGCAATGCGCCCTTTGATGGGCAGATTATTCAGGCTCTTCAGCAACAGCGTAATCAGCGTGATGAAATTGTGCAGGTACATATCGATTGGGCCGTTCAAGAACAACTGGCAAAATCCAGCTAATTTTCTCTCACTATTGAAATATATTTCAACTTTACCTAGATTCACAGTTTCACTTAAAAGCCTTACACACCCGTGTTTCAGACTATGGCATAAATAAAAATAGTCAGAAATGAAGTGGAGGAAAGATGATGTCATCAAAAAATCCAAATCAAGAACTGCTTGAGCAGCTTCAGCATGACCAGCAGAAGCAACAACAGCAGCAGCCGCAACATGGCCCGATTAATTCCCCAAAAAACAATCAGCATGAACAGGATCAGCGCGTGTTTAACAAGCAGCACCGTAGTGATCTGCATGGCCAGGATATTCATGGAAATCACAGTAATAAATAATCTGGCAACTGAAAAAATAAGCTCACCTCGTGTGGGCTTTGCCATTTATATAAGGTCATATTTTGCTAGTGAAGCAAAAGCTTATTTTTATTAAGATGAACCGAATGATAAATAAGCACAGATAGGGAAAGAGATGAACAGTAGTGATGCGGTACGTAATGATTGGTCACGTGAAGAAATACAAGCTCTATATCAACAGCCTTTAATGGATTTAGTGTTCCAGGCGCAACAGGTTCATCGTGAACATTTCACTGCGAATACCGTTCAGGTGAGCACCCTGCTTTCGATTAAAACCGGTAAATGTCCTGAAGACTGTAAATACTGTTCACAATCAGCGCATTATGATTCCAAACTGGAAGCTGAAAAACGCATTGCAGTCGATAAAGTGATTCAGGAAGCCAAACAGGCGCTGGCATCAGGCAGTTCACGCTTTTGTATGGGGGCTGCATGGCGCAACCCGCATGAACGCGATATGCCTTATGTGCTGGAAATGGTACGTGAAGTTAAAGCACTCGGTCTGGAAACCTGCATGACACTGGGGATGCTAAATGGATCACAGGCTGAACGCTTGAAAGATGCAGGACTGGATTATTACAACCATAATCTGGACACTTCTCGTGAATACTATTCACATATCATCAGCACGCGTAGCTTTGATGATCGTCTGGATACTCTGGATCATGTGCGTCAAGCTGGTATGAAAGTCTGTAGTGGCGGTATTGTGGGTCTGGGCGAAAGTCGTGATGATCGGATTGGTTTGTTATATGAGCTTGCAACTCTGGCAATCCATCCTGAATCTGTGCCAATTAATATGTTGGTGCCGATTGAAGGCACACCGATGGCAGATGTAGAAAAACTGGATGTGATTGAATGGATTCGTACCATTGCCGTAGCACGCTTGTTGATGCCTAAAAGCTATATTCGCCTTTCTGCAGGGCGTGAATCCTTAAGCGATTCGGATCAGGCTTTGGCATTTATGGCTGGTGCCAATTCTATTTTTTCTGGTGAAAAACTGCTGACGACCCCTAATACATCCCAAGGCCGGGATCAGCAACTTTTTGCAAAATTAGGTTTAGTTGCAGAACAGCCAAAACCAAGTGTTCGCAGTCTGGCTACAGATGCAATGGCAAGCTAATCACTGTTTAAGTTGATGAACTCGCAGAAAAGTTATGTGCAGTAATTAAAATGCCATAACGGGCATTCAGATAATCTCCGACTCGGATTTGATCTACTCCATTGGCATGATGCACCATCAGCGCTTGCGTGACTGCATCATAGCTAAAGGAGTCATAACTATCTTGATGCAGGCTGAGCCAGTGCAGCGTATCTGCCAGGTTGCTGTCGACGATATAGGTATCTGCATGAAAATCTTTACTCATATGCCTGTTCATCGTGATGAAATTTCCCTTTAATTTTAACGGAAATTAGCCCATAACAAGCATAAAAAAGTGAGCCATTGCTCACTTTTCTTGCAAAAACTTTAGTCCTTATTCGTACCGCACTTACGACACTCCCTGTGTTCCCCGATTTCTTGCATTTGCTCATATTCATAAATATGCAAACAAAACAATTTTCTTAAAAGCTGAAGCATCATTGAAACTCCTGTTTAATCATTTTTTTAATACGCTTCTTAAGATATTCCGTCCTGAAACATCATGATTTTAGACTAAAAAATCATCTCATATTAATTAGCATAATTTTTTCAGTTGTAAAATGCATTTCATCTACTTTTCACTTTTTTTGCAGATATTCTTTGAACTACATCACAATTATTTCATAAATATGAACTTTTTTTTTGATTAAAGAGGATGTTTATGGAATTTAGATAACAAAAGTAATATCTGAGGGAGATGCTTTTTTATTAAGCTGGTAACGAAGAATCTTTATTGAAAGGCAAACTAGAAAAGTTCATTATCAGTGGAGGCAACCCATTTTAAGTCCTTCGAGATAAGAACGACGATCAATTAAGTGAATTGCTTACTTCAGATTTCATAATATCCAAAAACAAAAAACCCCTTACGATTAATGCACGTAAGGGGTTGTTTTATATGGTGGGCCCAGACAGACTTGAACTGTCGACCAACGGATTATGAGTCCGCTGCTCTAACCAACTGAGCTATAGGCCCTATATGCTGAAAACTTTATTTATCAATAAGTTCAGGCGTCATGAATACTAGCTAAGATTTTTTGGAAAGACAAGTGCTTTTATAACTGCTTGAACATTTAGGCAGCAATCATGGGCGACTTGTCTTAGTCAAAATTCAGTTACTTAAGACTTCAGTATAGGAGGCATATAGAAAAATGAGATACATGCTGCATCATTTAAGATAAATGAGCCTGTATCTTGAATTTAATCCGGTCTACTAAGCGTAAAACTGATAGATTTAAGGTCTTAGTATATCTATAAGGTATCAAAATTCTTTATTACTCAGGCAGCAATGTTAAAGGAATAGCCTAGAACTAAAGAAGATAGAATGACTAGAATTCAGACTTCATTTCTTCGTCTTTATGTAAATCCTGCTTAATTTCGATCAAAGACCATACAATTATAAGCGCAAAAATCAATAGGGAGACTACGAAGGCTGTCATGTACGTCATACTTTTCAATCTCAGAGTAGAAAGAATAAGAAAATAGAAAAGACCTGTATCAGTCTTCTTCTTCGACAAAAGTCTAATAACTAAAGTATGCTCTGGATAGTCATTTTTTCATCATTTTAAGAATTTTTTTGTATCTAATGATATTTTTAAGATCTTAATATTGTTTTATTTATATATATTAACTCTTAATCTTGCAGCTTAAAAAGATGAATAAATCATAGATTTTTACATTATTCGCTGATTTTATTGGAAAGCCTATTGACTGTATGGGCGAACAAGATGAAATTATGCAGTTCTCTACATACAGCTTTTACTTCTCCGTACTTATGCTAAATAAATTCCTTGGCGAATCTGCATTTAAACTTGCAGGTTGGCAATATCATGTCGAACCCGATGTGCTTGAAGATAAACAGGTCATTATTGGATTTGAACATACCTCAATGATGGATGCGGTACTGTCAATTGCCCTGTTCCAGATTTATGACCTCAAGGTTCATACCTTGATTAAAAAAGAATTATTTAAAGGACCGTTTAAACCGCTATTGAACGCTGTGGGTGGTATTCCGGTTGACCGCAAGGCCAGTAAAGATATCGTGACCCAGATGGTGGAACATTTTCAGAACAATGAAAAGTTCAATCTGGTGATTGCTCCCGAAGCAACACGGGCTAAACAAGGTGAAGCACGCAAACCAATCCGTACCGGTTTCTGGCATATTGCCAAGGCTTCCAATGTACCAATCGTGTTGTTATACGCCAATTCCAAAACCAAGCAAGGTGGCATTCTTGGCAAGATCTATCCGACAGACCTTGCGCATGACCTGGCTTTGATCAAGCAACTATATAAAGACAAGGTTGGCCTGGATATCGTTATTCCAGAATAAGCTTTTTAAAAATAAAAGCACGGACATAATCAGCGATTCTGCTGTTTATGTCCAAGTCATCTGTCCATATAAATGTATAAATAGAATTATAAATCCCCCTATCCTCTTTCTATTTTTCCTCGATATTGCACTTTTTTTGTTTTTATCCTGAAATCTCAAATCCAGGCACTTTTTTTTAAAAAAACGCTTATGGTAGAATTTCGGCATTCTGATAGGCATACAGCCAATCTACAAGGAGCATAGTTCGCATGGCGGGTCATTCCAAGTGGGCCAATATTAAGCATCGCAAAGCAAAACAAGATGCGAGTCGTGGTAAAGTTTTTACCAAATACATTCGTGAATTAACCACTGCTGCAAAGCTTGGTGGTCCAGATACTGCAAGCAACCCTCGTCTACGTGCTGTGGTTGAAAAAGCATTATCAGTGAATATGACACGTGACGTGATCAACCGTGCCATTCAACGTGGTGCTGGTGGCGAAGATAACGACGACCTGAAAGAAGTGACCTACGAAGGTTATGGTGTAGGTGGTGTTGCGGTTATTGTTGAAACCATGACTGACAACTTGAACCGTACTGTGCCTGACGTACGTCATTGCTTCTCTAAAACTGATGGTAACTTAGGCACCAATGGTTCGGTGGCATTCCTGTTCACGAAACGTGGTGAGATCACTTTTGAAGATGTGTCTTTGGAAGATCAAATCATGGAAGTGGCATTAGAAGCAGGTGCTGAAGACATCGAAGTCACTGAAGATGATATCTTGGTCATTACCACACCTGAAGCCTTCGGTGAAGTTCAAGATGCTTTAACTGCTGCAGGTTTAAAATCTGACAATGCTGAAGTAGTGATGAGTCCTTCAACCAAAGCAGAAATCACAGACATCGATCAAGCGAAAAAAATCATGAAAATGATTGATATGCTTGAAGATCTGGATGATGTACAAAACGTTTATACCAACGTTGAATTCTCAGACGCAGTTTTAGCAGAACTTGATGCTTAAATATGTCTGATTCAAAAAACGCACCTTAGGGTGCGTTTTTTTATGGCTGTCCACCAACCTAGCTTTGATTAAACTTTATTGAGTAATCCGCTACAGTTAAAGACATTATATTCTTTAATCACAAAGCTGGAATGCAGTGCCACCACATGCTCAATTTTTCCAATCCGCTTAAGCAGGATTTCACTATAATTTTCCATATCTCTTGCCACGACTTCAACAATAAAGTCTGCCGACTGACCGGTGACCAAAAAGGCATTAATTACTTCGGGAATACTTTCCAGTTCTTCCAGAAATTTGGCAAAAGTATCACTATCATGTTTGCTTAAGGATACCTGCAACAGCACATGCAGACTGAAACCTAATTTTTGGTAATTGATTTCACGTTTTAAGCCACTGATAATATTATGATCGATTAAGTGTTTGATCCTACGATGCACCGAACTGACAGATAAATTCACCCGCTCGGACAGTTCATTCAGATTGACATCTTCATGGGTCAATATTTCTAGAATATGTTTATCGAAACGATCCAGTTCCATTTTTATACTCTTATATCAATAATCAATAGATGCAGAAAATTTTGCGCCATCTCTGTTATACAATATTTATTTATTTTTCACAAAATTTTCATATTCTGAAATTTTTTCCCAAATGGGATTTCATTTTATAAATACGGTTTTCAGGAGGGTTTAAATGACCGTTAATCGCATAAATTAAAAACATGACCAATGGTATTTTTGATTAAATCTTTATTTTTAAATTATTTAAATTGGGTAAACATGGCAACAGATAGGCTATTCCTGTCAGCCCCTACACGACTTAACCGTCCATCTTTTACAAGTGTATAGAAATAGATTAAAACAAAGGCGCTTTAAAAACAAAAATAGCGCATTTCAAAAATATTACACAAGGAACGGTCATGGCTTCTAAACTTTTAAGCTTGATAAAAACAAAAGTGAGTCCTGTTTTAACCGTCGAAACCCAAACGAAGAGCTTATTGGGCGGCTTATTCGGTGGAACGACATCAGGTACCCTCACCAATCTTATTGGCAATCTCACCGGATCCAATACTTAACCTTCGGTCAGCTCATTATTAAATAATCTCCTTTCTGGAAGCAGCCTGAGTACGACAAATCTCAGCAATTTATTAACTCAGTTGTCTGGTTCGAATGCCTCAAGTCTAAATATTCAAAGCCTGATCAGTAGCTTAACCCAATCCAATGGCGGTAGCTTTAATATTACCCAAGTCACCAACTTATTAAAGAGCTTAATGGGGAGCAATAGCAGCAGCCTGGATCTTGAGACTATTTCTAAACTGGTGGGCGGCTTATTGGGCGGCAGTACGGGCAATATTGATATTGGTAAAATTTCTCAACTGGTCGGTGGCCTGATCGGCGGTTCAAGTAATATTGATATTGGTGCCATTGCGGGTCTGGTCAGCAACCTCATCGGTGGTAATGGTGATATCGATATCGCGAAAATTGCTCAACTGGTTAGTGGCTTAATCGGTGGTTCAAGCAATATTGATATCGGTGCGATTGCTAGTCTAGTCGGCAACCTGATCGGCGGTAATGGCGAGATTGATATCGCACAAATCGCTCAGCTGATTGGTGGTTCTGGCGGTTTAGGTGACGTAGACATTGGTGCCATCGCAGGTCTGGTCAGCAACCTGATTGGTGGTAATGGCGAGATTGATATCGCACAAATTGCTGAATTGGTCGGTGGTCTGATCGGTGGTTCTGGCGGTTTAGGTGATATAGATATTGGAGCAATTGCAGGTCTGGTGGGTGGCTTAATCGGTGGCAATGGCGAGATTGATATTGCGCAAATCGCTCAACTGGTTAGTGGCCTGATCGGCGGTTCTGGCGGATTGGGCGGTGTAGATATTGGTGCCATCGCAGGTCTGGTCGGCAACCTGATTGGCGGTAATGGTGAAATTGATATCGCACAAATTGCTGAATTGGTCGGTAGTCTGATCGGTGGTTCTGGCGGTTTAGGTGATATAGATATTGGAGCAATTGTAGGCTTGGTGGGTGGTTTAATCGGTGGCAATGCAGGCAGTGATTTTGATCTTGGTGCTATTACCAATTTAATTAGCGGCTTTGTAGGCGGAAATGCAACGGGTGGTTTTGATGTCGGTGGCTTCACTGACTTACTGAGCGGTCTGATTGCGAATGGTTCAAATGGCATAGACTTGGGTGGGTTATTAGGCAATCTCAATCTCGGTAGCGATCTGGATCTGGGTGGTATGATCGAAAGTATTTCCTCTGCTTCAAACGGCTTTGACCTAGGCAGTATTGCCGAAGGTGTTGGTCAGCTGGTTGGTAGTGGCTCTTCGATTGAATTGCCTGACCTCGGTGATCTTGTCCAAGGTGTGGGTACGACTGATTCCAATATTGATCTGTCTGCTCTCCTGCCGGGCATTAAAGATACAATTCAGAATATCGGCAGTGGCGGTTCTTCATCCGGATTTGATTTTGGTTCACTCCTCAATAATTTTACTAAACATATTGATATCGACCAGCCTAATCCTTGGGGTTAATCATAATCTCATCAAAAAAACGCGCTTCATGCGCGTTTTTTAATTCTGAGAGTAGCATTTAAACTTATACACCACGCCAGTCTACCCGCGCATTACGTTCGGTTCGGTAAATACGGCAAATATATTCACCCAGTGGTAGCTCATTCAAATACTGCTGATAGTCGCGATATTCTTCGGACAAGGTTTCAAAGTTTTCTTTTTCCCACGGCGTACCTGGAATCGCCAGAAGCGGTGCCAACATGGAACAGACTGCAATATCCGCCAGACCTAAACGATTTCCGACAAAATAATGCCCACCTTGGCTGACCAGCATCTGATTGAGCTGCTGTACCGCAACATCGATGTGTTGTTTAGATTCCGCCACGGTTTCCTCATTCAATGCATAACCCTTGGCCACCATCGCTTTCAATAAAGGTTTAGAAAATTTTTCAAACTGGCGCAGATAGCCCTGCTCACCAATTAAAATATCCAGAGATTCATGATCAGAAGTCAGCGCTTGAGACAGCATCCAGCGACGAACATGACGACCCAATTCCAAAGTAATTTCATTAATTTCTAAAGCTTTATTTCGAAAATATCCTTCTGCGTGCAGTAAACGATGTTCTGGATAAGTATCATCCAGATATAAAGCAATCTGGGTTGAATCTGCGATCCATCGGTCCTGATCACGCAAAATAGGCAGACGATTCTGTCCTGTTTTCAGGCGAGCAAAAGCGCGGTGTACCCCGGGTATCAGATTGTGAGCAACATAATACAGCTCTTTATGGTCCAGCATCCAACGTGCTTTTTCGCAAAAGTGAGATAAAGGAAACTGGTATAAAGTTCGCATGTATGCTCCATGTTTATCGTTATTGGATCAGGGCGTGTAGGCCGCTGTTTTATTCAGATACTTTAGTCACTCACTTTTAGAAAAACAATGTGATTTTTATTCAAAAGTAAAATACTGGCTGATTATTCCTCTATGGTTGGTGAACTCACTACACATCCAGGAAAGCTCAGCGAATCATTTTAGGTCGCCAGAAGCATTTGATTGCAATAAACCGCAAGCGCATGACCTGACTTTAGCTGCGCTTTCATGTAAAATCGGGGGCAATTTTTATATAACGCTTTTGTGAGTTATTTCATGGGTTTTAATTGTGGTATTGTCGGCTTGCCGAACGTTGGTAAATCTACACTTTTCAATGCCTTAACCAAAGCTGCTATTGCTGCAGAAAACTTCCCTTTCTGTACGATCGAACCAAACACCGGGATTGTACCTGTTCCTGATCCACGTTTAGACAAATTGACTGCAATTGTTAAACCACAACGTGTTATTCCGACTTCTATGGAATTTGTAGACATCGCAGGTCTGGTAGCGGGTGCTTCTAAGGGTGAAGGCTTGGGTAACCAGTTCTTGGCCAACATTCGTGAAACTGATGCAATTGCTCACGTTGTGCGTTGTTTTGAAGATGAAAACGTCATTCATGTGAATGGTCGTATTGATCCATTAGATGACATCGCTACGATTAATACCGAACTTGCGCTCGCAGACTTAGATGCTGTAGCCAAAGCAATTACGCGTTTGACTAAATCTGCTAAAGGTGGTGACAAAGAAGCGCTAGCCACTAAAGCTGTATTGGAAAAAATCCAGCCTTTACTGGATGAAGGTAAACCGGCTCGCGCAGCGGACCTAGATGATGACGAACGCAAGCTGGTACGTGGCTTTGGTTTAATGACGCTTAAACCAACGATGTATATTGCCAACGTTGCTGAAGACGGTTTTGAGAACAACCCGCATTTAGATGCAGTCAGAAAATTAGCCGCTGAAGAAAATGCGATTGTGGTTCCACTTTGCAACCAGATTGAAGCTGAAATTTCATTGCTTGAAGATGAAGACCGTGCTGAATTCCTTGAAGCAATGGGCATGGAAGAACCGGGTTTAAACGTTGTAATTCGTGCAGGTTATTCACTGCTTGGCCTACAAACTTACTTCACCGCGGGCGTACAAGAAGTTCGTGCCTGGACCGTAAAAGTTGGCGCAACTGCACCACAGGCAGCGGGCGTGATTCATACCGACTTTGAAAAAGGCTTTATCCGTGCAGAATGTATCGCTTATGATGATTTCGTGCAGTACAACGGCGAAGCCGGTGCGAAAGAAGCAGGCAAATGGCGTCTAGAAGGTAAAACTTACATCGTTCAGGATGGCGATGTTTTACACTTCCGTTTTAACGTTTAAGTCATTGCTGTTAAAAAAAGCCCCTTCTTGGGGCTTTTTTATTGCTTATAAAAAGAGGATTCATACGTATAACAGGCTTCCTGGAAGCGCATAAGATCAACACATATTAACAATAATGATAACTATTCTCATATATGAATATTAAATTAGAGTGTATCTTAAATCTAATGAAAAATAACCTAACTCCATTCTCCCCAAGGAATCCTGCCAATGAGTTACACCTTGCCTGTACTGCCTTATGCTTATGATGCGCTAGAGCCTCATATCGATAGCAAGACTATGGAAATTCATCATAGCAAGCATCATCAAACCTATATCAATAATATCAATGCAGGAATCGCGGGTACAGAGTGGGAAGATTTATCAGTCGAAGCATTAATTAGCAAATTCAATGAAGTGCCCGAGCAACTCAAACAGAACGTGATCAACAATGCCGGTGGACATGCCAATCATTCCCTGTTCTGGACAGTGATGAGTCCAGACGGCGGTGGTCATCCCGAAGCTGAAATTGCCAAAGCGATCGAACATGAATTAGGAGGATTCGAGGCATTTAAAGAAGCGTTTACCCAAGCAGCGCTTAGCCGTTTTGGTAGTGGTTGGGCCTGGTTAAGTATGGCGCCAGATCAAACGCTTATTGTAGAAAGTAGCGCCAATCAGGATTCTCCGCTGATGCATGGCAATATTCCCCTTTTAGGTCTGGATGTTTGGGAACATGCCTATTATTTACAATATCAAAACCGTCGTCCGGAATATATCTCGGCTTTTTTCAATGTCGTGAACTGGGAAGAAGTGAATCGTAGTTATCTGGAAGCGTTGAACGCGCTTTAAATCTTTGAGGAGATCGACCATGTCTACACGTACAATGATTCAACGCATGATTGGCAGCACACTCCTGATCTGCGGTGTAATGGTACTTTTATTAGAACATATGTGGATGCCCTATTTTTAAAGCTTATTTTGCTAAAAAAGCCAGTCATTCAGACTGGCTTTTTATAAGTACATTTAAATGGGCAAAGGTTTATTGCATATTGGCAATTGCAGTACCTTTTTGCTTAGGATCGGTATTTCCGAGTGCAGGATGGGCAATGGCATTCTGACATTGCAGTTTATCCCGCTCATAATCCGCCTGTTTTTGTTGCAGGCTGTTGCCATTTTCCATGGTCGTCCGCGCCCAGATTTCCAGACTGGTCAAAGCTTTACGACACAGAGCATATTTGCCTTCGGTCACCGAATCGGTCATTTTGACATTAATACGCCAGTCTGTACTCAATTTACGTGCTGGTTGACGTACCTGTGTTTCCAGCTGATCCACTTCTTTATTATAGACCAGTGGATCCACTTCATTGATCAGTTGCCATGCGGCATTGGCATAAGTCGTCGCATCATTAGTCAATTTAGGTGCCGGTTTAATTTCTGGCTTATCAGTCGATTGACTGTCATTCCCACACGCTTGTAACAATATTGCCGTGCTTATTAAAGCAGCAGTCAGCATCGCACGTGTCTTGAACATCCACATATCAGGCTCGCCAATTTAAACATTTCGGCACTATGCTATTAAATTCACGTAGAATACACAATCTTCATTTGACCCATCGTTCAACTCTCCTTCAAGGTGTGTCGTGTCTGAACCGAATCAACTCGCTACGCAACCTGCTGGCTTCTGGCAAGGTGCAAAAGATAGCCAAGCGATTATCTTCACTTATTTACCAGTGTCGTTTGCTTTTGGTGTGTCAGCCACTCAGTTTGGCTTTACCGCCTGGGAAGCACTGTTCCTGTCCTGCTCGATGTATGCAGGTGCCAGCCAGTTCCTGGTGGTCGCTCTCTTAGGTAGTGGAACATCTATCTGGATGACGGCATTAACCGTGATTGCCTTAGACATTCGTCATCTGCTTTATGGCCCTGCATTACAAAATCTGATTCAAGACCGGCTGAATTTAAAGAAAACGGCAATCTGGTCTTGGGGTTTGACCGATGAAGTTTTTGCCTCCGGCATGATCAAGCTCTCGCAACGGCGACAGGAATGGTCAGAATCCTGGATGCTCGGTTTAAGCCTGTTTAGCTGGATGTCCTGGGCACTCGGATCTTTCCTCGGTGGATTGTTTGCCGATCAGGTCAGCAACCTGCCACAGTTCTTGCAGGCAGCACTGGATTTCTTGTTACCTGCGCTGTTCCTGAGTTTCTTGTTGGCAGCTTTTGAAAAGAAACATACTTTTGTTGTAGCTGTCACGATTCTGGTTTCTGCGATTGCCTGTTATTTTATCGACCTGTCTGCCGCGATCTTTATCGGTATCAGTTCTGGTATTTTCGCCGGCTTGTTTAAGCACTATATTTTGAAACAGCCAGATCCTGAACACGCAGGAGATCAAGCATGAATCTAGAGATTATTCTGGTCGGGATTTTAGTCGGGATTGCCAATTTTGCCTCGCGCTTTGGTCCTTTTTTTGTCATTCAAAAATTTCAGCAAGGTTCGCAAAAACGCGGAGCGTTGTGGCTAAAAATTGCCTTGGGTTCAATTGGCATCGCTGCGATCAGCTCCATGTTGGTAGTTGCTACCCTGCCACCTTTATTAGAAACGCCGAATAAAAGTTTTGCGATGCTGGTTGGCTTTATTGTGCTCACGGTTTTGTACTTTAAGTTTAAACGTATTGTGATGGCGACACTGACCGCAGCGCTCACCTATGGCCTGGTTTACACCTATGTTCCAGTACCCTTTTAAGCTTTAACTCGTTGATCAATCGAAACAAAGACTTATGCTAAACTCATAGTATAGGTCTTTTTTATATAACAATAAAAACAAGGAAGGATGCGCATGTTTGAGGTCAAACAGGTGATTGAAGGCAAAATCTTTATTCATCATCGGCGCGATGAAATGTTAACCGTATTCCATCGACATGAAGTGCCGGCACAATATTTTGAATGTTTTATCAATGCTCAGAATTTTACCAGACATTTTGTTGAAGTACATGTGCAGCCGGCGGATCAAGTTCGTGTGGTTTATATTGAAAAGAATGGCACTCATCAAATTATTGCCATGCTTAATCAGAGCCAACACGTGCTGCATCTTCATCCCTTGACATTGGTCTTAGGTAAGTGGAGCTTCATACATCGTATCCTGCCGAATGCTCTAAAAATTTTTGCTAGTTTATTTGCGCTCCTTATTATTCTTTTTTCAGCTACCGCCTTTTCAGCAGATCAGTTCCAGCTCGTCGCCGTCTTGCGAGACAGCATTCAATTCACAATTTTTGGACTACTGTTATTTTTGCTGTGCTTGGTACTGCCTTTTGTATTGCCCTATGCCTATTTCCTGCATGTTCGTACATTGCGTCTGTTAAAGATGTTGAATATCAATGCTGAACATGTTGCACAAATAGAAAAGCTCAAGTCTCGAAGCGGGATTTATCTTCTGCAAACGCAGTCTGACAGCGATGTGAAAATGACAGCGCCTCCTTATTAAAATCTAGAAAAACTTTATAAATAAAACTGTTGGTCAATATCACAATTTTGTATGAATCTTGGCTTAACTGTCGGCTCAGTTCTGCTATGCTAAAAGTCCATAAAATCAAGCATGGATGATCCACATGAGCGTGACTATTGGTACTCCCCTTCAATCTTCTGCCTATAAAGTTCTATTATTGGGTTCTGGTGAACTGGGCAAGGAAGTGGTGATTTCACTACAACGCCTTGGAGTCGAAGTTCATGCTGCTGACCGTTATGATCATGCCCCTGCCATGCAGGTTGCGCATTATTCCTATACCTTGAATATGGCAGATGCTGTAGAACTCAAACAACTCATCAATCAAATCCAGCCACATTTAATTGTTCCTGAAATTGAAGCGATTGCGACCGAAGTTCTGCTTGAAATAGAAGCCCAGAACATTGCTACAGTCATTCCTTCTGCTAAAGCCGTCAATCTGACCATGAACCGTGAAGGTATTCGTCGTCTGGCTGCGGAAGAACTCGGTCTGCCAACTTCAGCTTACCGTTTTGCCGACAGTTTAGAATCCTTCCGCGCGGCCTGTGACGATGTCGGCTATCCAAACTTTGTGAAACCGGTGATGTCATCTTCAGGCAAAGGTCAGTCTCGTGTTACCCGTTTTGATGAAGTCGATGCTGCCTGGGAATATGCGCAAACCGGTGGCCGGGTCAATCAGGGTACTGTGATTGTAGAATCACAAATTGACTTTGATTTTGAAATTACCTTATTGACTGTTCGTGCAAAAAATCCAGAAACCGGCGAAATCGAAACGTCTTATTGCGACCCGATCGGACATCGTCAGGACTCAGGTGATTATGTGGAAAGCTGGCAGCCTCAACCGATGACTCCAGCCGCGCTGGAAGAATCCAAGCGCATTGCCAACAAGGTCACTACAGCACTTGGTGGCTGCGGAATCTTTGGAGTGGAACTCTTTGTAAAAGGCGACAAAGTATGGTTTAGTGAGGTTTCCCCACGTCCACACGATACTGGACTGGTGACTTTAGCCTCCCAATTTCAAAGTGAATTTGAGCTGCATGCACGTGCTATTTTAGGCTTGCCGGTGAATACTGCACGACATAGTGTGGCTGCCAGTGCGGTAATTTATGCTGGAGTAGATGGCCGTAATCTTTCATTTTCTGGCCTGAATCTTGCTTTAGCAGACGGCAATACCGATTTGCGCCTGTTTGGCAAACCAGAAGGTTTTAAACGTCGTCGTATGGGCGTTGCCACGGCACGTGCAGAAACTATTGAACAGGCACGTGAACTGGCCCTCCAGGTCGCCAACCAAGTTAGCGTCAACCAAAACTAAGCTGAAATACCAACGGACGACTGTACATGATCAACACCCATCCACTGCTGAATTACGCTAAAAGCAACCATGACATTAAAGCCATCAATCAATGGCGCAGTGATGTCGAAAATCAGCTTCAGGAAAGTTTTGAAAATGGCCAGTCGATTCGGGATATTATTCTGGCGCGTTCCAACCTGATTGATGAAGCATTGCAGTTTCTCTGGCAGCATGCCGAACTGGATCAAACTGATTTGGCCCTGTTTGCAGTCGGAGGCTATGGCCGTCGTGAAATGCTGCCTTATTCTGATGTCGACATCATGATCTTGTCAGAAGACGAGATTAACCCGGAACAGGAACAACTGATTTCTACATTCATTTCATCGCTTTGGGACGTGGGGAATTTCAAACCCGGTATCAGTGTCCGCACCATCAATGAATGTGTCAATCAGGCCAGCAGTGATCTGACCGTCGCCACCACCCTGATCGAAGCCCGCCTGATTATTGGCAATGAAAACCTGTGCAAATGGCCACGTCGTATCGTATCACGTACCTGGACTGACAAAACTTTTTTTGATGCCAAGATGGATGAGCAGCATAAACGCTATGCTCAGCACAACAATACTGAAAGCAATCTGGAACCGGATATTAAAAATGCGCCAGGTGGTATCCGTGACATTAACCAGATTGGCTGGATTGCCAAACGGCATTTTCGCGTCAACCGGATTTATGATCTGGTACATCTCGGTTTTATTTCAGAATTTGAACTCGGTGTACTTGAGGAAGCCGAGAGTTTCCTCTGGGAAATCCGCCATCATCTGCACCGCTTGACCAAGCGCGATGAAAACCGTTTATTATTTGATTATCAGCGTGATATTGCAGCCAAGTTCGGCTATGTGCGTGAAGAAGGCCACCACCCAAATTATCCTATCGAACAGTTCATGAAGCGTTATTATCGCACTGCACAGCAGGTATCGACGCTGAACGAAATGTTGCTGGCTTATTTCAACGAATCGGTGATTACCCCGCGTTTGCCGCAATATGAACGCCAGATTGAAGAAATTAATGAAAATTTCAAACTGGTCGATGGCAAACTGGCTGTCCAGCATCACAAGATTTTCTCGGAAAACCCCAGCGCAATTCTGGAAATTTTCTATTTACTAGCCAATCGTCCTGAGATCGAAGGTATTCGTGCGCGTACTTTACGCCTGCTGACCCTGGCTGGAAAACGCATTGATCAGGATTTTCGTGATAATCCGGTGCATCAGGCGCTATTTATGGCGATTATCCGTTCACCGCATCGACTCTACGATACTATGGTCGCGATGAAGCGTTATGGTGTGCTTGGAAATTACATCCCGGCCTTTGGACAGATTCTGGGACTGATGCAATATGACCTGTTCCATATCTATACGGTCGATGCACATACCTTATTGCTGCTGCGTAATTTAAACCGCTTTAAAGAACCTGAATTTGCCAAGGAATTTCCGGTGGTCAGTTCAGTGTTTCAGCGCCTGACCCGTCGTGACATCGTCTATCTGGCAGCAATTTTCCATGATATTGCTAAAGGTCGTGGCGGTGACCACAGTGAACTCGGTGCCAGCGACGCGATTAAATTCTGCCGTAGCCATGGCTTTACTGAACGCGAAAGTAATCTGGTGGCCTGGCTGATCCAAAATCATCTGATGATGTCGGTGACTGCCCAGAAAAAAGATATTTCCGATCCGGATGTGGTCAAAGAATTCGCCGAAAAAATGGGTGACATGGAACATCTGGACTATCTGTACACCCTGACAGTCGCCGATATTAACGCCACCAATCCGAAGCTGTGGAATACCTGGCGCGCTTCGCTGATGCGTCAACTATATACTCAGGCACGTGACGTAATCCGTTCTGGTCTGGGCCGTCCGGTTGATTATCAAATGCTGATTGAAGATACTAAATTTGCAGCCAGTGAACTTCTGGTTCAGGACTTCTCACTGGATGAGGTAGAAAAAGTCTGGCAGGAACTTGGTGATGACTATTTCCTCAAAGAAACAGCAGATGAAATTGCCTGGCATACCCGTGCCATTTTACAACACGGCGATAATCCTGCCCCACTGGTGCTGATGCGGGCGCACCGTAAATATGCGCAGGATGCGGTACAGATCTTTATTTATACGCAGGATCAACCCAACCTGTTTGCTACCACGGTAGCTATTCTGGATCGTATGAATCTGGATGTACAAGACGCACGGATTATTACAGCGACTAAAGCCTTCAGTCTGGACACCTATGTCGTACTCGACCGTTTTGGTACCTTATTGACCGATCCGGAACGCGAAGCCACAGTCATTGAAGCTCTGAAAGATGCCTTGAGTCATTCTGATGAATATCCAGGCTTGATGCAACGCCGGATTCCGCGTCAATTACGTCATTTCGATATTGAAAATACAGTCGATATCAGTATTAATCCTGCCTTGAATCAGAATATGGTCGAAATTGCCACTCTCGATCATCCCGGCTTACTTGCCAAAATTGGCGGTTTATTTATGATGCAAGGCCTGGATATCCACTCTGCTAAAATCGCCACACTTGGCGAACGTGCCGAAGATATATTCTTTGTCACCAAAAAAGATGGCAACCCTATGACACCTGGAGAATCTGCCGAATTTGCAGCTGCACTTAAAACTGCGCTGGATGAAGCTTCTCATCAGGTTTGTAGTCAACACTCACATTAAAACGCGGTTACTTATTCATGAACTCTAGCTTGTCTCTACTGCATCCTTATCCGTTTGAAAAGTTAAATCAGCTTTTTGCGGATATCCAGCCTGCAAATATGCCTTTAATTCCCCTGTCGATTGGTGAACCGAAGCATCCTGCACCGGAGTTTGTGAAACAAGCGATTATCGATAACTTTAAACATTTATCGACCTATCCAAACAGTAAAGGCTTGCCTGAGCTACGCGAAAGTATTGCTCAATGGCTGACGCGCCGTTTTAAGCTAAATAGCATCAGTGCAGACAGCAATATCCTGCCTGTTTCTGGTACGCGTGAAGCGATTTTCTCGTTTGTACAGGCTTTGGTAAATCGTGAAGAGGCACCTTATGTGGTGATGCCGAATCCGTTTTATCAGATTTATGAAGGTGCAACACTGCTCGCAGGCGCCAAACCTTATTTCATCAACTGTACTGAGGAAAATAACTACCTTGGTGATTTTGATGCGGTTCCGGCGGAAGTCTGGGAAAAAACGGCATTGCTATTTGTCTGCACCCCGGGCAATCCAACAGGTGCAGTGCTATCCAAAGAACAGTTCAAAAAACTGATTGCCCTGTCGGATCAATACAACTTTGTGATTGCTTCAGACGAATGCTATTCGGAACTGTGGTTTGACCAAGCACCCGTAGGTTTACTGGAAGTTTGTGCTGAAATTGGCCGGGATGACTATAAAAACTGTGTGGTGTTCCATTCACTGTCTAAACGCTCTAACCTTCCGGGCATGCGTTCAGGTTTTGTTGCCGGTGATGCCAGCCTGTTAAAACCTTATTTGCAATACCGTACTTACCACGGCGCAGCGATGCCGGTTCAGCACCAGTTAGCTTCAATTGCTGCCTGGGATGATGAAGCACATGTGGAAGAAAACCGGGTGCAATACCGTGCCAAGTTTGATTTATTCCAGAAAGAACTCGGTCATCTGCTGCCACTCAAAAAACCGGATGCAGGTTTCTATTACTGGTTAAAAGTCGACAATGATGAAGCCTTTACCAAACGTTTGATGGAAGAAGCACATATTAAAGTTCTTCCGGGTCGTTATTTATCCCGCGATACGGAACAAGGTAATCCGGGTGAAAATCATGTGCGTTTAGCACTCGTAGCCGATCTGGCGCAATGTGAAGAAGTCATTCAACGCCTTAAAGCCATTCTCTAAGTTTAAGTCATCACTAAAAAACCCACTTTAGATAAGTGGGTTTTTTAATTAACATTAGATGAGCTCTATTTTTATTTCATACTGAGAAAATAACGTTGAATCTTACAACACTTTGGCAATTTCATCCTCAAGATCTTCAGGCTTGGTGGTCGGAGCAAAACGGTTCAATACCTTGCCATCACGCCCGATCAGGAACTTGGTAAAATTCCATTTAATTCCATTGCCTAAAATACCTTTGGAATTGTTAGTCAAATATCGAAAAATGGCGTGCGCTTCAGGGCCTTTGACATCCACCTTGGAAAACATCGGGAAAGATACCCCGTAATTCTTCTGGCAAAATTCACCAATCTGTTCATTGGAACCTGGATCTTGACCACCAAACTGATTGCATGGAAATCCCAAAATTTCCAGACCTTGATCTTTATATTTTTCGTAAAGTTTTTCTAATCCTGAAAATTGTGGGGTAAAACCACACTTACTCGCTGTATTGACGATCAAAAGTACCTTGCCTTCGTAATCTGCAAGTGGCTTGCTTTTGCCATCTAACAATTCAGCTTCAAACTGATAAATGTTAGTCATGGATAGGTTTCCTCATCATTTTTTTCTTGTGTTTCTAAGTCCAAAGAAGCCGAGTTGACACAATAACGCAAACCGGTCGGTTCTGGGCCATCCGGGAAAACATGCCCTAAGTGTGCGTCACAATGATGACAAACAATCTCAGTTCTGACCATTCCGTGTGAAGTATCAGGTAATTCTTCTACCACCGAACTGCTGACGGGACGGTAGAAACTTGGCCAGCCACAGCCGCTGTCATACTTGGTTTCAGATGAGAACAGTGGCGTGCCGCAGCAACGGCATACATAGGTGCCATCTTGCTTGGTATTCCAGTATTTTCCAGTAAATGCCGGCTCGGTTCCCTTCTCGCGCGTAATGCGAAACTCCTCAGGTGATAACTCTCTTTGCCATTCCCGGTCTGATTTATTGAGTTTTCCCATGATCACATACCTTTTTATCTTGCTATTTAAAATAGGATAATCCTATATTTACGTGATTCATTTTAAAAATTCTAGTCTTTATTCAACATTTTACAAAAGACATATAATGCCCAAAAAAGCAAAAAGAAAGCAAATATAAAAATAAAAGTAAGCAATTTTTACATTAAATGTTTTTTAGTGAGCAAATTTAATGGTATTCTTAGCTCTAAATTTGCTCAGGATTAAAAAATGTCGCAAAAAAAGAGCGTAATTTTTAAAAATCTGCTGCCTGTGATCAAACAATATCAGCAACTTGGATTTACGCATGAAAAAATTGTTGCACTACTTCGAGATGAACATGATCTCGATCTAGTCACAACTGAGACATTTAAAAGTTATTTATATCGTTATGCAAAAGTGACCTCCACTCCTTCCGAGAACATCAAAATGCCGAACACTTTCCAAACCCCTCGCGAGATCAAGAAATCATCTAAGCTCGAGCATGTATGCTACGACATTCGCGGACCTGTGTTACGAGCGGCCATCGAGATGGAAGAAGCCGGTCACAAAATTATCAAATTAAATATTGGTAACCCTGCCCCATTCGGTTTTGAAGCACCACAAGAAATTATCAACGATGTGGCTTTAAACCTGCCGAATGCGATTGGTTATACAGATTCCAAAGGGATTTTCCCGGCGCGTAAGGCGATCTGTCAGTATTATCAGCAAAAAGGCATCCTGGATATGCACGTCAATGACGTCTATATCGGCAATGGTGTGTCTGAACTGATTGTTATGGCCATGCAAGGTCTGCTGGATGATGGCGATGAAATGCTGATTCCAATGCCGGATTATCCACTCTGGACGGCAGCAGTGAATCTGTCTGGCGGTACAGCGATTCACTATAAATGTGATGAAGAAAATCACTGGTATCCAGATATTACTGACATGGAAAGCAAAATCACGCCAAATACCCGTGGTATTGTGATTATTAACCCGAATAACCCGACCGGTTCGGTTTACCCACGTCATGTGTTGCAACAAATCGTCGACTTGGCCAAGAAATATGACCTGATTTTATTTGCTGATGAAATCTACGACAAAATTATTTACGATGGAATCGAGCATGTTGCTGTAGCAGCTCTGGCTGGCGATCAGCTCTGTGTTTCGTTTAACGGTTTATCTAAAGCCTATCGTATTGCTGGTTTCCGTTCCGGCTGGATGGCCATTACCGGCGATAAAGCACGTGCCGCAGACTATATCGAAGGTTTGGATATGCTGGCATCGATGCGTTTGTGTGCCAACCATCAGGCTCAATATGCGATTCAGACTGCACTGGGCGGTTATCAGTCGATTAATGATCTAATTCGCCCAGGTGGGCGTTTATATGAACAGCGCAACATTGCCTGGGAAATGCTGAACGAGATTCCAGGTGTGTCTTGTGTCAAACCTGAAGGTGCGATGTACTGCTTCCCGAAACTGGATCCGAATGTGTATCCAATCCAGGATGATGAAAAACTAATGCTGGATTTGTTACGTGCCGAGAAAGTGCTTCTGGTTCAAGGTACAGGCTTTAACTGGCCAACACCGGATCATTTCCGTGTAGTATTCCTGCCGGCTGAAAATGAACTGCGTGAAGCCATTACCCGTGTTGGCCGTTTCTTGGCCAAGATACGTTAATTCTTGAAATAGACAATATAAAAACCGCGTTGAGACGCGGTTTTTTATTTCTATGAAAAAATTCAGGCTTTTGACTGATAAAATCTTAAAAATCTTACCGGTTTCTTTGAGCAAATTTCTGCACTCAATGGTTTCTTTTCAGGCAATTTTTCCCTTTATTATGAAGATTCATGTTATTTTTTGACCAAACATAAAATTCCATGAGTACACGGATGTCCTCAAACACAATCAAGCTCAGCCTGTTTCTTTGTCTTAGTATGTGCTTGGGCATTGGCATTCTTCGCTTTTCTTATACCGCACTGTTACCTGGCACACGCGAAGCCTTTGGCTGGAGTACAGATTTTGCCAGCCTTTTGGGCAGTGCCAATTTGCTGGGTTATTTAATCGGTGCATTTACGGCCATGCGCCTGCCTCAAGACCGCAGCATGAGTACCTATATTCAAATTTCATCCTTTGCCGGCATGTTCAGCCTGATGTGCTGTGCATTTTCTGGTTTTTCTGAAGCATGGTATATCGCTTGGCGAATCATTTCCGGGATCAGCGGTGGACTGATGATGATCTTATCGCCGAGTGTGGTCGCACAGTGTTGTGAACTCCAAGATCGTCTTAAAATCAACTTTATTGGTTTTAGCGGGATTGGGTTAGGTGTTTTAATTGCTACCCTGTTTCTGCCTTATCTGGATCAAATTTCCATCCAGACTGCCTGGCTGATCTTATGTGGTTTTGCCCTGCTCATCTGTATCGTTTTAAGTTTACTGATTCAGAAATTTAAGCCGTATTTGTCCGTACAAGCCCCTGCTGTTACCTCTCCTCTATCTCTGAATAGCATCTTTTATAGTTTACTTACAGTTTATGCTTGTAGTGCTTTCGCCTATATACCGCATTCACTCTTCTGGATTGATTATTTAAGTCAGCAGTTAGGATTGAGCTTGTTCTGGATTAATTTCAACTGGATTCTGTATGGACTCGGCAGTGCCTTGGGTGCCTTGAGTGCTTATGCACTGGCCAGAAAATGGGGTAATTTTGCTGCACTGAAAATTCTTTATAGCCTTTATATTATGGCCATTTTTATCGCGACTCTAGATGCCTATCCCTTACTCACTTTTAGCTCTTCCTTTTTTACCGGGATGCTAAATCCGGCTGTGGTCTTCCTGACCTCCTATACCATTTTACAACTATATGGACTGGCTTATAAAAAACTCTGGAGTATTGCCACCTTGTGTTTTGCCTCGGTTCAGCTGATCGGTGGACTCAGCTTTAGTGCGCTGCAATATTTTGGATTGAGCTATCATCAACAGTTCATACTGGCCACATTGGTTCTTTTATTAGGAACATTGCAATTGTTCTGGTGTACACGTCCTGCCAGACTCAAGCCTGAACAACAAACTCAGCCAGTGTCTGCTCATGGAGAAGGAACTAAATAAGGATAAGGATTGGTTGCTCCTTGCCCACCCAGATAAATCCCATAATGTAAATGCGGTGGGGTATTTTTAGCATTGCCCGTATTACCCACATAAGCGATGACTTCACCTGCTTCGACCCAGTCGCCTTCCTGAATATCCGCTGCATAATCATCCAGATGTGCATAATAATGCTGACTCATATTGGGGCCAGTCACCCAGATAATTTTTCCACCCAGATTGTTGGTACCAATCCTACGCACAATCCCTTGGGTCGCGCTGAATACTGGCGTACCGCGTTTGGCAAAAATATCCGTCCCTTCATGTTTACGACCGGCACTACGGGCTGCTCCCCAGGTATCATTAATTTGACCAACTCTGACGCCTTCAACCGGAATCTGTAGCGGAGCTTCCAACTGGGCTCTCTGTAATTGCCAATACAGATAAGGGCTTTTCCAACCTGCTGCCTCCCCTGAAGGCGGTGGTTGACAGGCAGTCAGTAGAAAACCTATAGATAACAGTAAGCTTATAATCCGGAGAAATTTCACCAATATTCGCATTAAATTAAATAGATGACTTTTATCTTAATCACAACCGCCTAATTTAAAGTCACAATCCTGTTATTTTTAGTGATGATTTTATACAAGCGTTCAAATAACAAAACCCTCAAATGAGGGTTTTGTTATTTTAGGTGGATAGGAGATTATCTACGTTTTTTAGCACGAGATGGTTTCGATGGTTGTTGCTGTTGTTGCTGTTGCTGCTCTTCATTCTGAGCATTGTCCTGCTTGTCTTTTTGTTGGACCTGCTTATGTCTCGCTTTAGCTTTAGCCATGATTTACTCCTTTGGAGAAACATCTCTATATCACTGGAAGTTCCATTCATCACTGTAACGTTTATACAAAATAAGCCAATCGCTGAGCTGTATCCAAATACGTCAATGTAATACAGTGTTTACTAAGTTATTCAGCTTAGAACGAATCATTTCTAGGCTCATTACACTTCTTACATGATCTTGCAGCCTGATACTTATTTTAACGTTTAGCTCTTATCTGTTCAGACTTTGCCTGAAAATAAAACTATAAAAAAGCCCGCAATTACTGCGGGCTTTAACTCATAAATTGCATCGCAATTTTAGGCTTCCATATTAGCAATGATCGCTTCGCCAAACTCAGAGCAACGCAGCAAGGTCGCCCCTGGCATTAAGCGCTCGAAATCATAAGTCACAGTTTTTGCCGCAATCGCACCCGAAATCCCCTTGATGATCAGGTCGGCAGCTTCTGTCCAGCCCATATCACGCAACATCATTTCCGCAGACAAAATAATCGAACCCGGATTTACTTTATCTTGTCCAGCATATTTAGGTGCTGTACCGTGGGTTGCTTCATAGACTGCAATCGAACCGCCAATATTGGCACCCGGTGCAATCCCGATCCCCCCAACTTCCGCAGCCAGCGCATCAGAAATATAGTCACCATTTAAGTTAAGTGTCGCAATCACAGAATAATCCGCCGGGCGCATCAAAATTTGCTGCAAGAAGGCATCGGCAATGACATCTTTAATAATAATGTCTTTGCCTGTTCTTGGATTTTTGATTTTAACCCACGGACCACCATCTAAAAGCTCACCGCCGAAACGTTCCAGCGCGACTTCATAGCCCCACTCTTTAAACGCCCCTTCGGTGTATTTCATGATATTGCCTTTGTGCACTAGCGTCACACTAGGCTTGTCATTTTCAATGGCGAACTGGATGGCTTTACGTACCAGACGCTGGGTACCTTCTTTAGAGACAGGCTTGATCCCGATTCCACAATTGTCTTCAAAACGGATTTTGGTTACGCCCATTTCTTCTTTCAGGAACTTGATAACTTTTTTCGCTTCGGGAGAGTCTGCCTTCCATTCAATACCGGCATAAATATCTTCTGAATTTTCACGGAAAATCACCATGTCGGTCAGTTCCGGATTATGTACTGGCGAAGGCACGCCCTCGAACCAGCGTACCGGACGTACACAGACATATAAATCCAGTTCCTGGCGTAAAGCCACATTCAGAGAGCGAATACCGCCACCAACTGGCGTGGCCAGTGGACCTTTGATCGATATCACATAATCGCGCAGCGCTTCGAGAGTTTCTTCAGGCATATAGGTGCCGTAAATTTTGTCAGCTTTTTCACCACAGTAGACTTCCATCCATTCGATGGAACGCTTCCCGGCGTATGCTTTTTGCACAGCAGCATCTACCACAGTTCGCATTGTTGGTGTAATATCTGCACCAATTCCATCCCCTTCGATAAATGGGATAATTGGATTATTTGGTACGTTGAGTGACAGGTCTGCATTAACGGTAATTTTGGTACCATCCACAGGTACTACGATTTTTTGATATCCCATTATTAGTATTCTCCCGGATGCCGCTGACAAATCTAAAATAATTGCCAATTAGGCAATACTTTCAACTGTTCTTAACGCATAATATTCTAATCCAGATTTGTTGTTTTTGAGATTTATACGGGAAATAACTAAGTTTCCCTTTTAAATAAACCTCTACATTTTTTAAATTAATGTAATTATAGAAGTTATTTCCTATGAAAATCGTCATTCTAAACAAACCTTATGACGTCCTCTCCCAATTCCGTGCGGATGAAAAGCACCCAACCATGGCTGATTTTGTCAACGACAAAGATTTACGTCTTGCTGGCCGTTTGGACATGGACTCAGAAGGTCTGGTTTTCCTCACCGATCACGGTGGTCTCAACCAATATATCACCAATCCTGCCAATAAAAAGTTTAAAACTTATATGGTGCAAGTGGAAGGTGATGTCACTGAAGAAGCTCTTGAGCAGCTTCGTAAAGGCGTTGAACTGAAAGATGGCATAACGCTTCCTGCACGTGCTGAAAAAGTATCTGAACCGGAATGGTTATGGGAGCGTAATCCTCCTGTACGTTTCCGTGCCTCTGTTCCGACGTCTTGGGTTGAGATTTCGATCTGTGAAGGTCGTAACCGTCAAGTTCGTCGTATGACATCTGCTGTCGGCTTCCCTACACTGCGTTTGATCCGTACCAAAATTGGTGAGATTGATTTGGTTCGTATGGGATTGCAACCGGGCGAAACCAGAGAAATTGAACCCTTACTTTATCCAGACTTTCAGAATGTTCCTGCGGAAGAACCATACCGTTCACGCTCTTATGTTAAAAAGCCGGGTGGTACGGGTGGTAAGCCAATGGTTCGTAAAAATAAAGATGGTTCTGTGAAAAAGTCTGGCACCAAACGTATCTGGCAAATGGATGAAAGTGAAAAGCCGCGTCGTAAGACCAATGGCACAACTCGTCCAAATACCAAAGCACCACGTGGTCGCGGCCGCGGTCGTGGCTAAGTTTGAATAGATTCAATCAAGCTCACTTCGGTGGGCTTTTTTTATTACACAACTTAAATATTTTTTATTTTTCAATCTATTAGAATTAATTAAAGTATTCATTTTAATGTGAGTCTCATGAAAAAAATAATTTTCGCTTTAGCTGCGACGTCCCTTTCAACTTTTGGCTTTGCCAATCCGCTGAGTGTGCATGTACTTAATCAAGAAACTGGCCTACCCTCTGCTAATGTCACGGTCACCCTAGAAGCTCAACAAGGTGAGAAATGGGTCAAGCTCAATGAAACCAAGACAGACAGTAATGGTCGTATTAAAGAATTTTATCCTAAAGACACCGCGTTACAAAAAGGCGTTTATAAAGTAACGTTTAAAAGGAGTGATTGGTTTAAGACCAATAATCAACGGATGTTCTTCCCTGAAGTACCGGTGGTTTTTGTGATTGATGGTGCTTTAGAGCACTACCATATTCCACTACTGTTAAGTTCTTATGGGTATTCGACGTATCGGGGGAATTAAACTTTTATCGACTCTTGAGATATTTGAAATCCTACACGAGGATTTTTTCTAGGTGTAGTGATGGTGAATTTGACTTTAAAATCATATAAATTCCCATATTTATCTTCGTAG
The DNA here is from genome assembly GCF_000369665.1 of Acinetobacter sp. CIP 51.11. Lineage (GTDB taxonomy): Bacteria > Pseudomonadota > Gammaproteobacteria > Pseudomonadales > Moraxellaceae > Acinetobacter > Acinetobacter lwoffii_S. Next base: position 1,338,131 of record NZ_KB850129.1, read on the forward strand.
CCTATTTTACCCTTTATCATTAATACCTTTTCTGCAAATAACTTTGTATATTGTTCTTTGAGCAAATTAATTTGAACTCTCTGTTCTTCATTTTTACTAAGACTTATTAAAAGTGATTCATATCTTTTAAAATCCTCATCAAAAAAATATATATTTTTAGCTTCTTCACCATAATTTTTTAAATTTAAATAAATACAAACAATATAAATATCAAAAACATCAATAATATTTCCATCATTATCACAATCTTCGTACCTATCTTCGTGTTCAAAAAAAGTAGTTCTACTTAAATTTAACTGAGGTCGCACTGCTTTTCTTGCTGATTTTAGCTGTTGTTCTTGTAAAGAAACTAAATTCGTCTGTTGTTTAACACTTTCCCGCATCTCATCAATCTGAAGTTGTAATGCTTTTTCCTGTTGCTCTAATGCTTTTGTATTTTGCTCTAACTGTTTACCTTGCTGAACATAACCTAAAATCAGCCAGAGAAAAGCAATTGGCGCAAATATTCCCGCTAGAAAATCTCCAAGTTCATTTAATGAAGTAGGCGAACTCAATCCACCAAACATCCAAAAAGAAGTGATTACAGCAAGCCAAATTACTGTAATTCCAATGCCACAATTTAAACTTTTCTGATTCATGTTCTTCTAATAAATACTGATATCTAAGCACTTTTTACATGACTTGTCTTATGTATGCAAATTAAGCTTTTAGCTACTTTTTTAGTTTTTCCTTGTTATTCTCCTGCTGGAATGCTATTTATGATTCATATAATTTATATTTTAAAATAAAACGTATCTTAAAAAGGGGGTTTTGCAATGGATCAGCAAGTCAGCCAGATGTTTAATCAGGACCGGTTAATTCAGCATCTTGGTGCTCATCTGGTTTCTTATAACCACAATTATGCAAAGATCGAATTAAAGGTAACTGAACAGCATTTACAGGGTCATCAGACCTGTAACGGTGCCGTGATTTTCGCACTGGCAGATGCAGCTTTTGCAATTGCCTGCAATACCGGTGAACATCCGGCGGTTGGTCAACATTGTGGTATTCATTATTTAAAACCGGGCTTGCTTGGTGACACACTGACTGCTGTAGCAGAACATAAGGCCAGCAGTGGCCGTAGTGGCATTTATGATATTCAGGTGATGAATCAACATAATCAAATTTTGGCGGAATTCCGTGGCACATCACGACTGATCATTAAATAATTTTTTCTCAAAATTTAATGCAATAAAAAACCGGTGACGATGCACCGGTTTTTTAAATTAAGAATAATTATGGATTTAAGCTTTAAGCCATTTCTCAGCTTTAGCCTGGTCTTCCACTTTCAGTTCAACTTCGGTCAGCTCAGAACCCGCGGCTTGAACTTCAAACGTCATTAGCTCATCACGACGGAATGCATACACTGTAAAAGTACCTTGCTGTTTTGCATAGCTTTCAACAAGTTTGGTCGTTGCTTTTAAGCCATCAATTGCAATGATGACATCATTGGCAGAAAGACCAGCGAGCACAGCGGCACCATCACGACGCGCAGATTGAACCAGAACACCTTCCGGCTTATCTGCCAATTTTAAACCGAATGGCAAAGACTTATCATTTTTCAGACCATAAGCCACACCAAACTCAGGGAATAACTGATCGAGCGGCAATTCATCTGTGGTATTGATCAAGTGATTAATCTGTTCTGACCAATCATCTCCTGTCAGCTCTTTACACAATTCAAAGATTGTCCGTTCATGCACCTGAACACCCTTCTGGGCATTTTCATACAAACGGCGCATTAAAGCATCCAGACTTGAACCACGTAAACGCAGACCTAAATCCAGGCACAATGCAACTAGACAACCTTTGTTGTAATAGCTGGTACCAGCATTATTCGAGTTCTCATCCTGACGATAGAATTTCACCCAGGCATCAAAACTAGATTCAGAGACTGACTGAATCGCACGACCCGGATTTTGCAAGTAACGGTCAATCTGTGCTTTTAACAAAGCAATATACGATTCCTGATTAATCACGCCACTGCGCAGCAAAATCAAATCATCGTAATAGGAAGTGAAACCTTCAAAGATCCATAACAGAGAGGTATAGCCCTCTCTGTTTAAATCATAGTTAACGAAGTTTTCAGGACGAATAAACTTCACCAGCCATGAATGGAAATATTCATGGCTACATAAGCCCAAGAAACGCTGATAATCTTTAGATGGCTCTTCTGGCTCATTGGCTTTCGGCAAGTCATCACGCGGTGAAATCAGGCTGGTAGAATTTGGATGCTCCAGACCGCCATAGCTATTGCCGGTTGCCATGGTCATAAAGGTATAGTCTGTAAACGGCGCTGAACCAAACATGGAAATTTCTGTAGCACAGATTTTTTCAATATCTTGCTGCATACGCGCGGCATTCATGGCATGTTTACCGGACACCACAAATTCATGCGGAATGCCATTTGCTTCAAAACTGAAACGGGTTTGTTCTGCTAGCTCAAATGGCGCATCAATCAATTCGGCATAGTTTTTGGCTTTCAGGGTGAAACGGCCTTTGACCAGACTTTTGGCTTGCAGGCCGGTTGCCAGCTGAAAATGCTTTAATTCATCTGGCAGGAAGATTTCCAGTTCAATTTCTTTATTTTCCTGACCTTCTAGCCCTAAACATGCACAAGCGGGATTCACATAGAGACGATTTTGATCCACATATGCACCACGAACGGACAGATCATAGGCATACACATCATATTCCACCGTAATCAGCTCATGATCGGTATTGAATAAACGCCATTTGTTCTTTTCAAATTTCTGGATCTGTAACTGGCGCCCATCTTCATCATAGGCTTTGACCGCTTCAATGTGCTTGGAAAACTCTCGAATCAGATAGCTTCCCGGAATCCAGGTCGGTAATGACAGGACTTGAGTCGGGTCCGCAAGAAAACGAACAGTCACGTGAATAAGATGCTGACGATAATCGTCAAATTCAATTTGATAATGCAACATAATGAACGATATAAAATTAAAATAAATGAGATATAGCTTAGCTTAGCATTTTTTAAGCCAGTATGGTTTAGCTGTCTTATTTGTCTACATTTACGACTAGCTATCTGTATAAAAAAGGCATAGCATGCGTGAAAATTAAATCGTTCAACACCCGCCGGGTTATCAAGGAACACCATTGAAATACATCATCTCACTGATTGCGGTTTTCAGTTTATTTATTTCTGCATTTTCACATGCTGCCCTACTCAATATTGTGCCTGAAAGCGTTGAAGCTGAAGCCTGGACCATTCTGGATTCACAGTCTGGTCAAGTCATTGCAGAGCACAATGCCGACGTTCAGCGTGCTCCGGCTTCGCTGACCAAAATGATGGTAGCTTATATTGCCTTAAAGGAAATTGAAGCCGGAAAATTAAATAAAAATGAAGTGTTAACCGCGACCTCTGTGGTTAAAACCGTGATGTGGGATGAGTCACAGATGTACCTGAAAGAAGGTGATCTAATTTCAGTCGATCAGCTTCTAGCGGGCTTAATTATCATGTCTGCCAATGATGCCGCGGTGACGCTGGCTGAGAAAATTTCGGGTGGTATTCCGCAGTTTGTTGAACGTATGAATCAGGAAGCCAAAGCACTGGGCATGCAACATACCAATTTCCAGAATCCGGCCGGTATTACCATGCCTGAGCATTATTCGACTGCCGCCGATTTAGCCAGACTGTCTATGGCGGTGGTGAATGAAACTCCGGATTATCTGTCTTATTCAAAGCAGCCAAGCTTTACTTATAACCAGCATTTTCATCGTGCGACCAACCGTGTGCTTCAGGTCGATCCTACAGTAGATGGTTTAAAAACCGGTTTTACCCGTGCAGCGGGCTATAATCTGGCACTAACCGCCAATCGCGTCACCGCAGATTTTGAAATGCCAAATCGCCGTCTGATTGTGGTGGTGTTGGGTACTAAAAGTGCAGCAAAACGCGCTGAAGTATCACATAAGCTGATGAATCTGGCTTATACCTATACTCGCAATGAAGTAGCGATCAAAGATCAACAGCTACTGGCTGAGTTGCCTGTAATTAAATCCACCTTAAAAATGTTTAAGGTGCAAACCAAGCAACCGCAGATTATTACCACTTCTTTATATGATCAGGGCTACAGTATTGACCTGAATCAGTTTGACCAGGCAAATCAGCGTGTCATGCTGAATACTGGTGATGGCGTTTTAAAAAGTATCGAGCCATTACAGGAAACTCAGACTCATATCAATGTTGAAGTGAAAGCATCTGAACTCATTGCACCTTTGGCGACCATGATGCCTTTGGCGACCATTCAGGTTTATCAGAATAATCAGTTGATTCGCACCATTCAAATTGAAGATCATGTCGAAATTGAAGAAGCCAATCTGTTTCAGAAATTCTTTAGCTGGCTACAAGGCTTATTCGGTTTATTTTCAGACAATACACCAAGCGTAAAGCTTTATCCTTTAGATAGATAATAGCGCTACATCTCAAGTCACTTTTCTTTAAGCTAGAAGATCTCCTCTCTGATCTTCTAGCAGATTCCCTTTATCAATCTCGCTCTCCCCTTGCTTCCTCAAAGCAGCGATACTTACCTGCTCTCACAGAATTGCTACGTTTTGTAATTTGTATAACAATTTTAATCAAGACGCGTTTTAGCGCATGCCATAGTATATTTTCTCTCTATTTCTCTTATTTTTATTAAAAAAATAAACAGGTTAATCATATATGACAGCACATAAAATCGTGATTGTGGGTGGTGGTGCCGGTGGTCTGGAACTGGCGACTCAGCTGGGTGAGAGCTTGGGTAAAAGCGGTAAAGCGCAGATTGTTCTGGTCGATCAAAAACTGACGCACATCTGGAAACCGCTGCTGCATGAAGTGGCCGCAGGCACCTTAAATCCACATGAAGAAGAAACCAATTATTTTGCCCATTCAGCCGCACATCATTATGAATTTGTCTTGGGGACATTTACCGGTCTGGATCGTGAAGCGAAACAGATTGTGGTAGAAACAGAATATTTCTCCAAAAAAGCCCAAGCCAAGAAGAACCAGCGCATCGACTATGACACCCTGGTACTGGCCTTGGGTTCTACCTCGAATGACTTTAATACCGAAGGCGTCAAACAGTTCTGTCATTTTCTCGACAGCCGTCCACAAGCTGATATCTTTCAGCAGGATCTGTTGCATCTCTACTTGAATGCTCAACATGAAGCTTCGAGCCGTGAACTGAATATCGCGATTATTGGCGCCGGTGCGACTGGAGTAGAATTGGCTGCCGAGTTGGTGGAGGCCAAACACAATTTCTTTAAATATGGCTTAAACAAGGTCGATCCAAATAAAGTCAAAATTACCTTAATTGAAGCGGCGGATCGTATTTTGACTGCGCTCTCGCCGAAAGTTGCTGAACATACCATGCAACAGCTAGAAAAATTCGGTATTGAAGTCCTTACCAGTCATCGTGTGGCCAAGGTAGATGAAGACAAAATTTATTTTGCAGATGGCTCAAGTCTGGATGCCGAGATTAAAGTCTGGGCCGCAGGTATCAAAGCACCTGAAGTCTTGGCACAACTGCAAGATATGGAAAAGGACAATATTCACCGCTTGAAAGTCTTCTCCACCCTGCAAACCAAATCTGATCCAGACATTTTTGCTTTTGGTGATTGTGCTCACTGCCAGCCTGCTGCAGATGAACCGGTCTTGGGTCCACGCGCACAAGTGGCTAGCCAACAGGCCAATTTCCTGGCCAATGCCTTAAAAGCACGGATCAATGAGGAAAACTATTTACCGATGTTTAAATTTTCCGACAAAGGCTCACTGATTTCCTTAAGCCAGAATAAAGCTGTCGGTGAATTACTCGGTCAGGTCAATGTGCAAGGCTTTGTTGCCAAATCGATGTATGTTTCTTTATATCGAATTCATCAGGCGACCATTCATGGTTATGCGCATGCTGGCATTCTCACTGCAAAAGATTTTGTTACACGAAAAATTTCTCCAAAGCTGAAATTGCATTGAAATTCCAGAATTTGGCCCAATCAATGAAAAAATCGTCAACAAAATTGTCAAATTGCATTTTTTTGCTAATTTTAGTCTACAAAAATGCAATTTCACTTTATGATGTACCCTTAAAAAATTGAATGGATCAATTAACATGACTGCTATTGCAAATAACCTCGTGGTTTCTTTCCACTACACATTGACTAACGCAGAGGGTGAAACTCTCGACCAATCTCAAGGTGAACCACTTGCCTATTTGCACGGTGCAGGTAACATCATCCCAGGTTTAGAAAATGCGTTAGAAGGCAAAACTGTAGGTGAAAAATTCACTGTAAACGTTCCTGCTGCTGAAGGTTATGGCGAATACAACCCTGACCTAGTTCAAGAAGTTCCTGCGCAAATGTTCCAAGGCGTAGACAACATTCAGGCAGGTATGCAGTTCCAAGCTCAAACTGATGACGGCGTGCAAATCGTAACTGTTAAAGCAGTTGAAGGCGACAATGTTGTTGTTGATGCTAACTTCCCACTTGCTGGTCAAGACCTGACTTTCGAAGTTGAAATCGTATCTGTTCGTGAAGCTTCTCAAGAAGAATTAGATCACGGCCACGTACACGGTGTAGGCGGTCACCAGCACTAAGATCTTCTGATCTTGAGTGAAAAAAGGCAAAGTCAGACTTTGCCTTTTTTATTGCCTGAAAATAGCCCGCAGAATATTAACCATCCAATTAGCTATAAAAAAAGCAGAGCCATTGCCCTGCCTTTCCAATCCGATCAAGATCTCCTTTTACAGGATGATCAGTGGATTATTTTTTTTGGTTATAAATCTGCATCGCTGCTGGCAATTGTTGACGCATTTGCCCAATACGCTGACTATTCGATGGATGCGTAGACAGGAAGGTTGCACCACTGCTGCCACCGAGTTTGTTCATTTTTTCCCACAAGGTAATGGCTGCATTCGGGTTATAACCTGCGCGTGCCATCAGCATTAAACCGCCTTGGTCAGCACGACTTTCCAGATTACGCGAGTATGGCAAGCCAATCCCGATCTGACTACCCAATTGTGCTGCTGCAGCGCCACCTTGACCTACACCTGCTGCATTTAAGCCAATACCCAAGGCCAGATCAGTCAGGGCTTGAGCACCGATTTTCTGCTTAGAATGCTCTTCTAAGGCATGCACCATTTCATGACCCATAATCGCTGCAATTTCAGCATCGGTCAGATTCAGTTTATTCACGATACCGGTATAGAATACAACCTTACCACCTGGTGCAACAAAGGCGTTGACCTGATCAGATTTGAGCACAGCCAATTGCCACTGGAATGCTGTACCGGTTTGATTCATCTGGTTAGCAACTGGCTTCAAACGGTTAAATACATTATTAATCCGTTTATAGGTGGCTGAACTGGTATCCAGTTGGCCTTTATTGCGCGCATCATTGACCATGGCATTATAGCTTTGGCTCGCAGATGCATTTAAGGTCGCAGTATCTGCCCCTGCCATATCGGCAATGGTGGTACAACCTGATAATGTGACGACTGTAGCAGCCGCCATACTCAATAAAAGTTTATTCTTCATTATAATTTACTCCGCCTTGGCTCAAGGGCAATTTACATTGTAAAAATTATAAGTGAAAGCACGCAGCAGCTAAACGCTTAATTCATTCATCTTCTTATAAATTATGTAATTTTTAAGCCAAATACTGTATCGCCAACCAATAAATCAGACAAATAATATTGAGGCCCAAGTAAACCTGACTCAGTGGTTTGATTTTCTGTTCAAGCATTTCGTCTTTACGTTTGAAATATAAAAAAGCATTTTGCAATAAAATAATAGGCACTAATACACAGGCAATAATGACACTCAGACCAACTAGCGCTGCATAAATCACTTCGGGATTTTGGGTTTGCGCACGAATAATCATCATGGCAATTGTTGGCGCCCCGCCCATCGCGAATAACAATGAATAAAACATGGTCGCCGATATATTTTTTTGCATCCTGCAGCTCATTTTTCTTTCTTTATATACCGCTATGTTAAAGCACATCACGCTACATTACCGATGCAACTTTAGTCTTGAAATAGCTGCATAAATTCAGGATATAAAAAAACCCATCCGGAAATGGGTTTTTATCATTCAAGCTTTAATCAAATGAAGATTAAGCATCAAACGGGTGGCGAAGAACAATCGTTTCTTCACGGTCTGGACCTGTTGAAATGATGTCGATTGGACATTCAATCAATTGCTCAAGACGTTTTACATAGTTCAATGCAGCTTCTGGCAATTGATCCAGTGATTTCGCACCGAAAGTTGACTCAGACCAGCCTGGCATAGTTTCGTAAATCGGTTTTAAAGTTTCGAATGCAAGCGCATCAGAAGAACCGACACAACCAGAATCTGCAGCTTCATAACCCACACAGATTTTCACTTCTTCTAAACCGTCAAGAACGTCAAGTTTAGTCAGGCAAATACCAGAAAGTGAGTTTACGTCAACTGAACGGCGTAGGATTTCAGCATCGAACCAGCCACAACGACGTTGACGGCCAGTAGAGGCACCAAATTCATTACCAATCGTACCGAGGTGTTTACCAATCGCATCACCCGTGTCATTTGCAGCGTCATACACCAACTCAGTTGGGAATGGACCTGCACCTACACGCGTTGTATACGCTTTGGTAATACCCAGTACATAGTCAAGATGCAAAGGACCCAGACCTGAACCAGAGCTTACGCCACCAGCAGTTGTATTCGAAGACGTTACATACGGATATGTACCGTGGTCAACGTCAAGAAGTGAACCTTGCGCGCCTTCGAACATGATATTGTCACCGTTTTTACGGTAGTTATGCAATTCCGTGGTCACATCCACAACCAGTGGCGCAACAACCTTACGCCATTCGTCGCAAAGTGCCAGCACGTCTTCCAGTTTAACCGCTTCAACACCGTAGTATTCAGTCAGCTGGAAGTTATGGTAGTCCAGAAGTTCAGTTAACTGAGCAGTCAGATGTTCACCACCACGCACCAGGTCAGCAACACGTACTGCGCGACGCGCTACTTTGTCTTCGTATGCAGGACCGATACCACGACCTGTCGTACCAATCTTCGCATTACCACGTTTTTTCTCACGCGCCTGATCAAGTGCGATGTGGTTCGGAAGGATCAATGGACAGTTTGGAGAAATGCGTAAACGTTCTTTAACAGGAACGCCTTCTTTTTCAAGAATGTCCATCTCTTTGATGAGCGCTTCAGGAGAAAGAACAACACCGTTACCAATTAAGCACAATACGTTTTCACGTAAAATACCTGATGGAATGAGGTGTAAGACAGTTTTCTTACCACCAACCACAAGAGTGTGACCTGCGTTATGTCCGCCTTGATAACGAACTACCGCTGCCGCTTGATCTGTGAGCAGGTCGACGATTTTACCTTTACCTTCGTCGCCCCATTGGGTACCAAGTACCACAACATTCTTGCCCATAATAGCCTCATTACATCATGCTGTTAAAGTTGAAAGCCCCGCTCAGCGACATGAACACTGAGCCAAGCAGTTAAATCGTTTTGACTATCCACTCACCATTCGCATTCACCAGCTGGTGCGTCGCATATGGAATCGAGTTTAAATCATCATTACCCAGTAACTGAATTACACTTAAGCCTTGTGCACGAATATTCTGAATTGCATTCAGAAGTTCTGCATCAGTGCCTTTAGGTGCAACCACGACCTGTACCGCATCAAACTGGCCTACGCTTAAAGCATATAAGTCACAAGAGAAACCGGTTGCCGGACGCGCACGGCCAAAATGTTCACCAATGCCATCATAACGGCCACCTTGTGCCAGTGCAGCTGCACGGTTCGGTGCATAGACTGCATACATCAAGCCAGTATGATAATGGTATGAACGTAATTCAACCACATCAATACCAATACTCAAGTTTGGCCAACGGGTTTGAACTTCGTCTTTGGTGGTTTGCAAGACATTAAAAGCCTGCGTAAATGCTGGATTTGCCAACACTTCAGCACTTAAATGCGCTTGTAATGCATCCAGGTCGCTGGCATAGCGTCCAAGGGCATAGAAATCCTGACCAAATTTCAGGTCTGCCGTGAATTCTTCTAATTCTGGCAAAGCCTTACGCTGGTATAAATCAGATAATTGCTGTTCAGCGACTTTGTTTAAGCCGGCTTGAGCCACCAGACTGCGGAATAAACCCACATGACCTAAGTCCAGATGAATACCATCTGCCAGACCTGTTTCCTGAATCAGACTGATCATCAAGTCGACCATTTCTACATCGGCATCGATGCTGTCTGAACCAAATAGCTCCGCACCTAACTGTAGTGGCGCGCGCGAGGTATTAAAACCGCGAGGCTTGGTATGCAGAACGGTTCCTGCATAGCAGTAACGTGCCACACCTTCCACTGGATGTACATGCGCATCAATACGAGCCACTTGTGGTGTCATATCGGCACGCACACCAAGCAAACGACCAGAAAGCTGATCAATCACTTTAAAAGTGGCTAAGTCTAAATCTTGATTCGATTCTGAGAGAGAAGATAGAGATTCGATGTATTCAATGAATGGCGTGTACACCAGCTGATAACCTCGAGATGCAAGGAAATCCAGTGATTTACGGCGCAGACTTTCAATAACTTGCGCTTGTTCTGGTAATACATCAGCTACACCATCAGGTAATAACCATGTCTCTGAAATGGGCATGTTGTAAACCTAAATTCTTGTCAGCGCGGAACGAATCCGCATAAAAAAATCGGGAGCACACCCGATTTCTCCTAGTCTAGCACGATAGTTTTGGCTGTGCATCGCAAATTTTATAATTTTCGCTACCTGATGAAATCAACAACAATTGTGTCAACTATCAGCGTTTTAATGCACATTCAAAACAAATAGCATGAAAAAATCAGGCATTAAACCAAAGGCAATGCAGTGGTACTTTTGACCGTTTGCAATGGAATTTCAGTTTTTACACTTTGAATGCAGGGAATTTGGGTTAAATGGTGAATCTGAAATTTACGATAAGCATCCAGATCAGCCACTACAATTCTTAGAAAGAAATCACAATCGCCCGCCATTAACTGGCACTCGACCACCTCTGGCATTTCCTTGATCGCTTCGACAAATTGATCGACCACGGTAGCCTCTTGAGACTTGAGCCAGACACGTGCAAACACACTCATCGCCAAATTGACCTTTTGCGGATTCAGCAGCGCGACATATTGCTCAATCACACCATCATCTTCCAGCTGTTTCACCCGTCTTAAACAGGGTGATGGCGACAAGCCAATTAATTGAGCCAGTTCATTATTTTGCAGTTTTTCATTCATTTGCAGCTCATGCAAAATGCGTTTATCTATTTGATCCATATTTATACTTTGGCATTTAAAACCCTTTAAATTCAATTTAGCGCAATTTAATTTTAAATAAAACGTAAATCTCTTTCATTACAACAGCAAATAGCCAGAATATCGCCATAAAATATGGTCTAGTTTTGCAGTACCCAGGTCATTTCCATGCTTTTGTTTAGACAAAGCACCGCAGCGGTGGTTGTCCCTACCGATTTCAGCGAATTTCAACGTGGCATGAAAGATTCTATCCCCATGCTTTTGGGAATTATTCCCTTCGCGCTGGTGCTGGGTGCAACGGCAGTACAGAAGAATTTCAGCTTGCTCGAAGTGCCTTTATTGACAGGCCTGAACTTTGCCGGCGGTTCTGAATTTGCCATTCTGGAGGTCTGGAGCAGTCCACCAAATTTACTCATGCTGATGTTCATTGCCTTTCTGGTAAATAGCCGGCATCTGTTGATGGGCGCCAGTTTGGTGCCGTATTTAAAGCATCTTCCGAATCGTAAAGTTTTTCCGGCGCTGTTTTTTATGGTCGATGAGAGTTGGGCACTCGGTCTGGCTGATGCACAAAGGAAACAGGCGCAACTGGGTTATCGTGCTGCGTTTAGCATGCCTTATTATGCCGGCCTGTGTTTTTGCCTGTACTTGATGTGGGTCGGATTTACCACACTCGGCACCATGCTTGGACCTGTATTAGGCGATATCAACCGTTTTGGTTTCGATATGGCCTTTCCTGCTGTATTTCTGGTGTTACTGAGAACTATGTGGAAAGGTTTTGAGGCTGCCCGGCCATGGCTGGTCAGTTTAGTCTGTGCGGCTTTGGCTTATTTATATTTACCTGCGGGCTGGTATGTACCGATTGGCGCATTGTCTGGAATTGCTTCGGCATTTTTCCTGATTCAAGAGGATCAAACATGATCCAGATGAGCACCTTGGTGGCCATTAGCCTGATTGCTGCGACCACCTATTTAACTCGGATCTTGGGCTATGTCCTATTAAAAAACAAAACGCTGACACGGCGCCAGCGTAAAATCCTGGAAGTGGTGCCCGGCTGCGTGCTGATTTCAGTGATTGCACCCTATTTTGTACGCGACCATCCGGCAGACCTGATTGCTTTGGCTTTAACTCTATTTGCCGCTACGCGTTTTGGATTATTACCAACAGTCGCCATCAGTATGGTTTCTGCCGCGGTTTTAAGAGTTTTAATCGTCTAATGCTCAAACAAAACCCCTTTAAATGATTTCTAAAGGGGTTTTGTTTATTTCTGTGGATCAACCACTTTGGTCAGCAAACTGACCAGTTCGGCATTTTGCAATTCAACCTGCTGAAGTTTGGCTGTGGTCTGATCCAGCACTTCCTGCTGCAAATGCATTTTTTTGGCTAGATCCTGCATAATTTCCAGGGTCTTTTTCAAATTTTCTTCCAGATGCACGATTTTTTCTTCGACTGGCACGCCTTCCACGCTACGTGGTTCATCATTCTGATTAAACTGCAGCCAGATCAGAAAAATCACCGCCAAAGTCAGCAATATAATAAATCCCCAAACCACCATCATGTGCTTGCTCTTATTTCATTTTATTGTCTTTATCTTAACGAAAAATGCTTCAGATAACGTAAATAATTCAGCCTCAATTCCTGATTTTCGATCAATTACCGGCAAATTCTCTTAAAACATGGCTTGCAGAATATTTATAGGAAAGAAAAAAGCACCGTGTCTTGGTGCTTTTGAGGTTTAGATAACCCGAACTTAATGAAATGATTCACATAAATCCAGTAGACGGTTGGCATAGCCCCACTCGTTATCGTACCAGGCAAAAACCTTAGCTTGATGCCCGACCACCAGAGTCTGGGTCAGATCAACAATCAGTGAATACGGGGAATGATTAAAATCACTCGATACCAAGGGCTCGTCCGTTACCGACATAATTTCGGCAAAATCCTGCCGGGCAGCCTTAATCAGAACTTCATTTAACTTGTGATCGGTAATCGGCGACTGGGAGACAAAGGTCAAATCAATCGCGGCCACATTAATGGTTGGCACCCGAATCGAATAACCGTCAATCCGTCCGTCCATTTTTGGCATGACACGCTTTAAGGCACCGAGTGCGCTCGAAGTGGTCGGAATGATGTTATGGCCCGAGGCACGTGCACGTCGCAAATCACGATGTGCATGATCCAGTACCGACTGATCCGCCGTAACAGCATGGATTTCGGTCATCAGGGCGCTACTGATCCCAAATGCATCATCGACAATTTTGACCAGTGGCACCAAAGCCTGCGTAGTACAAGAAACACTGGAAATGATCTGGTCCGATGCTTTGACTTCATGATGATTGACACCATAGACAATCGCGGCATCGACCGTATCAAAAGGTGCCGCGCCGATAATCACACGTTTTGCCCCTGCGCCAATATGCTGGGTCGCAGCTTCACGGGAACGGAACAGTCCGGTACATTCAAGTACCACATCTACCGCCAGGTTTTGCCAAGACAACTTAGCCGGCTGCGGCTCACACAAAACCTGCACTTTTAAAGCGGCATCTTGATAGCTGATATGCATATAGATATGTTCAGCATCATAACTGAGATCTACCTGCCCCGGAAAACGGCCATGGGTCGAGTCATATTTAAATAGATGAATCAGGGTTTCAACATCGGCAATATCGTTAATGGCAACGATTTCAAAATTAAAATCTTTCGGATTTTCAAACCATGCGCGCAGTACATTCCGTCCAATACGCCCAAATCCATTGATTGCCACTCGTTGCATGACTCGACCTTTTATATGCCTATTTTAAAACTCTTCTATGTTAAAGGATTTCTTGCGCCGTACATTAAAAACTTCAGTGAAAATACTGATTTTCGATTATTTTATTTCTGATACATTCGTCTGGATTCGAGCCATTTAAAATTCCGTTTATTTTTTAAAGTGATGGATATCCACAGATTCTGCTTCGGGAAAATTCAATTTAATTATTCAGCAAAAAACCTGAGTAAATAAATCCTTAGCAATTGGTTTTAAAATGATTGGTGCCTACTGCTTTTTCCGTTATAATTTGGCGTTTTAAATTTTTAAGCCCCGCATTGCAGCAGAGCTCTTGTATGCTTGTCAGACTGTGGTGTTTTAGCCAAATCGGAAATTATGGAGTGACTTGGTTGTGAGTACTCGTTTTATGACATCAGCTGAAATTCGTGAAGCATTTTTGCGTTACTTTGAATCGCAAGGGCATACACGTGTCGCGTCGAGTTCTCTAGTACCTGCCAATGACCCAACTTTGCTGTTCACCAATGCTGGTATGAACCAGTTTAAAGATTGCTTCTTAGGTCTAGAAAAACGCGATTATGTACGTGCAGTGTCATCACAAAAATGCGTACGCGCAGGTGGTAAGCACAATGACCTGGACAATGTGGGTTATACAGCACGTCACCACACTTTCTTTGAAATGTTGGGTAACTTTTCCTTTGGTGATTACTTCAAACGTGATGCGATCAAATTTGCCTGGGACTTTTTGACTAACGAAGAATGGCTTGGTCTTCCTAAAGATAAACTCTATGCAACCGTTTACCATACAGACGACGAAGCATTCGACATCTGGAACAAAGAAATCGGTCTAGACGCTTCTCGCATTATTCGTATTGGTGACAACAAAGGCGGTCAATACGCATCTGATAACTTCTGGGCAATGGGTGACACAGGTCCTTGTGGTCCATGTTCTGAAATCTTCTTTGACCATGGCGATCACATCTGGGGTGGCCTACCGGGTTCTCCTGAAGAAGATGGCGACCGTTTCATTGAAATCTGGAACAACGTTTTCATGCAGTTCAACCGTACTGCGGATGGTGTATTACACCCTCTTCCAGCGCCTTCTGTGGATACAGGTATGGGCTTGGAGCGTATTTCTGCCGTTTTACAGCACGTCAACTCAAACTACGAAATTGACTTATTCCAGCATTTACTTAAAGCTGCGGCTGAAATTATTGGTCTGGATACTACAGCGCTTGAAGCTGAAGCTGCTGAGAAAGGCACACCAGTTCAGTATCCTGCTTCATTGAAAGTCGTTGCTGACCATGCACGTTCATGTTCATTCCTGATTGCTGATGGCGTAAACCCATCGAATGAAGGTCGTGGTTATGTACTGCGTCGTATTATCCGTCGTGCAGTACGTCATGGTAACAAATTAGGCGCAACAGGTTCGTTCTTCCACAAAATGTTGAAGCCACTGATCGAAGTGATGGGCGACGCATACCCTGAACTTGCTGCTCAACAAGCACGTATCGAAGCACAACTTCTTAAAGAAGAAGAACAATTTGCCAAAACACTTGAGCAAGGTTTGAAATTGCTTGAAGGTGAATTGGCACAGTTAAAAGGTTCTGTGATTCCGGGCGAAGTGGTATTTAAACTTTACGACACTTATGGTTTCCCGACTGACTTGACTGCTGACATCGCACGTGAACGTGACTTAACCATTGATGAAGCTGGTTTCGAAACTGAAATGGCTGCACAGCGTCAACGCGCACGTGATGCAGGTAAATTCGCGATCGACTACAACAGCGTAGTTAAAGTTGAAGGCGAAACTCAGTTTGATGGTTATGACGCAACTGCAGGTGAAGGTCAAATCATCGCAATCTACAAAGATGGCGAGCAAGTTGATGAAGTGTTTGAAGGCGATGAAGCACTGATCGTACTCAACCAAACACCTTTCTACGCAGAAAGCGGCGGTCAAATCGGTGATACAGGTATCTTTAAAAACGATACTGGTATTTTCGAAGTTCAAGATACCAAAAAATCTGGTGGCGCATTTGTACACCAAGGTATCGTGACGATGGGTAACTTGAAAGTTACTCAAAATGTAGAAGCAACAGTAAAAGCAGATATTCGTGCAGCAACTGCGCGCAACCACTCTGCGACTCACCTGCTACATGCTGCGTTACGTCAAATTTTAGGTTCACATGTACAGCAAAAAGGTTCATTGGTTGCATCTGATGTGTTACGTTTTGACTTTGCCAATGACCAACCTGTAAGCTTTGAACAGCTGCAAGAAATTGAACGTTTGGTCAATGCTGAAGTGATTGCCAATACTGCGGTGTCTACTGAACTTCTGGATATCGAGTCTGCGAAAGCTAAAGGCGCGATGATGCTGTTTGGCGAGAAATACGGTGACGAAGTACGTGTACTGTCTATGGGTTCAGTGATTGAAGAGAAAAACTTCTCAATCGAACTTTGCGGTGGTATTCACGTAAAACGTACCGGTGATATCGGTCTGTTCAAAATCACCTCTGAAGGTGGTGTGGCAGCCGGTGTACGTCGTATTGAAGCAGTAACAGGCACTAAAGCAGTTGAAGTTGCGCAAAAAGCCGATCGCGATATCAATACGATTAACGGTTTGCTCAAAGCGCAAAAAGACCAGACTTTAGAAAAAGTTGAAGCGTTGGTTGATACTGCATCGAGCTTGCAGAAACAGATCGAACAACTCAATCAAAAACTTGCTACCCTGCAAGCCGGTGAACTTCTAAGCCAAGTTCAAAGCATTGCAGGTCGTGCAACCTTGATTACAACTGTCGAAAACATGGATGCGAAAGCACTTCGCAACCTGCACGACGGTGTGAAATCAAAATTAGAAAATGCAGTGATTGTTCTTGCAGGTGTAGAGGGTGACAAGGTGAGCTTGATCGCATCTGTGGCAAAAGACTTTACTGCTTCTATTAAAGCAGGTGACATCATCAAACATTTAGCGACTGAGCTAGGTGGTAAAGGTGGTGGTAAACCTGACTTGGCACAAGGTGGCGCGCCACTTAACGAGAAGTTTGCTCCAGTGATGGCAGATTTAACTGCCTGGCTTGCAGCAAAATAAAACTTCAATTTTGTGTAACTGACCCTGATAGGTACATCAGGGTCATGGCTTATATGGAACAACTATGGCATTAATCGTTCAAAAATATGGCGGTACCTCTATGGGTACTCCCGAGCGCATTTTAAATGTTGCTCGTCGTGTAAAGCGCTGGCATGACCACGGCCACAAGGTAGTGGTAGTGGTATCAGCAATGAGTGGCGAAACCAATCGTCTACTTGCTTTAGCGAAGGCCATTACCGAAACCCCTGACCCACGTGAACTAGACCAAATGGTATCTACGGGTGAACAGGTTACGATTTCTATGTTAGCAATGGCGCTGAACTCAATTGGAGTTGAAGCAAAATCACTAACAGGTCGCCAGGTTGGCATGAAAACCGACAGCTCATTCAATAAGGCACGTATCGAATCCATTGATACTGAAGTACTGAACTCAAATCTGGATGCAGGCCGCGTACTTGTCGTTGCCGGTTTCCAGGGTTTTGATGAACATGGCAATACCACCACTTTAGGGCGTGGCGGTTCTGATACTTCAGGTGTTGCAATTGCTGCCGCACTCAAAGCAGATGAATGCCAGATTTATACCGACGTTGACGGTGTATATACCACCGATCCACGTGTTGCACCAAAAGCAAAAAAAGTTGATCGTATTTCATTTGAAGAAATGCTTGAGATGGCGTCACTCGGTTCTAAAGTCCTGCAAATTCGTTCAGTTGAATTTGCTGGTAAATACCAGGTGCCTTTACGCGTATTATCAAGCTTCGACAATGACAACGATGGCGCATTCGACGAAGAGTTTAAGCAAAACGTTGGTACACTTATTACGACTGAATTGGAAGACAACATGGAACAGCCAATTATCTCCGGTATCGCATTTAACCGTGACGAAGCAAAATTAACTATTTTAGGTGTGCCTGACGAACCGGGTATTGCTTCTAAAATTTTGTGCCCGATTGGTGATGCCAATGTTGAAGTGGATATGATTATCCAGAACGTTGAAGAAGATGGTACAACTGATTTCACTTTTACTGTGAACCGTGGCGAATTAAATAAAGCCAAAGCTATTCTTGAAGCAACTGCTCAAGAAATTGGTGCACGTGAAGTTGCGACCCGTTCAGATATCGTAAAAGTATCGATCGTAGGTGTCGGTATGCGTTCACATGCCGGTGTAGCGAGCAAAATGTTTACAGCATTGGCAGATGAAGGTATTAACATCCTGATGATCTCGACGTCTGAAATCAAGATTTCTGTGATCATTGAAGAAAATTATCTTGAACTTGCGGTTCGTTCATTGCATACCGCATTCGGTTTAGACCGTGAACAAGGCGAATCTAGCGCACGTGCTTAAGCGTTAAGATAGAATATTGTCATTGTTTGACAGTATTTTATAAAAGTCTACAAAAATGCAGAGCCACTATAGTTTTTTTTATAGTGGCTCTGTTATATTAAGCCTGAGGATTTTTAACCAGCTGAGATAGATTAAAATCTTTCACCCAGATGACAGAATTTCTATCCAGATCTTATTTTGTAATTTTTGGTTGTGCTTTTTGTTTTATATTCAATAGATTGCAGGTTTTGCATTTTGCAAGGAGAAAAACATGCTGATTCTGACTCGACGCGTCGGGGAAACTTTAATGATTGGTGATCAAGTCAGTGTGACTGTGCTTGGTGTAAAAGGTAACCAGGTTCGTATCGGGGTAAATGCTCCGAAAGAAGTCTCTGTGCACCGTGAAGAGATTTACCAGCGTATCCAGCATGAACGTGCAATGCATGAACATCTTCAACATATCGATCAAGATTACCAACCTTCTTATGAAGACGATAGCCAGACACAAAATAACTTTAACCGTTAATGTTTGTGCGAAGAATAAAGCGGCTTTTGAGCCGCTTTAAATTTGTCTAAATTTTATACAAAAATATTAAATACTTAGATAATTTAAAATAAAACTTAAAGTTCTGCACCCTGCTGTAATGCTGCAATCACCTTTTTCACTGGCCCAAAACTGCGGCGATGCTCATCAATGACACCATGCAAGGCAATTGCTTCAAAATGTGCTTTGGTCGGATAACCCTTGTGCTTGGCAAAACCAAATTGCGGATGCTTCTGATCCATCTCGATCATCT
Source organism: Acinetobacter sp. CIP 51.11 (assembly GCF_000369665.1). Classification (GTDB taxonomy): domain Bacteria; phylum Pseudomonadota; class Gammaproteobacteria; order Pseudomonadales; family Moraxellaceae; genus Acinetobacter; species Acinetobacter lwoffii_S. The sequence goes on from NZ_KB850129.1 coordinate 1,357,455, forward strand.
GATGGTCACGGGTTACTTTCGCCAGAATACTGGCTGCTGAAATTTCAGCATGCAGTGCATCACCACCCACCACGGCATCACAGCTCATGCGAAGGCCTTGAGGGACTTTATTGCCATCGACTAGTACATGCTCTGGTTGAACTGGCAAAGCTTCTACAGCACGACGCATGGCCAGCAAAGAAGCTTGCAAAATATTATGTTCATCAATCTCTGCCGCAGAAGCCTCAGCAATGGCCCATGCCAGCGCTTTTTCCTGAATCTCGATAAAAAGTTTTTCACGCTTCTTTTCAGTGAGTTTTTTAGAATCATTTAAACCCTCAATCGGGTTGTTCGGATCCAAAATAACTGCCGCAGCGACCACCGAACCCACTAATGGCCCACGCCCTGCTTCATCTACACCAGCAATCTTCATGTCTATTTTTCCATAAAAAATAGGCTGAACCAGTCAGCCTATTTCAATTTAATCTTGGCTTAGTTTACAGCTTCAGCTACACAAGCGTTAATGGTTTTTGCAACCACATTGCCGACAATCGTCGCACGTGCTGCCGGGTCAATCGCTGCAGTCGCCAAATCTACCGCTGTTACGCTTTGGGGTGCTTTTTCGCTGACACAGCCACAAATTTCAGTCTGGATATTCTGCTTTTGGGTTGTAGTCATTAGACGTGTAGCTGTTTGCCATGCTGGAATATTATTCAGCTCAGTAGTACATTTTGCATTGATCGCGATTTTAAGCGCAGCCCCACCCAGCTGTTGAGTCGTGGTTTGCGTTTCAGGGCTGCCTGTTGTTGCACAAGCCGATAAAACCAAAGTAAGCGGAGCAAGTGCAGCCAATAATTTTTTCACAGATCTGTTCCTTGTTTATTCATATATGAAGCGTGACGCTATTGTGCCGAAATTCACCTGAATAAGAAATCTATAAATCATCCTGAATGTTTAATCTGCACCCAGCAATTTCAATAGATGTTGCATGAAAGCCACCATAGCGTTGCAGATTTGGAATTGCTGAGTTGATTCGCCCTTTGCTAAGGTGCATTCATCTTTGAGGGCAATCGAAAATCACATGGAAAAAGTACAATATTACACGCGCACGGCACAATGGCTGCACTTGATCATGGCAGTTATCTTTATTGCGGCCTGGCTGATTGGTTTTTATAGTGGGAATTTTTTAAGTTATGAAGTCGATGGCAGCTTTAAAGGCGATGTCATCACCCTGCATAAAAATATCGCCACCACCATTATTTTCCTGTTGGTTGTGCGAATTTTCTGGCGTTATACCCACCCTGCCCCTGAACTACCGGACACTATGTCACCCCGGATGAAAACTTTGGCACATGCAGGTCATCTGGCTTTGTATTTTATGCTGATTGCCCTACCTGTCACCGGCTGTTTATATAGCTGGAGTCTGGGCTATCCAGCACCAGTGCTATATTTATTTAACCTGCCGGCACTGATTTCAGAAAATCCGGCTGTAACCGCGATCGTAAAACCCCTACATATCTGGCTTTCCTGGGCAGTTGGCTTACTTTTAGTTGGACATATTTTCGCAGCACTGAAACATCATTTTATCGATAAAGATCATGTACTCAACAGCATGACCCGACAATCCAAATCTTCTAAAAAATAATCTGCAAAACCACACTCAATCAGCTCTCATTGCAAAGCTGATTTTATTTTAAGAACTCGGTCATGCAGCCTTTCAGACTGTTTGCAATAGCCTGTTGCGTGAGTTTTGACTTTACTTCTTCATCCAGAGTCGCTTTCAGTAAAGTGCTTGCCGGAATATCCTTGAGTGCATGCTCACCTACACATGAACAGACATTCTGTTCAAGTTCAGCTTTATTTTTGTCCTGCATAAAATAGGTCGAGGCAGTCCAGAATTTAGATGCTTTCAATTCTTTTGCACATTGGTATTCAATCACGGGTTTTAAAGTACGCTGTGTCAAAGTCATATCCGCATTTGAGCAAGCAGATATCAACACGCTACTGATGAGCAGAATTATATTTTTCAATTTCATATCCATCTATAAAAACAAAGGCAGAGCGAACCCTGCCTTTTATTTAAAAACTTAAACCAGGGCACGGATCTGGTTGATCCATTGCTCTTTTTCAGTATCGGTAATAAAAGAGGCTTCAAATGAGTTAATGGCCAACTGCTTGAGTTCCTCATTGCTTAAATCCAGTGCTTCAGCAATGGCAATAAAATTGTCATTCATATAACCACCAAAATAAGATGGATCATCTGAATTGACTGTAACGTGCACGCCTTGTTGCAAGAGGCGACGGATATTATGCTGCTGCATATCATCCACGACGCAGAGTTTCAGGTTTGACAATGGGCAAACTGTCAGTGGCATCTTTTCTGCGATCAGGCGCTGCATTAACTCCGGATCTTCTTCCGAACGAACCCCATGATCAATACGATTCACTTTCAGCAAATCTAAAGCTTCCCAGACATAAGCTGCCGGACCTTCCTCACCTGCATGTGCTACAACCAAGAAACCTGCTTCACGCGCTTTAGCAAAGACACGTTCAAACTTTGAAGGTGGATGCCCGACTTCACTTGAATCCAGACCGACCGCAATAATCTGGTCTTTATAAGGTAAGGCCTGTTCCAGTGTTGCAAATGCAGCATCTTCACTTAAATGACGCAAGAAACACATAATCAGATGTGAACTGATACCAAGTTTAGTTTTGGCATCATCACAGGCTTTTTGCAAGCCGTTGATCACGGTTGAAAAAGCAACACCACGATCGGTATGGGTTTGTGGATCAAAGAACATTTCAGTATGCACGACCCGGTCTTCAGCACATTTTTCAAAATACGCCCACGCCAGATCATAAAAATCCTGTTCATGAATCAGCACAGCAGCACCAGCATAATAAATATCTAGAAACGACTGAAGATTATGAAAGTTATACGCCTGTTTAACTTCTTCAACAGATTTATACGGGATGGCAATTTTATTACGCTGAGCGATCGCAAACATTAGCTCAGGCTCAAAAGTGCCCTCAATATGAACATGAAGCTCGGCCTTTGGCAAAGCTCGAATCAACTCAAGACGGTTCATCGCTTCTCCTCATGAAACCTAAAATAATAAAAAAAGGGTGCAAACTGAGTTTACACCCTTTCCAAATCTAGAAAAATTAGCCGCCAAATAGTGCGAATTTAAGCGTCCATAGTACTGCAATAATCCAGACCATATACGGTACTGTTGATGCCTTACCGGTTAACAATTTGATCAGTGCATAGCTGATGAAGCCCATCGCAATACCATCCGCAATTGAATAGGTAAATGGCATAAATACAATGGTTAAAAATGCAGGAACTGCTTCTGTAATATCTTCCCAGTCAATATGCACGATACCTTGAATCATTAAGACACCGACAAATAACAGCGCTGGCGCTGTTGCAAAGCTTGGTACAGACTGTGCCAATGGAGCCAGGAACAAACAGGCAACAAACAGGATACCGACTACAACAGCAGTTAGTCCTGTACGGCCACCGGCTGCTACGCCCGCAGAAGATTCAATGTATGGCGTAGTCGAAGATGTACCCAGCGCTGCACCTGCAACAATTGCAGAAGAGTCCGCAAAAAGTGCTTTTTTCAAACGCGGCAGTTTGCCATCTTTCAACAGGCCTGCACGGTGCGAAACACCAACCAGCGTACCGGTTGAATCGAATAAATCGACCAAGAAGAAGACAAAAATCACCCCGATTAAGCTGGCAGTGAATAGACCTTCAAAGCTCATTTGCATAAATGTGGGTGCAATCGATGGTACTGCGCCCACCACACCTTTAAATTCACTCAGACCCAATGCTGCTGAAATACCGGTTAACACCAAGATACTGATGATGATCGCACCACGCACTTTAAAGTGATGCATCACAACAACCAGAAGGAAACCAAATAATGCAAGCAAAACCGATGGTTGTTTTAAATCACCCAAACCTACCAACGTAGCGGGATTATCCACAATCAGGCCGGCATTTTTCAAAGCAATCAGCGCCAAGAATAAGCCAATACCACCACCGATGGCCAGTTTCAGCGACATTGGAATCGCATTTACAATGGCTTCACGGATTTTGAACATGCTGATTGCAATAAACACAAGACCGGAGATAAACACAGCCCCGAGTGCTGTTTGCCAAGGCACACCCATTCCCAAACAGACGGAATAGGTAAAGAAGGCATTTAAGCCCATGCCTGGTGCAAGTGCAATTGGATAATTTGCAATCAAGCCCATGACTAAACAGCCAATCGCGGCTGCAAGACAGGTTGCTACAAAGACAGCCCCATGATCCATCCCCGTTTCGGACAAAATCATCGGATTGACAATAATGATGTAACACATCGTTAAGAATGTAGTTACACCGGCAAGAACTTCTGTACGGAAACTGGTTTTGTTTTCACTCAGTTTAAACAGACGTTCAAGCATACTTTCTGAAGATGGATTAGGAGTCGTCATGACCTAGCCCCTATTGAGTAAACTTAATGCTTTAAGCAAGCCGTCAAATAAATGAAACTTTATAAAAAAATTCATCAATTTTAAGGATGTGTTAGCAACGAATATGCCAGCATAGCCATTTGACGGGTTAAAATGTTGGAACAGCTTACAGCCCCAGGGCTATGCTATAAAAACCCAAAAAAAATCTAAACAAAAAAGCTGCATAACCTTTATGCAGCTTTATTTTACGATTTAAATCAAATGCTTAACAAGATGGATTCTGCTTCATCCTGATCGTTGGCAAATTATAACACATTGATTTATTATTGCTTATTTGATTTTACACTTTATTAGAAATTAATATATTCCAGATGAATATTGAAAAAAATTTATTATATTTATTATTAGTTTAATTTTATTAATCTAGCCCAATTGGCGGGAGGAAGGTAGTACAAGCTGCTTAATGTCGATGCCGATTGGATTCCAGCAATTTGCTTGAATCACGTCCATCGTTCAAGACATGACGGATCTTTTCATATTTTCTGATTTCGGACTGTTTATGGACACAAAATCCTAATAAACTGATCATTAAGGCAAAAACAGGGATAGCATATATTTTCATTTTTATTATGCTGCTTTGTAACACTATGCAATTATGCTAACAAAAAACCTAACAAACTTGTGACATAGTTTACATTTAACCCGATAGAAGGCATTTATTTATCCTCTAAATATTAATTTTATGTCGTTTTATTTATTAATACTTAATTAATTTATAATTCTTTTTTCAAAAAATCGATACTATTAAAAATTCTTTCAAACAAACAATAAATAATTGAATTTAATATATTTTTCAAACTCTCTAAAAGAAGTTTATTCAAAATTAAGATATGGAGATAAATGAAATCTAACCTATTCAATAGAAATTATTTCGATTTATTTTATCGGCCTTTTCCAAGAATGCTCAACTTTAATTTTTAGAATAAAATGATCTAAATAAGGGAGATTTTGCTAGGGATTTCAAGATGTTTAGCGATATTTTTTATTTTTAATTACCTTGAAGCTCTACCTGATATTCAAGAATTACAGATTTTATAGTTGTCATGATGCTGTCTATTATTCCCTACTCACATCACATGCATGTACATAGTTCAAGAACCTAACCATAATAACGACATCCCAATATCCGGCATATATATCCTCATGCTGGATACTGGGAATCATCTCATTTATGCACTCAGTTGTTCATCACGCTTAAACACCAGTTCTCCTTTGAGTGAACTGTCTGCATCGAAATAATAGCCATCAGTATTAAAAGCTTTTAGCCCCTCTATACGATCAATTTTATTTTCAATCATAAAACGCGCCATGAGACCGCGTGCTTTTTTGGCATAGAAACTAATCACTTTATATTTGCCATTTTTCTGATCCAGAAATACCGGCTTGATAATGTCTGCCTGAATTTTGCACTCGTTGACTGATTTGTAATATTCATCAGAGGCAATATTCACCAGGATTTCAGAATTTGCTGCTGCTAGATCCTGATTAATCAGATCAGTAATGTGATGTGCCCAGAAGTCATATAGGTTATGCCCGCGGGAATTGGCCAATTTGGTTCCCATTTCCAGACGGTACGGCATCATCAAATCCAAGGGACGTAAGAGTCCATATAATCCAGACAACATGCGTAAACGGTCTTGTGCATAGTGCAGATCTTCATGTTTTAAACTATAGGCATCCAGACCTGTATAGACATCGCCTTTAAATGCAAAAATCGCCTGACGGGCATTGGCTAAATTAAAATCCGGTTGCCAGTCATTAAAACGTGCGGTATTTAAAGTGGCAATTTTTTCACTAACACTCATTAAGCTGGAAATTTCTGTTGCAGAAAGTGTGCGACAAACGTTGATCAAGTCCTGTGAATGTTCTAATAATCTCGCTTGAGTAAATTGGTCAGTCGGTAATGGAGTATCGTAATCGAGAGTTTTGGCTGGAGAAATTAAAGCGAGCATGGCAACCTGGTCAAAAAATGATTAATCAAACTATATCAGTCTGCTTATTTTAATTCCAATTCATGTTTTTATTCACCATAATCGTTAAAATGCACGATTCTCCTGTTAATCATCGGTTTTTATATGCCCGAGCAAATTTTTCTTCAAGGGCCTGCGGGTCAGATTGAAGTTTTTGTGGATTATCCTCAGGGTGAAGTGAAAGGATTCGCGGTAGTTTGTCACCCCCATCCATTGCAAGGCGGTACACCACAACATAAGGTTCCGGTTTTACTGGCACAAATGTATCTGGAACGTGGCTGTATTGTGTATCGTCCAAGTTTCCGTGGTTCTGGTCAAAGTGAAGGTATACACGACGAGGGCTTCGGTGAAACGGATGATGTATTAGAAGTCATTCGGTTCGCTCGCAACCAGCATATTGCCCTGCCTTTTTATGCAGGCGGTTTTAGTTTTGGTGCGCATGTCATGGCAAAAAGCTATGCAGCCTTACCCGTAGAACTGCAACCAAAGCAAACCATTTTATGTGGTCTGCCGACTGCAACAGTTGCCGGTATTCGTCATTATGTGACGCCCGCCATTAAAGGCGACATTCTGTTCATTCATGGCGAAGCCGATGAAGTGACTTTGCTCTCAGATATGATTGAATGGGCAAAACCACAACGCCATTTAGTGACCGTATTACCTGGTGCCAACCATTTCTTTACCGGCTATTTAAAGCAATTACGGATCGCAATGACCCGGTACTTAGCGCTTGGCTAAATAAAAAACCCATCATCTGATGGGTTTTTTTATTAAAAGACAAAATCTTCTGCAAAAATTTCATACATCACAGCCCGATATTTAAGCTTATCGATGTAACGGAGAATTTTTCCGCCCAAGCGGTCTGCAATTTTACGGCTAGCCCAGTTTTCTTCTGCTACCGGGTAGCTTAAGACTTGAATCCCGAATGTATTGAAAGCATAAGCCACAACACAATGCACTGCCTCATGTCCATAATGATGACCATGTGCAGTTTCACGAATCCAGATACCGACTTCAGGTATTTCATCATGAAGTCGATGCAAACCACATAGTCCAATAATTCTTGTGTTTCAATATGGCGGATCACAAATACATATTCTTTATGATCGGTCATATTTTCCAGCCAATTTTGCCAGACCGTTGCAAATCCCTGTTCAGATTGTGGTGGGTCCCACGCCATAAAACGTGTCAAACTCGGCGTAATTGAAACATAAGTTTCTTTGGCATCGGCTGATTTAAAACAATTTAGGATCAAGCGTTTAGTTTGCAGTATGGGCAAAGCTGATTGAGTCTGTTGAATTAGCTCTTCCATTCAAACTCGCTAAAGCTTTCCTGCTCTTTTAGAGAGGTTTCCACTGCCTGCGCAAGCTGATTAAGCAGGCTTCTTTCAGTGATACGATCCAGCCAGTCCTGCTCTTCTTCAGGATATGAGGCAATTTCACAAACCAGATGCCCTTGTTCATCTCTGGTTTCGCAACTCACCGATAAAGGCAGCGCATGTTCTTCCACGCTGACGGCAACCTGAGCACCACTTTGGCTTAAGGTCTGAAACCCGTATTTACCTAATTCTTCGGCAAGTAAATGTGCTACATATTCCTGGGTTTCTTGACCATCCCATGGTGTTTGGCTCTGGGTATTGGCCATGAATTTTAATTTTCGCATCGCTATTTCCAAATGGCTTTTTTCTTATATGGGTTTAGCATAAGCAATATAAACAAAACAGCCAAGCAAAAGCTTGGCTGTTTCACATAATTTTAAAAATTATTCTGACACTTGAATTGACAGTCCTGCGATTGAGGTCAATTCTGTGAAGGTAGGAAAACTGGTTGCGACCGTTTCAGTACCGACAATCTTGATCTGCTCCGAATTACGCAAACCGGCAATCGAAAAACTCATCGCGATACGGTGATCGTGATGCGATTCAATTTCACCACCCGTAAAGATTGGCGACCAGTCACCGGACTTGCCCTTACCTTCAATGATGATGCCATCGTCCGTTGGGGTACAGTCGATGCCCATGGTTTGAAGACCGTCGGCCATCACTTGAATACGATCCGATTCTTTTACGCGAAGCTCGGCAGCACCGGTCAGGATGGTTTGACCTTCGGCACATGCAGCCGCAATGAATAGCGCCGGGAATTCATCAATTGCCAATGGCACCTGATCTTCCGGCATATGAATGCCTTTTAAGGTACGTGTACCACGGATACGAATATCGGCAATCGGTTCACCGCCTGCAATACGCTCGTTTTCAACTGTAATGTCCGCACCCATTTGCTTGAGGATTTCGATCACACCAGTACGGGTCGGGTTAATGCCAACTGCTTCAAGGGTCACATCCGAGTTTTCAGTAATGGCCGCACCGACCATAAAGAAAGCAGCAGAAGAAATATCTGAAGGCACCTGAATATTGGTTCCAACCAGCTTTCCGCCACCTTGCAGTGAAATTCGATTACCTTCGGTTTTCACTTCATAACCAAAGGCACGTAGCATACGTTCAGTATGGTCGCGTGTTGGTTCTGGTTCAGTCACCGAAGTTTCACCTTCTGCCCATAGACCTGCAAGTAAAATCCCTGATTTCACCTGAGCAGAGGCCATTGGCAAATCGTACTGAATCCCTTTCAGGTTTTGGTTGCCGGTGATGGATACAGGTGGCGTACCTCGCTCACCCGTGGTCTGAATTTGCGCGCCCATTTCACGTAAAGGCTTGGCAATACGCTCCATTGGACGTTTAGACAATGACGCATCCCCTGTCATCACTGAATCAAATTTCTGTGCTGCTAGCATACCCGACAGCAAACGCATTGAAGTGCCTGAGTTGCCCATATAAATGGCAGACTGCGGCGCTTTTAAGCCTTGCATGCCAACCCCATGAATGGTGACTTCACCATTTTTAGGGCCTTCAATGCTGACACCCATATCACGGAAAGCTTGCAGTGTCGCTAAAGCATCTTCACCTTCCAGAAAGCCGGTCACATGCGTGGTGCCTTCAGCAATCGCACCAAACATGATCGAGCGATGTGACACAGATTTGTCACCTGGCACGGTAAATTTACCCTGAAATTTCTTGGCACCCGGCTGAATGGTAAATTGTTGTGTCACTTTATTTTTCTCCATGAAAGGTTTCTTGGCGAGCATATGGTTGAAATGCTGGCGAGCTGCCTGCGCATGACCCAATAAGCCCATCAATGCGTGGGAATCTTCATCTTCAATCAATTTGCGAATAATCGCGAGCTGCTGTTCAAAGCCATCAACAGCATTCAGAACTGCTTTTTTGTTGGCAAAAAAGATGTCATGCCACATTTGTGGATCGCTAGCGGCAATTCGCGAGAAATCCCGGAAGCCACCGGCAGCATAACGAAATATATCTAAATTGTCTTCACGCTTGGCCAATTGCTCAACCAAGTTGAATGCCATGAGATGCGGAAGATGACTGGTATGCGCCAGCACTTCATCGTGCTTGTCGACATCCATACAAATCACTTCGGCTTTCGCCGCTTGCCACAGCTGAATCAGTTTATCGACGGCCCAGCCTGCACTACTTGGCAGTGGCGTCAAAATCACCTTATGATTGGCAAATAAATCGACTTTTCCTGCATGTACACCAGTATGTTCTGCACCTGCAATCGGATGGCCCGGTACAAAACCTTCAGGTAGTGCATCGCCAAAGACTGCTTTCGCTGCATCGACTACATTGCCTTTAGTACTACCGACATCAGTGATAATGGTATTGGCAGATAAATAAGGCTTGATGGCTTCCAGCACCTTTTGCGTGGCACGCACCGGTAATGCAAGCACTACCAGATCAGCACCTTTGACCGCTTCCACAGGATCTGCATAGCCTTCGGAAATCAGGCCAAGAGATTTAGCATCTTCCAAAGTCTTTTGTGAACGTGTCGATGCAACGATGTCATTGGCCAAATGCTCGGCTCGAATGACACGCGCCAGACTTGAACCAATCAGTCCAAGCCCGATAAATGCAACTTTTTCAAACAGTGGCTGCGACATGGTTTAAGCTTTTGCCTCTAAACCGAGTACTTTAGCCAATGCGCTCAAGAATTTCGCATTTTCTGCTTCAGTACCAATCGATACGCGAATGTGATTTGAAATACCAACCGGACGCACAATCACCCCTTGTTTGAGCAAACCATTGAAGGTTGCTGATGGGTCTGCCTGTACATCTACCAGAATAAAGTTGGCACGTGAAGGCACATAGTTAAGACCCAAAGCCTTAAAGCCAGCTTCAAGTTGCGCCATACCGGCTTTATTCACTTCACGAGAACGCGCGATAAAGTCTTCATCTTTCAGTGCAGCCACCGCAGCGACCATCGCTAAATGGTTGACATTAAATGGTTGACGAATACGGTTCAGGTAATCTGTCACTTCAACTGAAGCCAGAGCAAAACCAACACGTAGTGCAGCCAAACCATAACACTTCGACAAAGTACGGCTAACGATCAGGTTTGGATATTGCGCAAGGAATTTCAAGCTGTTGAAGTTTTCCGGGAAATATTCCACATAGGCTTCATCCAGAACCACGATGACATTAGCAGGAACTTTTTGCATGAAAGCTTCAAATTCAGCTTCTTCGAACCAGGTTCCCGTCGGATTATTCGGGTTTGCAATGAAAACGAGTTTGGTGTTGTCCTGAATGGCAGCCGCCATTGCTTCCAAGTCATGCGAGAAGCCTTTAGCTGGTACTTCAATCGCTTGCGCATTAATGGCTTGAGTTACCAATGCATAAACCGCAAAAGCATGCTGGCTATACACCACCGAATCATTTTCTGAAACGAATGCACGGGCAAACATTTCCAGTAAGTCGTTTGAACCATTCCCCAAGGTAATCTGATCATGATTAAAACCAAACTGGGTTTTGATCTGATCTTTCAGGATAAAACCACCACCATCTGGATAACGGCCAATTTCAGCAATTTCCGCAGCGACCGCTTCTTTGACTTTATCTGAACAACCCAGCGGATTTTCATTTGAAGCCAGTTTGACGATATCGGTAAGACCCAACTCGCGCTCAAGTTCACTGATCGGTTTACCCGGTTGATATGGCTTTAATTTTGAGATGCCTGAATTGGCTGGAACAAACGACATTTTAGACTTCCAATTTTAGGTATAAAACAGTGGTCAGCACCCTCGCCCTGACCACGTATAGCTGACTTAAAGTACAGCTGCAGGATATGAACCGAGCACGCGAACTTCTTTAACCAAAGGACGAATTTCTTCAATGGCTGCTTTCACGTGTTCCTGCTCAATATGGCCTTCAAGATCAATGAAGAACACATAAGCCCATTTTTCAGGAAGTGCAGGACGGGTTTCAATGCTGGTCAGACTGATATTATGCTTGGCAAATGGCGCCAGAATTTCCAGCAAAGCCCCGGCACGATCATGTGCTGAGATTAGTAATGAAGTCTTGTCATTACCACTTTGAGGCACTTTTTCACGACCAATCACCAGGAAGCGTGTGGTATTTTCCGGATTGTCCTCGATATTGCTATGCATGATTTCGAGATCATAGATACTCGCAGCAATTTCAGAGGCAATCGCGGCAGAATGCCATTCATTACGAATACGGCGCGCTGCTTCCGCATTGGAACTTAAAGCGACACGTTCCACACCTGGATAATGAGCATCCAGCCACTTACGGCATTGAGCCAAAGTCTGCTGATGCGCATAAATCTGTTTGATGCTGTCTTTACGGGTATTTTCAGAAATCAGGAACTGATGGTGAATCGGTAATTCAACTTCGCCAATCACATTCAGGTTCGATGTTTTAAAACAGTCCAAAGTATGGTTAACCACGCCTTCAGAGGAATTTTCTACCGGCACCAGACCATAATGGGCACTGCCTGCTTCCACGTCACGGAAAACTTCATCAATGGTCGGTAAAGGACGAACCACAGCATCATGGCCAAAGTGCTTGAGTACCGCAGAATGAGTATAGGTCCCGACTGGTCCCAAGAAAGCAATGCTTTGCGGAGCTTCAAGTGCAAGACAGGCCGACATGATTTCACGGAACAGACGTGCCATGGTGGTATCAGACAATGGCCCTTCATTACGTTCCATGACATTACGCAAAACCTGAGCTTCACGTTCTGGACGGTAAAACAGCGGATTCTCTTCTGAGGCAAACTTTGCTTTTGCCACAGCTTCAGCCAAACGTGCCCGACGGTTAATCAATTGCTGAATTTGCTGATCAACAGAATCGATATCTTCACGAATTTTTGCCAAATCAAGAGAAGTCGTGGTGTTTTGATCGTCGTTGATCATTGTTCTGTCGCCCTTCATAAACCTTATCTGTTCAGTATAACAATAGTGAGCTTTCAAATGTTACGCAATATGACATTGGTAGATTAAGTCTTAAAAACATACAGTTGATTTTAACCGTTTATCGCTTTTGGTCATATCTGGTAACATTTACTTCAGCTTTTCTGCTTGATTTACATTATTAAATTGTAAACTTTGCCTCTCCATATTAACTGATTTTAAGGAAGATAAAATATCACTATTTCTTAATCTATATAGCGGTTTTAAGCATAAGAAAATTAAAATAATTACTTTTCACACGTCATTTTTGAACCATTCATATCTAAGATAGATTTCACAATAAAATGCACACTCTGCAACCCCATTTTTATCGACTTCTCTTTGATTTCACTTATTTTTTTACATTAAATCACTACTCAATTACAAAGCAGAGACGATTTTTTAACCAATCATAGATAGTCTAACTTAAAACAAGCGTTTGGGTGTCAGTCATGCCAAAAAGAATAGCTGTACTTTTGACGAATAATTTTGAAGATCAGGAATATCTTGAACCCGTTGCGGCCTTGCTGGAAGCAAAGCATAGCATCTGTAATATTGAGTTTAATGTAGGAAAAGTGGTCTATGGTCTGCATGGCTGTTCTGCAGTGACGATTGACCGGGGCATCGAACAAATCAGTATTGATGATTTTGATGCCTTGCTGATCCCTGGCGGTGAATCTGCAGTTTCTTTATCTACCGATCTCCGGGTGCTTCAATTTATCCAAGCTTTTAACCAGGCCAAGAAAACCATCTTTAGTTTATGTGATGCATCATTATTACTGTGCGAAGCAGATGTACTAAAAAATCGAATTATTACCAGTATTCGCGCGCATGCCAGTCGCGTACAACGTGCCGGTGGAACGTATTATGATGCGGAACTGGTGAATGACAATAATCAGTTGATTTCATCGCGCCTACCCAATGATTTACCCATTTTTATTCATGAATGTTTGGATGTTTTAAAATCATAAAGTCTTAAAAAATATTTCCCATCTTGGCCATGTTCTCCCCTATAAAAAAGAGTCCTTCGGGACTCTTTTTTATGGTTGAGCTATTAACGCCCTAACAGACCGCGGGCCACAATCTCCTTCATGATTTCATTGGTACCCCCATAAATCCGCTGGATCCGCGCATCAACGAAGAAACGTGAAATTGGATATTCAGTCATATAGCCATAACCCCCAAATAATTGCAGGAGATTGTCCGCGATTTTCATCTGCATATCGGTAGAAAAGCTCTTCAATGCCGCTGCAGTTTCTACATCCAGTTTCCCTTGCATATAAAGCTCAAGATTCTGGTTATAAAATGCTGCGGTCGCCAATTCATCAATTTTCGCTTGCGCAAGCACAAAACGGGTATTCTGGAATTGACCGATCGCCTGACCAAAAGCCTGACGCTCTTTCACATACTGTGTGGTCACATCAATAGATCCACGAATGGCGCCTAGAGCGGTGGCAGCAATGGCGGTACGCTCACGCGGCAATTCCTGCATCAGGTAAGCAAATCCCTGTCCCGGCTGACCCAGTAATTGCTCCTTTGGCACTTTGACATTGTCGAAGAACAGTTCAGACGTATCCTGAGCATGCAGACCAATCTTGTCCAAATTGGTGCCTTTTTTAAAGCCTTCCAGATGGGTATCGACCAGCAACAATGAAACGCCTTTGGCACGGGCTTGCGGATCGGTTTTGACGGCAAGCACCACCAAGTCAGCATGCTGACCATTGGAAATGAAGGTTTTTGAGCCATTTAACAGATAATGTTCATCATGCAAGATGGCACTGGTGCGCATAGCTTGCAAATCTGAACCAGCACCCGGTTCAGTCATGCCGATCGCACCGACCACTTCACCGGTGACCATTTTTGGTAACCAGTATTTTTTCTGTTCTTCGGTACCGATATGCAGGATATACGGTGCTGCAATATCGGAATGACAAGACAGACCTGTGGCAATCGCACTGTATCCGGCACATGCAGATTCTTCGATCAGCATCAAGGAATAATCGGTCGGCACCCCATAGCCACCATATTCTTCTGGAACATCGACACACAAGAAGCCATTTTCACCGAGTGCATTCCAGACTGAACGCGGCATCAGACCTTCACGTTCCCACTGGTCGTAGTACGGTGCGACATGTTCGTTCATAAAGCGTTTAAAATTATCGCGGAATAATTCTAGATCGGCATCGTAGGCAAGCATTCTATTGTCCTTGTTGTTTATCATTTTAGTTTCCTTTTCACAGACTATCGACTTTCCTGCTCCCTGTCATGTGCCGGCATTCATCTTTTTACTAACTTCACAGTCAATAAAAAAGGGAAGCCGAAGCTTCCCTTTTAGACATGAAAGACAGACTCAAAATTAGTGAGCGTTATTGCCTTCTTGTGCCATTTTTTCGTCAATTTCTGCAGGATTTGCTAAAGCATAGTTCAGCTTGTCCATATCTAACTGGCCCACCCATTTCGCAACCACTAAAGTCGCCAAAGAGTTACCGACCAGATTGGTCAAGGCACGAGCTTCAGACATGAAACGATCGATACCGAGAATCAATGCCAGACCTGCAACAGGAATATTCCCTACAGCAGCCAAAGTTGCCGCCATCACAATAAAGCCTGAACCAGTCACGCCTGCCGCACCCTTAGATGAGATCAGAAGTACCAGAAGCAGGGTAATTTGATGAGACAAGTCAAGTTGCGTATTGGTTGCTTGCGCAATAAAGATTGCAGCCATCGTCAAGTAAATCGACGTACCATCCAGGTTAAATGAATAACCAGTTGGAATCACCAGACCTACCACCGACTTCTCTGCACCGGCAAGTTCCAGTTTCTTCAACATACGTGGCAGTACTGATTCTGAAGATGACGTCCCCAGTACAATCAGAAGTTCTTCGCGAATCAGGCGGATCATCTTCATGATGCTGAACCCTGCGAAACGCGCAATTGAGCCCAATACGATGAAAATAAACAGTACGCAGGTAACATAGAAACAAATGATCAACTGTGCCAGCTGAGCAAGAGAACCAATACCATATTTACCAATGGTAAACGCCATTGCACCAAATGCACCAATTGGAGCAAGTTTCATCACCATGTTCACGATGTTGAAAAACACATGTGAAATCTGGTCGATGAGTTTCAGGACTGGCCTGCCTTGATCACCTAGCTTATGCAGTGCAAAACCAAAGATGATCGCGAACAATAGAACTTGCAGGATCTCGCCTTCTGCAAATGCGCCCACAACCGTATTTGGAATGATGTTCATCAGGAAGTCGATAGTCGATTGTGACTCACCTGAAGCGACATATTTACTGATGCCAGTGGTATCCAGTGAAGCAGGATCAACGTTCATGCCCACACCAGGCTTGACGATGTTAATCACGACCAGACCGATGACCAAAGCAATCGTGGATACGATCTCGAAGTAAAGTAAAGCCACACCACCAGTTTTACCGACTGATTTCATGCTTTCCATACCTGCAATACCGCTGACCACGGTACAGAAAATCACAGGTGCGATAATCATTTTAATCAGACGGATAAATGCATCACCAAGCGGTTTAAGCTGTTCGCCCAAGCCAGGGACATGCTGTTCTACGCCATTGATAATTTGCGTACCACTAGGCGAAAAATGCCCGACCAGAATACCTGCGATAATGGCCACAATCACTTGAAAATACAGTGACTTATAAATTGGTTGTTTCGCCATAATAAATCTACTTGAACGATATCAAAAATAAGAAAGACCATTTTGAGAAATATACTGACCTCTTCATCCCTTCTCAGGATGAACCGGATCAAGTCTCAAAAGGCTCAAGAGAATGTTCAAAAATGATAATCAGCCATGCATTGAATCTGATACTCAGTATCAGACCAAAGTATTAAATGGGAGAAAGAGATTAAGAAAAATTAAACAGACTCTAAAAATTGCCTAAATTTTACCGAATATTCAGACTAAATGTGCATAACTTATTATGCGCTTGTTTATGTTTTAACCAGAATAGATTAGACATTAGTCGATAATCAGATTTAACTGATTGTTTTACGTATACTGAAATGTTTATGGATTTTCACCCTCTCCCTTGACATTAATATTTTCTGCAAGCTGTAAAAAGTTATGAATACCAAAAGAAATATTTATAAAGATTTCGAACATCCCTTTGCCCAATATGTACGCATTGTGGGTAAAGGGAAAAATGGCGCCCGCTCTCTCTGCTATGATGAAGCCTATCAAGCCTTCAGTATGATTTTGAAAAATGAAGTGCTGGATGTGCAGTTAGGTGCATTCTTGATGTTATTGCGGGTCAAGGAAGAATCTGTAGATGAGTTGGCCGGTTTTGTACAGGCGACACGTGACCAGCTGAGTTTCAAAAAACTGGATGTCGATCTGGACTGGTCTTCATATGCGGGCAAGCGCAAGCATTATCCATGGTTTATTCTGGCAGCCCTGACACTGGCCAAGCATGGTTATAATATTGTGATGCATGGTGCCTCGGGCCATACCATGAACCGTGTTTACACCGAACAGGTGCTGACTTACTTAGGCTATCCAATCTGTCAAAATGATGCCGAGGTTGAACAGCAACTTCTACAACAGCATTTTGCTTACATACCGTTAGAAGTAATTTCTCCGATTCTTGCAG
The DNA here is from genome assembly GCF_000369665.1 of Acinetobacter sp. CIP 51.11. Classification (GTDB taxonomy): domain Bacteria; phylum Pseudomonadota; class Gammaproteobacteria; order Pseudomonadales; family Moraxellaceae; genus Acinetobacter; species Acinetobacter lwoffii_S. The sequence goes on from NZ_KB850129.1 coordinate 1,374,880, forward strand.
ACTTGATTGCGCTGCGTAATGTCATGGGCTTACGCTCCCCAATTCATACCCTGGCGCGTCTGATCAATCCCTTTAATGCCAAAGCGACCCTGCAAGCCATTTTCCATCCAGCATATCGTGGTTCGCATCAGCAAGCAGCTTTCCGCTTGGGCTATAAAAATAGTGCCGTGATTAAAGGTGAAGGGGGCGAATTCGAGCGTAATCCGGATGCCAAAACGCTCATCTGCGGCATTAAAGATGGCCTGCTCTATGAGCATGAATTGCCAAAGCTCACTGACAACCGCAGTCCAATTGAAGAAGAACTGGATCTGGCGCTATTTAAGGCTGTCTGGGACGGTCAGCAAAGCCATGATTATGGCGAGATTGCAGTGATAGAAACTATGGGCATTGCGCTATATACCATGGGCGTGTGTGACAGCTTTGAAGCTGCGATGCAAAAAGCCAAAATCTTATGGGCGAATCGCCACACGGTTTAATCTTGTGCAAAAGAAAAAAGCATTGTTCAGTGAATGAACAATGCTTTTTTTAATTGTATTGCTATTGGCTGGGAATTAAGCCTTAAACAAAACGAATCGGCTTGAATTCAGGTTCATTCTTGTGATGATCATCATCACACTCTTCACCCTCTTCTTTAGTACCGCGATCGATATAACCGCTGCGCTCATTTTCAGGCAGGTTTTTCATTTCCCAGGCATACACTGCCTGCATACAGGTCTGACGTTGTTCTGGTGTCAAGGCTACACCGTTTGGCCACTTTCCAATTTCGACTGCTGTTCTTAGGCGTTCAACAATCTCAGGATTGAGTACGGCAAGCATTTGTTCAATATTCATGATTTAATCCTGCTTAAAATAATCAAAGTCCTGATTCCACCCCAGTTTGGTTCGACAGGCATTATAAAAGTCATAACCCGGTGGATGCAGAAGATTCAGTTTAAAGGGATGCTTGCGAATATGGACGCTATCACCCACATTCAAAGACACACTGTGTTGTCCATCCGCACTAACCATCGGCAGTACGCGATTTTCACGAATCAGTAATTTAATTTCACTATGTCCACCGACCACAATCGGGCGTGAAGACAAGGTATGCGGATGCATCGGTACCAAGGCAATCGCATCCATACTTGGATGTACAATCGGGCCACCACCAGAAAGCGCATAAGCCGTAGAACCAGTCGGCGTAGAGACTATCAGGCCATCGCTGTGCTGACGATAGACATATTGTCCATCAATATTCAGTTCAAAATCGATCATATGTACCGATTTCCCTGAATGTAGCACCACATCATTTAGAGCAATGGCATCGTAAATCACTTCACCTTTGGAGCGAATTTCGACTTCGAGTAAAAAGCGTCGCTCAGTCTGAAAGTCACCCTTTAATACCTGATCCAGCTTGAATATCACTTCAGTCGGCTTGATATCCGTTAAAAAACCCAGACGACCACGGTTAACCCCGATCACCGGGGTATTGTACTTGACCAAGGCGCGTGCTGCATGTAATAGCGAGCCGTCACCGCCCACGACAATCACCAGATCCACCACCTCACCCAATAAGGCACGACTGACGGTTTGGGTATTTTGATAGGGAACAAGTTCAGCTGTCGCTGCATCAAAAACTGGGTGTAGGCCTAAATTGAGAAGATGATCGTGAATAAGGCATAAGGTTTCAACCACCGACGATTTATCAGGACGTCCTATTAACCCGATATTTCGAAAGGTCTTATGGGAAATTTGCACCAGTGTCGTCGCTCCGCTACGAATCCTGCTTATCATAACATTAAGCTATACCTGGATGACAATTTATAACAGTGCTTCATAGGTAGGAAATTATTTGAAATATATTCGAATTAAGGAGAAATTGTGGGGTTTCATTTTAATTTTAAGCGCATTTCTTGATTAAATATTGCAAAATAATGAAAAGCTTCGCATGATTAGCACAATTTCACAGGATCTTATAAGTATTTATGAAATCTGAACGTGGCATGGGGTTTCTTGCCTTAATTTTTTCTATTATTGTCATTTCTATCTTTGTAACATTTAGTATCTATTTGATTAGATTAGACAATATTGTACGCGACAAGTTTGAAGGTCAGCGCTGGGATATTCCGGCCAAGGTCTTCGCACGTCCGATGGAAGTGTACGTGAATGCCCCAGTCAGCCTGCAGGATTTCCAACAAGAATTAAAATTACTCGGTTATAAAAATTCGGATAGTTATACTAAATCAGGCAACTTTGTCACCATGGGTAATACCCTGTATGTGCATACACGCGGCTTTGATTTTGGTGACCGGGTTGAACCGGAACAAATATTGAAAGTCAGTTTCAGCGGTGAACAGATTGCAGAAGTCAGCGCAACCAAACCGTCTTCAAGCGGGATTGCGCGTTTAGAACCTTTATTAATTGGCGGGATTTATCCGCAGCATAACGAAGACCGTGTGCTGATCAAGCTAAATAAAGTGCCTAAGCCCTTGATCGAAGCGCTGATCGCGACCGAAGACCGTAAGTTCTATGAGCATCATGGGGTTTCACCGCGTGGTATTGCACGTGCCGTAGTCAGCAATATTACCGGTGGTAAACGTCAGGGTGGCTCAACCTTGACCCAGCAGCTGGTCAAAAATTTCTATTTAACCCCTGAGCGCACCTTAAAACGTAAAGTGAATGAAGCCTTTATGGCGATGCTGATTGAATTGCATTATGACAAGAATGAAATTCTGGAAGCTTATCTGAATGAGGTAAATCTCGGCCAGAATGGTAACTACTCCATTAATGGTTATGGTCTGGCATCGCAGTTTTATTTTGGCCTGCCACTGCGTGAACTGAATATTTCCCAGCAAGCATTTTTGGTGGGTTTAGTCCAAGGCCCGAGTCTATACAATCCATGGCGCAATCCTGAAAGTGCGAAAAAACGCCGTGATATCGTCCTGAATAATATGCTGGTGATGGGCTATCTGACTCAGGAACAATATGAAAAAGAAACCGCACGTCCGTTAAATGTCATTTCAAAACCGACTTTAGGCCCTGCCCGCTTCCCGGATTTTCTGGATATTGTACGTCGTCAATTACGCACAGATTATCAGGAAACCGATCTGACCAATCAGGGTCTGCGAATTTTCACTACTTTAGATCCTTTGGCCCAAACCAGAATTCAGGACAGCTTTAAAGAGACGGTGGCGCGTTTAAGCAAATCCAATCCGGGTCGCCTGAAAGATTTACAGGGTGCGGTATTGGTATCGCATCCGGAAAATGGTGAGCTGGTGGCCGCAGTAGGTTCTACTCAAGATTTTACCGGCTTTAACCGTGCAGTCGATGCCAAGCGTCAGGTTGGTTCCCTGTTAAAGCCTGTGATCTACCTGAGTGCACTGGAATCGAACCGTTATCATTGGGCGAGCCCCATTGAAGACAGTGAAATCAGCATTAAGAGTGACGGCAAAACCTGGACACCGAAAAACTATAGTGGTCGTGGACATGGTGTCATTCCAATGTCACAAGCCTTATCGCAATCTTATAACCTGTCCACTGTGCGTTTAGCACAAGAATTTGGCCTGTCTACCTTTATTAATCATCTGAAAAAATTTGGTGTAACTTCAGATATTCCATCTTATCCGTCGATTTACTTAGGTGCGGTAGATATGTCCCCGATGGAAGTGATGAATATTTACGGCAACTTTGCTACAGGCGGCTTTAAATACCCAACCAAAGCGATTCGCTCTGTGGTGGATGCCAACGGCCGCTCTCTGGATCGTTATAGCCTGAGTGTGCAACCGACCATTGATCCGGCTTCTGCTTATGCTCTGAATTATGGCTTACAACAGGTCATGTCGAATGGTACAGGTCGTGCAGCCTATAACAGCTTACCACGTAGTCTGAATCTTGCCGGCAAATCCGGTACCACGAATGACAGCCGTGACTCATGGTTTGCCGGATACTCAGGTAATTATATGACCGTGGTTTGGCTCGGTCTGGATGACAACAAAGTCACTGGCTTGACCGGTTCTTCAGGTGCTCTGCCCGTGTGGACCAATGTCATGAAACAACTACGCCAAAAACCGGTGAATTTGCCACAGCCGAATGAAATCGAATGGCATTGGCTGGATCGTTATACTGGTCATTTATCGGCACCAGGCTGTGAAGGCGCCATGTATATCCCGATTTCGCGTCATGCCCTGCCAAATCAGGCAACTGCCTGCGGCATCTCGCATTATGCGACGGAACCTTATGATATTGATTCAGAACCTGAGCCATCTGATGCTGAACAGGATGATATGAGTCGCTATATACAAGAAAGTGAAACAGAAATAGAACGCGATCTTGAGAGCGAAACCCGTATTATCGCCAGTGGAAGTTATAGCCATTAATTGAGTCTATGTTTATGTTAAGAAAAATCCTCCCTGGTTTGCTCATCCTCAGTCTGGTGGGCTGCCAAAGTATCTCTGAGCCAGAAAAGCCAGTTACCCCAGTCAAGCCTGCGACGGAAAAACCTAAGGCAAAAACGCCAGACAGCGTAGTGATTACGCCTTATGACCGTCCTGACATCAAACGTCAGAAAATTGTTATTCCTGAACAGAAGCCGAAAAGCCAAAAGTTTGATGATGGCCGTAATCTGCCGGCTTTCAAGAGTCTGATGCTGCAAACCCAGCAGGCCTATACCAAGCAGCAGTTCGCTCAAGCTGAAGCGTCTGCAACTCAGGCACAGCGACTGGCCCCTCAGGCACCGGAAACCTATTTATACTTGGGTATGATTGCTAACCGTAAAAATCAGCCAGCAAGCGCCGATGCTTTTGCCTTACGTGGCCTGAGTTATGCACAATCTAGTGTCATGAAAAAGCAGCTTTGGCAAGTGCGCCTTAAATCTGCTCAGTTGCGGAAAAATGCCAAAGCGATTCAGCAAGCTCAACAGGCACTGAAAAAGCTTTAAGATAATTTTCTATAGAAACTGACTTACCAATAGAAAGTTTATTTTCTAAATAAAGTGTTTAAATATAGCGAATGCCGGCAATGCCATAAGCATGCTGGCTTTTTGCATAATCGAGTTCTTCAGCTTTCATTCCGCCCAAAGCAAAAACCGGAATCTGTACCTGCTCTGCCATTTGCTTGAATTGCTCCCAGCCTAGCGCAGGTGTGTCCGGATGCGTTGCGGTCGCCAGTACCGGACTCAGTAAAGCCGCTTCACAGCCGATCTGTTCTGCATGCATTAAAGCGGTCAGGTCATGACAAGCCGCTAGATAACGATAGCCAGATTTCAATTCACTTTGTTTCAAGTTCATCAGTTGATTCTGTTTTAGATGAATCGTGCAAATCGTCTGCTGCTGCAATTCATTCAGTTGTGACCAAAGCTGCTGATTAATAATTAACTTGGAGAGTTGATCTACCGGATACTGCTGTAATTGCATGATCCGTTCAGGCGTTGCTTCCACGCGCCAATACAACATTTGATCTGTATCTAGACTTGATAAGATATCCAGATCTTCAGCAATCTTGATGCGCTGCGGCCATTGCAGCTTTTGAATCATGGACTGATTGGCTTTCGGAAAATTCAACTGGCCAAGTTCTTCCCGGCTGTACCAGCGCCAAGGCTGTTTGATTTCAGCCAGTTGCGCAGGCTGTACTGAAGCATGGAAAATATGCAAATTGACGATGAGATCTTCATATTCATGGGAGATAAAATCAGAAGCATGCCAGCGTTCGATATCAACGCCCACCTCTTCAATCACTTCGCGGCGACAGGTTTCGACTAGCAACTCACCCTGTTCAACTTTTCCGCCTGGAAATTCATATTTATTGCCCTGATGCTGCTTGGCCTCACGCCAGCCGACGAGAACCTGATTTTGATAAAATAAAAGCGCAATTGCGACATGAATCGTAGCTTTAGTCATGATGTACAGAACCGTTAAAGTTTTACAGATTGTAAGCAAATTAGAGTTTTTTATAAATTGCTCAATATTTCGTTGACAGACCTATTCGATAATGATTATCATTTAAATCAATCCAAAACACACCACGGAGTCGACGGAATGAACGCCCCATTTAGCCTATTTACCCGTAACAATGATACTCACCATGCCTTGCCAATGCTGCACTCCAACAATCTTTTTGCACTGGGTCGTGAAATCCGGATCATGCATGCCGGCGAAGAATACCGCTTGCGTCTGACCCGCAATAACCGTCTTATTCTGACCAAATAATTAAATCAGTTCTAATAATAACAAACGTGGGAAGCAGCAGTATGAATCAGCGCATACTGCTTTTTAATCTTCTGATCATGAGATTTGCTATTCAAGCTTAAAACTCAATAACACTTTAAGTCCGCCCAGATCCGACGGTGCATAGTCAATTTTAGCTGCATGCAGTGCCATAATTTTCTGGCAAATGGACAGACCTAGACCTGAACCCTGAGTTCGCGTACCCAAAGCCCGATAAAAACGTTCACCTAAACGTTCCAGCACAGCATCAGTAATCCCCTCTCCTGAGTTTTCAATCAATAGTTGTATCTGATGCTGCTCAACAACCGTTCGGATCTCGACCTGTCCCTGCGGCGGCGTATAACGAATAGCATTGTCGACCAGATTGCGAATACAACTAAAAATCAGCTCTGGATTCGCTTCGATCACAGCATCCTCAAGGTTTAGATTCCAATAAATGTCTTTTTCTTCTGCAAAAGGCTGCAATGCCTGCAAAGCCTCCTGAACCAGATTTTTAAGATTAATGGTTTGCGTTGGTAATTGCTCTGTGCGCTCCGGATCGAGTCGTGCCAGCAAGAGTAAATTTTCCAGCACCTGCGTACCGCGGTTGACATCATTTTGAATCAGCTGCAATGCTTGAGGGAGCTGTGCATCACCTTGATATTTGCGTTTTAAAACCTGTAGACGCATTTGAATTGCAGACAGTGGAGAACGCAGCTCATGTGAAGCATCTGCAGTAAAACGCTGTTCGGCAGCCAGTGACTTTTCCAGTCGGCCGAGCATGGCATTCAACTGACGAATAATCGGTTGCAGTTCAGTGATTTCAGGATCAGGCGTTTTGAGAGGGCTTAGATCCTGAGCAGTTTTGGAACCAATCGCCCGGGAAATCTTGTTTAATGGCCGTAACTGGCGTTTGATCGCAACACGCAAAATCAGCCATTGCACTAGCCATAAAATCAATAAGATCCCGGCAAAGCCCAAAGTAGTTTGCCAGAGTTCATCGAAACGTACTGAAAGTGGCTGTACGATTTTGACCTGAAGGTCGTCATCTTCCGCAGTCAGTATCCGGATAAAATGACCATTTTCATAAGCAAACTGAAAGCCGTTGTTCTGTGCTTTTGGAATGGTATTAATTAATTCATCATCAATCGAAGTAGTCAGTACCTGTTGATCCAGCAACAAGGCATACTGGATATCAAACTGTTCACTGAGTTCATCGACTTGGGCGTCTTTGGCCTGGGTAACATCGCCAAGCAGTAACTCAGAAATTTGCTCCATTAATTCATCATGCAACTGACTGGCCTGATAACTGGAAATTCCCAATAACAGCAGCCAGGCCAATACTCCAGCCAAGATGGAACTAAACAGTGCATGTTTGATCAGCCGGGTTTGCAGGGAAATAGCAGCCGACATGGGGTTAAGCCTCAGCCTTATGCATACGATAGCCCAAGCCACGAATGGTCTTGATCATCTGGCTGCCAATTTTTTTACGCAGCTGATAGATAAATACTTCAATGGCATTACTTTCAATTTCATCGCCCCAGGCGTACAGCGATTCTTCCAGCTGTTCACGGGTGACAATATGTTCAGGCTGCTGCATCAGCTTGTATAAAATCTGAAATTCCTTCGCAGTCAGATTCATAGCTTGACCTTCTTTAGTCAGGGTTTTGGCTTGAGTGTCCAGACTGAGATCCTGCCAGTGCAGGATATGATTCGGTATTTTCTGCTTCTGTCTGAGTTGGGCACGAACTCGGGCCGAAAGTTCTTCCAGACTAAAAGGTTTGACCAGATAATCATTCGCGCCTAAATCCAGACCTTCAACCCGGTCATCAATACTGTCTTTGGCCGTAATAAAAATCACCGGCGTATCTTGATGTTGGCTGCGCAAAATTTTCAGAATGTCATCTCCAGTGGCATTCGGCAGGCCACGATCCAGCAGAATACAGTCATATTTATGCTGCTCAATCGCTAGGATCGCATGATCACCACGCTCTACCCGATCAATCACATAACCGTCCATTTCCAGCCAAGTCTGGATACTGTCTGCCTGAGACTGATCATCTTCCGCCAAAAGAATACGCATATTCTGCTCCGTTTGCTTCCTTGTTCTATCTTGCCTTGAAAAAGTTCCAGACTCAAAAAAACCACATGCTTTTTGCTAACTTGCATGTGGTTTTTTGTCGCTGTGTTCAAATTGATTTCAGCAAATCAGGCGATATTAGAAACGAACTTGATCAACCTCAATTTCAACACGTTTTGCCGGTTTATAATCAATGTCGATTTCACCTGTGATGATTACCGGTGTTTTGGCTGAAATCGGTTTGCCTTGCCAAAGTTCGTCATCAATCTCAACCGTAATGGTGCCTGTGCTGTCGCGGAACTGGTATTTTTCATCACCCACTGCTTTCACGACATAACCCTTAAGCTGAACCTTGCTGTCATCTTTCATGGCCATCGCCTGTTTGACTGTGGTCGATTTAGCAAAAGCGGCCTGATTCACAGCAGTGTCACTACTTGCTATCGTAGCTGTCGCGATAGAACCCATCAATGCAGCTGCCAAAACCGTATTTATCATCATTTTCATCGCAGTTACCTCTTTAAAGTCTTGCCTTGTTTCGATGATGCTATTAAAACAGCCGAAGATGAATTGAATCTTAAGATTGCTTCATTTTCAAAATTAATTTAAGGGCACAACTCTCAGGACTTCTTCAAGCGTGGTCACACCTTCCAGAATCTTGCGTGCCCCGGCAATTCTGAGCGGCTCTACCCCTTCTTTTTTAGCCTGCTGACGCAGCTGGTTCAGGTTGGCATCGGCACCAATCAGCTGTTTGGTGGGCAGACTCAATGGCATAAACTCATAAATCCCGATACGGCCTTTATAGCCGGTATGCCGGCATTCTTCGCAGCCCACCGCCTTAAAGACAAATTCCGGTCGCGGCAAAGGATAATCCGTAGCTAGATGCTGCCATTCCTGTTCATTCAGGAAGCTTTCCTGTTTGCAGTGCGGACACAGCTTACGTACCAGACGTTGAGCCAGAACACCCAAGATGGTTGCTGCTGTCAAAAATGGCTGTACGCCCAGATCATGCAGACGGGTCAGACTCGACGGCGCATCGTTGGTATGTAAAGTTGAGAGAACCAGGTGACCGGTCAATGCGGCCTGAATCGCCATATTGGCAGTGTCCTGATCACGGATCTCCCCGACCATGATAATGTCCGGGTCCTGACGCATCAGTGCGCGCACGCCGTCAGCGAAGCCAAGATCGATACCATTATTGACCTGCATTTGGTTAAAGCTGGGTTCCAGCATCTCGATCGGGTCTTCAATGGTACAGACGTTGACCTGTTCAGTCGCCAGCTGCTTCAAGGTTGAATAAAGCGTAGTAGTTTTACCGGAACCGGTTGGGCCGGTCACCAGAATAATACCATGACTGTGACTGGTGAGATTATTCCAGTCATTGAGCAAATGGCCTTCAAAACCGAGTTGCTGGAAGCTTCTCACCAGCACTTCCGGATCGAAAATACGCATCACCAGTTTTTCACCAAAGGCGGTCGGCAAGGTCGACAGACGCAGTTCAGTTTCCTGTCCTTTAGGTGTCCGGGTTTTCAGGCGGCCATCCTGTGGCTTACGTTTTTCCGCCACATTCATCCGGCCCAGAATCTTGATTCGGGAAATGACGGCGGTCAATGTATTGGCCGGCATGTTGTAAATCGTATGCAGTACGCCATCAATCCTGAAACGGATCTTGCCCGTATCTTTACGCGGTTCCATATGAATATCACTGGCACCTTGTTCAAAGGCAAATTGCAGCACCCAGTCCACCAGTTTGACAATATGCTGGTCATTGGCATCCGGATTCTGTGAATCACCCAATTGTAATAAGGCTTCTACACCTTTATTTTCTCGGTCATAAGCAGACGATTTTTGTGAACCACTGACTGCGCGACTGACCTGATAATATTCAGTAATATAACGTTGTAACTGTTCCGGATTGAGTAATACCCGTTGTATTTTTTTCGGGGAAATATTTTGCTCAAGATTCGACACCCATTCGGTTTTATAAGGCTGATCCGTAGCGATCAGAACTTTGTCTGCCTGTATTTCTACTGCCAGAATACGGTTGCGCAGTGCATATTCCTGCGACATGACATGGGTCAATGCCTGTACATCAGCTTTGAGCGGATCAATGATATAGAACATCAATCCGGTTTTTTCTGCCAGCCACTGACATAAACGGTTCAGGGTCAACGTCGTTTGAGGATGGGACTGATCGACCAGATTAAAATTGGCAATCCACTGTAAAGGGTGCCATTTTAATTGTTCACGTTGCCGATGAGTGGTTTGTACCAGCATCCGGTCGCGTTCACTGATCTTACCGTCTTTAAAGAGTTGGTCTAGACACCATGCCGTATCCATTTCAAAGTCAAATTTCATTATTATCAGTCCCCAAACTTGCCTCCACTATAACAAGTTTTTGCAGTTTTTCGCATGCTCTCGACCTATCGAATGTACGTTTCTATTTCAATCTCAAAAAGAAAGTAAAGAATGGATTTGATCGTTACCGCAACATTTTTAATCTATGCAAACCTGATCTCATCACATATATTTTTAAATAGTCAACTCTTAGCTTGCTGAGGTCACAGATGGATCTGACTGCGGTTCCCCTGCATGCGCATTCTTTTCATGAACTGCTCACGATACTCACCTCGGCATTAGGCTGCGGCCTATTAATTGGTCTGGAGCGGGAACGGCATAAGCAACGCGAACAGCAACCGAGTTTTGCCGGCTTACGTTCCTTTGCAATCTGTGCTTTATTGGGTGCACTGTGTTTCCTGTTTGGAATCGTGATTGCTGTAATAGGTGCTTTGATCGTGGGTGGCATGGTCATTTTATCTATTAAAAATCAACCAGATGATCCGGGCATTACCACAGAGCTTGCATTTGTGATGACCTATTTTATTGGCGCCATGTGTTTATGGAATATTCCTCTGGCAGCCGGTCTTTCTGTGCTCTTAACCGGTATTTTGATGGCCAAACATACCATGCACAATATTGCCGGAAAATGGATTAAAGAAGCCGAATTCAGGGATGGACTATTATTACTGGCCTTGATTTTGATTGGCTTGCCGCTTACTCCTGATCGCCCTTTTTGGGGCGAAGTGCTTAACCCTTATCTTATTTTAAAATTACTGACCTTAATTTTAGTGGTACAAGCTTTGGCGCATATTGCGAAACGCTTTTTCTCAACTAAAAATGCCCTGATGCTGTCCTCCATCGCTTCCGGTTTTGTTTCCAGTACGGCGACCATCGCTCAGTTGGGCTTACAGGTCCGTAAAGGTGAAATGGATGCACGATCGAATGCCGGTGCCGCGCTGATGTCCTGTATCTCGACTATTGTGTTGCTATTGATTGTGGTCGGGGGCGTATCCTGGAGCTGGCTTAAAATCCTGCTCTTGCCCTCTTTAGTTGCCGTAATCCTTCTGGCAGCCTGTGCATTTTTATTATTGCGCAAGGCAAAACCTGCGCCGAGCATGGAATCGTCAGACAGCCAGATGTTCAGCTTAAAAGAAGCCGTGATTATTGCAGTCACATTAACATTGATTCAGGCTGGAGTTTACGGACTGGAGGTCTGGCTCGGGGATGCCGGCTTACTGGCCGGGACCTTGCTCGCCTCTTTATTCGAGATTCATGCCGCGATGGCCAGTGTCGTCGTTCAAGGCGATCCCTCCAATATGCGTCTGATTTATGCCCTGCTTTTAGGTCTGGGTGCTCATGCCCTGGCCAAGTCAGCCAATGCCGCTTTGACCGGTGGCTGGAAGTTTGTCCTTTATTTTGCGCCTGTGCAGATTTTGCATATGGCAGCGTTGATCGGCTTGTTGTGGTGGAACCTATAATCTAGGAAGGAATATGCTGAATAGCAACAATTAGCACTTGCTGAGCATGAATTTTGAAATGGATATCAACATTTGCAAACTTCATCCCATATACCCGTTCTTCATCTTCCTGATATGCAGGTCTTGGATCTAGAGATAAGACAGCTTCCAGCTCCTGAATAGTCTGCACAGAGATTTTTCCATTTCCTAGTAATTGTTGCTTTTGCTGCTCCGCTTCATCGCTCCAAATGACGGTTTTACGTGATGGTTCATCCTGCGCATAACCGCTTTGTGCTTCAATGATAGCATCCGAATATTGAATATAAGGTTTGATATCCATAATTGGCGTGCCATCGAGCAAGTCACTCCCTGTCACATACACTCGAACATGCTTGCCCACCTTTCTCACTTCTTTGAGTTTGACCACAGATAAACCAATCGGTGATGGACGATACATGCTGCGCGTAGCAAACACGCCTATTTTCTTGTTACCGCCTAAACGCGGCGGGCGCACTTGTGGACGAAACTGGCTGTTGTGCTGGTTTTTATTGTCATGAAATTGCCAGATCAGCCAAAGATGACTAAATTCTTCAATCCCCTCAAAGGCGAGCAGATCATTATAGGGCCCGACCATTTCAATATAGCTTTCGACCTGAACCAGATTCGGCTGACGAGGAATACCAAATTTTTCTTTATAGGGAGAACGCATATAACCAATAATCGGCAGCGTCAGTTCAGTCTTCATCACTTTTTTTGATAAGCTCAATTAAATATATTCAGTTTATCGAGAATGAATTTAGATTAGAATAGCAAGCTGTTCTAATTTGATAATTTATTGAGACCTTTAATGGCTGCTTTTAACGTCGAAAAGATTACTCACGTCCACCACTGGAATGATACTTTATTCTCTTTTAAAACGACTCGTGACACTGCTTTGCGTTTTAAAAACGGTCAGTTTGTAATGATCGGCCTTGAAGTCAATGGCAAGCCGTTAATGCGCGCATATTCAATTGCAAGCGCCAACTACGAAGAAGAGTTAGAATTTTTCTCAATTAAAGTGCCTGATGGTCCACTGACTTCGATTTTACAGAAAGTAAAAGTCGGCGATGACATTTTGGTTTCTAAAAAGCCTACAGGTACATTGGTACTGGATGACCTAAATCCAGGTAAAAATCTTTACCTTCTTTCTTCTGGCACTGGTCTTGCACCTTTCCTGTCGACTATTCGCGATCCTGAAACTTACGAACGTTTTGAAAAGATTATCGTAGTTCACGGTACCCGTTTCATTTCAGAACTGGCTTATCAAGATTTGATCCTGAATGAAGTTCCAAATCATGAATTCTTCTCTGAACTCGGCGCGAAAGAAAAATTGGTATATTACCCAACTGTAACCCGTGAAGAATATCCAAATCAAGGTCGTGTAACCACTGCGATTGAAACCGGTGAACTGTTTGAAAAAATCGGTCTGCCACGTTTCAACCCGGAAACTGACCGTGCCATGTTATGCGGTAGCCCGGCATTCCTAGATGACGTTGCTGCGCTTCTTGACCAACACGGTCTGAAAGAATCTCCGAAAATGGGCGTTCTGGGTGACTACGTGATTGAACGTGCATTCGTAGAAAAATAAGATTTGCTAAACTAAAAAACCGGACTTAAAAGTCCGGTTTTTTATTGGAATAATCACCAAATAATTAACGATCGCGACCTTCCTGGTTTGCAGAACCTGAACAGCCTGCGCCACCTGCAATGATGAAACCCGTTTGCGCTTTACATGAACCAATCATACGGCCATGAGAGTCAAATGTAGTCACTGACGATGCACAGCCCGTCAATATAACAGTCACTACGAGTGCAATAAGTGCTGATAATTTCATGATATTCCCCTTTATTATTTACGGTTTTAAATTAATCTGATTTTGGCTTGGTGGCGTTGGTAACAGGCCTGTATTCGCATCTGGCGTATTGTAATTCACACCTAAGGCATCGCCTGAACCACTACAATGTGCACTTGCGGTCGAAAGTAGGCCACGCGTCGCCATACATGAACCGATGATTTTTCCTGTTGCATCATAAGTCACGACTTTAGAACTACAAGCGGCTAGCCCCGATATTGCCAATATTGAAAAAATTTTAATTAAATTCACATTAACCCTCGCACGATGCAAAAAACTAAATTATTAAAATTTATGTATATTTTCTGAATTTCGCCAGAGATTCTAATTTAATTTGTTTATTTGTAAAGCTTTATTTTTCAAATATTATAAAAATGGAAATAAATAAAAAGCTGCCCTGCAGGACAGCTTTAAATATAAAAATTAGCTGGATTTATGTTTAAGTGATCTTTCTTCCAGAGACTGCTTAATCACTTGATAACCTGATGTGATGCCGAGTGTAGCGATAATTACAGCCACAATAATATCCGGCCAAAGACTGCCTGTACCAAATACGCCTACGGCTGCCAAAATGACCGCAAAGTTGCCAATTGCATCATTGCGACTACAGAGCCAGACCGACCGCATATTGGAATCACCTTCACGAAAAGCATAAAGAATTGCTGCTGTAAATACATTCGCTACTAAGGCCAGCACACCAATCAGGCCCATTGTCAGTGCTTCAGGTGGAATACCTTGCAGATAGGCATAAATCACTTTGCCAATCACTACCAGACCAAACAATGCCATGGTCATCCCCTTCACCAAAGCGACTGTTGCCCGCCAATAGAGGCTCGCACCTAGTACAGCCAAAGAAATCCCGTAATTGACGGCATCACCAAAGAAATCTAGCGCGTCTGCCCACAAGGCTGATGAATGTGCATATGCACCACCGATCAGCTCCACTACAAATAAAGTGAAGTTTACCAGCAAGGCAATCCATAGCGCTGCTCTAAATTTGCTGTTGGGCTTGATGGGTGCCGGTTCAGGACTACAACTACAGGCCATATCATTCCCCCGATGATTTTTTATCTAAAATACGATAAATTGATTAGAAACTATGGACTAACTCCAAGGTCAAGCATGAGGACGATATGTCAGTTTATTTGATTTCAGAAATGGCCAAAAAGACTGGTCTAAGCACCGATACCTTACGTTTTTATGAGAAAAAAGGCTTTATTCAGCCGAATTTTCGAGCAAGTAATCAGTATCGTTATTATGGTGAAGACGCATTAAAAAGACTGCTTTTTATCAAGCGTTGTCGGGCCTTGGATATGTCGTTAAAAGAGATTGAAACCCTGATTCAACTTGAACAAAATCCTGAGCAGGAGTGCTGTGCCGTCAACCAGCTGATTGATCAACATCTTTCGGATATTTCAAATAAAATTAAAGAATTACAGATATTTGAACGACAACTGATCACACTGAGAGAAAGTTGCAATACCCCGACCACCATTGATCATTGCCAGATTTTAAAAACGCTTGAAAACCCTGAAAATGATTGAATGTTGAAGACATTTTATGGAGGATTCCCTACTTAAAAAAGAACCTTGTTTTACATCCAAATCGCGTATTTCCGAGTGATTTACTAGGTTGAATCCAAATTCCAGATGATTAGAATAAAGCCGTACTTTTTATATGTCTTTCGATTTGATCATGAGCATTACCACCGTTACCGAACTTCTCTCACCAGCTGGCTCACTCAAAAATATGCGCTATGCTTTTGCTTATGGTGCAGATGCAGTTTATGCCGGCCAGCCGCGCTATAGTCTGCGTGTTCGTAATAATGAATTTGACCATGACAATTTAGCGATTGGCATCAAAGAAGCACACGAACTAGGCAAAAAATTCTATGTGGTGGTCAATATCCAGCCGCATAACTCCAAGCTGAAAAATTTTATTCGTGATTTAGCGCCTGTAGTGGCGATGCAGCCAGATGCGTTGATCATGTCCGATCCAGGTCTGATCATGCTGGTGCGTGAACATTTTCCAGAGATGGATATTCACTTGTCTGTTCAGGCCAATGCCGTGAACTGGGCAACCGTGAAATTCTGGAAAAATATGGGCCTGACCCGCGTGATTCTGTCACGTGAACTGTCGATTGAAGAAATTGCAGAAATCAAACAGCAAGTGCCCGATATGGAGATTGAAGTCTTTGTTCATGGTGCACTGTGCATGGCCTATTCTGGCCGTTGCATGCTGTCAGGCTATATGAACAAACGTGATGCCAATCAGGGTGCCTGCACAAATGCCTGCCGCTGGGAATATAAAGTGCTGGATGCTAAGGAAGATGAAACCGGTGATGTGATTCCAGTGAAAAATCTGGATTCAGGCTGCTGCTCCAAAGATGCCGACGAACAACACATGCAAGAACAACATCAGTTTGATGAGCCTGTGTTATTGCAGCGGAATGATGAAGATATGTTTGCCGCAGAAGAAGATGAACACGGCACTTATTTTATGAATTCCAAAGATCTGCGTGCAGTCCAGCATGTAGAGCGCTTAACTAAAGTGGGTGTGCATTCACTGAAAATCGAAGGCCGTACCAAGTCTTATTTCTATTGCGCCCGTACTGCTCAAATTTACCGTAAAGCGATTGATGATGCGTTGGCGGGTAAACCTTTTGATCCATCACTGATGACACAATTGGAAGGCTTAGCGAATCGTGGTTATACCGAAGGTTTCCTACGCCGCCATGTGCATAGTGAATATCAGAATTATGAACATGGTTCTTCCAGTTTTGATCATCAAATTTTCTGTGGCGAAGTGCTGGAGCGTAATGGAGATTACATCAAGATCGATGTGAAAAACCGTTTTATCGTCGGTGACTCACTCGAACTGATGACGACTAAAGGCAATATCACTTTCAATTTAACCGAAATGAAAGACAAAAAAGGTAATCTGATCGAAGACGCCAAAGGTTCAGGTCATATTGTCGAGATTCCGGTTCCGGCAGATGTCGATATGCGATATGCCCTGCTCATCCGTAATCTGCCAAGTTCGACTGCAGATATTTCAGCATCTTCACTGGCTTATCAGGCGAGTTAAATATGGCACTGCTGATTACCGACAAATGCATCAATTGCGATATGTGTTTACCGGAATGCCCGAATGACGCGATTTATGAGGGTGCGAAAGTTTATGAAATTGATGTGAACCGTTGTACGGAATGCGTCGGTTTTTACGAGCATCAGACCTGTGTGGATGTCTGTCCGATTGAATGCATTATTCCACATCCCGCGCATCGTGAAACACAGGAGCAATTACTGGAAAAATTTAAGGGTTTGAACTTATTTAAATCTTAAAAATGAAGCGATGGAATAAACATTGCTTTATATAAAAACAACCTTGGGGAAAGTATAAAAATAAGGGTTGAAAACAAAAACTGTGCAGAGGAAAGGAACAGCTGAAAGTGCGTGGGGACACTTTTGGCTGATCCAATAATAAATATAAAAAAAGGAACTCGGGTGTTAGCGTCCTGAGTTCCTATAAAGCGATAATAATGTATTTATAAGATATAGCACCTCGGTTTTGGGGAACCGAGGTGCTATTTTTTTTACTGCCCAGAACGGATGATGTAATCAAAAGCAGACAGTGATGCCTTGGCACCTTCACCGGTCGCGATAATGATCTGCTTGTACGGCACTGTGGTACAGTCACCTGCAGCAAACACACCTTTGACATTGGTTTCGTTGCGCTCGTTAATCACGATCTCGCCACGGTTGGTCAGCTCAACTTGGGTCTCTTTCAAGAAATCGGTGTTTGGCAACAGACCGATCTGCACGAAGATCCCCGCCAGCTCAACCACATGCTCTTCATCCGTAGCACGGTCTTTGTATTTCAGTGCAGTCACTTGTGCACCGTCACCCAGTACTTCAGTCGACAAGGCATTCTTGATGACTGTGGTATTCGGCAAGCTGTTCAGTTTGTCTTGCAGCACCTGATCCGCACGCAATTTGGTATCAAATTCCACCAGCGTTACATGTTCAACAATCCCTGCCAGATCAATCGCAGCTTCAACACCCGAGTTACCGCCACCAATCACGGCTACACGCTTGCCTTTGAACAGTGGGCCATCACAGTGCGGGCAGTATGCCACACCACGAGTTTTGTATTCCTGTTCACCTGGAACATTCATCTCTCTCCAGCGTGCACCAGTCGAAAGAATCACGGTTTTCGACTCCAGTCTGGCACCATTCTCTAAAGTCACTTCCACCAGACCATTGGCCGTTGCATCCGCACCTTTGATATTAGAGACACGTTGCAGGTTCATGATGTCGACACCATATTCACGCACGTGGGCTTCCATCTCGGCAGCAAATTTAGGACCTTGGGTCTTCTGTACAGACGTAAAGTTTTCAATGTCCATGGTATCCATGACCTGACCGCCCATGCGTTCAGCCACGACCCCGGTTTTAATGCCTTTACGTGCTGCATAGATCGCAGAAGTATTCCCTGCAGGACCACCACCGATCACCAGGACATCAAAGGCATCTTTGGCATTCAGCTTTTCCGCATCTTTGGTAGCGGCATTGCTGTCCAACTTGGCAATGATTTCTTCCAGCGTCATACGACCCTGACCGATATGCTGGTTGTCCTGGAATACCATCGGCACCGCCATGATCTTACGTTCTTCGACTTCGTCCTGGAAGAAAGCCCCATCAATCATGGTCGCTGTAGTGCCCGGGTTATAGATGGCAATCAGGTTAAGTGCCTGAACCACATCCGGACAGTTATGACAGCTTAACGATACGAACACGTCAAAGTTAGATTGAACACCCAGGCTCTTAATATTCGCCAGTACTTCATCAGAGACTTTCGGTGCATAACCTGAAGTTTGCAGCAATGCCAGAATCAGTGAAGTGAATTCATGGCCCATTGGCAAGCCTGCAAAGAATACACGTGGTTCCTCACCAGCTTTTGCAATCCCGAAACTTGGCGCACGTGCATTGGTCCCGTCAAAGCGTGCAGTCACCAGATCAGACAGTGCAGCAACCTCGGACACCAGTTCCTGGATTTTGGCTGATTTGTCAGAGCCATCCAAAGTCGCCACCAGTTCAATCGGGCCTTCTAGGCGTTCTAATAAGGTTTTAAGTTGGGCTGAAGTATTTTGATCTAACATTGCTAACGTCTCCAAAGGAGTAAATGTTTATTTGATAACAGGATATTAAATGAATTGAATAAATAGGTAAAACAGTTTGTTTTTATTTTATTGATCGGTATTTTAGATTATTAATCCAGTTATAGACTTTATGCTGCCTTGTTTTTATTTTTGGGCTATATAGAGCAAGTTGAATAGGTTGTCTTAAAAATAGCGTTGAAATTCCATCAAAAAATGCTCCCTATTCAGGTAATGCCAGGCCAGTCAGTTAAGCAATTGACTGGCATTTTTTTTAAATTCAAGATTATATTTGATAGGTAGCAAAGTCATCCGCAACTGTTTGAGGCAGGACTACATTAAAAAATGATTGTTTTTGCGACAAATTTACTAAGGGATAGTGGCTGACGAGTTTTGCGGATGACAAATGCTTTTGGTTACTTTGGGCGAAACCAAAGTAACAAGTGATATTGCAAGTATTTGATTTAAAAAGTTAAGACTCTTTCATAAACGACTGAAAAGCTAAAGAGTCTATTTCTAAATTCCTTAACTGATCAGCATTACCCTATTCAGGAGCATTTTGGGAAATTAATGAATCCGCTGTTCGATACGCAGAGAACGACCCTTGATTGAGTTGGCCAAGAAAAACAAGATTAGGCTAAGTAGTGCCGATAAAATAGCAACACCAATAATAACCAGATTCGTGATCTGACTTAACTGATCCGCCTGTTGTACCTGCGTATTTACACTCTTGGCGACTGGTGTCATGGCTTGACCATAGACCTGTTGCTGCATGGTCCAAATTTGTTCAGGCTTGAAACCATATTGTTCAAATTTAGGATCCTGTTTTTCTGCTTCAACCAAATTTAAAACATAAGGTTTTGCGGCAGATAAATCTTGAGGCTTATGCAGCAATGCCGTTTGCGCCAGTAAATAAGATTTCACCGGTGCTGCAATCTCTGAATCAGCCAGATAACGGGCGATTTCACTGTCATTGATATTGCTGTCGTAATACACTACTTGCTGATAAGCATCATCCCGATCATTACGTAGATCATGCTGCAAGTAAGTCAATCCTGACCAAATTACGATAAAAGCAATCAGCCAGGCGACAAATTTCAACACAAAAGACTGAAAGCGCACATAAAAGAAACGCAACTTTTTCAGTAAGCCAATCACAAAAAATGCACCGATGAAAGAGGCAAAAATTTTAATAATCAGCCAGCCAAACCAGCTCAGCAAACTAAAAAAATAATCTGGACTATCACCAATGCTGGCCAGTGTGGCATCTACACTGACCGGCAAATGCAATTGCTGTACTTGGGTACTTAGGCCAAAAAAACCATAGACCAGTTCCTGCTGGAAAAATAGACTGATCAGTGAGGCTATAAATACGGTAGAGGTGGTCAAACCCAATAGCATCAAATTGCGTTGACGTTTCTTGAGTGCAACTACCCCCTGCTTGATGTCCTGAGGCTTAACGGCGTATTCATCTAAGGGCGGCAATCTCTACTCCTTCTTTCAGATTTTGGCCCTACCTGATTTAGTTGGGCTTGGATCCACTGGTACTTGATTCAATCACCAAATGATTCAGATTATCCTGCAGAGCTTTTAAACGCACGGTTGCTTCTGTGCGTTTTTGTACACCTTCTTTCTGAATCTGAATCACATCGTTTACAGTTTTAATGAGGGTGTTTTGCACATGTTCAAGCGTTTCGATGTCAATCACCGAACGCTGGTTGGCTTTAGCCGTATCGACCGAGTTCTGATGTAACAGTTCAGCATTACGGCGCAGCAGCTCATTGGTGGCATCATCAATGGTATTGGCCAGCTGTACACTGTTCTTCTGTTCGCTCAATGAAATTGCGAGACTGATCTGATTTTTCCACGCCGTTAAAGTAATGTTTTTGATCGCATAGAACTTGTCAACCAGCATCAGGTTATTCGACTGGATAATCCGGATCATTGGCAAGGTCTGCATCGCAGATTGCTGCAGTACCTGTAAATCACTGACACGTTTTTCCAGATTATTGGCCAGATGGTTCAGGTCATAAATTTTCTGGGTGGTGCTCTGATCTTGCGGCAAGGCGGCTAAAGCGGAAATTTCCTGTTGCAGCTCCTGTTCGCGTAAACGTCCTGCGGCGATATGTACCCCGAGCTGTTTATATTCATCCTGTACCCCGTCAAACATTTTATCCAGGGTATCAACACGTGCTTTCAAACCGGATTGCGAGGTTTCAATCTCTTTCACCAGTACATCTAGCTGCTCTTTAGTGGTATTGAAATGCGCATCAAAGTTATCTTTCGCACCTTTGAATTTGCTAATGATATTGCCAAAAAAACCCGAACTTTTCTTTTTATTGAGAATACTGCTGGTATTCAGCTGCTGAGCCACCTGTACCACCTGATTCAGCTTCTGTCCTGTCGCATCCAGATCTCTATTTTGCACCAGATTCAGTAATTCATCGGTATAGGTCGAAGTTTTGGTCGCAATATTTTTGCCATATTCAGCCACGCTGTTATGACTCATGTTCTGCAACTCTTTACGTGCAGCCAGCACCTCCTGAAAGTCAGCAGGCTGTAAGCCCAGTTCTTTCAGGTCCATTTGCTGGAATTTTTGTTCGACCAGTTCATTCGAGCTTTCAACAGGTAAATTTACTAAATCAGACTTGGTCATAGTTCACCTTATATTGTTATGTTTTCGAGGGTTTCTCGAGGGATTTTTTTAACGTTTTAATCAGACTCTCACGGCTATTATCAAGTTTTTCCAGATCACTTGTCGAGTGTTTCGTCTGGCTTTGTTTGACATGATATTGCCAGGCCGGAATCAAGACCTGCTGTGCTTCCTTAAAGCGATCCAGCAGGCTAAAGGAAAGCTGCTGCGAAAGCTGCATCTGGGTAATGGCGATGTCATTACTGCTTTGCAAGGTACGTAAGGTATTAATTTTCTTGGAGAGGCGTTCTGAAAAATTATCCAAGGGATGCTGGTTTTTGACGAATAGCGGATATTCAGACAGAAACTCGTCTGCTGCGACAATGTGCTTGGCCATCTGTTCGCGCAACCCCAAAAGCTGCTGAAAACGTGACTGCGATTTCTGAATTTCAATCTGCAATTTACGGCTTAAGTGATCGGCCTGATCCAGCAAACGGTCCAGCCGTTGATAATATTCCACCTGACTTGAGCCATAATCCAGATCGATGCCCAGCCATTTCTGTAGAGCATTAAATTTACGTTTTTTCAGATATTTTTTAGATTCTGCCAAGGCATGAATCAATTGCTCAATGGTCTGGCTTAACTGTTGGGTCAAGTGCGGATCTACACCATTCAGTAGAACGGACTGTGCCTGAATCAGAGCATCTGCATAATGATTCAGCCCATATTGATTATCCAGTACAGGCACAAGCTCATTACGCTTAATCGCCAGAATTTCCTCACGATCAAGCATCATGTCAGTCAAGGCAGGTAGAGCTTCAAAGCGCGACATGGTTGAGGCGATATCCTTTAAAAAAGTGAAACAAAGAAGTCTAGAACATCTTCGAATGTAGCAAAAAAACAGACCGCGTTGTGTATATTTATCCAGAAATTCGTTACATCACTTTAACTAAATCCATGTTTTATCTTTATTTTAATTATGATTTTGGCAATACGATTCAATTGCAGAGATAAATGACTACATTGCATTTTGAGAATTATTTAACTTTAAGCATTTAGAACTTTAAAATGTATTCAATCTGATCTAAATGCTTACAACATCAGGTTTTACTTAAAATCCATATACAAAAAAAGCCATATTGCTATGGCTTTCAAGGATGATCCAACGCTGGCTTAAAGATAATCCCCTTCGCTCTCCGGCTGAAACAGCACTTTTTCAATGGTCACTTTCATGGTATTACCATCCGGTTGTGGCCATTCAATGGTTTGACCTTCTGCTAAGCCCAAAATGGCTGCACCTATCGGTGCGATGACATTGACCTGCCCCTTTTCACCTTTAAATTCGTGTGGGTAAACTAGTGTCACCTCAACAGCTTCCGTAGAAGGTGCAATGGTCAATAACACACGGGAATGCATGGTCACGATATTGCTTGCGATCGCTTGCGGCTCGACCACTTCGGCACGTGCCAATTCATCCTCTAAGCGGATCATGGTTTCGCTCAGCTTGCTCTGATTCTCCAGCATCGTTTCCAGACGATGTAAATCTTGCTCAGATAAAATAATGTTGGGTTTAGTCATCCTTATTACCTTGTTTAATGCATAAATCAAAAATTAATCAATCAACCGCCAGCAGCATTTTTAAATACAGGATTTACCCATATTCAAAAATGCTACCGATCCATATAACATTTAAATAAAAAGAATGATGTCATTCACAGCGCTTATATCAGCACCACCTTACAGTAACATGGGATTCACTCAAGCGCTCCATCTACTATGATCTTCAGCTCAATAACCTATTAGTTTTTAAAGTGTCAGGTTCTGAAAATAATTCCTGTAAATAATTTCAAGCAAAGCGTGCAACGAATGCATCCATTCTTTTAAAGCATTTAAAAATACAAATAGTTGATAAAAGACTTTAAGCCAGATTGAGAAAAACTCAATATGATTTTATTGATGACTCAATCTCTTGCGGCAAGGAAATTGATCTATGTAAGTCCGATCAAGTCCAAACATCTTTTATATCGTTATTTTTACAGCTATAAAAAAAGCTCCCGGTTGGGAGCTCCTTTCCGTTTATAAGCAATTATGCATAAACTGGGAATTTAGCACATACCGCTGCAACTTTTTCTTTCACCGCGTTGATAACAGCTTCATCGCCTTTAGCATCTAGGATATCAGCGATCCAGCCTGCAAGTTCACGTACTTCAGCTTCGCCAAAACCACGCGTTGTTACTGCAGGTGTACCGATACGGATACCTGAAGTCACGAACGGAGAACGTGGATCGTTTGGTACAGAGTTTTTGTTCACAGTAATGTGAGCAGCACCTAACCAAGCATCAGCTTCTTTACCTGTAATGTCTTGTTTGATTAAAGACAACAAGAACAAGTGGTTTTCAGTACCGCCAGAAACTACGTCATAACCACGAGCGATCAATACTTCAGCCATTGCTTTCGCATTTACCACAACTTGTTGTTGGTAAGCTTTGTATTCAGGTGCCATTGCTTCTTTAAAGCAGATTGCTTTTGCAGCAATTGCGTGAACCAAAGGACCACCCTGGTTGCCTGGGAATACAGCCGATTGAAGTTTCTTCTCGATTTCTTCGTTTGCTTTCGCAAGAATAAGACCAGAACGTGGACCACGAAGTGTTTTGTGAGTCGTCGTCGTCGTAACGTCAGCAATTTGTACCGGGCTTGGGTAAACGCCAGCAGCAACTAAACCTGCAACGTGAGCCATATCAACAAACAGATAAGCGCCAACTTTGTCCGCGATTTCACGGAAACGCTGCCAGTCAACGATCTGGCTGTATGCAGAGAAACCAGCAACGATCATGCGTGGCTTATGCTCAAGCGCTAAACGCTCAACTTCTTCGTAATCGATCTCGCCAGTTTCAGGGTTTAAACCGTACTGAATCGCATTATATGTTTTACCAGAGAAGCTTACTTTTGCACCGTGAGTCAAGTGACCACCGTGAGCAAGGCTCATACCCAGAACTGTATCGCCCGGGTTCAGAAGCGCTAAGTAAACTGCTGAGTTTGCTTGTGAACCAGCATGTGGCTGAACGTTAGCATAATCAGCACCAAAGAGTTCTTTAGCACGGTCAATCGCCAATTGTTCGATAACGTCTACATACTCGCAACCGCCATAGTAGCGTTTACCTGGGTAGCCTTCCGCATATTTGTTAGTAAGTTTTGAACCTTGAGCTTCCATAACTGCTGGTGAGCAGTAGTTTTCAGAAGCGATTAGCTCAATATGAGCTTCTTGACGAGCATCTTCATTCGAGATTGCTTGAGCTAATTCTGGATCAAATTCAGCGATAGAGATATTGGCAAACATTAGCGAGGTCCTATTGATTTAGGGCTTTTAAGCCGTGCTAAGATTGGCGTGTATTGTAGCATGAAGTTTTAAATTTTCGATCATGAACTTTATTCAGTTTGCAATAAAAATGGCTCATATCTAAAAAAACATGAGCCATTCAGATAAAAATAAGTTATTGAATTGGCATTAGAGATTTTACATCTGAAATAATATTAGGAATATTCAGTGCATAGACGCTACCATGATCCCATTTAGTCGCATTTGACTCATCCGTAATATAACGTACTGAAGTTTGTTTCTGATTGGCGAGTGCAACCAAAACATCTGTTGCTGCTTTCGGAACGGTACTATCTGCTGAACCCTGATAAATAATCACTGGCGTAGACACTTTGACCTGTAAAGGCTGAGAATCTTTATCCAGGAAGTTTTTCACCACCGGAATACTCATGAAGTTGGTTTGAGTACGCGGATATCCTTCTAAAGTTCCGTTATTTTGAGCATACTGTCCCATTGCAGCACCAAATTTATTACCCAGTACATCATAGCAATCAGTTTCCGCATTCTTGGCGATCTGGTCAGTCGGTGTTTTAAAAATCTGGCTATATTGCAGATTTGGGTTTGGATTACGTAAACCGGCAGTAATCAATGCCGTGAACGTATCTAAAGACGCCAAAGTTTCAATCTTTTTACCCAGATCGGTTTCTTGTCCAGCTTGCGCCTCACCACCTGACAAAATCAGGCTAAAATTAGAAGCAGGTGCTAGAGCCACTGTCCCCTTATAAGTCATTTGAGCAGCTCGTGCTGCATATTGTGCAGCACCTAAAGCTGCCTGTCCCCCTTGAGAATGCCCAACAGCCATCCATTGACTAGATGCATCTGTCCCTAAATAATCTTTTGCAGCGACAACGGCATCGGTAATCGAATAGGCTTCACTCTTGAGATTCAGGAAAGGATGGAGCTCTTTTCCACCAGGCTCACCTAAACCTTCATAATCGGGTGCAACGACCACATATCCCGCTTGAAGAAATCCAGCAATCATATTCCTGATAAAAGGATTCAGTGCATTTCGACTTGGTGCACATTGGTCAGCAACGCCAGTCGTGCCATGAGCCCATGCGACGATCGGCCATCCCTTTGCTGGTGGTGTTCCCTCAGGGGTGAACACCAATGCAGTCGCTTGTGTTTCTTTACCATTAATCCCTAACATCTTATAAGTCATGATCACACTTTCGTCAGCGATCCCGGCGAAATCCGTTTCAGTATAGGCCACCGGGGTTGCCACCACCGGATTGTCTATATCATTTACAGGAAGAGCAGGTTTGGACTCGTAAAAACGATCATTATCACTATCATCGTTACAAGCAGTTAAGGCCACACTTAATGTGAGAAGAGTACAGGTCAATACTTGACGTTTCATCGATCTTATCCTTATCTTATTTATTATCATCTCTAATGAGTTTTTCTGGTTTTATCTTTAACAAACGATAAAACCACATGTAATTTCCCAATTTATCTAAACAATATCAAGAAAAGAATGCGTTATTTTTTTGCTAAATTCGCACCGGTTTAGATTTATTATGAAATCAACAAACTTTAAAATAGAGAATTTCTCCTCTCCAGAACTATACAAATAGTCGTCATACGTTAAAAAGCCTGCAATTAATACAGAAATAAAGCAATTCAATTGTCAGTTGCAAAATAATAATGTTAGATTTTACTCTCCTCTCTTTTTCAGGCACATTTCCGACATGCAGGCCATTATTCTTGATACCGAAACGCATACTTTAAATGGTCAACCTATCGAAATTGCTTATGCGCCTGTCGAAATTGTAGAGCATAAAATCAGTCTGGATAAAAGCCGCCTGTTTGATCAGCTCTACTCATGTGACGAAGCCATTTCTTTTGCTGCCATGGCCGTGCATCATATTCTGGAATCGGATCTGGAAGGTCAGCCGCATTACAGTACCTTTCGCCTGCCTGATGAAACCATCTACATGATCGGCCATAATATTGATTATGACGTCCGTGCCATCGAAAAATGTGGTGTAGATACTTCAAAAATCAAGGCGATTTGTACACTGGCTTTAGCACGTCGGGTCTGGCCAGATGCAGAAGCACACAATATTTCTGCACTGATTTATATGATCACCAAAGGCAGCGAAAGAGCGCGTGAAATGATTCGTAAAGCGCATCGTGCCGATATGGATATTATTTTAACTGCCAATATTTTGATGCATATTGTGCATCATTTAAAAATCAACAGTATGCAGGAATTATTCGATGCTTCTGAAGATGCCCGAATTCCACGTACGATTAATTTTGGTAAACATCGCGGTACCGCTATTGCAGAATTACCTGCTGACTATGTGCAATGGTTGTTGCGACAGGATGAACTCGATCCTTATTTACGCAAGGCACTTGAAAATACGGCGATCACGACATTATAAGTTTTATCAAAATAAACCTCTGTATTTTAATAAATACTTCATATTAATGTAATTTTCCCAGACTATGCTCTAGCTGAATTTAAGCAACCATCTATTCAGTCATGATGCATTTTTATAAAACTCAACGTGGGATCGAGGTGCTACAGGATCGCTCCATTCCACTGACCGCACGCCAACGCCGCTTATTGGTTCTGATCGGTAGCCAGGATTTTAACTTATTAAATGATGGCTTAAAGCAGCAGCTTGCTCCTGCCGAACTCTTAGAGCAACTTTATGTCATGGATCTAATCGTTCCAGCTGAAACTGGCGATATCGCAATTAGGCAAAAGCAGGCTGATACAAGAACAGATACAAAAGTTGACCTGGCACACTCCGAGATTCACCGTTCGTTAGACTCATCGATAGCAGCGACCTCTATGACGAAAGATCTCAACCCCGAGATGGAGCCTATAAAAATACTGCAGAGCACTCCATCTGCTGAAATGGATTTAAGCCATGAACAAAAGCTGCCTGAACTCAAACTCATGTCTTTTGAAGATCTTAAATATATGATGATGGAAAGCTTACAAAAATATTGTGGCTTGATGGCCAAGCAGCAAATTCACCATATTTTACAGGCACCGGATGTGCGCAGTTTGAAACTTTGTCAAATGCAATGGATCACATCACTTCAGGAAAGTCGCATTGCTCCTCAAGAATTGAATCACATTCTGAAGCAGATTAATTTTGCTTTAGATCAATTGCAGTAAAATGAAGCGCCTGAATAAGAATATCTTAGTCTTTTAAACTCTTAAATAAGCGAGTTTAACAATGAGGCAGCTTTAATTATTTAAGATAACTAATTGGTTATTTGGTATATTTATATTTAAGCGAAATTTAAAGCTCGAAATATCCGACTTAAGCGTGATAGAAAAAGAATTACAATCCCGCCATATAGTGAGCATAGACATCCGATTGGATCATGTATATGTCACATTATTTAGAATTCGATGCGTTCGATAATCCCATGCAACTGAGTAAAGTTGGCAACTGGGTGATCACCTTTTTAAGTCCGGTTGAAGAACTGCAATTTGTGCAATTGGCGATTACCTATGTGCTTCCCCGCCAGATCAGTGACAGCTTGCAACCGCGCCGTGTGTTGATTCAAAAAAGTCCCATTGAGCATCATTGGCTGATTCAGGCCATTGAATGTTTTGATAGCACGACTCGTCAGGAAATTTCTTTAAGCCCTGAGCATACAACCGCACAGCAAACTTTAGCGCAGATTTTGCAAGAATTTGAAAAATATGATGTGGATGTACAGCTTAAACAGATTTAAATACTTGCTCACTCTAGCGAACTTTTTTATTGGTATGGGGAATTTCTTCGGCCAATCAAGGCTCACTACCACGTTGTCTTCTCTTAGAGATTGAATCAGCTTCTGATTATAGCTGCATACATTAGTATCCAAGCTGGCAAATACCAGAGTATAAAAAACTCACCTAAATGGTGAGTTTTTTAACTGCTGAATCGGTGATTTCGGATAAATAAGTTCAATTTTTTTCTACCTATCTGAAGTTCACTGATTAAATTATTCGACAACGCGATAAATATTTGAAGATTTTTGGCTTTCAAATAATAGCTCAATACTCGGCAGAATCGTTTCACCATCCACCACAATATGTTCAATTTTTTTGACCAACTCAGCTGCATGATGAATGTTGTGCTCTGCAAAGGAACGCAGCATCGCTTTCGCTTCAGTCACTTGGCTAAATTGATCTTTCACCTTGATATCAATCATCTTTGACATTTTTCCTTCCTCTCTCATTATCCAATTTGCATTTTTTTATACCATAATTAGCCAAGCGATTAATCTTCAAGATGTTAGCGAATTTGGCAATGTAAACTTTTTTATCTGAATGGATTATAAGAAAAAGAATATTAAACTTAATGAATTGTGCAGACATTAAAAAAGCTCGCATTTCTGCGAGCTCTGTGTTGGATGGCTAGTGCTAGATTTATTGTCTGGTGATAAACATCAAACTCAACTAACTGTCATTAATCCGTCCAACTTATCGGTAGCGTCTTATTGGTTTTACGACCTACCATGAGTTCAATATAGCAGTATTTTTTTAACCGACAATACCCTTTTACACTTCTAAAAGAAGACTTATACAAGATTTCAATTGTCATTTTTTTAAAGCAGATTACAATATTTCTGGCTTGTCGTATGCAGAATTCTGTATTCATATCATTTTTATTTAATTCATTGATTTCTAGAAAACTACCCTATTAAAAATACGATTTCCTGTTGCATAGCGGGTTCAACACTTTCCCTCATAACCTCTAATGAGCGCTTCAAAATTTAAACTGGAATATGATTTTTTATAAAAAAATACTTCCGGAAAAGGACGCAATATTCAAAGAAACTACTGTCATAGAATCTATACGACTAATTTTAAAATGATTATTTTTCAAAAAATGGCAACAATTTAATCTCCCATCAAGATCAATTAACCATATTTTTGTCTGAGTATTTAATTACTTACATGAGGAAATCAAAATTATTCAATTGATTTTCTGGACGTTAAATATCCTATTTTTATTTGCAGCATAGTTAAATATTCAGAACCTTACTCAGCTTTTCAAATCCACCCTATTTACAGCCAAGCAATCTATAAATTCTAAATTTGATCGAAATAAAAACTCCCATTTAATGGAAATTTAATTTTATATCAACCTTAAACATTGAATATAAATGCAATACAATGCTCATAAATACATCGAGATATATCTAATTTTTTATGTCAGCTAATAATTTTAGGAAACACCTTGATCTCAATTTAAGGCAGTTAATACTTTTATTGGCTATTTTTAGTGTGTCTAGCCTTTTTATTATTTCTCTCATTATTAGCTATCAGATCGTAAAAAATCAGTTAATCGACAACTCTCTTGCCTTAAACGCTGACCACGCCCATAAAATTGCATTAAGCACAGACAACCATTTTAGAAATATGCTTCTTGAGCTGGACTATAGTGCCAAGATATTAGGTCAAGACTTTAATAACAATGAGCTAAGAGAAGCCGAGGTCAATAAATTAAAATATCAGTCTGAACACTATAACAGTGTTGTGATCAGTGACACCCAAGGCAGACTGATAAACTTTTCCCCTAATATTCTGCATATTGATAAAAGCAAAATACAACATACTCAAGGGATTATTGACTCTCTTCATAAAAAATCGACTTATATATCTTCGCCCTATTTTTCTGTGCAAAAAAATATGATTGTGTTTATTTCTCAACCTATTTTTGACAAGTCAAATCACTATCAGGGCTTCATCGGTTCAGCGATTTATTTAAAAGAAAAAAATGTAATTAATCAGCTTCTAACCACTTATAAAAATTATAAGAATAGTTATATGTATGTGATTAACAATGAAAATAAAATTATTTTCCATCCCGATCGTGAAAGAATCGGTCAATTGGCCAGCAATAATACTGGTCTGGAATATATGCATGCGCATAAAAATGGTCAAATTCGTTTAATCAATAGCCAGGGCGTTGATAATCTGGCGGGTTTTTCTCATATTCCGACTTCAAACTGGATCGTGGTTTCCCAACAACCCACCCATGATTTACTTAAACAGGCAAATTCTATCCTTTATAAATTAGCCGCAGGATTCTTTTTATTTTATCTGCTTGTTTTTTATATTGTATGGCGACTGTCTGACTCTATCTCGGCCCCGTTGAATCAACTGGCAGATATGGCGAGTCTGCTAAATCAGGCAGAAATCGGTTCAAAAATTAAGAATATCCAGCCTTGGTACTATGAGGTCACAAAATTCAAGTTAGCCCTACTGCTCAGTGTTCGCAAATTTTCACAACAAATGAGCAAGATGGATCATCATATTAATACGGATCCTTTAACCGGCTTGATGAATCGTCGTGGTTTAAATTACGTCATGACTCAAAACATGAAAATGAACATCCCGTTTTCAGTACTTCTGATGGATGTGGATCACTTTAAAAACGTGAATGACAATTATGGTCATGATCAAGGTGATGTTGTCTTAAAGCATATTGCCAAGACGATGCAGCAAAAATTTCGTAAAGATGATATTTGCTGCCGTTATGGCGGTGAAGAATTTATCATTATTATACCGAACAGCAATCTTACTGAAGTTTATGAAAGTGCAGAAAGGTTCAGAAAAGAGATTGCATGTAAAGAAATTCACAACATAGGTTTCATCAGCATTTCGATTGGTATTGCTTCTTGGCCAGACAGTTCTAAAAATATTCTAGACGTTTTGAAAATTGCCGATAACAATCTTTATCGGGCGAAAGATGATGGCCGTAACTGTGTGCGTTACTAATTTGATTTATTTTTCAGATTTATAGATTAAATAAATGGTGCGCTCAGCGGGACTCGAACCCACGCCACAGGCTTCGGAGACCTGTACTCTATCCAGTTGAGCTATGAGCGCATCTTTTTTGGATCGCGCACATCATAACAAAAAAAAGCATAAGGTAAAGCAACTATCTCTAACTTCATCATTTTTATGCTTAAGCTTTATACAATGTTCCAAAACAGCAACACAGAATTGCGTGTGAATCACTTGGCTTATTTTGCGAGATCACTCACAATATCTCAACTTTTCACCATTTGAGATATTCATGACTGATGCACTGATCTTAAGGGATGTGTCAAAGACCTATCGCAATGGCTTTCAGGCATTGAAAGGAATTAACTTAAATGTACCAGAAGGTGAATTTTATGCGCTATTGGGTCCTAATGGCGCAGGAAAATCTACTACCATCGGTATTATCAGCTCATTAACAAAAAAAACCTCCGGTACAGTCGAAATTTTTGGTCATAATCTGGATATCCACCCCTCTCAGGCCAAACAGTGCCTAGGCGTAGTGCCTCAGGAATTCAACTTTGCCCAGTTTGAAAAAACCTTTGATATTTTGGTGACTCAGGCAGGCTATTATGGCATTCCTAAAAAAATTGCACAGGAACGGGCGGAGCTTTATCTGACCAAACTGGGTTTATGGGAAAAGCGCTCCACTCAGGCCCGCATGTTATCCGGCGGGATGAAACGTCGCCTGATGATTGCGCGCGCCATGATGCACGAACCGAAACTGCTAATTCTGGATGAACCGACGGCAGGCGTTGATATCGAGTTGCGTCGTTCGATGTGGGAATTTTTAAACGAGATGAATGAAAAAGGCACCTCTATCATTCTGACCACGCATTATCTAGAAGAAGCGGAAATGCTGTGTCGCCGCATTGCGATTATCGATCGCGGTGTGATTAAAGAAGACACCACCATGAAAAGCTTCCTAAGTCAGCTCAATGAAGAATCGTTTATTTTTGATCTGGCCGAACCGATTGAACCTTTGCATCTGGATATCATCGGCGTGCGTTTTAACCTGATCGATCCAATGACTTTAGAAATCACCATGGACAAGGCACATACCATGAATGATCTGTTCCAGTTGCTGGAATCACAGAATATTCAGGTACGCAGTATGCGCAATAAATCTAATCGTCTGGAAGAACTTTTTGTGAAAATGGTCGAGAAAAATCTGGATGGAGCTGCGCAATGAACATTAATCAACTCAGCGTAGCTTTATATACCATTATCTATAAAGAAGTGCGTCGCTTTATGCGCATCTGGCCACAGACCCTGTTGCCACCTGCAATCACCATGAGCTTGTACTTCGTAATCTTCGGCAATCTGGTCGGCTCACGCATTGGAGAAATGGGCGGCTATAGTTATATGGAGTTCATTGTGCCTGGTCTGATTATGATGGCCGTGATCACCAACAGCTATGCCAACGTTTCATCTAGCTTCTTCAGCTCAAAATTCCAGAAAAGTATTGAAGAACTGATCATGAGTCCGGTACCGATGCATGCCATTTTATGGGGTCATGTATTGGGCGGTGTGATTCGTGGGATATTGGTTGCGATTATTGTCAGTGCAGTAAGCTTATTTTTTGCCGATTTATACATCACCAACTGGTTCGTAACTATATATACAGTCTTGATTACTTCCCTGCTGTTTTCCTTGGGTGGTTTTATCAATGCCGTTTATGCCAAATCTTTCGATGATATCTCGATTATCCCGACTTTTGTGTTAACACCACTGACCTATTTAGGTGGTGTGTTTTATGCTATTTCGAGCTTAAGTCCGTTCTGGCAAAATTTATCTTTAATTAATCCTGTCGTGTATATGGTGAATGCTTTCCGCTATGGCATTTTAGGGCATAGTGATGTCAATGTTGCCATTTCACTGACCGTGATTACTTTATGTTGTGCCGTGCTGTATGCAGTGGCCTATCATTTACTCTCCCGTGGTTCAGGAATGCGTGAATAATGAGTGTAGAACAATCTCTCCTTGGTAAAGACACCAATTACCC
Organism: Acinetobacter sp. CIP 51.11; assembly: GCF_000369665.1. Classification (GTDB taxonomy): domain Bacteria; phylum Pseudomonadota; class Gammaproteobacteria; order Pseudomonadales; family Moraxellaceae; genus Acinetobacter; species Acinetobacter lwoffii_S. Next base: position 1,408,786 of record NZ_KB850129.1, read on the forward strand.
GACAGAATATCAGCCTGATGTTTTGTTTCCGATTTCGCGCGCGCCTGCCCGTGAACAATACGCACATGTCGAAGCGATTCAGCAAGGTGCAGACTGGTGGCATGTGTTTGAAATTTCCTGGTTAAATTCAGCCGGTGTACCACAAGTCGCCATTGGCCGCATTAGCTTGCCAGCGTCTTCGCCAAATCTGATTGAATCCAAATCCTTGAAGCTGTATTTCAATAGCCTGAATTTTGCCAAGTTTGCATCTAAAGAGGCCTTTATCGCGACCGCAGAAAAAGATTTATCTGCTGCGGCTGAAGCTGAAGTCAAACTGCAACTGTTTCAGGTTGATGAGTTAGAAATCAGCAAGCCGGAAGGTATCTGTATTGATGAGCTGACACCTGAGCGCCTGGAAAATCATCCAGATGCCAGCTTATTGGCTTTGGATGCGGATGATGCAGCAGAAGGCGAAATCCAGCTGTATTCACATTTACTCAGAAGTAACTGTCCAGTCACTGGCCAGCCGGACTGGGGAACAGTTTTTATACGTTATCAGGGTAAAAAACCTTGTTATAAGAGTATTTTAGCTTATATTATTTCCTACCGTCAGCATAATGGGTTCCACGAACAATGTGTGGAGCAGATGTTTGCCGATATCTGGCAACAACTGAAACCGGAAAAGCTGATGGTCTACGCAACCTATACACGCCGTGGTGGATTGGATATCAACCCTTGCCGTGTATCGGATTTAACATGGATGCCTCGCCCTATTCGTTTAGCGCGACAATAAAAAACATTGAGGTTGAACAATGCCATTTTTTGGGTTTATTCCTTCTGCAGAGCTTTTAAATACAATTCAGACTGCACAAAAAAACAAAAATTCAAGTGAGCCGCTTTACCCATTGCGTGATAAAACCGCATTGATGATTAATGATGAAATTATTGATGCGATTCTCACCGAGCTAGTGCGTCGCTTCCCTGCCAGTGATAAACGCGATACTGCGGAAAAACTGGCTGGCTATATTAAGTCGACTGTTGCGGTTTTGCTGAAGCAGCTTTTGAGTAAAGCGCCGAATGATGTGGTCAGAGAGTCGATTGCATTCTCTGAGCGCAGTCTGTTTAAAGATCCTGAAGGACATTTCCGCATTGGTGAGTCACTGGATGCCAGTCTGGTGACGAATTTAAAGCATCATTATGCGGAACTTAAAGCCGGTCAGAGTATCGATAAACAAGCGTTCAGTAACTTGTACAAGCAATTTGGTGAAGCGACAGTACGACATTTTATGGTCGACTTTAATAAAACCCTGGATCTTGGCATGATCAAACGTAAGGCAGCAGATATTGGCGCATCTGCAGTGATCAAGGCTATCAATATGGCAGCAGATAAAATTATTCTGAATTTGAATAAAGATGAGCTGCGCGCCATGGCCGAATATCACGACACTTTGTTCTATACAGAATAGTTTTAGATAGCATGATTTCAAGATTCTCTGTAAATCTTGAGGAATTAGCCTGACTTCAGTCAGGCTTTTTTATGATCAGTGAAATAGCTTGTTACAGATAAGCGGCTCTATAAGACAGACTGCCGTAAAAATAGCCAATCCATCGCTATTTTTGTATAAGCGGCTAGGTCTCTTATTCATCCGAATGTTATCTTTAATCTGGCACTTTAAGTCTCACGATTGAAAAAATTTTATCAATCTTTTTCATGGCATGATTCAAATGACATCGTCAGCAACTCATCAAAAAAACTGGAAATCGTAGCAAGATGTTGAAATCGGATTTTTATAAAAAGTTTAAGCAGCTTTCAATCGCACTTACCGCATTCGGTCTCAGCAGTTTGAGTCTGGCCAACGATTTCCAATATCACCCCTCTTATGCCGCTTTTAAGCAGAACGCCATGCAGAGTTATGGGCTGAGTGCCCAGCAAGTAGATTCCGCCATGAGCGGGACGCGTAACCTGCCCAATATCATTAATATCATGAATCGCCCAGGTGAAAGTAAGCCTTGGTATTCGTATAAGACTAACTTCCTGGCTGAATCTACCATTCAGCGCGGCGTACGCTTTAAACAGCAATATGCAGAGACGCTTAACCGTGCTGAACAGCAGTTTGGTGTACCACAGGCAATCATTCTGGGCATTTTAGGTATAGAAACCGGTTTTGGTAGCAACAAGGGCTCTTTTGTCACTCGTGATGCCCTAGCAACCTTAGGGTTTGGCTATGAACGTCGTGCCCAGTATTTTCAGGATGAACTGGCTGCTTTAATTGCCTGGTCGTATAGAGATGGTGTTGCCACCTCTTCTGTGGTGGGTTCGTATGCCGGCGCTGTTGGCTATCCGCAGTTTATGCCGAGCAACATTCCAAAATTCGGCGTGGACTACGATGGCAATGGTCATATTGACCTGCGTAACTCAGCGGTAGATGCGATTGGTTCGATTGCCAACTATCTGGCACAGCACGGCTGGCAGCGTAATCAGCCCATTGCCTTTCCGGCACGTTATACCGGTTCAAATCCCGATGCCGTGATTGCCAAAGATCTGACTCAACCTATACCTTATGGTGTGTTAAAAACGCAAGGCATCAGCCCAATGAATCCAATCGTAAAAATTGACGATCTGGATCTGGTCAATGTAATTCAATTACAAGAGAATTATGGCTCGATTTACTACATCACTTATCCAAATTTTCAAGTGATTACCACTTATAATCGTAGCCGTATGTATGCTACTGCTTTGTGGCTATTAGGTACCGAAATTACCAGCCGTTAACACTGAAAATTAATATAAATTATGAAAGTCAACATTTTTATAGGTTAATTTGTACGTATTTTAAGCAATTTTAATATCATGTTACAATATTGATTATTTTTTAATCAATCATTGTTTATTTTGCGTTCTTTTTTTAACTATTTTAATTAAACACTAGACAGGGTATTGTCGGCATGAATATTATCCATTTCGTTAAATGTAGTTGCATAAGTTAAATATCAGGCATGTTTATATGGTTTTTCAGCCATTTATGAACAACCAATAGATATGCTGTTAGGAGTTGATTCGATGCATTCTTCAATTTTGAAGTCTTTTATGGCCATTGCCACGATCGTCACGCTGACGCAATCACAGGCAGATATGGTTCCGTCATCTTCATTCACCAATGAAAATGACAATTCGCGTCTTGCAACGCGAGTACTCAATAAAGAAGCTCAAAGCTTCAATTCAAATTTCACAAATTTGAACAGCCTTTCAATCACTGAGCGTTCTGGCGATAAAGTTCGCCGTGAAACCATTGCAGCGAAAATTGAACTTCCTGCAGAAGAGCCTTCAGTGATTGAAAAACTGAATACAGTGGCTTCTAATACTGTACGTAAATTCAGTCAGACAGGTACAGCGTCTTGGTATGGTCGTCAATTCCACGGCCGTAAAACTGCAAGCGGTGAAACCTTTGATATGAACGCAATGACTGCTGCTCATCGTAGCCTGCCATTGAACTGCTATATTCGTGTAACTAACCGCAATAACGGCAAGAGCGTCGTGGTTAAAGTAAATGACCGCGGTCCTTTCCATGGTAACCGTGTTGTTGATTTATCTTACGGTGCTGCGAAACAGTTAGGTATTACCAGTGCCGGTACTGCAAAAGTCAGTATTGAACGTGTCGCTGGCCCAAATTCTTAAGATTTGACCTGCAACACATTTAACAAAAGCCACAGCAATGTGGCTTTTTTTATTGTGCTCATTTTCTAGAAGAATATAAACGCTCCTGCTCAGCCCTATCTTAAAGTTCTTTCAAGAAAATTTTGGTAGGCTCATCCTGCCTAATAAAATCCCTTCACCTGCATGATTAACTTTTGACCATATCCGGATTCTGCTTTATATTTCCAGATAAGCAAAACATGTTCATGGAATGGAGCGAAGAATGAAAACAATATCTAAATGGTTTGATGAATATAGTTACAGCCATCAAAATAAAACCAACAAGCTGATTCACTGGGTCTGCGTACCAACCATCTATTTTTCGATTATTGGCATTCTGGCACATTTCAGCGCTTTGCTGACTACCCTGCTACTGGTTTTGGCTTTTATCTTCTATGCACGCCTGGATCTTGTTTTGGCAGTAGCGATGGCTGTATTAACTTTAGTAATGGCCTGGCTCATCTGGATTCTACCAGTCGGTACCGGTTTCTTTATTGCTCTGTTTGTCTTGGCTTGGATTGGCCAATTTTATGGGCACAAAGTGGAAGGTAAAAAGCCTTCATTCTTCAAAGACCTCCAATTCCTCCTCATTGGCCCAATTTGGTGCATGGATGCATATTTAGGTAAAATCCTACCGAACTGGAAATCACGCCATAGCAGCGCAATTATGAGCGTTTAAACGCTATATTCGATTTATCCAATTGGAAGAACCTTATTGATAGGTTCTTCCTTGATGTTTTAACCAGCCATCGACATGTTTTCGCGCAGGGTCATGATGCGTCCAGTGAATCACCCCGCCCTTGTCACTGTATTCATATTCTCCATAAAACTCGACCTGATCCTGTTTTTGAATACTCTGAATACGCGGTGCCAGATCGATATTATGTGCAACCAGTACAGTTTGGCCATTTGGTAATTCGAGGATAAACTTTTGATGGCGCGATCCTTCATGATCATCTGGCAAAACGGCAATCACCTGCCCGCTTGAACGCACTTGTAGATCACTCTGGCGCTGTTGAAACGCCCGTGCAATTCGGTCCAGATCATCAGTCGTTTGAGAGGGTACTAAATTAGGCTCTGAATGAAGCGTTTCAGTTGTAGCATCAGATGCGGATGGAATAAGTGGTTGGGATTGCTGTTGATCCAGGCCCAGATAAGCAGCAATCAACAATGCAATGACTGCACCGATGCCCAGATTGGTTTTATTTGGCATTTTTTATAACTTTTTTATTAAATGATGAATACATGATCTAAGCTCTATCACTAGACCCAAATCCTGCTCTTGAATTGCTGATGAAGAATAGACCAGCATAAAAAAGCCCCATCAATCAGATAGGGCTTTTTCTAATTCCTAAGGAATTATTTTGCAGCAGCTTGAGCAGCAGCAACTTCTTCAGCGAAGCTCATTTCTGCTTTTTTCTCAATGCCTTCACCAACTTCGAAACGAACGAAGTTTGCAACTGTAGTACCAGTTGCTTTAAGAACGTCTGCAACTTTCTTATCGTTGTCGATTACGTACATTTGACGCTCAAGCACAACTTCATTCAAGTATTTCTCAACAGAACCTACAACCATCTTCTCAACGATATTTGCTGGCTTGCCAGATTCAAGTGCTTTCGCTTCAGCAATTTCTTTCTCTTTCGCGATAAGCTCAGCAGAAACGCCTTCAGCATTTACAGCAACTGGGTTGAACGCAGCAACGTGCATTGCCAAGCCTTTACCTGTAGCTTCATCACCAGTGTAAGAAACAACAACACCGATTTTAAGACCGTGTTTGTAAACTGCAAGGTTTTCGCCTTCAACAATTTTCGCACGACGTACTTGGATGTTTTCACCGATCTTTTGAACAAGAGCGATACGCGCTTCTTCAACAGTTGCACCATCTTCTAGTTTCAATTCAGCAATTTGAGCAGGATCAGTTACGTTTGCAGCAAGTGCAGCAGCAGCAACTTTCGCAGAGAAACCAGCAAAGTTTTCGTCTTTTGCAACGAAGTCAGTTTGACAGTTAACTTCTAGAAGAAGTGCTTTGTTGCCGTCTTGAGCAATCGTGATTGCGCCGTCAGCAGCAATGTTACCTGCTTTTTTAGCAGCTTTAGCTTGACCAGATTTACGTAGGTTGTCGATCGCCAGTTCAACGTCGCCGCCCGCTTCTGTCAAAGCTTTTTTACATTCCATCATTGCAAGACCAGTACGATCGCGCAATTCTTTAACCATGCTTGCTGTAACTGCAGTCATGTTTATCTCCTAAATTCGGTAGAAAATGAATTCTTTTTAGAACAGAAACGGCCCAGAGGAGTTCTCATGGGCCGCCTGCATACATAACGCTTACTTTGCCACCATCACATGTCGCAAAAATGACAAGCTAGCGTCAAACGCATTAAGCCTCAGAAGCTGGAGCTTCTTCTGCTTTAGCTTGTGCATTTGCTTGTGATTGAGCATATTCTTTACCAGCAAGAATCGCATCAGCCATAGCAGAAGCATAAAGTGTTACTGCACGGATCGCATCATCGTTACCCGGGATAACGTAGTCTACGTTGTCTGGGTTAGAGTTTGTATCAACGATACCGATTACAGGAATACCAAGGTTCTTCGCTTCTTTGATTGCAATCGCTTCGTGATCAACGTCGATTACGAATAATGCGTCAGGTAAACCACCCATGTTTTTAACGCCGCCTAAGCCACGCTCAAGTTTTTCCATCTCACGAGTACGCTCTAGAGCTTCACGTTTAGTCAGCTTAGCGAAAGTACCGTCTTGAGATTGAGTTTGAAGGTCTTTTAAACGGTTGATAGATTGGCGAAGTGTTTTCCAGTTCGTCAACATACCACCTAACCAGCGGTGATCTACATATGGTTGACCAGCGCGTTGAGCTTGTTCACGGATGATCGCAGAAGCTGCACGTTTAGTACCAACGAACAAAACTTTGTTCTTTTTGCTAGCCAAGTTGTTAGCAAAGTTCAAAGCATCATTTAACGCAGGAACAGTGTGCTCAAGGTTGATGATGTGAATTTTGTTACGCGCACCAAAGATGTAATCACGCATCTTTGGATTCCAGAAACGAGTTTGGTGACCAAAGTGCGCGCCAGCTTGAAGAAGGTCGCGCATGCTTACGTTGTAATCTGCCATTTTCTTTACCTTAAAGTTTGGGTTAGGCCTCCATATACCCGCATTCTCCACCCTAAAGGGCACCCAGAGTAATGTGTCGATATATGTGCGGATTTTTTGCCTCATCGCACAAAGCCCGTGAAATTTATTCACGAAAAAGCATTTGATAAAATGGGCGGCTATTTATACCATAGTCACACACAAATTTCCAAAAGTTTTTAGAGATCATGAACAACACTTACCAAGCTCCACGTCGACTCATCAAAACCTCTGACGAAATTGAAAAAATGCGTGTGGCAGGGCGACTGGCGGCAGAAGTTTTGGATATGATCAAACCGCATATTGTTCCGGGTGTCACCACTCTGGAACTTGATACGATTTGTCATGATTATATTGTCAATCAACAACAGGCGATTCCTGCATGCTTAGGCTATGGCGCTGCACCGGGTCGACCTGCCTTCCAACATACCATTTGTACTTCTGTGAACCATGTGGTGTGTCACGGCATTCCATCAGACAGTAAAAAATTGAAAAAAGGGGACATCCTGAACATTGATGTGACCGTGATTAAAGATGGCTATCATGGTGACACCAACATGATGTACATCGTGGGTGGTGAAACCACGATCCTTGCCAACCGTCTATGTAAGGTAGCGCAAGAAGCCATGTACCGGGGTATTGAAACTGTAAAACCAGGTTCAACCATTGGCGATATTGGTCATGCCATTCAGCAGTATGTTGAATCCGAGCGTTTTGGCGTGGTACGTGAATATTGTGGTCACGGTATTGGTACAACTTTCCATGACGAACCGCAAGTGCTGCATTATGGTCAACCAGATACTGGCATGGTGCTTGAAGAAGGTATGACCTTTACCATTGAACCAATGGTCAATGGCGGTGACTGGAAAACCAAATTACTCGGTGATAAATGGACAGTGGTCACCAAAGATCACTCATTGTCAGCACAATATGAACATACAATTCTGGTGACTAAAACCGGCGCGGAAATTTTAACCGCACGCCCGGACGAAGATTTGTCACGCTTTAGTGCGTAACCACAATATCAACAACACAAAATGGTCACTTTAAAGTGGCCATTTTTATTTTATATTTCATGCATTCATATGCATGACCGAGATGTAACAAGTCTCTTCTCTCCTGCTCCGAGCAGATCGAAATTCAAGATAAAGTTCGGCCAATACACCATTTTTTCCTTAAAGTTTTCCAAATTCTTTTGCCCTATCTGCACCATTTTAGGCTAAGATAATGTGCTTTTTATTTTTTAATCCCTATAAGAAGGAATACTGCCGTGGACGTACGTCTCTCTGATCGTGTGAATGCCATCAAACCGTCCCCTACGCTTGCTGTGACCAACAAAGCTGCTGAATTAAAAGCTGCAGGTCATAACGTGATTGGTTTGGGCGCAGGTGAACCAGATTTTGATACCCCTCAACACATCAAAGATGCAGCAATTGCAGCGATTAACAACGGTTTCACCAAATACACCGCTGTTGACGGTACGCCAGGTCTTAAAAAAGCCATTATTGCTAAATTCAAACGCGACAATAACCTAGACTATGCAGCAAACCAGATTCTGGTTTCTTGTGGTGGTAAGCAATCATTCTTTAACTTAGCTTTAGCTTTGTTAAATAAAGGTGATGAAGTAATCATCCCAGCACCATTCTGGGTAAGCTACCCGGACATGGTGATCATCGCTGAAGGTGTTCCTGTTATTGTGAAATGTGGTGAAGAACAACGTTTCAAAATCACCCCTGAACAATTAGAAGCTGCAATCACTGACAAAACTCGTCTAGTGGTATTAAACAGCCCGTCTAACCCAACAGGCATGATCTACACTAAAGCTGAGCTTGAAGCGCTCGCTGACGTACTGCGTAAATACCCAGAAGTATTTATCGCATCTGATGACATGTACGAACCAATCCGTTGGGATGACGAGTTCTACAACATCGCAACAGTTGCACCAGACCTTTATGACCGTACGATTGTGTTAAACGGTGTGTCTAAAGCTTATGCAATGACTGGCTGGCGTATCGGCTACGCAGCGGGCCCTGCTAAACTGATTGGTGCAATGAAGAAGATCCAGTCTCAATCGACTTCAAACCCAACTTCTATTTCGCAAGTTGCTGCTGAAGCTGCATTGAATGGTCCTCAAGACGTTCTTGAGCCAATGATTGAAGCATTCAAACGTCGCCATGACTTGGTTGTGAAAGGCTTGAATGATATTCACGGTATTTCTTGCCTGCCTGCTGATGGTGCATTCTATGCATATGCCAACATCAAACCGTTGATTCGTGCCAAAGGTCTTAAGTCTTGCACAGAATTCTCTGCATGGTTACTGGAAGAAACTGGTGTTGCAGTGGTTCCTGGTGATGCATTCGGTCTTGGCGGTTTCATGCGTATCTCTTACGCTACTGCTGACGAAGTACTGGTAGATGCCCTTGCTCGTATCAAGAAAGCTGCTGATTCTATCGAAGGCGTTGATGCTGCGATTGCTTCAATCGAAGCTGAAAAAGCTGCAAAATAATCTAGCTTCCTAGATAAAAAAACCCGCGAATTTCGCGGGTTTTTTTATGTTCTTCAACATGTATTAAACAGTGAGTCGTATTCGCTTATAGCTCAAGTATTTAATGAGCAAACAAACAAAACATAGACTTGCTGCAATCGTGTACGCAATACTCAACATCCACCAAAAACCATGAATCCCCAATGCATTGCTTTGCCAATTGAACAGTGTCATTGGATGATACGTCACATACCAACCACCACCTAAGCCCACGACCAGCACGGTACTGATAAAAATAAACATCGGTCTGACAATTTCTCGCCAGCAACGTAGCATTGCCAAACTAATCACCAGTAGCGCATCAAAGATATGCATCCAACACATTAACAGGATCAATGCCAAGGCTAATGTAATCACCTGCGCATTATTGCTAAATAACCCTACAATCCAACTATCTAAGCCCCAAATAGTCAACACGACAACGATAGCTATTAGCATCACAGCCATCAGTGCCCGCTTACTGAGTTGCCATGCGGCATCAATCTGCTCCGCACCAATTTGAGTCGACACCAAAATACCGAAGGCAGATGCCATCGACATCGGCAACATAAACATCAGGCCCAATAAACCAAGCATCACCTGATGTGCATTCACTACAATGTCACCCAAAGGTAAGATCAGCAAAGCAATCGCGCTGATGGCAAATACATCCACAAAAGTCACCACCGCATTGGGCAATCCAATTTTTAAAATTTTCAACAAAGTCTGCCAGTGAAAGAAAACACCAGACCACTGGATCTTTAACTTCTGCTCAAGGAAGAAAAAATAGTAAACAAACAACAGTACCCACTGCACAATCAAATGCGCCATGAATGCACCCTCAACCCCATAGCTTCTAACATAACCCTCAATGCCATAAATCAAGACATAAGCCAAAGCCACTTTGAGCAGTAAATAGATCATATTGGCGTAGAATACGCGCTTAGCCTGCCCACAGGCTTGGGTTAAAATATATAAAATACGCAACAATAAATGCGCTGGAATCGTCCAAGCCAACAGCCACAGACATGGCACAATCAATGTCTGTAAGGCCGTATCTGCCTTTAAAAAATGAAGTAAGGGAGTCGCATGATTAAACAAGTACATCGCAACAGCGGAAATCACCAGTACAATCAAAATACTTTACTTCACAATACGCTGTATATCCGCATAATCCTGACGCCCATTGGCTTCTGCCAGTTCTTGCATCATGCCCTGTAACACCCCAATACCCGTCACAAAGCACAAAGAATAAACAGACAAACAGACTGCCAATGCAGCCACATGCTGAGGTGAAAAATGTGATAGAAAAATCACGTCGAACAAACTACTGAGCATAATAATGGCATTACTGAGAAAAATAGGCACCTAAAGATGCAGAAACTTTTTCATTACCCTATCACTCGATTTTTAATTCTTTTATAAGATTCGTTTTTTGGCAGATTATTTAGATCTGAGATATTTCATTAGAAATGTATACCAGTATCCTGCCATAACTCATTCTATTTCTTATTTTTTATAAAAATGACTTTACTCAGGTGCAGGCAATGTACTTCTTACAAAATAATCCGCCATTCCTATACCAGATTGCTATTATCGATGTCACAATTTTGAATTAAATCTCAACAACTCAAGAATAATGACAGGAAAATTACAATGAACCCAAAAGAAATGAGCGGTTTAGCATTACTGGAAGCGATGCGTGATGAAAAAATCCCGGCCCCAAGTATTAGCGAAACCATGTCGATGCAACCAGCAGTGATTAAAAGCGGACATGTAGAATTTAAGGTAAAAGCTGATCATCGACATTTAAATCCGCTTGGCGGCGTCCATGGTGGTTTTGCTGCAACCGTTTTGGATACCGTGACAGGCTGCGCGATTCATACTTTACTTGAAGCAGGTGTCGGTTATGGCACCATTGATCTGAATGTAAAGATGTGCCGCCCCATACCTCAGAATCAGCCACTGAAAGCCGTAGGAAAATCAATTAATCTCAGTAGAAATTTAGGTATTTCTGAAGGTCAGATTCTGGATGAAGAAGGTCGCCTGTATGCTCATGCCACTGCGACCTGTATGATTATTCGGACTGAATGAATATTGGTAGCCTGTACAATTCATCAGACACTTCATTTAAATAATATTACTTTTCGCCTGCCCTGCTTTAACAAATGACAAGCGTGGTCGAGTTAAGCCTTGAAACTCAAAATAATGCTTGGAAACATTGGCTAATTCCACATCTTGTGTTTGTGTTGTTGAGGCTTGCCACGCTTTAGACTGATTGGTTCCCGTCAAAAGATTGCCAGAAATGGCATAGATATAAAGGTCTTTGCCTTGCTCTTTCAGATAGTCTGCATTCAGGAAAACTTCAAAGTTAAATTGACTTTCAGTTTCTACCAACCATTTTTCTGCAAACCATAATTGCAGCAAATCACCTAAATAAAGTGATTTTTGCGCCAAAGGCCATAGCGTGATATGAGCGTCTTTAACCGGGATATAATACTGTGCAGGATCAGCAATAATCTGAAGATAGTTTTCTTGATAATAAGCCAGTTGAGAGAAAATTTGAGGGATGCTGAGCGTATTCATTCGCTGTCTCCGGTTTAGCCATTTTTGTGCTGGCAAGTAGGTTTAAATCCACACTGTTTGACCATTTGGTCAAACGACTTTATGGTTTTAATCTAGCAAGTGAAATTTATTCTGACAAGTATTTTTCGTGAAATTTATGCAATTGCCTAAATTAAAAACAGACAGGCTGTATTTATAATAAATATGATAATTTTTGCTTGACCCCTGTCAAAATCTCTCTATAATCTCTTTCAGATTCTCCAATAGCTCAGTCGGTAGAGCGACGGACTGTTAATCCGCAGGTCCCTGGTTCGAGCCCAGGTTGGAGAGCCAAATTCAAGAAAGCCCACTCATCATGAAGTGGGCTTTTTTATTACTTAAAATTTGACGGCTTGTTATTTTCAAATATTTAAAATAAATAATTATTTTCAATCCCTCATAAAACTCGATATATAAATACCCCTCTTTTAAAATTTCGAGATATAAAAAATCCCCCATAGATGGAGGATTTTTAAGCTGTCACCGAGATTAAGCCGCTTGAGCCGGAACACCGCTATGAAAACGGAAAGTTTCATCAGGCGTGAGAATTAGCTGTTTTTCAACTTCACGAATATGCAGGATTCGCTCCTGAATATCCTCTTTCGGATTTTTCAGTTTCGCTGTGGTAGCCACATCCATCGCCAAAGCCAGATAGTCTTCAAAATGGCGAGATTCGGACTTGAGCAGGTAGCGGTAGTAACGTGCCAATTCATCATCAACACGCGAAGCAAGCGCGTAAAAACGCTCACAGGAACGCGCTTCTACAAAGGCACCAATCACCAAGACATCAATCAAGGCTTCAGGTTCAAAAGTCCGGATTTCCTTACGCAAACCACCGGCATAACGCCCTGCACTCAAGTTTTGCCAAGCCTGACCGCGCTTGTTCATCAATTCAAGCACTTGCTCATAATGCAGCATTTCTTCACGCACCAGCTGTGCAAGCTTCACCTGTAGATCAACAAAATAGCTATAGCGAAACATCAGGTTCATGGCCGTGCTGGCTGCTTTTTTTTCACAGTTGGCATGATCTTGCATCAAGATTTCAAGATTTTCGACCGCCATATCCAGCCATGCTTGCGGTGTTTCACAACCGAGGAAAGCAATCACCGGCTGCATCAGTTCATCATAATTAATATTCGACATAATTACTCTAATCTTAACGCGCTGACTTAATCACGGCTTTCATTTGCTGAACCGCTTGTGCCAGACCAACAAATACCGCATCCGCAATTAAAGAATGACCGATATTGAGCTCATGAATCTGTGGAATCGCAGCAATCGGCGTCACGTTATCCAGATTTAAACCATGGCCTGCATTGACCACCAAACCTTTAGATGCAGCATATTCAGCACCTTTCACAATGCGTTCCAGTTCCGCTTGTTGCGCTTCTGGAGTTTCTGCATCGGCATAGGCGCCTGTGTGAATCTCAATCGTCGGTGCACCACAAGCAACTGCTGCATCAATTTGTGCAAAATCGGCATCAATAAATAAAGATACATCACAACCAATGGCTTCCAGCTCTTGAGTCGCGGCTTTTACAGCATCAAAATTACCCACGACATCCAGACCACCTTCAGTGGTCACTTCCTGACGTTTTTCAGGAACAAAACAAACATGCTGTGGCTTGATTTCCTTGGCAAAGGCGACCATTTCATCCGTTACCGCCAACTCAAGATTCATACGGGTTTTTAACGCAGGCCGCATACGACGTACATCGTCATCCTGAATGTGACGACGGTCTTCACGCAAGTGCAAGGTAATACCTTCTGCCCCTGCCTGTTCGCAGATCAATGCAGCATTGACTGGGTCTGGGTACGTCGTACCACGTGCTTGTCTTAATGTTGCGACATGGTCAATATTGACACCAAGTAATGCAGCCATAATCTTTTCCTAACTACGATTGAGATTGAGAGTTTTGAATCCAGAGTTGTCGACTCTTTAATGGTCGATCACCGAGCAAAGCCGTGATCACCTGTCGATACAGTTTCGTCAGTAATTGTAACTGTTCCGGATTAAAATCCCCACCATTTTCATACATCAACATGCTTAAAATCTGTTGACCGGAGATAGTGGAGCGCAAGGCCTTAGCCGATGGCATAAAGCCGGCATTGAGCTGAAAATAATAGTGCTGTAGTGGATCAATCTGCGCCTGATTGGCATCTACCGAAAAATCCAGACCATAACCGAGCTCTTCCAGCAAAACATGCTCAAACTGGCGCAAGATCTGTTTTAAATATAAATTCGGGTTGGATTGTGCGGATAATTGCTGCAATGCGGTTAAGGTCTCTGCATATTTAGCAAAGGTTTGCGGCATTTCCACTTCAAGTGGGCATAAGCGCAGCAAAATTTCATTCAGATAAAAACCTGAAAAAAAGGCATCGCCAAAAAAGAAAATCGGCTGATTAACAATTTCCAGTTTAGTAAAATTTTTGAGTTCGGATTTACCTGAAGCTTGCAAGCGAATGGGCTGGTATTGCGGTGGTGGCATTTGCCTGAGAATACCATCTACCCTGCCATATTCTTGGGTAAATAAATGCACAATATGACTGCGTTCACGGTACTTACGATGATGAATCAGATAACCATGCAGTACTTCGTTACGCATAAGCGGGCACTTTAATCCTTATCTTTTTTTGATTTTTTATCATCTTCTTCGTCATCCCCATCCGGGATCACTGCACCCACAACAGCCGCAGTGCCTTTGACTGCGACTTTTGTGGTTTTATAAGCCACTTTAACAGGAACCGTGACCACTTTATGAATACAGCCTTGCAGAAATAAAACACATGCAACCACTGCCAACACTTTCATCATCACGGAATTCCTTAAAAGGTCTTATCAAACTTATCGCTTAGATATCACTATAACCTAAGCTTTTTAATGCACGCTCATCATCAGACCAGCCACCTTTGACTTTCACCCAAAGGGTTAGCATTATTTTTTGCTCGAACATTTTTTCCATGTCGAGACGCGCATCCATACCGATTTTTTTCAGTTTGACACCTTTTTCGCCAATCACAATGGCTTTTTGGCTCGGACGATCGACAAAAATCGTGGCATCAATATAGGTACAGGCTGCTTTCATACGACCGGTTTTTTCATTCAAGACCGGCTCTTCAGTTTTGAAGGATTCGATCTGAACGGTCAAATCGTATGGAAGCTCTTCACCCAGCTGACGCATGATCTTTTCACGGATAATTTCAGACGCCAGGAAACGCTCTGAACGATCGGTCAGTTGATCCAGTGAATACAGTGGTGGCTGGAACGGAAGATACTTGGCAATCGTGTCACGTAAATGTTCAAGATTGGCACCACGAAGTGCAGATACCGGTACGATTTCCGCAAAGTTCATCAGCTTTTCGCGTTCACGAATCAGCGGCAGAGCTTCATTCTTGTTTTCAAAAGTATCCAGCTTGTTGATCACTAGAATCACTGGCATTTCAGCATTTTTTAGCTTTTCCAGAACCAGATCATCGTTTGGCGTCCACTTTTGTGCATCCACTACGAATAAAACCAGGTTCACATCGCGTAAAGCCGAATGTGCCGCACGGTTCATCATTTTATTGATGGCACGGACTTCTTTTTTATGCATCCCCGGTGTATCGACAAATACAGCCTGAGATTTTTCACGTGAATCAATCCCCACAATTTTATGACGTGTGGTTTGCGGTTTACGTGAAGTAATTGAAAGCTTCTGACCCAGAATATGGTTCATTAAGGTAGATTTACCCACATTCGGGCGACCGACAATGGCCACAAAACCACTACGATAATCTGATGGGATTTCGGTGCCTTGTGCACTAAAAAATTGACTAATAAGGTCGTGACTGTCGCTTTGCGACTCGTGATCAGCATCAATGTGATCGGAATGAGTAGTCATTAAGACTTATGCTCCAAAAGTTTCAAAATATCCGCCGCAACGGCTTGTTCAGCAAAACGCCGGCTCGCGCCTTCGCCTTGCATAGTCGGTAATCCCGCAATCTGGCATTCCACTTTAAAATGCTGATTGGGTGCATCACCTTGAATATCTACAACCTCGTAAACTGGGAGAGGTTTCTTACGTGCTTGTAAATACTCTTGTAAGCGAGATTTAGGATCTTTAAGCTGATCTGTCGGCTCAATATGATCTAAATAGGGCTCGTACCATTTTAACACAATCGGTTCTAGCACAGTGAGATCACCGCAGTCGACATAGATTGCGCCAATAATGGCTTCTACTGTATCTGCCAGTATAGACTCACGATGATGACCACCAGATTTCAATTCACCAGTACTGAGAATTAAATTCTGGCTCAATTTTAAATCATTGGCGATTTTTCCTAATGCTTCCTGACGAACCAGGGTTGCACGCATACGCGTCAACCGGCCTTCGTTTTCGTTTGGATAGGCATTAAAAAGATAATTCGCAATGATCATCCCTAAAAGAGAATCGCCCAGAAACTCCAGGCGCTCGTAGTTATGTTTATGACTGACTGAACGATGAGTCAATGCCAGTTTCAGCAAATCAGCCTGTTTAAACTGATAGCCGATCCGTTTGGCAAGACGTTCATCATTTAGCTTTGACTGTGCTTTGATCAAACTCTTTCTCAAACTTCATCACTAAATCGATATTCATTATGAAATTTTTACGAATTTCATAATTCTTGTGCACCTGTAAACCATCGGTATTGGTGACTTTGGCAATTTCGTCAAACTTCAGATCACGAATATTATTCATGTCTAAACGCTGACTCATCTGTTGACGGAATTTTTCTGGCGTTATATTGGCTGGAGCACTTTTCAACAGCGCTTCAATCTCACCATCTACCATACGATCATCGAAGTATGGTTCCCACACCGCAATCGCCACTTTTGCAAGAAATGCAAAGCCCACGATTGCAAATAAAACCCCAATATAAGAAGCACCTTGTTGATGTCTCATTTTTATTTTCCTGATTGAAACAATTAATCGATTGTTCCGTTTCGACCAAACGATGGCAATTTAAAGCCAGGCTCTTTATGCATCCAGATATAGAAGGCACGACCTGTTAAGTTTTCTTCCGGAACAAGCCCCCAGAAACGACTGTCAGCACTCTGATCGCGATTATCCCCCATCGCAAAGTAATGACCTTCTGGCACTTTCACTTCCCAATATAAACCATTTTCACCTGAATATTTACCATTTTCCAGATAGTTAATAAAAGGTGCCTGACGAGCGACATTTACGCCTTCCAGCTCACGCATGGTAAAGGTATGCTCACCCAAGGTTTCTTTATGATAAATGGCATTTGGAGTATCTAAACGGTCTTTTTCGCGGCTAAATTCTACTGGAACTTTCGCTACTTTTTCACCATTAATGCTCAACTGGCCATGATCATAAACAATATGATCGCCTGGCAAGCCGACAATACGCTTGATATAACTGATGGTCGGGTGCGGTGGATAACGGAACACTGCGACATCACCACGTTTCGGACTACCGGTATCAATAATTTTGGTATTGACCATAGGCAGTTTAATGCCATAGTCAAATTTATTCACCAGAATAAAGTCGCCAGTTTCCAGGGTCGGCACCATCGAATCGGATGGAATATTAAATGGTTCAAATAAAAACGAACGCAGAACCAGTACAATCGTCAGTACTGGCCAAAAATCATAAGCCCAAGTGATAATAAAATTTTCATTGCCCTTGCCCCGGGTCTGTCTCTGTTTCAGGACAAACTTGTCGAGTAACCACAGTGCGATAAAAAACAGGGTCGCAGGAACAAGAATCAAATTAAAATCAAAATCCATGGGCTTATATCCTTCTTATTTTAGCGTTCGACTTTTAATACAGCTAAGAATGCTTCTTGCGGGATTTCGACACTGCCCACCTGTTTCATGCGTTTCTTACCTTCTTTCTGTTTAGACAGAAGTTTTTTCTTACGTGAAACGTCACCACCATAACATTTCGCCAATACGTTTTTACGCATCGCTTTTACAGTCGAACGTGCAATGATTTGTGCACCAATCGCTGCCTGAATCGCGACATCAAACATTTGACGCGGAATCAGGTCTTTCATTTTTTCAACCAGCGCAATACCACGATGACGTGCATCATTACGGTGACAGATCATCGCCAAGGCATCGACTTTTTCACCATTAATCAGCACATCCACTTTCACCAGTGACGAACTTTCAAAACGAACGAAGTTGTAGTCAAGCGATGCAAAACCACGTGAACAAGACTTCAATTTATCAAAGAAATCCATGACCACTTCTGCCATTGGAATTTCGAAAGTAATCGATACCTGGTTTGCCATAAACTTCATGTCTTTTTGCACGCCACGGCGCTCAACACACAAGGTCATCACATTACCCAGATATTCCTGCGGTACCAGAATATGACATTCAGCAATCGGTTCACGCAGGTCTTCTACGGTTGAACCATCCGGCATTTTAGATGGACTGTCGATATAAATCGTCTGGCCATTTTTCATGACCGCTTCATAAATTACGGTCGGCGCAGAAGAAATCAGGTCAAGATCATACTCGCGCTCTAAACGCTCCTGTACGATCTCCATGTGCAGCATGCCGAGGAAGCCACAGCGGAAACCAAACCCGAGCGCATCCGAACTTTCCGGCTCAAAGAACAGCGCCGAGTCGTTAATTTGCAGTTTATGCAAGGCTTCACGGAAAGGTTCAAAATCGCTGGCATCAATCGGGAACAAACCAGCATAGACCTGTGGTTTCACCTTTTTAAAACCTGGTAAGGTTTTAACTTCAGGCGTCGTAGCCAAGGTAATCGTATCACCCACAGGTGCGCCGAAAATATCTTTGATACCGGCAATCACAAAGCCAACTTCACCCGCTTCCAACATACCTGTTTCAGTATGTTTCGGGTTAAAGATCCCTACAGAAGTAATGATATGCGTTTGACCAGTTGATTTAATCAACATTTTGTCGCCTTTACGCACACGACCCTGCTTGACACGTACCAAAGATACGACACCAAGGTAGTTGTCAAACCATGAATCCACAATCAGCGCTTGTAACGGCGCTTCGCGATCACCCTCAGGTGCAGGAATCACATTGACCAGTGTTTCAAGCACACCTTCAATACCTAAACCTGTTTTTGCAGAACAGGTCGGCGCTTCTGTGGCTTCAATCCCGATAATATCTTCAATTTCCTGAATAACACGCTCAGGTTCAGCTTGTGGCAAGTCGATCTTGTTCAGTACCGGAAGTACTTCCAGACCTTGTTCAATTGCGGTATAGCAGTTGGCAACAGACTGTGCTTCTACGCCCTGCGCTGCATCTACAACCAGCAAGGCACCTTCACAGGCAGCGAGCGAGCGTGATACTTCATAAGAGAAGTCGACGTGTCCCGGCGTATCAATGAAGTTCAACTGATAAACTTCACCATTCGGGTGAGTATAATTCAGCGTCACCGAAGTGGCTTTAATGGTAATCCCACGTTCGCGCTCAAGCTCCATTGAATCGAGGACTTGGGCCTGCATTTCACGATCCTGCAACCCTCCACAGGTCTGAATAAAGCGATCCGCGAGGGTCGATTTACCATGGTCAATATGCGCAATAATCGAGAAGTTACGAATGTTTTTAATATCAACAGATTTTTTAGCTTGCGCCATGGGTTACCTTGAAAAAAAACACGCTATGTAATTTAAGAATATTACATAACAAAAGCCGAATAGAAATTGCGAAGGATTATAGCAGAATGGTGATCTAGAAAAAGAATTATATTTTTTCCTTTATTCTCTATGTCGCGTACACCTCAGTCAGATGAAGTCTGGATCACCATAATTAGAAAATAGCTCCCCGACTCCACTTCTTCCTCAATATTATCCAGATGTACTGATCAAACTGGAAAATGTTGTCTCATTAATCCAGATGTAAAGTTGAAAAGTCAAAAGGATTTACATGTTCTGAAAGTGGCTGATAAGCCTGGGTAAATGTCGGTGACATGCGTTTCGGACGCCCTGTGGCCATTTCAATACAGGCCCATTGAGTACTGCCGTTAAACAACAGGGTCTGATCCTGTGGTCGATAAAATGCGTATTGTCTAAAGGAATACAAAGCATTAATGTCATTCAGCCAGGTGCGCAGAATAATCTCGTCACCTTCAAAAGCCGCCTTACGGTATTGCACCTGATGCTCAACCGCGACCATGGCATGTTTCAGTTCCACATATTGCTTTAATCCCAAGCCCAGTTTTTCAATATGAGCTGATGCGACATCCTGCATCCATTGCACATAAATCACATTGTTCACATGACCCAATCCATCAATATGTTTAGCTTGAACCTTTAAAGCAAGATCAAAAATACCGCTCACTGTGCTCTTATCCTTTCCATAATTTTTAAGGCTATAGAGTCTACCGAATTTATCGCTAGGGTAAATTGCAAAAAATAAAAAACCGCTTATACAAGCGGTCTTTCACAAAAATCTAGCAATTTTATGAGATACGCATCCCGACCACCGCAAGCTGCCCCTGACGAATCAAAGTCACGCGCGCGATGCTACCCTTTTTCAGTTCAGACACCTCCTGCACAAACTGATTTGAATTCAGTACTGTCTGGTTATTAATTTGAGTGATCACATCATTCGGCATGATTCGTGCTTGTGCTGCAATACCACCCGGACGTACATCCTGAATCACCACACCGCCTTTGATTTCCAGACTCGCCAACTCTGCTGGACTTAAGTCACGAATTGAAACCCCGATCACTGGTCCTTTGTTTGGTTGAGCCTGTGTGCCTGCTTTTGCCGGAGTATCATCTGGTGCCGCACTTAAAGTCGCTGCAATACTACGACGTTTATCATCACGCAAGATTTCAAGTTGTACCTGCTGCTGAGGTGCAGTACGGTTCAGATAGTTCAACAGTTCACTGGTACGTGAAATTGGGGTACCGTTGTATTTCAAGATGACATCACTGGCACGCAGACCTGCACGTGCAGCCGGAGAGTTTGGTGCAACCTGAGTTACCAGAGAACCTTCTGGTTTAGGTAAGTTATAAGATTCGGCCAGGTTACGGTCGATATCCTGTAAACTTACGCCCAGATAAGAGCGGGTCACTTTACCATTCTTCTTCAGTTGATCTGCAACTTCCATTGCCACATCAATCGGAATCGAAAAGGATAAGCCCATATACCCACCGGTTCCACTAAAGATCCGTGAGTTGACACCGACTACTTCACCACGCTGGTTAAACAGAGGGCCACCTGAGTTACCCGGGTTCAATGCTACATCTGTCTGGATGAAAGGTACTGCAGTTTCACCCATCATATTACGCATTTTGGCACTGACAATTCCGGCAGAAGCTGAATAATCAAAACCAAATGGCGAACCAATTGCGAGTACAGGCTCACCAACACGTAAGCGTCCTACATCCCCTGTCCGTAATTCTGGAAAATTCGAGCCATTAACTTTAAGCAAAGCTACGTCAGTTCGTGCATCACTCCCAACAACAGTGGCATCAATTTCCCGACGGTCATTCAGGGTAATGGTGACTTTGGAAGCATCTTCAACCACATGATGATTGGTCAGCAGATAGCCATCCTTGCTGATAAAGAATGCACTGCCATAACCGGTTTTTTCCTGTGGCATACGCTGCTGCGGAATAATCACCTGATTGCCAAAAAAGCGGCGCAGAATTTCCGGCACTTGTTGTTGTAAGAGCTCTTCTTCGCTCATTTTTTTAACGACATTGACACTGACCACTGCAGGACTGACCTGCTCGACCAGATTTGAAAAATCAACCGGCGTTACAGCCTGCAACTGTGCAGCACTCATGGTGAGAGTGGCTGCAAATAATCCTTTTTTTAAGTCTAGAATTTTCATATAAATTATTCACTCAAATTATTGATAAATTTATGTAAATAGGTTTTATCACAAACACTGTAAAGTTTAAGTAATAATATGTTTCAATACTTTATTCTGGGCAATATCTCATTATTAAAGCATTAAGTTAAGGCTTTGATTAATTTTTTTCATCAATAAATGAGCACTTCAACGCTTGCCTTTTGTACAAAAAAGCGCTGTTATTACCAAACTTTTTTAAAATTAGCTGATGGACATGTCTAATTTATCCCTTACCCATCAATTTGACGTCATTATTGTGGGCAGTGGCGGTGCTGGTTTAAGTTTAGCCTTATCGCTCCCAAATCATTTTAATATTGCAGTCTTAGCGAAATCCACCCTGACAGATGCCAGTACCTTTTATGCTCAAGGCGGCGTGGCCGCAGTATTGGATGAAATGGACTCAATTGAACAGCATATTGATGACACGATGATTGCAGGCGCACAGCTATGTGAAATGGATGCGGTTAAACAGACGGTAGAAGGTGGCAAACCTTCAGTTGATTTCCTGCTGAAACACGGCGTGCAATTTACTCTGGATGAACAGGAACAGTTACATCTCACCCGTGAAGGTGGTCATTCACAGCGCCGAATTATTCATGCGGCCGATGCGACTGGTCGTGCCATTTCCACCACCTTGGTACAACGGGCCCAAGAAAAACAGAATATTAAAATCTTTGAAAATTATATTGCGATTGACCTGATCTGTTCACAAAAGCTCGGTTTAGACGGCGATAATCGTGCGCTGGGTTTATATGCCCTGGATGAAACAACTGAAAAAGTGCATACCTTCTTGGCTCCATTTACCGCCCTTGCCTGTGGCGGTGCTATGAAAGCTTATCTTTACACCTCAAATCCCGACATTGCCACGGGTGATGGTATTGCCATGGCTTATCGTGCCGGCTGCCGGGTCGCCAACATGGAATTTAACCAGTTTCACCCGACCTGCCTTTATCATCCACAAGCACGTTCTTTCCTAATTACTGAAGCAATGCGTGGCGAAGGCGCTTATCTGCGCCTGCCTGATGGTGAACGCTTTATGCTGCGTTTTGACGAACGCGCCGAACTCGCACCGCGTGATATTGTGGCACGTGCTATCGACTATGAAATCAAGCGTCTCGGTATACGTCATGTCTGGCTGGACATTACCCATAAAGATGAAAGCTTTGTCAAAGAGCATTTCCCTACCCTGTATGCCCGTCTGCTTGAACTAGGGATCGATATTACCAAAGACATGATTCCAGTCGTTCCGGCAGCCCATTATACTTGCGGTGGTGTTGTGGTCGATGAACATAGCCAGACAGATATTGCCGGACTCTATGCAATTGGGGAAACCTCTTATACTGGCCTGCATGGTGCTAACCGTATGGCCAGTAACTCACTTTTAGAATGTTTTGTCTATGGAATGAGTGCAGCCAAGCACATTCAGGAAAATTTCAAGGCCGATCAGCCAGCTCCTGCAGTTCCAGCTTGGGATGATTCTCAGGTGACCAACCCGGATGAGGATGTGGTGATTCTGCAAAACTGGGATGAACTGCGTCAAACCATGTGGAACTATGTCGGAATCGTACGCACGACCAAACGCCTGGAACGTGCGCTACATCGTATTGAAATGCTGAAAAAAGAAATTACCGAGTATTATCAGGATTACCAGGTCAGCAAAAATCTGATTGAGTTACGTAATCTGGTGCTGGTGTCCGAGATGATTGTACGCTGTGCCATGCACCGCAAAGAATCTCGCGGTCTGCATTTCACCCTGGATTATCCAGAGCTGCTACCAGAACTACGCAAAACAGTCCTCGTCCCACCAAATTTTGAAGTGGAAACACCTTTGGTGAATTGTTAAAAGTAGATGGAGATAACATCCTTGGATGATATCTCCTTTTCTTTTTAGATTTTTATTTGCTCAAAGTCAGCTTAGGCTATTTATAGCCAGTCTTCTAATTTCAAATATTTAACGTTGTGGTGGAATTGAATATGTTCCGGTCACATGCGCCACAGGTTCTTCATGATCTATCGAATAAATCCAGACTTCTCCCACGATCAGTGCCTTGCCGACCTTGATCAGCTTACATTCTCCCCATATATCCGTTCCACCAGAAGGTTTACGTAAAAAATTGATATTCAAGTTAGTGGTCACGGCCAAACCGACCAATCCAATTTCACCCAGAATGGCGACATAAAGAGCAAAATCCGCCAAGGTCATCATGGTTGGACCAGAAACGGTACCGCCTGGACGCAACTCCTCTGATCTCACCTGATAAAGTAGAGTGGCTCCACGCGGAGAAACGGCTTCAATCCGGCACTTCTCCAGACTTTGCGGAAATTCTTTTTGTAAAAATTGTTCTATCTCAGTTTTGGTCGTTTTCATATGATTAAAAAATCTTCTATATCAGTCTTAATATAGAAGATTCTTCACAGATAAACCTAGAGAAAAATTAAATAAAAAGTATTTTAATTCCAAGCTTATTTTAAATAACTTAAGGCCTGCTCAAATACCTGCTCAGGCGTTTGAGTTGCATCCAGACGTTTGATCCGTTCAGGATGACGTTGCCACAAGCTTTCATATCCTGCTCTCACTTTCTCAAAGAAAGTGACTTTTTCCTGTTCAAAGCGATCCAGCGCACCACGTTCACGTGCTCGGTTCATCCCCAGTTCAATAGGTGCTTCTAACCAGAACGTGATGTCCGGCATGCGTGCGACAAAGTGGTCATTCAGTAACTGCAACTTGGTTTCGCTCAGACCCCGACCTGCACATTGATAGGCAAAGCTGGCATCGCTAAAACGGTCACATAAGACAATTTTCCCAGCTTCTAATGCGGGCAGAATCACTTGTGCCAGATGCTGGGCACGCGCCGCATACATCAATAACAGCTCGGTATCATGCGCCATGGCTTCTTCATGGTTCACAGCCAGCAACAGCGAGCGAATCTGCTCAGCCATCGGGGTTCCACCGGGTTCACGAGTCAAAATAACATCTTTGCCTTGGGCGATAAAGTCTTCATAGATCGAACGAATGAGCGTGGTTTTACCTACACCTTCTGTGCCTTCAAAGCTAATAAACATACTCATTCCTTATTTTTCGAGCGTAAAATCGTCAGATATTCCTGTACGGCTTTATTGTGGTCATTCAGATTGCTCGTGAACTTATGTCCACCATTACCGGTAGCGACAAAATACAGGTTGTCAGAATTATCCGGATGCATGGCTGCTTCAATGGCTTTCTTGCTTGGCAACGCAATTGGCGTTGGCGGCAAACCTGAAATAGTATAGGTGTTATACGGCGTCGGTGTGCGTAAATCTTTACGGGTAATATTGCCATTATAATTATCGCCCATTCCGTAAATCACTGTTGGATCGGTCTGTAAACGCATGCCAATTTTTAAACGGCGTACAAATACCCCAGAAACCTGTTCCAATTCACGATCTACACTGGTCTCTTTTTCAATAATCGATGCCATAATCAGCGCGTCATATTTATTCTGATATGGCAGATCAGTTGCACGTTTCGCCCACGCCTCATCCAGTGCTTTCATCTGTCGCTGATAAAGATTGGTCAGAATTTTACGGTCAGTTTCACCTTTGGCAAAGAAATAAGTATCCGGTGCAAACAGCCCTTCAGGATGTGAAAACGGAATATTCAGTTCTTTGAGTAATTGCTCAGTAGGCAGATGCAGCACTTCTTTGGTGACCAGATCATTTTTCTTCAGGGCATCAATCAGTTGCTTAAAAGTCGTTCCTTCAATCACCAGAATCCGGCTCATCTGGGCATTGTCTGCATCGGAAATCATCTCCAAGACCTGACGGATGCTCATGCCCTGGCGCACTTCATACACGCCCGCTTTCATGCTGTCATGAATCATGATGCGCTGATACAGCTTGAGAATGATCGGAAAACTCACCTGATTTTCTTTGGCCAGACGATCAATAAAACCGGAATAGGTTTGACCAGATTCAATCGCGAGCAGCTGTTTTTTTCCTTCGACAGGATACTCCTTCCACAAACTGCTTTTCAGGATCAACGCCAAGATCAAAGCAATCCCCATCAGGACCAAGGCAATTCCTTTGAAAGATGAGGAGAATCTCGCTTTATTTTTCTTTTTGGCTTTAGGTTTGGAAGCTGACATATTAAGACATCTGGTTCAATCGAAGACGGTTAAAAATTTCAATACAAGCATCGCCATCCAAGGTTCGCTGCTCAAATTGCGTGACAATTTTCATCGGGCTGAGTGCATTGCAGAAAAACAGGCTTTGAATATGGTTGATTTCATCCATATCGATACAGCGTTGCTGACAGCTAATTCCCTGATCTTGCATACGTTGTAGAATTTCTGCACGCATGACACCGAAGACGCCATTATAACGAAGTTCCGGCGTAATCCATGTATTGTTTATACGAATGAAACAATTACTGCTTACCCCTTCGACAACACCGCCCTGTACATCTGTCACCAGGGCCTCAGGCCAGCCGCTTTGATCTGCTTCCTGTTTCAGCAAAACCTGCTCTAGACGGTTTAAGGTTTTTAGCCCTACCAGACTCGGCATCGTCAGTCCTAATGCCTGCTGTAAAATGCCACTTTGAATCTGCTCAAACTTAAAATCCTGTACGGTTTGAGGATAATAAAATAGCCAGAGATCTGCAGGATGATCCGGCAAGCTATAACCGCGCTGACCAATTCCACGACTCAGCACGATTTTCAATGTGCCATTCAGTTCATGTTCTGATGCACGTAAAATCTGTAAGCTTTCTGCAATCAGATCAAGATTGGCATTCAGGCTTAATTTCTGATTGCTAATGTGCAAACGTGCCAGATGACGATCATATAATTCAATCCGGTTATGCCGAATCCGGGCCGTGGTAAAACAGCCATCACCATAATGAAAGCCACGATCCAGCACATCTATCTGGCTGACCTGTTGGGCATTTTTTAAATACAGCATATTTTGCAGCCTCTAAAATGAAAAATTGAGCAGTCAGATTCAGGCTTCACCTATATATCTTTTTTACTCACATCCAATTCTTTTTTAATTATTTTTTATGCAAAAAATCTCAAGCTATTCTTGCCTCATCTAACAAAAGCTAAAAAACTTGAGGCAAAAAATGAACACGCGTAAATTAAAAATTGGGGTACTGGCAGCGCTACTTTCAGCAAGCGCCTTAAGCGTTTCAGCAAAAGATTTCCTGAACGTGTCTTATGACCCGACTCGCGAATTGTACGACAACTTTAATAAAGAATTCAGTGCTTACTGGAAAAAAACCACTGGCCAGGAAGTCAATTATAAACAGTCGCATGGCGGTTCAGGCAAACAGGCACGTGCGGTGATTGATGGTCTGGATGCAGATGTCGTGACACTGGCACTGGCGGCAGATATTGATGAAATTGCAGAGCGCGGTTTGCTGCCGAAAGACTGGCAGAAGAAATTGCCGCAAAACTCGACGCCTTATACTTCGACGATTGTGTTTTTGGTACGTAAAGGCAATCCAAAAGGAATCAAAGACTGGGGAGATCTGGTTAAACCGGGCGTAGACATTATTACCCCGAACCCAAAAACTTCAGGTGGTGCACGCTGGAATTATCTGGCTGCCTGGGCGTGGGCCAAACACCAGAAAGGTGGCAATGATGCCAAAGCACAAGACTTTGTCCGTCAAATCTACAAACAAACCAAAGTACTGGATTCGGGTGCACGTGGTGCTACCACGACTTTCGCTGAACGCGGGATTGGGGATGTATTACTGGCTTGGGAAAATGAAGCACATTTGGCCGTCCGCGAACAGCCGGGAAAATTTGAAATCATTACTCCTTCTCTGTCTATTCTGGCTGAACCACCCGTGGCAATCTTAGAAAAAAATGCCAAGAAAGATGGTAATGAACATCTGGCCAAAGCCTATTTAAATTACCTCTATTCACCTGCTGGACAGACTGTGGCGGCGAAAAACTTTTACCGTCCACGTAATGCGAATGTATTAAAGCAATACAGTACCGTATTCAAGTCCTTAAAACTGGTCACCATTGATAAAGAATTTGGTGGCTGGACCAAGGTTCAGAAACATCATTTTGACAATGGCGGTGTGTTTGATCAGATTGTCAAAGCCAATCACGCAAAATAATACTTTAAATGCAGTTCATTATGGCCTTTATTCATAAGGCCATTCTTATTTCAAACACTTAAGAGCTTATTTATCTCTTTTTTTCATATAAAATTCATTTTTAATTATTTTTTATGCATAAAGAATAAGTTTATTCTGCGCTTATGTTACAGAACATATCAGAGATTCAGTCCAGATGAGCATTTCAAACACATTAAAACTTGGGGTTTTAGCAGCTGTTATCTCGGCAACCTCATTTGGTGCAGCAGCACGTGATTTTCTCAATGTATCCTATGATCCGACCCGTGAACTGTATGAAGATGTAAATAAGAATTTTGGCAAATATTGGGAAAGCCGTACCGGTCAAAAAATCAATTTCAAGCAATCGCATGGCGGTTCAGGCAAACAGGCACGTGCCGTGATTGATGGTCTGGATGCTGATGTAGTCACGTTGGCACTGGCGGCGGATATTGATGTACTGGCAGAAAAAGCTAAACTGTTACCTGCGGACTGGCAAAAGAAATTGCCGCAAAACTCGACGCCTTATACTTCAACCATCGTGTTCCTGGTGCGTAAAGGCAATCCGAAAGAGATTAAGGACTGGGGTGATCTGGTCAAACCGGGCGTAGCAATCATTACCCCAAACCCGAAAACTTCAGGCGGTGCACGCTGGAATTATCTGGCTGCCTGGGCTTGGGCCAAACATCAGGCGGGCGGCAACGATAAGACTGCGCAAGAATTTGTTCGTAAAATTTATAAAAATACCAAAGTTCTGGATTCCGGGGCACGTGGTTCAACCACGACCTTTGCTGAACGTGGCATTGGGGATGTTTTACTCGCATGGGAAAACGAAGCACATTTGGCCGTCCGCGAACAGCCGGGAAAATTTGAAATTATTACCCCTTCTCTGTCGATTCTGGCTGAGCCACCGGTGGCGATTGTAGAAAAAAATGCCAAGAAAAAAGGCAACCAGCACTTGGCTCAAGGTTATTTGAACTTCCTGTATTCGCCATTGGGTCAAGACCTGGCAGGTAAACATTATTATCGTCCACGTAATGCCAAAGTACTGGCCAAATACAGCCAAGTATTTAAGCCATTAAAACTGGTGACGGTTGATCAGGAATTTGGCGGCTGGAACAAAGTACAAAAGGCTCACTTTGAAAATGGTGGTGTATTTGACCAGATCGTTAAAGCCAACAGCGCGAAATAATTTTCCAAGCTGATTGATATAGGAGCATCGACATGATTCATACGCTTATCGTTCCTGGTGTAGGTGGCAGTGAATACAACCACTGGCAAACCTGCTTACAGCACCGGCTGATGCGATGCTCCCGTGTGCAGCAAAAAGACTGGAATCATCCGGTACTGGATATCTGGGTAGCAGAATTTGTCAAAACTCTGCAAGCCATTCCAGCAGAGGTTCAGATTGTCGCACACAGCTTTGGCTGTCTGACCAGTATTGCGGCCCTTGCCCAACATCCCGAACTCAATGCAAAAGTAAAAAATCTGCTATTGGTGGCACCAGCTAATCCGGCACGATTTGGGGAAAATGGTTTTTCGCGCGACAGTCAGACTGACTACAGCACCTATTTTCAACAGCTCAAGCTTCAGGTGCCCACCACGTTATTGATCAGTGAAAATGATCCCTGGTTAAGTTTTGAAGATGCCCACATACTGGCCCAAACCTGGAAAATCAAACCAATTAATCTGGGTGCAGTCGGTCATGTCAATGTCGCTTCTGGTTTTGGCCCTTTTCCTGAAATTGAACACTATTTGATTTCAGAAAACACTATGCCCCATATCAGCAAAGTTGATGAGAGCAAGTGTTATTTTAAATTTGCATTTTAGTCGCTGCAAATTATGCTTGTGCCCAAATTGTTTTTTTATTTTAGCTGATTGACTTCAATCAGCTTTCTCTCTTCTGAGGAGTAATCATGTCGCAGCGATCCCGAGTGCTGCCAGGATTTGGTCTTTCTCTAGGCTTTACCCTAGCGTATTTGTCATTAATCGTTTTGATCCCACTGTCAGCTGTTTTTATTAAATCACTGGGCATTGGCTGGGATGGCTTATGGGAAATCCTGAGCTCTGAACGTATCTTGAAATCATTGCAGTTAAGTTTCACCGCGGCCATTGTCGCTGCACTGGTCAATGTAGTGTTTGGCCTGTTACTGGCGTGGTGTCTGGTACGTTACAGCTTTCCGGGCAAACGTATTGTCGATGCCCTGGTAGATTTGCCTTTTGCCTTACCCACTGCGGTTGCGGGTATTGCCCTGACCTCTTTATATGCACCGACCGGCTGGATTGGTCAATATTTAGAACCGATTGGCATTCAAGTCGCTTATACCCCGATTGGTATTACACTGGCATTGATCTTTATTGGTCTGCCTTTTGTAGTGCGTACGGTTCAGCCAGTCCTTAGCGATCTGGAAACCGAACTGGAAGAAGCTGCATCTGCATTGGGTGCCAACCGTTTTCAGATTGTGACCAAAGTGATTTTCCCAATTCTGCTGCCTGCGCTGATCACTGGCTTCGCTTTAGCCTTTGCCCGTGGTGTCGGTGAATATGGTTCAGTGATCTTTATTGCTGGTAACCAGCCTTTTGAAACGGAAATTGCACCCTTAATGATTATTTCTCGCCTAGAAGAATATGACTATGCCGGTGCAACCACGATTGCTGTCGTCATGCTACTGATTTCCTTCGTGATGCTATTCCTGATTAACTTATTACAGGCATGGGCTAGCCGTCGTACCGGGAGAACTGCGCGATGAGTTTAAATACCAACAGCAATGCGCTGGCTGAAAAGTTGCAATCCCGTGATGCAACCCGTGAGCCAACTTGGGTACGCTATACGCTGCTCACTATTGCGCTGATTTTCTTTTTAAGCTGCTTGATTCTGCCCTTGATTCTGGTTTTTGTTGAAGCCTTTAAACAAGGGGTTGGCGTTTATACCCAAGCGCTGGTGCATCCGGATACTCTGTCGGCAGTAAAACTTACCTTGCTGACGGCTGCAATCGCAGTACCGCTCAACGTCGTATTTGGTGTTGCGGCAGCCTGGTCTGTAGCGAAGTTCAACTTTCCGGGGAAATCATTCCTGACCACCATTATTGATCTCCCTTTCTCGGTTTCACCTGTGATCGCGGGTATGATGCTGGTGCTGATTTTCGGTACCCAAGGCTGGATGGGCTCTTGGCTGATGGATCATGATATCAAGATCCTTTATGCAGTGCCTGCGATTGTTCTGGCGACTATCTTCATTACTGTACCTTTTGTTGCGCGTGAGTTGATTCCGTTAATGGAAGCACAGGGGACCGAAGAAGAAGAAGCTGCGATTGTACTCGGTGCATCTGGCTGGCAGACTTTCTGGAAAGTGACCCTGCCCAATATCAAATGGGGTCTGATCTACGGCGTGATTCTGTGTAATGCGCGGGCTATGGGTGAATTTGGTGCGGTGTCGGTGGTTTCTGGCCATATCCGTGGTGAAACCAACACCTTACCGCTACACGTCGAAATTCTTTATAACGAATATACCTTTAGTGCTGCGTTTGCCGTGTCTTCGCTTCTGGCTCTCCTCGCAATTGTGACCCTGATTTTAAAAACATGGGTGGAACTGCGCCAGGAAAAACAAGACAAACGTAATGAAGATTCAACAGTTTCTTAAGGAATGCCCACATGAGTATTCAAGTACAAAATATTGAAAAACACTTTGGTGCATTCCATGCACTTAAAAATATCTCGCTGGATTTCCCAGATGGTCAACTGGTCGCACTTCTTGGTCCATCCGGCTGTGGTAAAACCACTTTGCTACGGATTATTGCCGGTCTGGAATCTGCGGATGGCGGTCAGGTGATTTTAGAAGGTCAGGATGCCACCAATGTACATGTGCGTGAGCGTGAAGTTGGCTTCGTATTCCAGCACTATGCCCTGTTCCGTCATATGACGGTATTTGACAACATCGCCTTTGGCCTGCGTGTGCGTCCACGTAAAACTCGTCCATCCGAAGCGGAAATTAAAAAACGTGTGACACGTTTACTCGACTTGGTTCAGCTTGGTTTCCTGGCTGACCGATATCCAGCTCAACTTTCTGGTGGTCAGCGCCAGCGTATTGCCTTGGCACGTGCTTTGGCAGTTGAACCACGTGTATTATTACTGGATGAACCTTTCGGTGCACTGGATGCCAAAGTCCGTAAGGAACTGCGTCGCTGGTTACGTACCCTGCATGACGAATTGCATATCACCTCGATCTTTGTAACTCATGATCAGGAAGAAGCACTCGAAGTTGCGGATCAAATCGTGGTGATGAACAAAGGTAATGTAGAGCAGATCGGATCTCCACGTGAAGTCTATGAAACACCAAAAACTCCATTTGTATTCGACTTTTTGGGTCAGGCGAACCGTTTTGAAGGTCACAACAATGCAGGCATCATCCAGCTCGGCGAAGACCGCATTCAATTTGAGGGTGCAAAAAATGCCGCTCAAGGTGAAGTGATTTTATTCGCACGTCCAGATGAGCTCCGCATTCATGCACAGCCACACGACAATGCCATTCAAGCGACTTTCATTCGTGAATTATGGATCGCGGGTAAAGTCGTTGCAGAGCTAAATGACCGTCAAGGCAATCTGATTGAAATTTTACTGACGCCTGATGAAGCGAGAGCGCATCAATTCCGCCCAAATCAAACTGTTTGGTTAAGTGCGGTGAACTTGCATT
This sequence comes from Acinetobacter sp. CIP 51.11, assembly GCF_000369665.1. Classification (GTDB taxonomy): domain Bacteria; phylum Pseudomonadota; class Gammaproteobacteria; order Pseudomonadales; family Moraxellaceae; genus Acinetobacter; species Acinetobacter lwoffii_S. The sequence continues at coordinate 1,441,364 of NZ_KB850129.1, forward strand.
TATTTGAAAACCAGGTCGCTTAAGATCAAAAGATGGGGCTTTAAAATGCCCCATCCTCTTCTAGGGTAAGAGAATTATGAATTTCCAACAATTAAGAATTATACGAGAAACGGTTAGACAAAACTTTAATTTAACTGAAGCTTCTGCTGCGCTTTATACTTCACAGTCCGGGGTAAGTAAGCATATTAAAGATCTGGAAGATGAACTGGGGGTGCAGTTATTTATTCGTAAAGGTAAACGTCTACTGGGCTTAACCGAACCAGGTCAGGCACTTTTAGGCATTGTGGAACGCATGCTGGTCGATGCCGACAATATCAAACGTCTGGCCGATGATTTCAATAAAGTCGATGAAGGCACATTGACGATTGCCACGACGCATACCCAGGCGCGTTATGTGTTGCCACCAATTGTCAGCCAATTCAAAAAAGAATTCCCTAAAGTACATTTGATTTTGCAACAGGCCAGCCCGATTGAAATCACGGAAATGCTACTGCAAGGTCAAGCGGATATCGGTATTGCGACCGAAGCACTCACCACTGAAGATAATCTGGCCAGCGTACCTTACTATAACTGGCAACACAGTATTATTACCCCGCAGAATCATCCACTGGCAAGCAAAGAACACGTGCTCATCGAAGATCTGGCGCACTACCCGATTATTACCTATCATGGTGGTTTTACCGGTCGCTCCAAGATTGATACCGCCTTTGAAGAAGCTGGTTTTGATGTAGATATTGTGATGTCCGCGCTTGATGCCGATGTCATCAAGACCTATGTAGAAATGAATATGGGCATCGGCATTGTCAACGATGTGGCCTATGACCCGGAGCGTGATTACCGTTTAAAGCAGATTGAAACCGATATTTTCGGCGTAAATACCACCTGGATTGCAGTACGTAAAGGTCATTTATTACGCGGTTATGGTTATGAGTTTATTTCTCTCTGCTCACCAGACGCAGATATTAAGGCACTGAAAAAAGTCGCCTATCCAGACGAATAAAGTGCAATATTTTAAGTTTTTAATCAAAGAGGCTACATCGCCTCTTTTTTATTTTTTGAGTAGATAAAGAATATAAATATCAAGCATAATCACGTGCATAATAAATTGAATTATACCAAGATGATTAATCATAAATTTGCTCTTTTCTCCATGGGCTTGTTTTTCTCCGGGTCAGGTTATGCAGCAGCGTTTGAACAATCTAATCAAAGTATCCAATCGTTTTTTGAAAAAAATCATTATGCTGAAGTTTCACTGGCGTGGGTTCGCCCCGATATCAGCGGTCAGGTACAACATACTGAAGAGCTGCAACAATTAGGCATCACCGATTTTTCTACAGGAAATCTTACCCATAACCAATGGGTTTCCAATGCCGCATTAAAATTCCAGTTGAATCCTCAAGTGTCGTGGGGACTGATTTACGATCAGCCTTATTCTATAGATATCGCTTATCGTTATGATCCTGTTTTTGCAGGTGCAGCGCTTCCAATTGAGGCTGCTACCATTCAGTTTGAGAGCCATAATTTGACCTCATTAATTGGCTTTCAACCAAACGATAACTGGAATTTTTATACAGGGCTAAGTTATCAAAGCTTAGAGGGAAATTTATATTTATCCGGGCAGACATTTTATATATTCAATGGTTATCGAGCCACATTTGAACAAGATCCCGCTTGGGGCTGGCTTGCTGGAATCAGTTATCAGATTCCTGAATATTTTTTTAGAACCGCACTGACCTATCGTTCTGCAATCACTCATCACAATAAAACTACTGAATCGATTGTTGTCGGTACGAATCCAGCACCTTATACAGAAATTCAAACTCCTCAGTCAGTAAATCTGGATTTTCAGACAGCTTTAACTGATCAAAATGCACTCTATGGCACGCTGCGTTGGTCAAACTGGCAGAATTTCGTGATCCAGCCGCCTAAATTTGGCACTGTAATTGACTATGCGGCCTTACAGTTCCCTGAAGTAAAACCTTTTAGAATGATTGATTATCGTAAGGATCAATGGTCTGGAAAAATCGGACTTGCCCATCAATGGCCATCTTTTGGCATAAATTCTATCGAGCTTTTATGGGATTCTGATACAGGAAATCCGGCTTCAACCTTGAATCCGAGTGATGGCTATTGGGGTATCGGACTAGGTCATCTTTATAAGATTCAAGAAACCTGGGATATTGCTACTGGACTATATTATTTAAAGTTTCAAAAACCTGAAATTTCCTCATCCGAACCTATTACGCCACAGATTGCAGGTTTATCTGCAGTTTCCGATAATAGTGCCTGGATTCTAGGTTTGAAACTGGGTTATCACTTTTAAAATTGTTCTAAAAATACAAAAAAACGGGCCGAAGCCCGTTTTTTATAAGACTAAAACTTAGAAGCGGAAGCTTACACCCAGTTTCGCTACTGGTAGCCATTCGTATTCATTGTCGTTACGAATTTCGCGTTCTTCATTTCTTAAAGCTGTGTCAATATCAGGTGCACTTGGGTCAAGTGGCGTAAAGTTACTTGTAGAAGCTAAATTAACTGTTGGATTGCCGTTATAGTATGCACCAATCTCACCAAAGACACCCCAACGATTAGTAATTGCTGGAGAGAAACCGATCCCTACATAAGGAGCGATATTGTTTTTGTAAGATAAGTCACCAGTTACACGACCTGTAGTTCCACCGACAGTTTGATAACGGTTACCGTCTACAGTAATAGTACCATCAGCACCCGTACGACCTTCTAAACCATAATCATTATCAATATAACCTACACCTGCTGCCATGTAGAACCAGTTCGCCCAAGGACGAATTTCAGCATTTAAATAGGTTAAGTTATTATCCATATCTAGGTCATATTTAGTCCCATTAACTGAGATATCATCAGACCAGGAAATATCACCGCCGTTATAACCTAAAGTGACACCTACATATGGGTTAGCACTCCAGGAAATTGCACCACCATAACCGGTAGTACCGACTTCAGCACGAACAGAAGCTGGTTTAAAGAAAGAGAATTCAGCAACGCCTTCATCTGTTACGATTGTTTCATCAGCAGCCATCGCAGAACTCGCTGCTAGAGCTAAGGCTGATACTGCCAAAATATTATGTAAAGATTTCATTATTTCTCTCCTCAAAAGAACTTATTTTGATCATTAGTTATTCGTGATAGGCTCAATATAAAGGACTTAAAAAATATTTTTTATTCGCATTTTGCTCATCTTTTGTTATTTTTTGATACAAATTAATTTTTCTTGTTCAGAACCAAGCGTTTTCTAACACTTCTCCTACATTTCAACATAATGAAAAAGTACACTTATCACTTTAATAATTTCACGCTTTCTACACTTTTGGTTATTTTTCATCTATTTTTAGTCCTTTCAACTATTTTTCCTGCAATATAGTGTAAAATCTAGAAAATTTTTTTCTGGAAGGAAGATCATGTCGCAGCTTTCAACAATCATTGAACAAGCGTTTGAAGACCGTGCGAATTTTACAGCTGCAGATTGCTCTGCTGAAATCCGTCAGGCAGTTGAGGAAGTAATTGCTGGTCTGGACAATGGTACTTTACGTGTTGCTGAAAAAATCGATGGTGAATGGGTTGTTCATCAATGGATTAAAAAAGCGGTATTGTTATCATTTAAATTAAACGACAATAAACCAATGGAAGCTTGTGATCTTCGTTTCTATGACAAAGTAGAGACTAAATTCTCAGGTTGGACTGAAGAACAATTCAAGGCTGCTGGTGTACGTGTCGTACCACCTGCTGTCGCACGTAAAGGTTCTTTCCAGGCTAAAGGCGTGATCTTGATGCCTTCTTATGTCAACATCGGTGCTTATGTAGATGAAGGCACGATGGTGGATACTTGGGCAACTGTAGGTTCATGTGCACAAATTGGTAAAAATGTTCACTTGTCAGGTGGTGTAGGTATTGGTGGTGTGCTTGAACCGCTTCAGGCGAATCCAACTATTATTGAAGATAACTGCTTTATCGGTGCACGTTCTGAAATCGTTGAAGGCGTAATCGTTGAAGAAGGTTCTGTGATTTCAATGGGCGTATTCATTGGTCAATCAACCAAGATTTATGACCGCGCCACTGGCGAAATTCATTATGGTCGCGTACCAGCTGGATCTGTCGTTGTTGCAGGTAGCCTTCCGTCTAAATGCGGTACTTACAGCCTGTATGCTGCAATTATCGTGAAAAAAGTTGATGCACAAACTCGTTCTAAAACAAGCCTGAACGATCTATTACGCGAAGACTAAGATGTCTTAACTTAGAGGATACATTCGTGTTCCTCGGAGCTTCAACCGCTCCTCGTCTCTACGATTAGTAATGATCGTAGGGATTTTTATTTTTATACCCGGTTATTTATTTTTCATTGGTTAGTTTTGTTATGAATACGCTTCGATCTTCCGCAATTCCTGTCTCTGATCCGTCTGCGGGTTTACGCATTACGGAGATTTTCTATTCATTGCAAGGTGAAGCCAATGCCGCAGGACTGCCAACGGTATTTATCCGTTTAACCGGTTGTCCATTACGTTGTAGCTATTGTGATACCACCTATTCCTTTGAAGGCGGTGAGCGTCAGTCTCTGGACGATATTATCCAGACCACGCTTGATTTTAAAACCCCTTATGTTTGTGTGACCGGCGGTGAACCACTGGCACAACCAAATGCCCTACCCCTGATGCAGCGACTTGCGGATTTAGGATGTGAAGTTTCACTTGAAACCAGTGGCGCTTTAGATGTGTCCAAAGTGGATTCACGTGTTTCCAAAGTTTTAGATTTAAAAACACCAACTTCAGGTGAAGTTGCACGAAATTTGCTTTCTAATCTCGATCATTTAACTGCACATGATCAAATCAAGTTTGTGATATGCAATCGTGAAGATTATGAATGGTCAAAACAGCAGCTTGAACAGTACCAACTTCAAGACAAAGTGAGTACAGTTTGGTTTTCGCCTGCATTTGCGGTCGAAAAAGGTGCGGTTTGTTTACCCCCACTGGCACGTGATTTGGCTCAGTGGATTTTAGAAGACCACCTCCCTGTTCGTTTCCAGTTACAACTGCACAAGTTGTTATGGAATGATGAAACTGGTCGTTAATTTTTTGTAAAGTATTTTTTTGGAGAATCAGCTTATGCGCCCTCGTGCCATTGTACTGTTATCTGGCGGATTAGACTCAACAACATGTCTGGCTTGGGCGCAGGCACGCTATGAATGTATCGCACTCAGTTTTCGATATGGTCAGCGTTCAACCACCGAGCTGGATGCAGCAAAGGCTTTAACGCAACGTGCGGGTGTGGAACATCGAGTGATCAATATTGATCTGGGTAATCTGGGTGGCTCAGCCCTTACCGATCATAGTATTGAGGTGCCCGACCATGAACAGGCTGGCATTCCGATTACCTATGTTCCGGCACGTAATACTATCTTCTTGTCTTACGCCTTAGCAGCAGCTGAAGTGTTCGAAGCTGAAGCGATTGTCATCGGAATTAATGCGGTTGATTACTCCGGTTATCCGGATTGCCGTCCGGAATTTATCGAGGCATTTGCCAACATGGCACGCCTTGCAACCAAGGTTGGCGTAGAGGGTCAGGCGCTCAAATTTGAAACACCTTTGTTACATTTATCCAAAGCAAATATCATTCGCTTAGGTATTGAACATGGCGTAGACTACAGTCAAACGGTGTCATGCTATCAAGCAGATGACCAAGGACGTGCCTGTGGCAAATGCGACAGTTGTCGTTTACGTAAACAGGGTTTTGCGGATGCAGGTGTTGAAGACCCGACACGTTATATACCGTAATAACAAGGTAGAGTTTATGAAGAATTTAAAATCAAGCATCGTGCTTTCAGCAATTGTTTCAGCTGCTGCTATGTTCGCAACTACGGCTCAAGCGGCTGATGACAAATTACAACAAGCTTATAAAAGCACCAATGTAAAATCTGCATTGATCAATGTTTGTAAAAATGAAACTGGCAAAAGCAAAAAATTGACATCTGCTGAAGTCAGCAAATATTGTGGTTGTGCTATTGAAGCAGATGGCAAATTAACCAATGCACAAAAATGGGAAATTCAAAGCACTATTAACCAGAAGAAAAGCCCAGGCACTTTAGCTTTTGTACAGAAGCAGAATAAAGATCTTCAAGCATGCTTTGGTCCACAGTTAACAGGCAAACTGAAAACTTTGACTGAAGAAGCAATGAAATCAGCTCAAGCGGCACCAAAGAAATAAGATCTGCTTATTTTTTGATAAAATAAGCCACTATAGTGTGGCTTATTTTTTTAAAAAAATTTAAAGAAAACAGGAGTTTTTATGTCTGAAATTAGTTTGCTTGACCAGAATTTTCCTGCGACGACAGGCGAAATCAATTTAACCCAGTTGAATACAGAATGGCTGGTGATTTATTTTTATCCTAAAGATTCTACGCCAGGCTGTACGACTCAGGCAGTTGGCTTTTCCTGTTTAAAAGATCAGTTCGATGCTTTAAACACCACAATTCTTGGCGTATCACGTGATTCGGTAAAAGCGCATCAGAACTTTACTGAAAAGCAAAATTTGAGTATCAATCTGATCAGCGATAAAGAAGAAGTGTTGTGCAATCACTTTGATGTGATTAAAGAAAAGAACATGTATGGCAAACAAGTAATGGGCATTGAGCGTTCAACTTTCATTTTCCATAATAGCCAACTGGTCAAAGAATACCGTAAGGTCAAAGCAGCAGGTCATGCAGAACAAGTTCTGGAAGATTTAAAAGCTTTGCAAGCTGCTTAATTGCATGCTTACCGTATAGACAAAAGCTCGAAATATTCGGGCTTTTTTTATAAAAAATTTCATATCATCAAGTATTTTATATCTACCCTAGTTCATTTCACACTGTCCCGAAAGATGAAGATTCACTTTATCTCCTACCCCGGCAATTCCTTTTTTCATACCAAAATCCCTACGGTTAATCACGGCAGATGCCTGAACATCAAGCAGGTTGGCATTCGACATACTGGGTTTAAAGGTTGTTTCGAAAATCACAGGCTTGGTCACACCGCGCAGGGTTAAATGACCTAAAACATTGTATTTGCCATTGCCCAAGTCTTTAAACTGGATACTTTTAAAAATTACAGTCTTATATTTTTCTACATAAAACAGGTCTTCGCCCAAAATCATATGTTTAAATAGCGGCTTACTAAAGCTTAAACTTTCCACATCCATGACCAGATGGGTTGAGGCATTTTGCGGTGCTTTAGCATCAAACTGCATCGTGGATTGAACCTGATTGAACTTGGCTTTAACCACAGTCAGTCCCATTGACTTGATCTCAAAACCGACATCACTTTTGGGAGTTAAGGTCCATGATCTTGCAAAAGACTGACTGGTCAAAGCTAAACAGATCGCCAGGCTAAGGAGCCCAGTTTTTATTATTTTTTTCAATTTTAAATCCACCTTGTTTAATTTCTTATTGATCGGATTTAAGTCCACTGCTTAATCTGAAACTAATTTTTTTGTTTTTTGAGCGAACAGGTTTTCGTTATTTTTATACCAGTTTATTGAAGTTTTTGTAAAATCATTCATGACTAACGGACAAAATACTTGCGCTGATTTTTCTCTGATAAATGGTCCTGCTAAGCTAGCAGGAGACTGGTATCATCTTATAAAATTATGATTTTATAAATTTTTTATATAAGACAGATCGTTGATTTTAAGCTCAATATAGATTGAAATATCCATACTTGCAGCACTGAAAAGAGTTGTGTTCTGCGCTGCCTATTCTCGATCACTATCTAAAATAAAACGCTTAGACAACTCTTAACCGATTTATAGACTTTCGTAGCCTGAATCAAATACTGAGGATTAATGACACTGCGACGCCCCACATAGTACAGGCAATAATAGCATCCAGTATTTTCCATGCTTTTGGATGTTGGAACCAAGGCGTCAGTATCTTTGCCCCATATCCCAAACTAAAGAAGAAAAACCAGGAAGCACAGATAGCACCTAAAGCAAACCACCATTTTCCTAAGGCGTATTGGGTTGAAATTGATCCAATCAATATGACTGTGTCTAAGTAAACATGCGGATTTAGCCAGGTAAAAGCCAAGCAGATCATCAGTACTTGTAGAAAATGCTCTGTTAGCTGATCACTTGGTGCCAAAACCTCTGTTGATTTAAATGCGCTGATCGCATGGTGCAAACCATAATAAAATAGGAATCCTGCGCCAATATATTTAGAAAATATAACAATATCCGGATAATGTTCAATAACGCGCGCAAAGCCCAGTACGCCAAGCAGAATTAAAATTGAATCAGACAAGGCACAAATCACACAGACCCAGAACACATGCTGCTGTTTTAAACCTTGTTTTAATACAAAAGCATTCTGTGCACCGATACTGACAATCAGGCTCATTCCCACAGCAAAACCACTCATCATATAACTGAACATCACATTCCCCTTTTTCGAATAAATGAATTATTGAACAAAATGAGTGCGATTAATTAAAACTAAGTTAATATCAATTTAACTAAATTATTTTTAGATAATAGAAATGCTGAATGCGAAACAATGTGATGCTTTTTATGCAGTTGCAAAAACGGGAAGTTTCGATCTGGCTGCCGAGCAGCTAAATATTACTGCTTCGGCAGTGACCCTTCGTGTTCAAAGTCTGGAAAAAAAATTGGGACAATTGCTTCTGGTGAGAGATCGGCCTTGCCGTGTGACTCAATCCGGACAAACCTTATTGCATTATTTACAGCATCAACGTTTGCTAGAACAGAATCTGATGCAGGATTTGGGTGGACAATTGCAACAAGAAGGTTTCTATTGTCTGAATATTGCCACCAATGCTGATTCGCTCGCGACCTGGCTATTACCGACCTTACAAGCCCAGCTGATCCAGCATAAAATTGTGTTGCATTTTCAAGTAGACGATCAATCACAAACCCATCATCTGTTAGAAGCAGGTCTCGTCAATGCCTGTTTGAGTACTGAAGCCAAGGCAATGAAAGGTTGCCGGGCAGAATTGATCGGACAGATGCAATACCGTCTCGTTGCTACGCCTGAATTTTCCCGAAACTGGTTTCATCAAGGCGTACATCGGGATGCGCTACGCCTTGCCCCTGCCATTATTTTTAATGAAAAAGACCAGCTACATACCCAGTTTATTCAGCACGAATTTGGCCTGAACCTTGCTCAATATCCTCATTTCTTTATTCCATCGACCCATGCATTTTTTGATGCGATTGTCATGGGTCTAGGCTATGGCTGGCTGCCGGACTATCAAACTAGGGATTTGCTGGAGTCAGGTCGACTGCTTGAACTTTCAAGTGAGATGCGAATTGAAGTGCCCTTATATTGGCATCACTGGAAAGAACAGTCTCCTGCTCTAGAAATCCTTGGGGAATGTTTGAAACAGCATGCTCAAACTACCATGAATCAACCCATAACAACCTGATACTTTTAAACCAGATTGGTTTTATCATTCTGGGAAAACTTTTCACTGAGTTGCTGATAGGTCGTGGTTTCTTGGAAATTCTCAAGAAAATCAATCGTGCCTTGTGGAAATTTATCCCGTTGAATTTCGCCACGATAATAAGCTTCACGCATCGGAGTAGCGGATAAGGCATCTTCAAGGCTGTCAAGTTCAACCATTTCCCATTCTGGAAAAAACTTTAAATAATAAGATGAATCATCTTTAAAGTGTCCAATCAGCCCGACTTTGGCATCCGGCTCAATGACCTGATTCACCAGCGATTTCACCAGTTTTTGCCATTTCTCATCATTATAAACATCAATGACTTCTACAAATTTGATCCGAGCTTGATCTTCAGGACTAAAATTTGACAGGATCATGGCTTCACGCTCCGAAGCCAAGAATGGATTCTTGATATTGCGTTCATTTTGCGCAGAGCCGAGAGCCAAAATCACATGTTGACTGTGTTGCAGGGCAATGTTAATCGTTTGCATGTGCGCCAGATGAAAAGGCTGAAAGCGGCCAATGAAAACCAGATAATCAAATGTATAGTTCATAAGGGATCAGTTTTTTATGACTCATGAGTTGTGCTGCCCCAATAAATATGCGACATAATCATTCCCATAAAATCAAATTAAGTTTTAAAGCAAGGATAGTACGATGACACTGAGCTGTATTCAACAACCTCATGAGCATTTGAATGCGAATTTAGAACATGGTGTACTCACTTTAGCCATCAATCGTCCGGAAGCGAAAAATGCGTTATATAGCGAACTTTATCTCTGGATTGCGAAAGCTTTAGATGAAGCAGATCAGGCGCCTGAAGTTCGTGTGGTCGTTTTACGTGGTCAGGATGCAGACTTTAGTGCGGGCAATGATATGCAGGATTTTATGAAATCTGCTGCGAAGAAAGGTCAGGCACCCGCCGCTGAAGGCCCACCGTTTGTTTTACTGAAATCTGCTGCAAAATTTTCCAAGCCATTGATTGCAGCCGTGCGTGGTGTTGCAATCGGCATTGGTGTGACGATCTTATTGCATTGTGATCTGGTCTATAGTGACAATACTGCTCTGTTCCAGATTCCATTTGTCAGTCTGGGTCTATCGCCTGAAGGCGCTTCAAGCAAGCTGTTGATTCAGCAGGCGGGTTATCATAAAGCCGCCGAATTATTGCTGACTGCGCAAAAATTCAATAGTGAAAAAGCACTCGACGCAGGTCTGGTGAATAGCATTGAAGAAGATGTTTACACCAAAGCAGCAGCACAAGCTGCCCAGCTCTCTGCCCTGCCATTGGCATCACTGGTGCAATCTAAAGCCTTGATGAAACACAATGTGAATGAAATTGTGGAATGGATTGACCATGAAGCAGAAATTTTCATGCAGCGTGTAGGCTCGCCAGAAATGCTGGAAGCGGTTCAAGCCTTTATGCAAAAACGTAAACCTGATTTCACACAATTCAACTAATTTTCAAACTTATGAGTTCAATGAGGTGGTTTAGACTGCCTCAATCTTTTATTTTTCCAAGAATCTGAAGTATGCCAAATCAAAACTCCCAAACCTCTTCTCAAACAACAGATAGTTCAAATCCAGAAAAGAAACGTTATTACGAACCTGCACCTCAAGATATAGATATAGATAATTTTCGTAAGGTGATTGAAAGCCGACGTTCGGTGCGTAAATTTACCAAAAAGCCAATTCCCGTTGAAGTTCTGGATGCCTGTCTGGATTTGTCGTTGTTGGCACCGAATTCGTCGAACTTACAGCCTTGGACTTTTTATGTGGTACAAAATCCGGGCAAGAAAAAGCGTTTGGTAAAAGCCTGTATGAGTCAACTGGCAGCCAAAACAGCTTCTGAGCTAATTGTCTGTATCGCACGTACCGACCGTATCGATGAAATGGCGAAACGTAATGTGAATGAATTTCCATTTCCTGAAGCACCGCCTGCAATTAAGAAATACTATAAATATATTCCTTACAACTATAAGACTGGTTATATGAATGCTTTTGGTAACTTTAAGAAAGTGGCTTTCAAAGTTGCCCGTACATTGGATAAACAAATGCCAGTATCTGCTTTCAGTCCGGCTGATGCGAAACTGTGGGCGACCAAAACAACGGCACTTGCTTGTGAAAATCTGGTCTTAGCTTTACGTGCTTATGGTTTTGATAGCTGTATGATGGAAGGTTTTGATGAGCCGATGGTTCGTGAAATTCTGAAATTAAATGATGAACAGTATCCGGTCATGGTAATTGGTGCGGGTGAACGTGCCGAAGATGGCGTATTTTTCCCGCAATACCGTTTTGATCGTGAGCTGTTTATTCAGAAGATTTAAGCTTCTCATCTTAGAAATTAAATAGCTTAAATCTGGTAGATCTCTTGTGACATGGATGTCACATCATTCACTCTTTATTCGCTAAAACTATATAAGATAAATCTTAACGGAAATTTCATATTTTTTATTAACGCTCTTTCATCAGTGGTTTTTTACTCAGCTCCAAGTTGTATATTCCAGCAATCAAATTGAATCTCAAGCCAAGTCTTTTTCCTTTGTTACGATATCGTGCAGCCAGGATCTTTAAAGCTTTCACACTACCAAATACATGCACAATTCCGATTCTTCTTCCATTAATTTTTTGATTATAAGTTTTGAGTTCAAGATCCAATTTAGTGATTTCTCTAGTTAAATTTCTTTTTAATCGAGAATTAAGCTGAACTAAAAAGTTTAAAAAAAATTTTACACAATCACACAAAATGTCTATTGCTGAATTTAAAAGATAGTTTATTTTTCTTCTATTTTTCATGAAGATAATTTTTATACTTTTAAAGTATAAAAAAATTAAAATATTAAATATCAATATAAAACACTATCTTAATATGCTTCAAAAAGACTTACAAAACTATCTTAAGCTTACTGAATTAAAGTTAAGGTAAAAAGAAAGATGAATTTTCCGAAATAAAAAAATGCTAACCGGAACAAATATTTAAGTATTTCTTAATTGAAAATGGTATTTTTTGTGATAGATCATTTAATCATTAAGATGATTTAATCAGTTCGCATAATAACAATAGATAAATAAAAAAAAATGTGACTGAAATTTTGGCTCTCTAGTTCTTTTATAAAAAGAGGCTCGAAGAAGCAAAAAAGAATTAGAGGGTTCATCTTAAAAAGAAGTTAAATAGGAGGTGAAGACGTACTGAAGATAAGATTCATAACCTTGTAATAGGATAGTAAATATTTTGAAATAAAATGCATTTTTTAAACAAATTAAAAAGACCCTAACATATAGAAGAGTTGAGGCCATGACAAAAAAGTACAGTAAATTTTTATCCATTCCTACAGATTTTAATTTAGAAGATTCACCCCATCCTTGGATTAGTCAAGTGCATACCCAATATGTGCAAAATGTTGACTATGCCTTAAAGAAATACGGTTTAGACAATTCTCGAAGACGTATTTTGCTGGCATTAAAATTTAAAAATAGAGCGAGTATTTCTGATTTATATAACATGTTGATTTATAAGATGTCAACTACCACTAAAATCATCTATCGCCTGAAAGATGAGGGATTAGTACATACTTATTCCTGTGAGGATGATGCACGAATTACCCGCGTATTATTAACCGAAAAAGGTCAGCAAATGATTAAAAAGATTAATGATCTTAGTGTTGTTGTACTAGAGCAATCTTTCGATGGTTTAACACCGTTGCAAATTGAAAAAATGCTACACAGTCTTAAGCATATTTTCCGCAATCTGGCTCCTTCGCATTAATTGGATCAAAGATAAATTAAAATATATAAAATTTTAGTTGAAATCAGGGGAAATTATATTTTTAAAATTTAAGGATGTAATATTATAATAATTAGCATAAAAGATATCTATTTAAGAATAATAGATATCTTTTATAATTAAAAAATAATCATCTATTTAATTCAAATAATAAATCATTTTAACTGGATAAAAACCAATTACGAAACAGTACTTATCTTTAAATCAGAAAATTGAGTTAAAAGAAAAAATGAAAACAATATTAACAATGAGTAGTTTATTTATTTTAAATGGTTGTCAAGTAACAGCACCAACTATGAAAAATAGAATTAGCTTTGAAATGGATAATCAATATTGGCCAACCCATAGCATAGTTTATAAAAATACTTGGCCTGAATGTGGCAATTTATCAGGAACACCAGATGCTATAAAAAAGCAAAAATATATTACGACCTATAGTAGCTGCAAGGTTTCCCCTGAAGGTTATGTGCCTGAACAAATTATTATTGAATATGCACCGTGGTTGACTTATGAAGACCGGATAAAAGCTGGTCTAGGGAATGTCAGATCTTTTTTTCATTTAGATGAGCTACCTAGAAATAAATGGCCATCAGATGAGGTCTTACAAGCTTATGCAGACGATGTAGAAAGAAAAATAATGGCTACTATCCACAACCTCCCTTCTACTGCATGGAAAAGAATTGTACTCACTCCCCCTCAAGAAGTAGAAAAATATAAGTATCAAGTTCCTGAAGGTAAAGGTAACCGCAGTCGAGGCAAAGACATTCATTACCTCATTTCCCTTAATCCTGATGGCAGTTACAGTATAGAAACCAAATTGTATTGGGTCTCAAAATATCAGGAATTCTGGAATTGAATTTCAATTGTAAGTCTATGATAAATCCCGTTTGATTTCAGAGGCTTCTGCTTATATAGATAGTTATATATACCCAACTCAAGCTCATATTGTTCTCAATTTCCTATAATCAATCCAGTTACAATGAAACCCGACGGGTACACGTATTGGTAAATGAATGGTTGCAATCGACCCTTCAGCCATATGCTGTGCATCCAGAATCACCACTTTGGATGGGCGTCCATCTAAAGCATGAACATAAGACATCTGCCAGCCATCATTTTCAGCTTGAGCACCTTCCCGTGCGACGAACATCACCTCTCCTGTTACCCAGTTTTCTCCAAAAGAATAGCTTTCTGAATTGCCAGTTTCCACATCATGGCTCAAAAGAGTATTGCTGCTGACATGAGAAGGATCATCAAACTCGCCAAAGGAAATAGTGTAGACATAGCGATAAGGCCGACCTGTATAAGCTTCATTAATCCGTGGGAATTCCTGTTTCATCTCGGATAATATCGTCCGAACCACTTTTCCAGTACCGTGTTCAAAAATGAATCGTTCTAGCCGAATATCCTGATCTTCAATCGGTCCCTGAATCGAACTGACCAATGCTTTGGAGTGCACCACCGCATCCATAACCACATCACCAGAATCCAGCTCATAAGCATTCACGGTATGAAAAATAAAACAGGGATCAATCTCATACCAGCGAATATCAATTGCTTTACCGCCAAAAGGCAATATACCAATGCGTGCCTGCCGTTTTGGATTCCATTGATATGGCAACATTGAACCCTTTAATGCACTGCGTACAGAAAAGTTCACATTCAGATCCAGAATCAGCACCTGAGATTTGGTAATGGCACAATCATGAATCATCGGACCATGTTTCACTGGAATGTCGACATGATGTTTCAACTTACCTTTTGAATCTATCTGCAAATAAAAAACTTTGTTCTGACTTAAAGCATCATAACAAATCGCATGAATATCGCCCGTTTCAGGATCAATATGCGGATGGGCAGTAAATGGAAAATCCTGATCATCTTCAAATAAATGATGTCGTTTTGACTCCAGTGCAGCATTCAACTCAACTGGATATGCACCCGCTTCTACCAGTGCCCAGATTTTTCCGGCAAAGTGGATGACATTGGTATTGACTGCATCCGCGATACCTCGCGTTTTACCGGGAATTTGTGGTCGATGAAGTTTTTTCTGCACACTGGCAGAACCGATATAACTGCTTTTATACCAATGTGCCTCACCACCCTTCAGTCTGAGCGCATGCAACATGCCATCGCCCGTAAACCAGTGATAGTTGCGTGGGTTTTTGACTGTAATAGGATTTGGACCAATCCGCATTAATGCACCATCCAGTTCTGCAGGAATCTGCCCTTCAACCTTTAAATCTGTGGAAAAGTGTTCCTGCCGCTCTGGTGCAAATATACCTTCCAGATAGGGATTATCTGGCGAATATGGAATGCGCTGATGCAGGATTTCTGTACCGTACTGGATAGATTTACTGAGGGTATTCTTAAGCGCACTGCTCAGCGGTTTTGGCCACGGCATTGTTATTTTCCTTATTATATTTTTTCTTTGGATTATTCTGGAAGAAATGATAATAACAAAAGCAGGTCGGCTGGTTTCTGAATCTAGATTAACGGCGCGCTAAGTTAAACGCGCCGCAGCAGAGTATCAATTTTAGACTTTGATATCCAGAAGCTGAATAAACTCAAAAGCTGGCTCTTCATAAGGATGACTTTCTTTCAGCACCTTGGCCACATCGACTGCCTTTTCATCAGGCACCAGAATTTCTACCCGCCATTCTTCCACCTGTTCCAATTTTCCCACTTCACCAATATGAGGATCTGCACCTTCTTGCGGTTTAAACTGCCCAGTTCCTAAAACTTGCCAGGCGCAGTCCGTATACTCACCAATACCACCCGCTCCTGCTGCAAATATCGCATTCTTAGTGTCTTCCAGATTTTCATCCGGCACGTAATAAATCAGCTTTAACATATATTCCTTCCTGAAATTCAGTTACTTGTCGTATTGTTAAGCGCTTGGGTAATCATCTTCAATGCAGGATTTTGGGAATTCTTGTTAAATGTTGCATACAAGCCCAGTTTTGGCAGTGCCTGATCAGTCTGGACAATTTTTACATGCTCATTCAAAAAACGCAGTAAATATTCGGGCGCAAAACTAAAGCCCATTCCCATATTGGTCAGATTGATGTGTTGCAAGACATTGGTCACCCACAACAGCTGTTCATGTTCGAGTTGATCAATGCAGAGCAGTTTATCCAGCTTCTCATAAAATACGGGCGAAGCATTCTGCTCGCACATAATCATATTGTGATTTTTCAGTTCCTGTAATTTCAGGATTCGATCTGTAGGATGTAAATGCTGAGCGGCAACCAGATAAATTTGCTCGGTTAATAAATGAATATTCTCAAAATCTGGATGGTCCAGATGAAAGCGGGTAATACATCAATCCAGTTCAGCATTTTTTAGCCGCTGAATCTGTTCCATACAGGTCAGGCTATGCAGATGGATTTTTAAGTCCGGCATGGTTTTTTTAAGCTGGGCCAGAATCTGTGGCATCACTTTTATTTCTGCGACATTCAGGAAGCCAATGTGAATCTGGTTATTTTTCTGCTGCGCAACCTGACGCGCTGCTGCTACTGCCAGTTTGGCATTTTCCAGTGCTTTTTCGGCATAGATCTGAAAAGCCTGCCCTTCATCGGTGAGTTTGACCTTTCTGGATGAACGATCAAACAGCATGACGCCTACTTCCTGCTCCAGATCCTTAATTTGCTGGCTTAATGACGGCTGAGCGGTAAACAGTTTTTCGGCAGCCTTGGTAAAACTTTGTTGCTGCGCCACAGTAATAAAATAGCGTAAATGTCGAAGTTCCATAGCCTGCCCGGTTTCTGATCAGGTCAGCATCTTAAGATTATGACCCACGTATTGCAAATAAGAATAGGTCGATAGTTTATATGAATATCGCTATATCAACAGATCCTGTTTTACTAGACTGCCTGATCATATAGATAGCTTGTTCTTCACGCATATACATGGAGTCTTGTATGACACAACACTATGACACTGATGTTCTGATCATTGGTACCGGTCCTGCAGGTTCAACATTAGGTCTGGCCTTAGCCAATTATGGCATCAAGGTACAACTGTTTACCCAGTTTAGCTGGCTGGCCAATAGTCCACGTGCCCATATTACCAATCAACGTGCCATGGAAGTATTACGTGATTTAGGTATTGAAGAACAGGTTAAAGAGATTGCAACACCATGGGAACAGATGGGTGAAAGCCTGATTACCACCAGTCTGGTCGGCGAAGAAATCGCCCGTTTAAGTGCATGGGGTACCGGTGATGAACGTCATGGTGACTATATCCAAGGCAGTCCATGTCCATTAGTCGATCTGATTCAGCCAAAAATGGAAGCTTTACTGGTGAAAAATGCCGGTGAACGTGGTGCAATTTATAACTTCAATACTGAATACCTGTCACATGTGCAGGACGAAGATGGCGTGACTGCTACTTTCCTGAACCGCATTACCAATACTGAATTTAGCTTAAGAGCAAAATATCTGGTGGGTATGGATGGTGCTAAATCTCGTGTATTGGAACAGCTCGGCTTGCCACTGGAAGGCGTGATGGCACGTGCCGGTACCGTCTATGTGACCTTTAAAGCTGATCTTTCTCAATACGTTCAGCACCGTCCTGCGATTCTGCAATGGATCGTGAATCCTGAAGCCAGCTTTGGCGATCTCGGTATGGGATTGTTACGTGCCATTACGCCATGGAATGAATGGATCATGGGTTGGGGCTTTGACATTTCCAAAGGCGAACCACAAGTTACTGAAGAACAGGTCCGTGCCCGCCTGAATGCTTTTGTTGGTACTGAAGTCGAAGAAGTTGAAATCCAGAAATTATCGTACTGGTATGTGAACCAGACCTGGGCCACTGAATATTCTAAAGGTCGAGTGTTCTGTGGTGGTGATGCAGTACACCGTCATCCACCATCGAGTGGCCTAGGTTCAAATACCTGCATGCAGGATGCCTTTAATCTAGGCTGGAAACTGGCATACGCGGTAAAAGGCTGGGCTGCACCTTCCCTGCTGGATTCCTATACCACCGAGCGTGCACCGGTCGGCAAGCAGATTGTAGCGCGTGCGAACCAGTCACGTTTTGATTATAAATACCTGAAAGAAGTCTTTGGTTTTGATCAAGGTGTGACGACTCAGAAGCAAATGCTGGAACGTATCTTTGCGGAAGATGAGCAAGGTGCTGAAATCCGTCAAAAACTATTTGAAGCTTTGGAAATTAAAAACTTCGAATTTAATGCACAAGGTGTAGAACTGAACCAGCGATATAGCTCCAATACGGTGATTGCAGAATCCGAGCCTGAGATTTTTGAAAAAGATGAGCAGCTTTATTTACAGGCAACCACTCGCCCAGGCGCTAAAGTTTCGCATACTTGGCTGATCAATGCCAAAGGTCAAAAGCAGTCGACACTGGATATTACGGGTAAAGGTCGTTTTACCCTGCTCACAGGTTTATCCGGTAAAGGCTGGAAACAGGCGGCAGAAGCATTGGATTTGCCATATCTGGATGTGACTCAGATTGGTTCACGTGACTATCGTGATGTGTATGGCACTTGGAACAGCAAATCTGAAATCCATGAATCTGGCGCAGTGCTGGTTCGTCCGGATGGTTATGTCGCTTGGCGTTATCAGGACAGTACCAATGATGCTTTTGACTATGAAAATACGCTGAAAGCAGTACTCAAACAGGTTCAGCTAGTTATTTAATGAATAATTTTTGAAAAGACCACCTTCGGGTGGTTTTTTATACTTTTAAAATAACAACATATACTGACTCTCAGCCTTTCTTGAAGCCACTTTGTTCTAAAATTTCCTTCCTAAACTCACTAATTGATTAAAACTCATTTAATCGCAACCATTTCACCCACACCAATACACATATACGATTGATTTTGTGATAAATTTCACATTAATGCAGTTTAGCTAAACTCATTCAGGTTTAGTCATACTGTTCTGCCTTGTATAGCTAAGACACATTCATTTTGTTGATCTGTGGTTCAAATTCTCCCGCACTCAGCCAGCAAGATAATGTTCGTTGTGAAGTAAGCACATGTCATGGCAAATCTCTCCCAGATATTCGACGGCTTTAGGAATGGTCGAAAACTTAACTTCAACTTTTGATCCTCTCATTGATACCGCGAATGCAATGCCAATGACATTCCGGCCTGAAACACTTAAACGCAAAAAATTTATGTTTTCAAATCAAAAGAATGGATGATCTTGATTTGAAAATAAAATCTAAATTCAGGATTTCCCCCAATATTATTTAATTGGTTAAAACAGTTATTTTCATCACTTTTCAATGGATTTAACCCATCCAAAGCGGACAATCCACAAAATGAAACGGCGCTAGATTTGGGTAATCGTCACTCGATTGATACCACCTCTAAACATGATGAAGTAGGTATTCCTTTTTATCCGAATCTGATTAAACATTTGGAACTAGATCACCAACAACTTCTGAGTCTGTACGGCAACATTGGCAATTCTTTATATCTACAGGAATATAATTTACTGTCTGATCAATTAGCTCAATTTAAACAAGATTTTAAAGCGCATTTAGATGCTGAAAATATCAAGTTTTATGGTTACTTGGAACAAGGCTTAAAAGAACAAAGCCAGGCATTTTTATCTTTACGTCAGTTTAGAAAGGAAATGCGTATCATTGAGCGGACTGTGATTAAGTTTATAGATCACTGGATGGATTTTGGGGTAAACCGTGCATCTGCTGCTGAATTTAAAGAAGAATATGAAGCGATTGGTTCTGCATTGGTGCAACGTATTGAGCGTGAAGAAAAAGAGCTCTTTACCATGTATAGCCGTGTTTAAGTAAATATAAAAAAGGCTATTCTAGGGTAGTCTTTTTATATCTTTTCTTTTTTTATTTCCCAAGTAGAAAATAAAAATCCTGCCATGGTTCCTGCTAAATTCACAGCCAATTCAGCATGTCTTGAAGCAGGTTTAAAATTAACCTTACCTTGTCCATGAGCATCACCGACTTTATTTCTCAATGCGCCGATACCTTCAACAATCGCACTACAACCACCTAGAATTTGTTTGAAACTTGTTCTGTATGCTGTGATTATGACAAACTTAATTCTTTACTAACTACCCTATATAATTGATTAATGTCTAGATTATTTCCATAATCAATTTCTAACTCATCAAGAATATGTTTACACGTTGACTCTAAAAGAGTTCGAGCAAGTGTGATTGCACCTTGTGGATCATCTATTCTACGTTCAAGTGCTTTATCCCACGTTGTCTGAATATAATTAGAGTCTAATTTTAGAATAGTATCCTTAATCACCTTATCCAAAGGTGCAATATTTGATTTTTCAAAAAACTCAAATGAGGCTGAAACTCCGTATATATAAAAGTTCTTCTATCACTGTAATTATCAGATTTCAACTTTATAAATTGCCAAAATTGATCAAGATTTCTAGAGGTTTTTACCATAGAAGGTAAATAGTTTTGGCTTGTTGAATTAAGCATATCATTTCTTAATTGCTGATATTGTTTATCATCACTTTCTTGATGCTTATGTGTTGCTCTTGCAAGCAAAATATTTTGGATTAATTCTAATTTTTCAACTTAATCCATGGCTTTTATAAAGTTGTCATCATTCTTTTTATTGTATGGATAAAAACCACCTTAACGGTGGTTTTTTAAAATCTGATGATCAAGAACCCTGCAGCAAATAACTACCGACCAAAAACAGCATCTGTAAACCAATAACAAAACCAAATAACCACCAACCTTTCTGACGCATTGCTGCCTTATCCATGATTCTTAGTGTCTTAGCCATGTCATCACCTCATCTTTGAGAATTGATACTGAACCGATCTATTCCATCTTTCTTTTATAGTGCAATAAAGTTGTGCATAAAATATACCATAGCACTTTATATACAATATGAAAGCAAAATCTAAACCAAGTCCGTAGAGAGAAGGAAAATTAAAAAATCAAAATCCTTAAAAAACAAAAAGCCACCTAAAGGTGGCAATTGATGAAGATAGTCTAAACAAAAGCTGAAAGATTTTCCAGTTTTGCAGCTATTCCAGTGATTTCTTCAATAAAAAGGGCTGCTTCCGCAACCCTTTTTCAAGCTAAAACAAATTAGCCAATAAATTTACGTGCATTACGGAACATACGTAACCAAGCACCATCCTGATCCCAGTCTTCTGGTTTCCAAGAATGCTGGATCGCGCGGAAGTTACGTTCAGGGTGCGGCATCATAATCGTTGCACGGCCATCCTGAGACGTTACACCGGTAATACCTTCTGGTGAACCATTCGGGTTCAATGGATACTGTTCAGTTGCATTACCATGGCTGTCAACATAGCGTAAAACGACCTGATTCGATGCATTCAGTGCAGCAAAGTTTTCCGCCGTTGCAACTGCCCGACCTTCACCATGTGCCACAGCGATCGGCAGAATCGAACCTTGCATGTCTTGCAACAAGACTGAATTCGATTTTTCCACACGAACGTTCACTGCGCGCGCTTCAAATACTTCAGACGTATTGCGGTGGAAACGTGGCCAAGCATCCGCACCCGGAATTAATGGAGCCAATTGAGACAACATTTGACAGCCGTTACAGATACCGAGCGAGAAGGTTTCTTGACGGTTAAAGAATTTCTCAAACTGGTCACGCAATTTAGCATTGAACAATACTGATTTCGCCCAGCCGCCGCCAGCGCCCATTACGTCACCATACGAGAAGCCACCACACGTCACCAGACCTTCAAAATCATCCAGGCTGATACGACCTGCCAGCAAGTCACTCATATGTACGTCAACAGTATTGAAGCCCACTTTGTCGAAAGCTGCCGCCATTTCGATATGACCATTGACACCCTGCTCACGCAGAATTGCCATATTTGGACGACGCAAGTTAATGAAAGGTGCTTCAATCGCTTCATTCAAGTCGAATGTGGGTTGGGCGATAATACCTTGGTGTGCTTTATCGGTAATTAAGGCAAATTCCTGATCTGCAGTTTGTACGTTGTCACGCAGGCGTTGGATTTGATGAGAAACTTCAGTCCATGCCACTTGCAGATCAGCACGTTCAAGTACCAGACCATTTACAGACAATTGGTCAGAATTATTTACAGTACCAACCACTGCAATTGCATCTTTAAGCGTAGATGCTGCAACTTCAGCTTGTAATGCTTCCCAGTCTGCTTTGGCGATTTGAAGGACAGCACCAATTTCTTCAGCGAATAAGCTTGCAGTTGATTGATCTTCTAGTGCTACACCCAGACGTGATGCGAACATCATTTCTGCAACAGTCGCTAGTAAACCACCATCACCGATGTCATGGTATGCCTTGATCAGACCACGGTTGTTCCAGTCTTGAACCAATGCGAAGAATGCCTTGAAATCATCGAAGCTATCTACATCAGGAGTCACAGAACCGATTGCTTTATACACCTGCGCCAGGATCGAACCACCTAAACGGAATTGACCTTTAGACAGATCAATACGAACCAGTACAGATTCAATATCTTTTAATTCAGGAGTCAGTGTTTGACGTACATCAGTCACTGGTGCAAATGCAGTGATCACACCTGACATTGGAGAAGTCACAGACTTGTCTTCACCTTCGTCATTCCAGGTGGTACGCATAGACAATGAGTCTTTACCGACCGGAATCGCGATACCGAGTGCAGGACACATTTCCATACCGATAGCTTTCACGCCTTCGAACAATGCCTGGTCTTCGCCAGGTTGACCCGCAGCAGCCATCCAGTTTGCAGACAATTTGATGTCGCTGATTTTTTCAATCTTCGCAGACATGATGTTAGAGATCGATTCAGCCACAGATAAACGTGCTGATGCAGCAGGATTCAACAACGCTACTGGAGGACGTTCACCCATTGCCATTGCTTCACCGGTGTAACCGACAAGACTTGTAGTTGTTACTGCAGCATCCGCGACAGGAACCTGCCAGCGACCCACCATCTGGTCACGCGCGACCATACCGGTAATCGAACGGTCACCAATACTAATCAGGAATGATTTAGAAGCCACTGTCGGGTTTTTCAGAACGCGATAAATCGCATCTTTTAAATCCGTAACTTTAGCCGCGTCAAAATCATCGCCTTTACGTTCAATCGTTTCATAGGAACGGCTCATACGCGGAGTACCGCCAAGCATCACCTGCATTGGCATATCCACCGGTTTGTTGCCGAACAATGGATCTTCAACGGTTAAGTGACGTGCTTCAGTCGCCTCACCCAGTACTGCAAACGGACAACGTTCACGCGCACAGATTGACTCAAATAATTCTAAAGAAGATGGACGAATCGCCAATACATAACGTTCTTGCGCTTCGTTTGACCAGATCTCCATTGGCGACATGCCAGGTTCTAAAGATGGAATCTTACGAAGATCTAGCACTGCACCTAACTCATGATCATTCACCAGTTCAGGCATAGCATTTGATACACCACCCGCGCCTACATCATGCACCGACACAATTGGGTTATGGTCTTCCATGCGCCAGCAAGTATCGATCACTTCTTGACAACGGCGTTCCATTTCCGGGTTTTCACGTTGTACCGAAGCAAAATCTAGGTTTTCGCCCAATTTACCGCTATCTACAGAAGATGCAGCACCACCGCCAAGACCGATCAGCATGGCTGGACCACCGAGTACGATTAACAAATCACCCGGTAAAATCGGATCTTTTTCAACGTGATCTGGACGGATATTTCCGTAACCACCCGCGATCATGATTGGCTTATGGAAACCTTTAACATCGCCATTCACGTTTTGTTCAAAGGTACGGAAGTAACCGTTTAAAGCTGGACGACCAAATTCGTTGTTAAACGCAGCACCACCAAGCGGGCCTTCAATCATGATTTGTAACGGCGATGCCATACGTGATGGTTTGCCGTGGTTTTCTTCCCAAGGCTGTTCAAAGCCCGGAATATTCAGGTTAGATACCGTGAAGCCGGTTAAACCTGCTTTAGGCTTACCACCACGACCGGTCGCACCTTCGTCACGGATTTCACCGCCTGAACCTGTCGCTGCACCGGCAAATGGTGCAATTGCTGTTGGGTGGTTGTGGGTTTCCACTTTCATCAGGATGTGAGCAGCTTGGCTCTTGTATTTATAAACCTGATGGCCGTTGTCTTCTTGGGTTGGATAAAAACGCTGGGTATCCGAACCAACAATCACTGAAGCGTTGTCTTTATAAGCCGACAATACATCTGTCGGTGATTCTTTATAGGTGTTCTTGATCATCTGGAACAACGACAATGGCTGAACTTCACCATCAATCGTCCATTCCGAACCAAAAATTTTATGACGACAGTGCTCAGAGTTGGCTTGCGCAAACATCATCAGTTCGATGTCATTCGGATTACGACCTAGCTTGATGAAAGCCTCAGTCAGGTAATCAATTTCGTCCATTGATAATGCAAAACCAAATTCATTATTGGCTTTTACCAGTGCTTCTTTACCTTTACCCAGAATATCAATCGAGTTCAGTGGTTTTGGCGCAGTTTCCACAAATAATACCGCAGCATCTTCAATCGCATTGAATACGCTTTCGGTCATACGGTCGTGAAGTACTTGCAATGCTTCTTTAGAGAGCTCTTTTACGCCCTTCAAAGTAAACAAAACGCCGCGTTCAAGTCGATGAACCGGCGTATTACAGTTTTTGAAAATGTCCGTCGCTTTAGAGGACCAAGGAGAGATGGTTCCGACGCGCGGTGTGACTAAAATCTGGATTTCATCACTTGCAGCCTGGTGCAATTCAAAAGATTGACCATCGTTGAGAAGCTGTAAAGCGGATTGCTGTTGTTGCTCGCTGAGCGCTTGGTCAAAGAGGTAGACCCATTGACTTTCAATTGATTGAACAGAACTAATTGACGTCAAACGCGATAATAGTTGAGTTTTCTTAAAAGAAGAATGTGCGGGTGCACCGGCAACGATAAACATGCTGATTTTGGCTCCACGGGATGGTATGAACAACCATGCCACAATGTGACTTGAGAGAGCGCATATTCTACTGTGAAATAAGGAAATCGGCTAGATGCCAAATCAGAAAACTACGTCTGAAATATCCTGGACTTTTAAAATATTTCGTCTATTTTCAGTCAGGAAAATTGAATGTAGTCGCACAGGTTAACACATTTTTTTCAAGAAAAATCAAAACCGCTTCAGAATAATTTTCTGCATAAAAATTGTATTATTTTTCAACAACAATCGGGACAAAATCAAATTCAGGTTTTATTGTCATGACCTGCCAAAACTCCTATTTAGGCCAAAATGAAATACTTGATTACAAGATTTAATGAAGTCGTATTTTTTGCAGACTGTTTTTGATTCTTTTGATTGACTCTTAACTTTGACTTCTAAGATTAGAAAACTGGTTAAAGGTCTTCTGCCGTTTTCTGTACTACAAGGAACAGTTCTCCGCTGATCTCCGCCATTACAGTAACAGAGGCAAATTACTCCCCTCTATGAAAGAATAATTAATACTGAGTGGTATTTTAATCTGACATCATCTGCGGGGGAAAAACCGGACATCCATTCTCACCTTCTAAAAGAATAAAAATAAAGTTTCTTATTTGGGCCTTTTATTTTTTTATATTTGATTTTTATCTTCTCAGATCATAATTAAGCGAAATTTACTCATCTAAAAGACCAAAAAATATATCGACAAAATCCCCCACCATATCCAATATTTTGAAATTTCATCATTTATTCATGAGCTCTATTATGCGTAAAAAACACAATATAAATAGCAAAATACCACTTATATTTATGAGGAAATTTACCAGGAATTATGAGGCTTATATAAAAAAATAATGAAGAAATGATTAATAATAAAATTTTGTTACCTTTTTTATTTAATCCGTATTCTCAGGTTTTATTTAACTCGAAAAGTTTAAAATAAATATTTGTAATTGCTGAAAAAATATAGAAAATTTTCTTTTTTATTCAACTAACAGAATAACAGGCCCACACGTCTATATCAGCTAAGAATCTTACCAAATAGACACTTCATCAGTAAATTTGATGATTTTATGTTAAGCTCTAGCCGAATTGCTGAGGAATTGTCCAAATTCTGGGCTTGGCAATGGTTTTTCCTTTCTGCTGTAGAGATGAATATAAATTCTATATTCGGACACTAATTTTTTGATGTTCTATAGCTTCACTGCTCTGTCTATTTTAGAGCCTTAATCTGTCACCAATGATTTAATTTTCAAAAACAAAAGGTGACCCGCTTAAGGAGTATGTATGTTTCAATTCACTAGTACAGCAACTGTACTATTGATGGTGCTTTTCTATGGCATCACTTTTTTACTATCGTTACGTATTAAACAGAAAAATGAAAATGTTGATGGCTACATGGTCTCGAATGGCTCCATCGGATTTGGAATGTCTGCGGC
The DNA here is from genome assembly GCF_000369665.1 of Acinetobacter sp. CIP 51.11. Lineage (GTDB taxonomy): Bacteria > Pseudomonadota > Gammaproteobacteria > Pseudomonadales > Moraxellaceae > Acinetobacter > Acinetobacter lwoffii_S. The sequence continues at coordinate 1,467,978 of NZ_KB850129.1, forward strand.
CAGTATGACCGCCACCTGGATCTGGGCCGCCTCGTTTTATGCAGCAGCTTCATCCGGATATACATACGGCGTTTCCGGTGCCCTACACTATGGTTTGTGGGGTGCGCTGATGATTTTATTTATCTATCCCTTTGGCAAGCGCTTTCGTGAACTGGCGCCTAATGCCCACACCTTGGCAGAAATTATGCATGCCCGGCATGGCAACCAAAGCCAGATGATTCTGGCAGGTTCCAATATTGTGGGCAGCGTGATCAGCCTGATGGTGAACTTTACCGCCGCTGGGGCACTGGTTGAGATTTTATCTCCTTTAAGCTTTATCCATGGCGTGCTGATTACCGGTATCGGTGTGCTGTCCTATACCCTCTGGTCGGGCTTCCGTTCTTCGGTGTTTACCGATTTTGGTCAACTGGTGGCGATGATTGTCGCGGCTGTGATCATTATTCCAACCTTGTTCTTCACCTTAGGTGGACCTTCCCTGTTTCAAAGCGGGATTCATCATCTGCAACCGGAGCAGCTGGATTTTTTCTCTAAAACAGCGTTTCTGGAACAAGGCGCGCCGTTTTTTGTTGCTGTATTGGCCTACGCGATTGGTAATCAGACCATTGCCCAGCGCCTGTTTGCAGTCCGTGAAGACCTGATCAAACCGAGTTTTATCACTGCAACCATTGGTTATGCTGCAATTGTTATTGGTCTAGGCATGCTGGGGTTATTGGCACTATTTGCAGGTATTCAGCCCATTGATGGGAACCTGAATAACCTGATTCCGCAAATGGCAGCGACTTATCTTTCTCCATTTATGGTCGCGCTGTTATTCATCATGGTGATTGGAGCATTGTCTTCTACCGCTGACTCGGATCTGTCTGCCCTGTCTGCGATTGTCATGACGGACATTTATGGCAAACAGATTGCGAAAAACCGTCCTGATCCAAAGAAAATGCTGTTTATTGGCCGTATGACCATGATCGTTGCCACCATGCTGGGGATTGTGATTGCCACCTTGAAGTTTGACATTTTGTCGATGCTGATTTTTGTGGGTGCGCTTTGGGGTTCTATTGTATTCCCGGTGATTGTCAGCCTGTATTGGGACAAGGTGAATGCCCGGGCCTTTAACTGGTCAGTGGGCCTCGCATTTTTCAGCTTTCTGATAGTACGTTTTGAATGGCTTCCGATTCAGGGATTGATCGCACTTGGCTTTGAACTCGTTGCGACCCTGGGGATTGGTGTGGTGCTGGGTTTGATGACCTTTGGTTTCTTCGGCAAGAAAGTGGGTCTGGTCGTTGGCATATTGGCCAGTATTGGCTTCATGCCATGGACCATCGGCTTCTTGCGTGAATACGGCACCTTGTTAAGCTCACTGACAGCGTATGGCAGTAGTGCGCTGGTATGTACTGTGTTGACGCTACTCTACAGCAAAGAAAAATTTGATTTTAAGCAAATCAACAAGATGGTGATTGAATTTCACCAGCTATCTGAGAAAAGTAAATAAGGAGATTTCAGATGACAAGTCAATTATTGACCCTATATGTACTTTTTTGGCCATTGGTGGCAAGCCTGGTCTTGTTCACGATTTGCCTGAATGTCTATAAAGACACACAACAGGCCAAGAAAAATGGTGAAGAGCTAATTTGATTCTTCATCCTAAACAAAAAGCAGGCCATTGAGTCTGCTTTTTTATTGTTCATTTGATGATTTCGATTTTTAATTCTTAGTTTTTTCCAGCTGACTGAAATAACAATATGCAGCAAGACAATTCATGTCGCACTGCCCTAGTCCCCGAACCAGTTTTTTGGCATGATGCAAATAGTGGATCACTGAATAATGATAAATGACTCAAATGCGTTGGTTAGAACTGCTTTCGACAGTTCGGATTGGTAGTAAAAAGCAGAGCACTGAACTGGCACGCAGCCCGTTTCATAAAGATTATGACCGTATTATTTTTTCGCAAAGCTTCCGGCAGTTAAACCGCAAAACCCAAGTCCATCCATTGACCCAGCATGATGGCATTCATACCCGTTTAACCCACTCACTGGAAGTCTCCTGTATTGGCCGTTCACTCGGTATGCTGGCTGCAGAGAAAATCAAAGATAATTTACCTGCCTGGATTTCTCCGGCTGATGTTGGCGCCATCATTCAGGCTGCCTGTCTGGCACATGATATTGGCAACCCGCCTTTTGGTCATGCCGGTGAATACGCCATTCGGGAATGGTTTGACGATGCATCACATACCGACTTTTTAAAAGATTTGAGTCCTGAACAGGAAGCCGATGTACGCCAGTTTGAAGGCAATGCCCAAGGCCTGCGCCTGCTGACCAAGATCGATTATCATCCTTATGATGGCGGCATGCGTCTGACCTATGCCACACTCGGCGCCTATCTTAAATACCCATGGCTCTCTGAGGCCATTGACCCGACCGGCAACACCCCGGCCAGCCGACGTCCTAAATTTGGTTGTTACCAGTCTGAAAAAGAGATTTTGCAGGAAATTGCTGAACAGTTGGGTTTGATTCAGCTCGGTGAATATCATTATTGTCGTCATCCGCTGACCTATCTTTTAGAAGCTGCGGATGATATCTGCTATGCCCTGATTGATCTGGAAGATGGTATTAGCCTGAATATGCTCAGTTATGCCGAAGTCGAGCCAGTTTTCCTGAACTTGCTGGGTGAATATGGCACGCCTGAAGAAATCAATCTGCCTAATACCACCTGGCAACAAAAAATTGCCGCCTTACGTGGCCGGGTCATGAAACGTCTGGTAGATGAAGTCACCACGGCCTTTGCCCGACATCAGCAGGAAATTCTAATGGGCCAACTGCAAGGCTCATTGCTGGGTTATTGCAGTGCCGACATTGAGATTGGCATTAACCGGGCCAAAGAACTGGCGCGAGACAAGATCTTCGAACATCCGCAAAAAGCCGGTCTGGAAATTATCGCGCATCAAAGTTTACAAACGATTCTGGATGCCTTTATTCCACTGACCACGCCGCACAAAACTTTAAGCTTTAAAGAACAGCGTTTAATGGCCATTTTAAAACGTTCGGGTGCGCAGTTTAGTGCTGATCATTATGACAACATTATGCAGGTGCTGGATATTGTCTCCAAGTTTTCTGATCATCAGGCCTATAATCTGGCGCAGGAACTGCATGGCAATAAAGCCGGGTTACTCTAATGCGAACGAACGCTTGATGATAATCTCAGCAAAATCACTGCTTTTAACTGATAGAGTTTTGCCTTTATCGAAAATGCTGACTACTATGCCTGTATTAAATTTGAGTATGTATAAAAAATGATTGGATGTCTGATTGGGGAAGTGCTGGCGCTGGAAGCACCGACTGTTTTATTAAATGTAAACGGCGTAGGTTATGAGATTGACACCCCTTTAACCACTTTCTGTCAGTTGCAAAAAGGCCAGAAAATTACCCTGTGGACCCATCTGGCTGTTCGTGAAGATGCCCAGTTACTTTATGGCTTTATCAATGCGCAGGAAAAAACCATTTTCCGTACCTTATTAAAGGTGAACGGCGTTGGTCCGAAAATGGCGCTTGGTATTCTTTCCACTTTAAGTGTGGAAATGCTGATCCACACCGTTGAACATGAAGATATCAACACTCTGGTCAAAGTTCCGGGGGTGGGTAAAAAGACTGCTGAACGCCTGATGATTGAATTACGTGACCGCTTTAAAGCCATGGCTTCAGGTGCTGCACCAAGCAATTCAACTGCACCACAAATTCAGTTTATGGGTAATTCAGCCGTGGCTGAAGCGGAAGCTGCATTACAGTCCTTGGGCTATAAACCTGCTGAGGCACAAAAACTGGTGAATGCTGCCAAAGGTGAATTTACCGAAGCCAGTGATATCATCCGCGCTGCATTAAAGTCGATGAATAAATAATAGCAATCAGATATTGAATATAAAATTTATGCCAGTATCAGAATCTACCTGGCGACATGGATGTCGCCTGTTAAACTGTGCTATCAGGACGTAGCATCAGTTTAACAAATGGGTTTTGTTACTTTTGCCCAGTCAAAAGTAAGAGCATGCCGACTCAATGGCATAGAAATTCCAAGAGCATTTTGAGGCTATGACTTTATTCACCTCAAATAAACCATAGAGATTAACTCAAAAGATGCAAGACCGTCTCATCAGTGGTTCTGAAAAACCCGAAGATCACTTCGATCGTGCCATCCGCCCGACTTCCCTCGATGACTATATCGGTCAACCCGTGGTTCGTGAGCAGATGGAAATTTTCATTGGCGCAGCCCGTGGCCGTGAAGAGGCCCTCGATCACACCCTGATCTTTGGCCCGCCAGGTCTGGGTAAAACGACATTGGCCAATATTATTGCCCGAGAAATGGGTGGCAACCTGAAATCTACTTCTGGCCCGGTACTAGAACGTGCTGGTGATTTGGCAGCGATGCTAACGAATCTGGAAGAAGGCGATGTCCTGTTTATTGACGAGATTCACCGTCTTTCACCCGTGATTGAAGAAATCCTGTATCCGGCGATGGAAGATTATCAACTCGATATCATGATTGGTGAAGGCCCTGCTGCGCGCTCGATTAAACTGGATTTACCTCCATTTACCTTGGTAGCAGCCACCACACGTGCCGGTCTACTCACCTCTCCGCTGCGTGACCGTTTCGGAATCGTGCAACGTTTAGAGTTTTATTCGGTTGAAGATTTAACCCATATTGTCAAACGTTCAGCCAATTTGATGGATGTACCGATGACTGGAGATGGCGCAAAAGAAATTGCCCGTCGCTCACGAGGTACACCGCGTATTGCTAACCGTTTATTGCGTCGAGTTCGTGATTACGCTCAGGTCAAAGGTACCGGTGAGATCAATCAGGATATGGCCCAACGTGCTTTGGACATGCTCAAAGTCGATAAAGATGGTTTAGATACACTCGACCGCCGTTATTTATCAATGTTGCTTGAGCGTTTTGATGGTGGTCCTGCTGGCGTAGAAGCCTTGGCAGCAGCCATGGCAGAAGATTCTGGTACGTTGGAGGATGTCATTGAGCCTTACCTGATTCAGCAAGGTTATGTAATGCGAACTGCACGTGGTCGTATTGCCACCAATATGGCGTATTTGCAGTTTGGGATGGCACCGCCTGAACCGAAAGATAAGTGATTTAAAAAAGCAGCTTAGGCTGCTTTTTACTTAATTAAAGGATTCATCGGAATGTATAATTTCGGTCATAAAAATAAGCAAATCATTTATTTTCTTTGCTAGATCTTCTGTTTTTTCTTTGGTTTCCGCTTTACTTTCAAGAGTGGATAAAATAGAAAGCACTAGACGATTAATAAGCTCTATTTTTTCACTAAATTGATAGTGATTTTTGCTCTTATTATTTAAAATCAAAAACAAATGTAACGAAATCGCGCCAAGCTTATTAAAATCTTCATCCAATTGCTCATTGAAAGTGTCAAAGAATTTATCATAACTATTTTCTACTAAATATGCCCACGATTCATCTTCAATATTAGACAACTTTATAAGTAGAAATTTTAAAGTCAGTTTCACTGTACTAATATATTCAAAGGAAAGCTTCCTAAATTCAGCTCTGTCTGCCTCTTTTCTTTGAAATGATAATTCAAATTTTTTTTGGCTCTCTTGGCTTTTTATCAACTCTTGATTAGTAGTCAAAGTAATTTTCTCGGAACTTTTAATTTGTTCAATTAAAGAATCAAAGGATTGCTTAGTTAAATCAAAACTTTTCCGTCCATACCAATAAGCTAGCCAAGTCGCTAAACTTCCTAAAATTAAAGCGATAATTACGGATAAAGCGAAAGATGATATTGCTGTTGTATCTGTCGAATGAGTGAGATTAAGTTCCATTTTCTTATTTGGATTTTCGACCATACTTGTAGTTTGTACTAAAGGTTGTTGTGGCACTGTCCACGGAAGCTGAATCATCACTTCATTATTATTCTGCTCTGCCACACCCACCCCTTTTAACTTAAATGAATTTTTATTATCAACATTCTAAACATTTTCAAAGTATCACAAAAGAAAAAGCCAACTGACCATGCCTGAATCAGTTGGCAAAAGCACAAAATAAAAAACTAAATAAAAAAAATTACTTCTCTTCTTTCTTAAACTCCTTAAAATCCGCTTTACGAATCATGGCATGAATACCTTTGGTTCGATCGACCACTTGTGACACTTCAAAGTCAGTCGCAGCACTTAAGTAGGCATAGGCAATTTCTTCAGAAATGCCATATTCATTGACCAGAAAACGGATCGCTTCACGGGTGGATTTACGCATGGCTTCATCTAAGTCTTCATCCAGACCCGGCGTAATCCAGAATTCAGCATTTTCAGCCAGCGGCTGTTTAATCTCTGCACCTGGAATTTTATCCTTGCCAGATTTAAGTAAAGTGAATTTTAAAGTCGCACGTGCCGAACCTTCCAAGGCAGTTAAAGCCACCTCACCATCACCTTGTACAAAGTGACTATCACCTGTATAGAACAAAGCACCTGGCACCTGTACAGGATAATAGGCCGTAGCCCCTGCTCCTAATTCATTGATGTCGATATTCCCGCCATAAAATGATGGTGGTACAGAGTGCACAGGCTCACTGGTATTTGGTGCAACGCCCATCGTGCCCATAAACGGATTCAGCGGGAAACGAATCGCTTTACCAGATTCAGTTTTTAAAACGCCTTCCCATACACCATCCGCATTTTTCTCAATTGGGGTAAAAATGGACACGTTGCCATAAGCATCAGGATTGGCTGGAGATGCATGCTCATGTTTCTGACGTTTCGGAAATTCGGGTAAGGTCCCTTTGCCATGACGGTTTGAAATCACGCCATAAGGCACACGCGGTTCAACTTTTAAAATCTCCACCTTTAGAATATCGCCCGGCATTGCCCCTTCTACATAGACAGGCCCGGTAATAATGTGTGGTCCATCTTTATGAAAATCATGTTTTAATTTGGAATTCGTGATCAGCTTGGCTTCATCCAATACTTGCTCAGGCTTGACACCTTTTGAGGTGAAATATTTCTCTGCATTGCGGCCTTGATCTTCCAGCAGCCCTTCATGCGAAACTGTATCGAAAGTAACTGTGCTACCTGAAGGTACAGTTAAAACAGGTTTTGCATCTTTATTTGGCAGATAACCCCAAGTAATCGTATTTAAGGTACTCGGCACATAATAATGACCTTTATATTCACCACTTTTGAGTAATGTCGGTTTATTTTCCAGCTGTTTCAGTATCTTAAAGTCTTCAGCCCATAGGCTTGTCGAAATAAAACTTAAGCTTGAAGCTACTGCCAGAGATAAAGCCAAAGGTTTTAACATGTGTTCAATTTCCGTCATAAAAAATATTACGAAAGAGTGAATGCAATCTAAGTGCCAAAATAAGTTTAAGAGGTTTAAAAAATCTTCACTTCATTCAGATTATTGATATAGAGGTAATCGTTTTTATCCCTTTTTAGCCTGAAATTTTTATAATTTTCATACCTTATAAATATAAAAAATCAATTTAGATACATATTTTTACAATGTAAAAGAACAAATAAAGCTCTTTGAGAACAGATATTAACACCCAGAATACCTTTAAGGTATCAAAAAATACTTAGAGAGTTTTGGTCGAAATTAGATCAGTATGCCATCCTAAAGAATCACTTTAACCATTTCAAATTCTTAAGGTTCTCCCGAAGTATGAATATGTATAAGCAGATCTCCCTTTGTCTCCCTCTTCTTTTCTGTAGCCAGCTCAGCTTGGCCGACTGGATTGATGATTCTGTACAAGCTGCTGAAGCACACACCATCAAATTACGCCAGCATATCCACCAGCATCCTGAACTGGGCAACATGGAATTCAAAACCTCGGAGCTGGTCCAAAAAGAATTAAAATCCTACGGCATTGAAGTACGTAAAGGCTATGCCAAAACTGGTGTAATCGGTGTATTAAAAGGTGCAAAATTCGGCCCCGTGATGGCCTTACGCGCAGATATGGATGCCTTGCCAATTAAGGAAACTGTACCCATGCCTTTCGCCAGCAAACAAAAAGCCATTTATCAAGGCAAAGAATCTTATGTGATGCATGCCTGTGGACATGATGCACATACTGCGATGTTATTGGGTGCAGCCAAAGTTCTGGCCGCCAATAAAGATAAAATTGCGGGGACAGTGGTGTTTGTATTCCAGCCGGCTGAAGAAGGCGGTGCAGATATTGATAACTTCACTCATGGCGATCAGATTGGCTCACGTAAAATGATTGCCGACGGTGCCTTAAAAAATCCAAAACCTGAAGTGATTTTCGGGATGCATGTCATGGCAGGCATGCCAAGTGGCAATATCTTCTACAAAGATGGTGCGATTTTGAATAGTGCCGATCATTTACGTATTCAGGTGAATGGCAGTCAGGTACATGGCTCCATGCCTTGGGCAGGTAAAGACCCGATTTATGCCTCTGCCCAGATGGTGACCAATTTACAAAGCCTGATCAGCCGTAAAGCCGATTTGACTAAAGGAATGGGCGTGGTCAGTATTGGCAGCATTCAGGGCGGCACCACCGGTAACGTCATTCCAGATCAGGTCAATATGGTTGGCACCATCCGCTCCAATAGTGAAGATGTACGTCAAGGCATTTTAAAAGACTTGCCGAAAATGCTGGAACACAATGCCGCAGCCAATGACGTCAAGGTGAAAGTCGAAATTGCACCTTATGCACCAGTGACCACCAATGATAAAACCTTGACTGAATTGATGCGCCCGACATTAGCGAGCGTGCATGGTGAAGATAAATTGCATGTTTTAGACAACAATGCCAGCGCCAGTGAAGACTTTGCTTACTATGGCCAGCTCATGCCATCGCTCTTCGTGTTTGTTGGTGCCACACCAGCAGATCAGGATCCGGCAAAAGCCGCACCGAACCACAACCCGAATTTCATTGTCGATGATGCGACCTTGAAAACCGGGGTCGAAAGCCATGTCCGTTTTATTCTGGACTATCCAAAAGTGGCCGAGCAGGTTCAGGCCAACTGGAAACAGAAAAATAAAGGCTAATCTTCTATTACTAAAAATGCGCGGCTCCAAGGACTCGCGCATTTTAGTATCTGCTGCTGTTTTATAAATGAGCTGTTAAGCGCTCAGTACTTCATCTTGGCGACTTCTCTCCAGATTTGACACCTTGTGCCATTGGTCTCAAGACTCACAATGCTAAACTTTGAACCGCTAAATTGCTTGACTGTTGGCAGGAATCCGGCAAACTCTAATCCCTTTCCTGCATCTAAAAACAAGCAAAAATTTCGAAAATCTGCATGGAACAAAACTATGGCGAATCACTTTGAATTCAATATCCGCGTTTATATTGAAGATACTGATGCGGGTGGCATTGTCTATCACGCCAATCATATTCGCTATATGGAACGTACCCGTACCGAATGGTTACGTGCCGCTGGAGTGAGCCATTACTGGCATCAGACAGACTACAATTTTGTGGTGCATAAAATTAATGTCAAATATATGCGTCCGATCCTGATGGATGATTTAATTACTGTTACGGCACGTGTCATTTCATGTAAAGCTTCATCATTTGTATTGCAACAAAATATTTATCGTGGTGAAATCATGCTTGCATCAGGTGAGGTTGAGTTGGCATGTATCAGTGCAGAGATGCGACCACGTCGACTCCCGGATGAAATCCGCGAACTAATTCAAAAAGAATTGGAACAAGACTAAAAAAATTTATTGGCACACGTAACAACTATGGCGACTCAGTTAGAATCATCTCTTCAAGTTTCAGATCTTATTTTACAAGCAAGCCCTGTCGTACAACTGGTGATGCTTTCTCTCCTGTTAGCCTCAATATATAGCTGGTATCTGATTGCCAGGCTCTATATGAGTTATAAAAAAGCCCAGGCCGATGATGAACATTTCCAGAAAATCTTCTGGTCTGGCGCTGAGCTGAATACCCTGTATAACAATGCACAACTCAACTCCAAACGCACTGGTCTTGAAGATATTTTCTATCAGGGTCTGGGCGAGTTCCTGAAACTGAAAAAACGCCATGCGCCGACTGCCCAGTCGATTGAAGGAACAGAACGTATTCTGCGTGTCGGTTTAAGCCGTGACCAAGGTCATCTGGAACAAGGTCTGGGTGCATTAGCAAGTATTGGCTCGGTTGCGCCTTATGTCGGTCTGTTCGGTACAGTCTGGGGCATCATGAACGCCTTTATTGGCCTGGCAGATGTTGATCAGGTGACACTGGCGACGGTCGCACCCGGTATTGCAGAAGCACTAATTGCAACAGCGATCGGTCTGTTTGCAGCTATTCCAGCAGTATTGGCCTTTAACCACTTCACGGCCAAAGGTGAAACGGTCTACTCTGATCGCGCCCTGTTTGCCGAAGAAATGGTGGCACTGCTACAACGTCAGTCCGTGGGCATAACTCAGGACAAAGACTAATGGCGATTCAAGGTTCAGGACGCTTTCAGCGTATTAAAAAGCCACTGAAAAGTGACATGAATGTCGTACCTTATATTGATGTGATGCTGGTGCTTCTGGTGATCTTTATGGTCACCGCTCCGATGATTACCAGTGGCATCAAGGTTGACTTGCCTCAGGCCAACGGATTACCGATCGAATCCAAGGATGCCCCGACCATTGTCACACTGAAAGAAGATGGTTCATATTATCTAGAATATAAAAATCAGGCGACTGGTCCGGTCACACTGGAAGAATTGACGCGTACTCTGGTTGATGCCCAAACCCAGGCACAAAATGAAAACAAGGTGCTCAATGTCGTGATCAATGGCCATAATACCCGTCCATATGGCGATGTCATGGCCTTGATGTCCAGCCTGCAGGATGCTGGCCTTTCTCAAGTCGGTTTACTGACCAAACCCCTAGAATAAAGTATGAAAAATTATCAGAAACCGCCCTTTCAAAAAAAAGCAATTGCGATTGGATTTACGCTCGGCATCCATGCAGTGGCTTTGGTGGGCTTACTTTATCTGGGCATGAGTAAACCCCCTGAACCGCCAAAACAGATCAAAACCGTTCTGATCAAGCCAGAAGACCTTAAACCGGTGACTCGCGAAGAAACCGAATTTGAGGAAACTGCACATGAAAACGTCGCAGAAGAAATTACCCAAACTGCTGAACCCAGTATAGAACCGGCTCCTGTCATTCCAACTGCTGCCCCTGCTGTACCTGTGACTCCACCTCCGCCAAAAGTCGATACACAAAAAGCGCAGCAGGAGCTAAAAGCGGCAGAGGCAGCACAAGCCAAGGCTGCGCAGCAAGCAGCGGAAGCAGCAAAACGTGCCCAAGCCGCTGAACAGGCCAAACAGGCAGCAGCCAAAGCTAAAGCCGATGCAGCGCAAAAATCCAAGGCGGAAGCCGAAGCTGCACGCCAAGCTGAACTGAATGCACAACGCAAAGCCGATGCTGCTCAAAAAGCCAAACTGGAAGCACAGAAAAAAGCTGACTTAGCTGCCAAGCAAAAAGCGGATGCTGCAACAAAAGCCAAAGCAGAGGCTGATGCCAAACGTAAGGCTGAAGCTGCTGCTAAAGCAAAGGCAGATGCGGCAGCAAAAGCCAATAATGATGCAGCGGCGAAACGTAAAGCAGATGCGGATGCGAAAGCTAAAGCGGATGCTGCAACAAAAGCCAAAGCAGACGCGGCAGCTAAGGCTAAAAATGATGCAGCGGCAAAACGCAAAGCGGACACTGATGCGAAAGCCAAAGCGGATGCAGCTGCTAAAGCAAAAGCCGACGCTGATGCCAAACGCAAGGCAGATGCCGACGCTAAGGCAAAAGCGGATGCAGACGCCAAGCGCAAAGCAGATGCCGAAGCAAAAGCCAGAGCTGATGCAGAGGCCAAAGCTTCAGCCGCTAAACAGGCTGCTGAAGAAGCTGCACAGAAAAAAGCGGAATCAAAACGGATTGCATCCACTGCGAAGCGCGATTTTGAAAATAAGATCAAACGCGCCTGGGATACACCAGTCGGATCATCAGGCCAGCGTGCGACTGCACGTGTAACCCTGAATGATAATGGCGGTGTGGTCTCGGTCATTGTGAATTCAAGTGATTCAGACATGAAAGCCAGTGTAGAAGCTGCAGTCCGTGCTGCTGCACCTTATCCAATGCCTTCCGATCCAGATGCACGCCGTGAAGCACGAAGCTTTACCTCAACCTTTACTGCACAATAAAAACGGAGCCATCACATAAATAATGTTGTGATGGCTTTTATTTTTTAAGCTAAACTTCACTTCAAATTGATTGAATAATATTCACTTTTCACAGTGTCATAACAGTTTGGTAATAAATTCATGGTTTTATTCTATTAAATCCATGCGATGATGTAGCCCAAGCACCTATACAATAAATCCGTTGATTTGAGTAAATAACGAATGATGGAAAAGACTCACAAACATCTACTCTGCCTCGCAATCATTAGCGCTTTAAGCCCTGTATTGGCAACCCAGTCCTATGCCCAATTGCATCTGGAAATTACCAAGGCACCTGAAGCAGCACCTAAAATTGCCGTTGTACCTTTCAGCCAGGATCAGAGCATTTATCCTATTGTGGAAAATGACCTGAATCGTTCTGGCCGCTTTACCAGTGCTTCAAAAAACCTGCCTGCAACAGCGACATTGAATAATCCGAATGCAGAAGCTTGGGCATCAGCTGGTGTTCCCTATGTGGTCACCGGCTCATCCAAGACCACAGCCGATGGTTCTTTTGAAATCCAGTATCAGCTTTATGATGTCGAAAAAAAACAATATCTATTAAATGAATTGCTGACTGTTCCAGCCTCACGCACCCGTCAGGCAGCGCATATGATCAGTGATGCCATCTATCAGGCATTGACCGGCATTCCAGGTGACTTTAGCGGACGTATTGCCTATGTGCTGCGTAATCCTGCTACGCCGGAACAGCGCTATACCTTGCAGATTGCCGATACCGATGGTGAACAGCCAAAGACCATTTTGACCTCACGTGATCCAATCCTTTCTCCAGCATGGACACCAGATGCCAAAAAAATCGCTTATGTGTCCTTTGAAACCAAACGCCCGGCGATTTATGTACAGGATCTGGCAACAGGTCAACGTGAAAAACTAGCCAGCTTCCGCGGTTTGAATGGCGCGCCGAGCTTCTCTCCAGATGGCAAGAGCATGCTGTTTACTGCTTCTATGCACGGCAATCCGGAAATCTACCAGATGAATCTGGAAACGCGTCAGCTACAACGTATGACCAATGACAGTGCCATTGATACTGAAGCACGTTATTCGCCAGATGGAAAATCTTTTATTTTCACTTCTGACCGTGGTGGTTCTCCACAAATTTACCGCCATGATCTTGAGTCAAGTAGCAATAAACGCCTGACCTTCCGTGGTGCATTCAACGCGCGCGGCACGCTGAGCGCAGATGGTAAAAAACTTGCATTAGTTCATCGTCCAAGCGGCAGTAACTATCGAGTTGCGGTTCAGGACATGACCTCTGGTGTGAACAACATTTTGACACCAACAACGCTGGACGAATCGCCAAGCTTCTCGCCAAATGGCCAGATGGTGGTCTATGCCACCCGTGAAGGTGCACGCGGACTCTTGTCGATCATGTCGCTGGATGGCCGCTTCCGTATGAATTTGCCAAGTGAAACGGGCGAAGTCCGTGAACCGGCTTGGGCACCAAAATAAGATTTTTATATTGATAAACCCTTTACCCCATAATCAAACTTCATGGAGATGAAGATGAACAAAGTAAAATTATTTGCCTTGCCACTTTTAGCAGCAGCTGTTGTCATGACAGGTTGTGCGAGCCGTAAGCCTGCCGCTGAAGTTCAAACGGGCGGTTTAGATACGACCGGTACAACAACTGTGAATACTCAAGGCTTGAGTGAAGATGCAGCACTGAATGCACAAAACATGGCAGGCGCTTCTGCAAAAGGCGTTACTGCAGAAAATAAAGCATTCTTGGCAAAACGCGTGGTGCATTTTGACTATGACAGTACTGAACTCAGCAATGAAGATCTAAATACGTTGCAAGCCCATGCGCAGTTCCTGATGGCCAATGCCAATTCACGTGTAGCACTCACTGGCCATACCGATGAACGCGGTACCCGTGAATACAACATGGCACTTGGCGAGCGTCGTGCCAAAGCAGTAGAAAGCTTCCTGGTAACGACTGGTGTTAATCCTGGTCAACTAGAAGCAGTTAGCTATGGCAAGGAAATGCCAATCAATGCGGGCCATGACGAAAATGCCTGGAAAGAAAACCGCCGTGTAGAAATTAATTATGAAGCGGTACCACCATTGTTGAAATAATTTTCATTCATGATGGTTTCATCAAATAAAAAGCACTCAATCATGAGTGCTTTTTATTTGCTTCAATGAAAGAATCGGTCTACTTTGCAAGCTGATCCTGTTCAGCCGGATGCATCGATTCGATCAGGTCATGTTTATTGAATTGTTTGTACTCTGGTTTTGCTTCATAATCCCGCCAGGCTTCTTTCATCTTGTCTTCAGAGATATCATCTAAAGTAATGCCTTCGCTTGGTGTTGGAGTCGCATCAAACTTCAATGTTGTCATATCTGTGCTCCTATTCTCAATTTTCCTTTGTCTTCAACATAGCACTTTCCGCAGGAGTTGCAAGGGCAAAATCGATACAAATAATCCAGTTTAATTTTTCTTTTAGTACGTTCTCATCTAAAATATAGCAGCATATCGTTTTGATCATTTTTTCCCGATTTAAGTTTTGGAGTTTCCCCTATGTCATACCGCACTTTATCCCAGTTTTTACAACAACAAAGCGGGAATCTCACACCTGAACTTGCACAAGTTATTGAAACGATTGTAAACACTTGCAAAGACATTGATCAATTACTGCAAAAAGGTGCTTTAGCGGGTGTATTGGGAAGTGCACAGCATGAAAACGTTCAAGGCGAAGAGCAAAAGAAGCTGGATGTCATTTCTAATGACTATTTGATTGATGCCTTGCAGCAACATCCAAATGTGGGTGGTTTGGCCTCAGAAGAACTGGATGAATTCACCCCTGCACAAGAAAATGGTCAATTTCTGGTATTGTTCGATCCATTAGACGGTTCAAGCAATATCGACATCAATATGTGTGTTGGTACCATTTTTTCGATTCTTCCTGCAAAAAATGCCGTGACTCAGGCAGAAGACTTTATGCAAGCCGGTGTTCATCAGGTAGCTGCAGGTTATGTGCTTTATGGTCCATCGACCATGTTGGCATTGACCGTCGGCGCAGGCGTAGTGTTCTTTACCTATGACCCTGAGACTCAAGAATTCCTACTGACTTCTGAAGCAATTCAGGTAGCTGCAGATACTAAAGAATATGCGATCAATGCGTCGAATCAACGTCATTGGGAAGCACCAGTACAGCGTTATATCGATGAATTGTTAGCAGGCAAAACCGGTCCTCGTGAAAAAGACTTCAATATGCGTTGGGTTGCCTGTATGGTGGGCGACATTCACCGTATTCTTTGCCGTAGCGGTATCTTCATGTATCCATACGACCTTAAAGATCCGGCTAAAGCAGGCCGTCTACGTTTAATGTACGAAGCCAACCCAATGAGCATGCTCATGGAACAGGCTGGCGGTGCATCGACTACAGGTCGTGTCCGCATTCTTGAGATCGAACCGACAGATCTACATCAACGTGTGCCAGTGATCATTGGTTCTAAAAACGAAGTTGATCTTGTGACCAGCTACCACAACTAATTTTTATAGCGGTAGCCGATATTGAATCGGCTGCAGTGGATTATATCTCCCATGCCAACTTTTTTTCTTGATTCAAAAGACAATCCAAAAATTAAACACTTACGTGGTTTAATCGAACAAAATACCTATCGTAAAAAACAAGGTCAAACGGTTTTAGAAGGCACGCATCTGTCTCTCGCCTGGTTACATGAAAACCGTAAAATTGATTCTATTTTCACCACTGAACATGCACTTTCACATCCTGATTTCGAGAAAATTCTCGCAAAATACACAGGTATGGTCTTTGTTCTAAGCGAGTCTTTATACAAAGATTTAAGCACCTTAGGAACATCTTTAGCCTGTTTAGCTGTAGTGACTCTACCGACAGCAAATTATGCATTGGATTTTAAAGCAGACACTTTGATTCTGGAAAATGTACAGGATCCGGGTAATGTAGGCACCCTGCTTCGCTCTGCTGCTGCTGCCGGTATTGAACAGATTGTGTGTACCAAAGGGTCTGCCTCGCTCTGGTCTCCACGAGTATTACGTGCCGGTATGGGTGCACATTTCACATTGCAAACCTTTGAAAATATCGCGCTTGAACAAATTCTTGAGCAATTTCAAATCCCTGTCTATGTAACCAGCTCACACCGTGCTGAAAGCCTGTATTCAAAAGACTTACGTAAACCTTGCGTGTGGATTCTGGGTAATGAAGGCCAAGGCGTGTCTGATTATGCGATGCAACATGCTGAAGCCGTGAGCATTCCGCAACCCGGTGGTCAGGAATCACTGAATGTCGCAATTGCGGGTTCGATCTGTTTCTTTGAAATGGTACGTCAACGTATCTAATTAGGGATTTAGGTTACAGTGTTTTAATACGACCCTGCCCATGTATAAAATAGATTAAACTACAAAAATAATAAACTTAATTGTCAACCAAACCAGGATTCCCAACGTTATATGATTATGAACTTGGGAATAATGGTGGGTGTCCAATGACAGGATTTTCCATCTCTATGGATTTAGCACCAAAACAGTTGCAAACACATGATGTAAGTATTCTGAAGAGTACGGCTGAAGCACGTCTGAAGAATTTCATGCAGGATGTGACTGGGCGTGCCTTGGTGATGATGGAAAGTGCGACTCAAGGTCATCATGGTATTGCCATGGATCTGGTTCAGGAAGCTTTCATTTCCTTACACAAATCCTATGCAGAAAAAAGTACTGAAGAATGGTATCCCCTATTTTATACCATTCTCAACAACAAGTTACAGGACTGGCGTCGTAAAGAGTCACGGCGTGGTCAAATGTTTTCATTTTTCAAGAAAGTCAGTCTCGATGACGACGAAATTGAATTTGATGATGTCGTCGATGAATCAACACCAACGCCGCTGGACTTTCTCGATCAGGCAGTCACTGCTGAAGAAATCCAGGAAGCGATTGCAAAATTGCCTGTGCGTCAGCAGCAGGCATTTATGCTAAGAGCTTGGGAAGGATTTGATACGCATACCACCGCACAGATTATGAACTGCACAGAAGGCAGTGTAAAAACCCATTACCACCGTGCTATCCAAGGCTTACGCGCCTCTTTAGCACATTTAAATCCATATCTGGGAGGGTCATCCGAATGAATCAAGATGATTTCTTAAAACAAGCAACTTCCAAACTTGATGGACTGGCACAACAACATAAAGACAAACCTGTTGTCATGCACCATGTTCTTGAAGAAATTCAGGATTCAAAACATTCACGCTTTGCATTTCTAAAAATGTCAGGTTTTGCTTTGGCAGCTGCGATTGCAGGCATTGTGGTATTACCGAATCTTTCGGACCATAACGAGCCGCAAACTCAAATGGTGTCAGTCCCAAAACTGTCTCCGCAAATGCTTGAAGATTTAGAAATGTTAATGGTTTTAGGTGAGGACAAAGTTCCAAATGGCGGCTAAAAAATTGGCGATTGCTTTTTGTGCATTCAGTTTTCTGCAAACCAGCTTTGCAGGATTTGAACGTTTTTGGCTATTTTCCAAGGATGCGAATACCCAAGTAACTGATACTTGGGATAGTCTTTCTGATTCTGAACAATTGGCACTGATTAAACGTTATCAATCTTTAAAAGAAATCCCCGAACAAGAACGTGTCAGCTTGCAGCAGCGTATGGACTGGTTTACCCAACTCCCTGATGCGGAAAAGCAGAGAATGCGTGAAACATGGCAAATGATGAGCAGTCAGGAACGTAAAGAACTGGGCGCACGTATGCAAAAAGCGTCTCCTGAGCAACGCCTCGCCATTCGTGAAGAATATATTCTCAAATATCAGCAAGTGACTCAGCAGCCTAACTCGCATTAAAAACTTAATATAAAAAAGCCTCCATATGGAGGCTTTTTGATGTTTCAATCATATTTTATTTTCTTAAGCGTCGATAACCTGCAAGCCCTAATAATCCTAGTAGCCCCCACATTCCAATTGCCCCACCACCACTTGAGGACGTATTCGTATTTTTAACTGTATTACGTAACAAGATTGTCGCTTTTTCTGACATTTTTTCATCAGCATCAAAAATCGCATAATCCATGCTGTAATTTGCCTGGCTTAAATTATTTTTTACACTAAATGTCAGCTGTCCACCATAACAGGTCTGATTTTGGTAGGTATCAGGACAGGCTCCTTGTCGCTCTGCCTTCAGTGAAACTCCCGCAGGCAGCTTAACAATATGAATCGGGATCTCTTTTCCATCTTTATCTTGATAAAAAGCCGACTTTCCTGATGGTAGAGGCCCATCCCCATCATCACTATCATTTTCAAGCGGATTTACCATCACTGTAAGATTATTCTCTGGACTAAGCCGATATTCATCATCTTTTGCAATTGGTGCAATGTTGTTAAAAGCTGCTCTTAAGAGGCCAGCACTGCTTACACCTGTAGCCTGGTCTTTAAGTGTATAACTACAGAACTCCATATCAACCGAACTGGTCTGCTTACCATCAGTGCGATACATCATGATCCGGTTTAAATCAGGTTTCCACTCACATTTAAGATTTGGATCATTGGGATTTCCTTCCACAGTGGTCGAATTACCAGTACCAATTAACTTACCAACACCTAAAGTTTTTACACTGACCTCATAATTTTCTGAATTTAAGGCTTTAATTTGAATCTTATCATTGGTTAGAGTTTCTTGAGGCATAGCCAAGATAAAAGGATTAATATAGATTGCACGATATTTCTGATATTGCTTGGTATATTTAAGCAAATCCTGATAACTTTTCAATTCTTCCTTTAAACCAGGAAGCTCATTTTCTGGAGTATTTTTATCAGCAATGATTTCTTCGAGATCATCTATATTCTCCTGATAAAAGTCATTGAGTTCTACCAAACTCTTATTTTGCAAGTCCGTAATATCGGCTGCAGTCAAACGTCGGATTTCAACTGAGCCGATCTCGCAAGTATTTTTTGCACTTGGATCAAATGTTAATGTGGATCCAATCACACGATCAATACCACGCTGGTCTTGTTCAATACAGCCACTCACTCCGATATCTACCAAATCCGTTGCGGTCTGATTATCACGCGGGTAATATAGCCCTAAATAGCGATTATCAATAGCAGGCTCAATATAATTTGTTAATAAACTGCTGATTATATTGTTAGAGACATCAAGATTATTTGAAGTAGTATCTTCGTCTAATTCTGGCAATACGCAACGTGATGGCCCAGTCGTTTGAATTGCATTTCGAATTGTAGAAAATTCAACACGTTGTGCCTTGGTCGGATTCCCCTGATTTAAGGCATATTCACAAGACAGGCCTTGGTTAAAGGCTAAAACATTGAAATTAAAATATCTAAAACCGGTATTGTCATAAAATAAAGTAGATTGGGCTGTATTTTCAACAATAGTATTACTTAATGCAGTTAAACTGGAGAATTTACTGAGGGGACGATTAACTTCATTCGTCATACGCACAATATGTCCTGTGGTACTTGCAGTATTCTTCGCAATAGTAGAGTTAACAATTTCTACTGTGGCATAGCCACAAAAATCAATAATACTGTTAGTAGTGTCTGAACCGTTTTTAACAATACTACTGGAATTAATTTTCACATTGGTTTGAGTTGTCCCTAAATTTCCCTGACAGTCCATCGCCAAAACACTACCATATGAACTCGCCTGATTTTTTTGAATCAAAGAATCCTGAATGACAATATTCCTTTCCGTATTCATTGCTACACTATAAATCGCCCCACCTTCTGCAGCTGCTCGGGAATTTACTATTTCACTGGTATTAATACTTAAAGGCCCAGCTACATAAAAAGTACCGCCATTACCTTTATCCAAGGTATTTATTGCTGCATAACCATCCTTTAAGATCAGATGATGAATTTCCAGACTGGATTGGCTGGCCATACTATTAAATAATCTGGTTTTCCCCTGGCCTGAAATAGTACTTTTTAAAGCCTCCCGGGTTGGATATAACAGCGTAATCGGACTACGACTAGCATAGTTAAGCGGAGTTTTCCCATAAATTTTGAGCGCTGACTCTACGATCAGCTCTTTATCTAATTTGTACTCGCCTGCTTCAAGCTGAATCACATCTGCAGCTGAACCATCCAATCGAAGCGTACGTCCTACATTACATCCGCCATAAGATTTATCCAGTTTTGCAGTTTTAATGGCTTCTCGCAAAGAACAGGCATTATTATTCTCGCCATCTTCATCAGCAAAAGTAGTTACATATATCGTTTTATCTTCGGCTGCCATCAAACTCATGGCAGATAAAATCATGGCCGCAAGCAGTCCTTTTTTATAATTTTTCATGATTTTTCCTTAATCTTTTAATCCACGGCGTAAACCTATTAATCCGAGTAAAATCAGTAGCCCACCACCACCCCATGAGCCGCCTGAAGTTTTGACTGCTTTGTCTTCCATTTCATTTTTTGGCTCCTGAACAATTTGAGTAGTAATAGTCAAATAAGGTTTACTTTTATTAAACCGTGTCGATGAGGTCACCACTTGTAGTTCGAAAATATCTGCTCCATGCCAGGTAGAATCCGGGGTATAAACGACATTGCCATGAATATCGATGATTGTTTTACCCTTGGAAGCTGTTTTGGTTTGTACAACTTTCAAACAGCCATCTTGCCAAGGCTCCCCCGTCGGATTCTGACCAACAATGGCATTACACTGTTCTTTTGGAATTAAATCACTATCTCCCAGATAAGATTCAATTGAAAACTTGGCAATTTCACCCTTTAACAGATCTTGTCCCACCAGACTGCCTGAGATTGGTATCGTGATTTCAACAGCACCACGATCACAAAACAGATTATCCATCAAACGGTTGATCCCGCGCTGATCTGCCGCTTCACATGCTACCGTTGGATTTGCTAAACTCAATCCTGTGCCTCTATTCACAATCGGTGATTCACTCACAAGGATATAGTTCAACAAAATTCGTGGGCGCATATAACCGAGAAATTGTCCTTTAGGAACGCTATATGGACAAAGTATGGCATTATTATTTTCTTGTAGGGTCTGACAAATACCTTCACTTTTATCTGAGGATTCAGCAAAAAGTCGTGTACCATTCCAGAACTGGTTCGGCGCGACGGCATCCCCTACACCACACGAGGCTGTCAGCAGATTATTTTGCGACACAGACTTATCACCAGTGATAATTTGGCAATCCTGTGTACCATTTCTTAAAATAATACTATTCGCTACATAAGCTCTTCCATACGGTGCATGGATATTTAAAGCAGTATTTTCATTGTCAACTATGGTGAGATTATTCAATCCCATCCCGTCCAGGACATTAATAAATACACCCTTATTTTTTAGTATCGTACTACTTAATACCTCCCCACTAATACCTTGATCTTTACTGGAGTCAGCAAACTGTCCCGCGCTATAAATATTGGTCGCGGAATTATCCAGTGTCTGATTATTTTTAAGTACACTTTGATAAATGAGGAAAGCAGGTAGCTCGCTATACAGGATCCCGCCTCGTTGGGCTTTATTATTTTCGATCAGACTATTTTTAATTTGTGCACGGCTTGTTAAGTTCTGACCAAACTTGCCAGCATTATAAATTGCCCCACCCAAGTTGGCAGCAGCATTAAATAGACGGTTATATTCTAGAATTAGCTGACCTTTATTATAAATTAGGCCACCTTGTTCAGCACAACTAGTTTTACCACAGCCTTCAAGATCCAGTTCTTTCAAATTTAACTGAACCAATGTATCTGTACTGTTGATCCGGAAAAGGTTATCAGTACCTTTCATTTGAATATGAGCATTATGCAAGCCTAATGCTTTTTCATCCGTACTGAATTCGCCATCACTTTCTGCGACCGCACGGATGGTAAGAGATTTTTTAATCGCGATATGCTGGTTCAACACATAGGTATTTTTTTCTTTTAAAATAATGGTACTGGATGAGTTCTCCCCACCACACCCCATAAAACCTGATTTAGCTAAGCCACGGTTAACATACTCAACAGCTTCTCGAAGTGAACATTCCTTGTCATCTTTTTCAATATCTTCTGTAGTGGTTACAATAATATCTGCACTATACGACTGCCCCGCTATACATAGCAAAGCTATGCCTATGCTCTTCTTGAGCATAACCTTCTCCTTAATTTTTATTTCTTTCTTTTTCTTCTAAAGTTGCAGAATCCTTGCAACAGCGAATTATTTTGCCTTACTGTGTCATAGACTGAGTAATTACTCAAGAATTTTTATATTTTACCGATATTCGTCAATCAAGGCATATATCTGCCGCAGATTAGCATTGCTGACTTTCAATTTTTCCCCTTTAAGCAATTGAATAATCTGCTCTAATCTTTGAAGCAGCACTGAAGTTTGATGTGGCCCATGGCTTAGTAAATAGTCAAAGATTTGAGGGTCTAAATGGATCCCACGACGATCGAGTACCGAGGAAACCAGCGCATAGCGATCAGCATACAAACTGCCACTCGGAACACGGGTACTGACCGCCTGCGTGAGACGGGATTGTAAATCTGGCAATTCGAGTTTGAGTTCGATAGGTGCAAAACGTGACGAAAACACCAACTGCCCACCACCTTCATTATTATAATTAATCAAGTGAAATACTGCGCGTTGCCAATGGGGTACGCCACTAATCGCTTCGATATCATCAAGTGCTACCAGATCAAAACGATCTAGAGAAGTAATCGCCTCAGTCGGTGCATCTAAAAGCTCAAGCAAAGATACCTGAATTGCAGATTTACCTACTTCCAGATAAGAGTCACAGATGGCAGACAACAAATGACTTTTACCTGTACCGGCTCCCCCATAGACATAAAATTGGTTGATCAGGCCTGCATGTAATTGACGGACAGCATCAATGACATGCCCCCAACCCGGCCCTGAAAAATCACTGATTCGGGCATCGAGCTGAGGTTCTATATCTAACTGCAATTGACGCATACGATTTTTTGGCCTTATGAGTCTTTACGATGTGGATCGTGAATTTTACTTGAGTTCTCCTCTGCTTGCAGCGGTTTTTTCTGTGGCTTTTTCATTTCAATATCAACATCTAAGTCTGCTGTTTCAATATTGATTGAACCGGTAGATGCATCTTGTATGATAACAGCCCGATCACCATAAAATGGCGTATTTTCATAATACTCACGGATATGCCGCAGCAGTACCACAATCACGGCTGCCACCGGTAAGGCAATCAGCATGCCCAAGAAACCGGCCAGTTGTGCACCTGCCAGAACTGCAAACACTACAGCTACAGGAGAAAGACCGATTTTATCACCTAGCAAGAACGGTTGCAGAATATAGCCTTCGACGGCCTGCCCGACCATAAAGACAATCCCGACCAATACCAGTTGCCACCAGTCGATTCCAAATTGGAAAAAGGTTGCAATGACTGCGGCAATAATTCCAACCGCAAAACCAAGATACGGAATGATACTGCACAATCCGGCAATCATCCCGATGATCAAGCCAATCTCTAGGCCAATCAGTTGCAGTCCCACTGCATAGACTACGCCTAGCAGAACCATGACCAGGAACTGACCTTTGACAAAGGCACCTAAAACACTATGACATTCACTCACAATAG
The DNA here is from genome assembly GCF_000369665.1 of Acinetobacter sp. CIP 51.11. Lineage (GTDB taxonomy): Bacteria > Pseudomonadota > Gammaproteobacteria > Pseudomonadales > Moraxellaceae > Acinetobacter > Acinetobacter lwoffii_S. The sequence continues at coordinate 1,491,754 of NZ_KB850129.1, forward strand.
TTAAGGTTGTTTTTTCATAAGGACGGGGAATCAGGCGGCGTAAGCTGTCCAGCATACGATCCCAATCCAGCAAGAAATAAAAGGCAATAATCGGAATCAGGACAATCGTGCCACCAATCTGGATAAAATTCAGACCAGATTGTGCCAGTTTCAGCAGCATTGCCTGAATACTGTCAGCACTATAATTGGTCTGGACATAGTCCATCACCACGGAGGAAATCTGATCGGTATCAATCTCCATCGGGACCAGATTAAAGCTATCGGAAAGCCAAGGTAGAAATGTGTAATTGATCCAGTGAATCCCGGCCGGAATGCTATCACGCGCATACATCAGCTGCTGCCAGACCAGTGGCACCAGATACCACATCACCAAGGTGACCACGACCCCAATCCCGATAAATACGATACTGATCGAGAGCCATCGAGCCAGCCCAATGCGGTGCAAAACATCGACCAGTGGGCTAAATAAATAAGCAATTAGAAAAGCTGCCACAAAAGGAACCACAACTGGTTTAAGCAGATATAAAACCCAAAGTATCAATGCTATACCAGCAAGTATAAGAATGCGCCGTAAAGTACGATCGACCATAGAATCTTGCCTTTTCTCTATTAATCATTCTAAAAATTAAAATATTTTAATAAAGATAGCATTTTAGGCCACAAATACCATAAGAGTTTTACATATTCAGGTTATAATCGCACCCGCGAATGCGGAGACTTCATTATGAGCAACTCAACTTCTACCCCAAACACTGGTTTAAGCTACAAAGATGCAGGTGTCGACATTGAGGCGGGCGACGCGTTAGTCGATCGTATCAAATCTGTCGCTAAGCGTACCTCACGTCCCGAAGTTATGGGCGGTCTAGGTGGCTTTGGTGCACTTTGTAAAATTCCTAAAGGTTATGAAGAACCTGTTCTCGTATCTGGCACAGATGGTGTTGGTACAAAATTACGTCTGGCACTGAATTTGAACCGTCATGACACAATTGGTCAAGACCTGGTTGCAATGTGCGTGAATGACCTTCTTGTCTGTGGTGCTGAACCACTGTTCTTCCTTGATTATTATGCAACTGGTCACTTAAATGTTGATGTTGCTGCAAATGTAGTCACTGGTATTGGCGCTGGTTGTGAACTTGCTGGCTGTGCATTAGTTGGCGGTGAAACTGCTGAAATGCCAGGCATGTATGAAGGCGAAGATTACGATCTTGCAGGTTTCTGTGTCGGTGTTGTTGAGCAAAGTAAAATTATTGATGGCTCTAAAGTCAAAGCGGGTGACGTTTTAATTGGTGTAGCTTCTTCAGGTGCGCACTCAAACGGCTACTCACTGCTTCGTAAAATCCTGGACGTGAAAAACGTTGACCTGAATCAAATCGTCGATGGCCGCCCACTTGCAGATGTTGCAATGGAACCAACACGCATTTATGTAAAACCAATTCTTGAACTGTTAAAACACGTTGATGTCCATGCGATGGCACACATCACCGGTGGTGGTTTACCAGGTAACTTGCCTCGCGTACTTCCAAACGGCGCTCAAGCGCTTGTGAATGAATCTTCTTGGGAATGGCCTGAGCTATTCAAACTTCTACAACGCGAAGGTGGTGTAGAACAGTTTGAAATGTACCGTACTTTCAACTGTGGTGTCGGCATGGTCGTTGTGGTTGATGCAGCAGATGCAGACAAAACTGTTGAATTACTTAACCAGCTTGGCGAAAAAGCATGGGCAATGGGTCAGATTCAAGACAATGCTGAATCGGTTGCAGGTGCAGACGAAAAAATTCGTGTGATCTTCGCGTAATTTCGCATGATTAAAATTGCTGTACTTGTTTCAGGTAGCGGATCAAATCTGCAAGCCTTGATTGATGCCAATCTTTCGGGGCAAATTGTGGGCGTGATTTCCAACAAGCCTGAAGCCTTTGCTTTAACGCGTGCACAGCACGCAGGCATTCAGACTGCAGTTATTGAACACAAGCAATATCCAAACCGAGAGGCTTTTGATGATGTGATGCATCAACAGCTTTTGGACTGGGATGTGGATCTGGTGGTACTTGCCGGCTTTATGCGAATTTTAAGTGAAAAATTTGTGAAAGCCTGGGAAGGAAAAATGTTAAATATTCACCCTTCCCTGTTGCCTTATTATAAAGGCATGCATACGCATCAGCGTGTACTCAATACCGGTGATGTTCTGCACGGTTGTACGGTGCATTATGTTACGGCTGAACTGGATGCAGGCCAAGCGCTTGCCCAAGGTGTTCTCAAGGTTTCTCATCATGATACGGTAGAAAGTTTGGCAACACGTGTGCATAGCCTCGAGCATGTGATCTATCCACAAGTCGTAGAATGGATTTGTAGCGGAACGATTCAACATACTAAAGATGGTGTGTTATATCGAAATGAGAAAATGCAAGCGCCTGTTCAATTCTGCAAGTTCTAAAAAAATTTAGATATAAAAAAACGCATCCTCGGATGCGTTTTTTATTTTTTAGAAAATACTATAATTTCAAAATCTTTTAGAACTTTTTGATTATCCTCAGACTCTTTTAGTAAATGTTATCTTATTTTGAATAAAACAGATCTGATAGTAATACTGTCTTCTTCCTGATAATTAAATAATTTACTTAGATCTTGAGCTATATCATCTGGCAGCCATAAAAAGCACTCAAAGGTCAGTCTGTTTAATTCTTCCCTTTCCAGAGGTCTTTCTATCCATAAGGCTAGTAATTTAGCTACTTGCTCAGCTTTACGACGAATTTCTATATTGTATTTGTACTCTTCCAATTTCATTGAATAATCATGTTTAATTGACTCAGTTAACCGAGTTAAAAACCAATTTTTGCACAACCATAAAACAAAAATAACTAGAAAAGCACTAAGACTAGATACACCTAAAAGAGCTATAAATTTTTCCATTCTTACCTTTGAATTAATTGTTTAATTAGTTCAACAGTTTCTTGCGGTCTCTCTAATGGAAACATATGCCCGCCATCGACTACGGTAAAAGGAATACCAAACTTCTTTTGCACTTGCTGCGGGAACTTGCGGGCCAGAAATGGACCTTTCTCGGCAACGACCAAATGCACAGGAATTTTTGGTTTTGCCTGAGGCAACCACCATAGCGACGGATTGGTTCTAAAGACTGCGACCTCATCCCTTTTAGGGATAGTGAGTTCTACTCCACCCCGGATGGGATCCTCCTGCAAGGCATGGTCAATATAAGCTTGGAAACAATCCGCATCAAAATCCTGATAAAAACCTTTAGGGCGCAGCAATTCAGCGGCTTGTTCACGTGAATCCCAATGGTCACGACGGCGTTTCGACAGACCTGCTGGAGACATTTTATCCAATGCTTTTAAGCGCAAAGTCTTTGCAATATGTAAGGCAAAGGCTTCTTTGCCCATAATCATGGGCGGGTCCAGCATGATCATTTGTGAAAACAGTTCCGGGCGCTGTAAAGCCGCCTGCAGAGTTAACACGGATCCCAAAGAATGCCCCAGACCAATGACGGGTCGCCCATGTGACTGACGTACAATACTGTCAATCACTTGCTGGGTCAGGCTTTTCCAGTGGTTATCAACCGGGTAACGCTTGTCTGGCCCTAAAAGCGGCACATAGATAATATCGTAATCATCTTGTAATCCATCAAACAGTTTTTGATAGACTTTGGATGGCACGCCATTGGCGTGCGCGAAATGAATCAGTGGTTTCATTGCAGTGTTGTACTATTTTCTGACTGAAGCTTTTGTGCAACCGAAGAAGCAATTCCATCCCCAATCGATGAACCCATACGACCCAAGACGGATTCAAATGGACTATATTCAATGGTGTAATTCAACGCTTTTTCAGTTTTAAGTTCACGTTTTAAAGTATTTAAACTGCCAATACGGTCTGCGATACCTAATTTCACCGCCTGATCACCGGTCCAGAACAAGCCAGAGAAAATGGCAGGGTCATTGGATTTCAACTTAGCCCCACGCCCCTGTTTCACTGCATTAATAAAGTGACCATGCACATTATCCAGCACACCCTGTACATGAGCTTTTTGGGCAAGATCAACTGGCTGAGTCATCGACAGCAAAGCTTTATTTTCGCCTGAGGTCATGGTGCGATCTTCGACACCTAATTTTTGCAATAGATTAGTCACGCCATAATTCGGCATGATCACCCCAATTGAACCGACCAGGCTCGATGGATTGACAATAATTTCATCCGCAGCTGAAGCAATATAATAAGCGCCTGAAGCCCCCGTATCGCCAATCACGGCATACAGTTTTTTCCCAGGATGCTGTTTTTTCAGATACTGAATTTCCTGCCAGATTTCATCCGACTGTACCGGTGAACCGCCAGGTGAGTTGATATTCAGCACCACTGCTTTACTTTGTTTATTTTCAAAGGCTTTTTTCAATGATTTGATGGTATTGCTACTGTTGACGCTCTGCTTGTCGGCTGCAATTGTACCCACAATATCCACGACTGCGATATGCGAACCCGCAGCAGCGCTAGCATCTGAAGAAACTGAACTACAGCTTTTGCCTAGCGCCAGAATGACGACAAGCAGATAAGCAAAAGTCAGAAATTTAAAGAAAATTCCCCAACGGCGCGCACGGCGCTGCTCTTCCACAGAAGCTAAAACTGCTTTTTCCAGCAGTTTCCATTCCGGACCAGTCGGTTGAACTGGCTGTTGCGTATTTTGTATTTGATTTTCAGGTTTTGGTGGCCAATCGGACATAAATAATCCAATAAATTGATTTATATTGAATCCATTATATACACTGAATCGGGTAATTCTGTCTAAACAAAACGTTTTCGCCTATAATAAATTTTGTTCTCTTTTTTTGTACTTAGACGAAATCAATGACGAAACAGGGCTCACGGAATTCAGCTTACGGATTACTCAAATACATTAGCCGCCAACCGCTTCCGGTTTCTCGCTGGATGGCCCGTATTCTGGCCTTTATTGTGAACAGCTTTAAAGTCACTAAAACTTCGGAAGTTATTCGTCTCAACCTTGAAATCAGTCTTTCTGAACTGTCCGGCCAGGAACGTGAACAGATTAACCATGCTGCGGTTCGCAATGAATTAATGTCATATTTCGAGTTCTTTACTATTTGGGGCTCAAGCAATCAGAAAAATCTTAAACGCGTTCATCGCGTCATTGGCGAAGATCTACTTCATGATGCCCTTGCACAAAATAAAGGTCTGGTTTTAATTGTGCCGCATTTTGGTACCTGGGAAATTATGAATGCCTATATTGCCCAGTTCACTTCAATGACCATTATGTATAAACCTGTGAAAAATCAGGCTGCAGATCAATTTGTACGGGCTGCCCGTAGCCGGGAACAGGCGCATCTGGTACCGACCGATGAATCTGGCGTCCGTCAGATTTTTAAGGCCTTAAAACAAGGCGGCACTACGGTCATCCTGCCGGATCATACCCCGAATATCGGTGGTGAATATATTCCCTATTTCGGCGTGCCTTTGGCCACCAGTAATTTGAGTGCCAAGCTGATTCAAAAGACCAAAGCGCGTGCCCTGTTTTTATATGCTCTACGTAATACTGAAGATGGATTCGATATTTTTATCGAAACGGTCGATGAAAAAATTTATAGTGGCAATGCTAATCAAGGCACGCAAGTCATTATCAATAGTATTGAAAATTTAATTCGTCGCCATCCGGAACATTATCATTGGAGCTATAAACGCTTTAATGCGCATCAAGACTTGGGAAATCTCTATAAGCTTGAACATGAACAAGCCTTGGGCAAAGTAAATGCATTAAGAACTCAAGAACTACATGAAGTTTCGTCCATACTGGAATCAGTGACTTAAAGGCTGACGATACAACCACTGCCATTCATGTCGTTCGGCAGAAAGCACCAGTTCTGAGCCTTGTTGCTGGAAGTGCACACTCCCCTGTTCTGCCGTGGTCAATAAGGGAATATTAAGAGCTTTTAACCGTTGCTGCGTCAGTTGGCTCGGGTGGCCATAACGATTAAATTTCCCAGCCGAGGCAATCGCCAGTTTAGGCTGCAAAACTTCTAAAAATTGATAGGCTGAACTGTGCTGACTGCCATGATGGCCGAGTACCAGCACATCGACCTGAAGTTCGGGATAGTCTTGGAGCAGTTGATATTCAGTCTCCCAGCCCGCATCGCCCATCAGTAAAAAGTTTTGATACGGTCCGGCATTTTTAACTTGCAGATATATCACGCACGACCGGTCATTTTTATTGAAGTTTGGCGTATTTAACTGCTGCTGCCGAGGTGCCAGAATTTTAAAGTTAATCGTCTCAGACCATTGCCATTGCTGTCCTGCATAACAAAACTGAAAGCTTGAAGAAGCAGCTGTTTCAGGCATCTGATTGGATGACACTTGTCGGATGTTTAGTTGATCTTTAATGCTGTGATATGCACCGCTATGATCCTGATCCATATGGGTCAAAATCAGTTGATCCAGTTCTC